>NZ_NALB01000003.1:602500-865930 GCF_008680535.1 Blautia sp. LMAG:36 | reverse complement strand
TGCCTGCATTTCATTTCATGCTTTAATTTTGTTTTTCCGGATCTGTTTATTCAACATATTTTCGCGTTAATTCTTCTTGACTTTTAAGCGTTAAAGTGTTATATTAACACAATCAGAGTTGCATTTTTAAATAATCCAAAAAGCAGCAACACATCGGAGGAGGAAAACAATATGAAAAAGCGTATTTTAACAGCTGTACTCGCAGCAGCTCTTGTAACAGGAACCTGTGCTGCACAGTAAGCGCCAAGAAGAAAAGACTTACACAATAGGTATCTGCCAGCTGGTCCAGCATGAGCACTGGATGCCGCAACCAAGGGTTTTGAGGATCATCACTGAGAAATGGGGATTCCGTAAAATTACGAGCAAATGCACAGGGTGATTCTAATACCTGTTCTACCATTATCAACGCTTTGTTTCAGAGGGGCAGACCTGATCCTTGCAAACGCAACCGCATCTCTTCAGGCTGCAGCTTGCCGGAACTTCCGATATCCCAATCCTTGGAACAGCCGTTACCGAATATGGTGTCGCTCTTGGAATCGATGACTTTGACGGAACAGTAGGCGGGAACATTTCCGGTACTTCTGATCTTGCTCCTCTGATGAGCAGGCCGATATGCTCCATGAGCTTTTCCCGGATGCAAAAAATGTCGGACTTCTCTACTGCTCAGCAGAGCCGAATCCCAATATCAGGTAGATACTGTAAAAGATGCTCTTGAGAAGCTTGGTTATACCTGTGAATATTATGCATTCTCTGATTCCAACGATTTTTCATCCGTTGTTACAGCTGCCAATGACAGCGATGTGATCTATGCACCTACAGATAATACTGTAGCATCCAATACTGAGATCATCAACAAATCTGTCTCCCGGCAAAGGTTCCGGTAATCGCTGGTGAAGAAGGTATCTGCAAGGCATGCGGTGTTGCAACACTTTCCATCAGCTACTATGATCTTGGATACAAAACCGGGAAATGGCAGTCAGCATCCTTCAGGATGGTAAAGATATCTCCAAAATGCCGATTGAATATGCACCAAAATTCACAAAAGAATACAACAAAGACATCTGTGACGAGCTTGGTATTAAAATTCCGGATGGATATGAAGCAATCGAAACAGAAGAAACAGCTGAATAATCGGTAAAAACCTATTATCACTGATACAGCGGAAGGGAGTTACCCTTCTCGCTGTTCGTGCATAAAAAAGAGGAGGATAATTTAACATGCAGATTATGAGTTTAATGACCGCACTTCCGGAGTGCCGCACAGGGGCTTATCTGGGGAATCATGGCGATCGGTGTGTACATTACATTCCGCATTCTTGACATTGCGGATCTTACCGTTGACGGAACTTTATGTACAGGCGGCGCTGTTTGTATCATGATGATGCTCAGCGGACACAATGTATGGGTGTCCATGCTGGCTGCAACAGGAGCAGGACTTCTGGCAGGTCTTGCCACCGGTATTTTTCATACCTTTATGGGCATTCCGGCTATCCTTGCCGGAATCCTGACACAGCTTTCCCTTTACTCTGTTAACCTGAAAATCATGGGAAAAGCAAACCAGGCGATCAATGTTGATAAATTTAATCTTTTGGTATCCCTTGACGTGTCAAGGTGTTTGTTCTGACACAGAATACGCTTTTTTCGTAGCAATTATGATCGTTATTCTGATTGCAGTCCTTTACTGGTTCTTCGGAACTGAACTCGGATGTTCCCTGCGTGCGACCGGATGTAATCCAAGTATGTCGCGTGCACAGGTATCAACACAGATCGTAATAAGGTTCTGGGACTGATGCTTTCCAACGGACTTGTTGCTCTTTCCGGTGCTCTTCTCACACAGTATCAGGGATTTGCAGATATCAACATGGGACGTGGTTCCATCGTTATAGGTCTTGCTGCGTAATTATCGGTGAAGCGATCTTCAGCCGTATTTTCCGCAACTTGCACTGAAGCTGTTAAGCGTTGTATTTGGTTCTATTCTTTATTATCTGGTACTTCAGATTGTTATCTGGATGGGAATTGATACAGACCTTCTTTAAAATGCTTTCCGCACTCGTCGTTGCATTGTTCCTTGCTTTCCCATACTGGAAGGGCAAATACTTTACAAAAGCCAAACAGGGAGGTAAATGATCATGCTGAAACTGATCGATATACATAAAACATTTAATCCGGGCACCATCAATGAAAAGGTTGCTTTAAACGGCGTGGATCTTCATCTGAACGAAGGATTTTGTTACAGTCATCGGAGGAAAGGTGCCGGAAAATCCACTATGCTGAATGCAGTTGCCGGTGCCTGCCTGTAGACTCCGGAAAGATCATTATCGGTGGAACCGATGTCACAAAACTTTCAGATATAAAAGAGCGCGTATTTGGCCGTGTATTCCAGATCCTATGACCGGAACTGCTGCAACTATGGGAATTGAAGAAAATCTCGCTCTTGCCAAACGCCGCGGAAATCTCGCCTTCTCCGTCCGGGCATTACCCGTCAGGAACGAGAAGAATATCACGAACTCCTGAAGATTCTCGGTCTTGGTCTTGAGGACCGCCTCACTTCCAAAGTCGGACTCCTCTCCGGTGGCCAGCGTCAGGCATTGACACTTCTGATGGCAACCTTAAAGAAACCTCAGCTTCTTCTTCTGGATGAGCACACTGCTGCTCTTGATCCGAAGACTGCAGCCAAGTTCTCGGTCACAGACATGATCGTAACCCGCGATCATCTGACAACCATGATGATCACCATAACATGCGTGATGCAATCACTCCCGGCAATCGTCTGATCATGATGTGGGAGGGAAAGATCATTCTGGATATCCAGGGCGAAGAAAAGAAAAAGCTTACAGTCAAAGATTCCTGGAACAAATTCGAAGAAGCCAGCGGTGAAGAATTTTCCAACGATTTCCGCACTTCTCAGCTAAACCACAAAAAAGAACTCTTATAATAATTAGACAAAACAGCATAACACATGGGAAAGAACCTGGCCGGATTTCATTCTTTATGATGGATTCCGGCCTTAATTTCTGTTCTAATACCCAAATAACGATAAACTCAAAGCACTTCCATATGTCACCTCTCTTTAGCTCATTTCAATTCCACAGAGAATTCACCACTCCTTCTGCTGTATCGATAAATGGAAGATGTCAGATAATCCTCTTCCGGAGTTGCTTTCTCGAGCGTATCACTTAGAACTTCTTTCAAATCTTCCGGATAACCACATCCGCATTATGGACCATTACTTCATGAACACTGGTAAAAACCAGATACAGGTCTGAACCCAGAAGTTCAGAAAGACGTCTGGCTACCCCGGGCAAAAAGATTGCTGCCGCTCCATTAGTACGCTTTTCTGTACTCAGGCATTCCCGGCAATCCCTTTATTTGGATGGTATGTTCCAAGGATATCCATGAAATTATCTCTTCATATGTTTATCAAACAGCATTTTTTCCCAATGATAGATTCTTGGTGGACTGATAAAATATGTATTTATTAGAGCAGCTTCGAAAACAGTATCCGCATCTTTTCCCCATTTCTCCACAAAGCTTTTCTTGATCTTTGCACTCAGAACATATCCCTCTTTTTCTCCTGCAAGATAATAAACCACTAAAGCAATATCTCCGATTTTGTGATGAACCAACTCCTTCAGTATAGTCCTGTTTTTATCTGCATTCAGAAGTCGAATAAAAAGTCTGCTTTTTACCTTCTCATAATCTTTCAGATCATCCAAATCACATAGCACACAATTTTCACTGACTTTCTTTATCTCCCCAACACAATCATGAACGATATTTTCAAAAGAATGTTCCTGACAGTACCTTTTATAAAGTTCTTCTGTATGCAACCCGCAAACTGTTTTTGCCTTTTCCATATGACCACTCTCTACAAATAGCCTATCTCCCAAACAGCCATATTTTTCTCCATCGTTTGAAAAATAAATTTCTTCTTCCTTCAGATCCATAGCCGCAAGAAGGAGCTTTCTCAGGTCCGTGACAAAAGTTTTATAACTTTTTTCCATATTTAATTTCCTTTCTGTGAAACAAAGCGGACGAATGTCCTGACAAAATCCTGTGCGCTCTCACAACGACACACAAAATGATTCTGATCTGATAACATGATTAGATATTTCTGTGGAAAGAACTTCCACTGTAGAATTGCAGAGAGCAGATTTCTCTGCTGAATTTGAGTTGCTTGCTGTATGGACAAGTATAATAGAAGCTTTCAGATTTGTAAAGAAGTTTTCATCGACAGAAAAAGCAACTTCCGCTGCCTTTTGCTGTCATACCTTTTGTATTGTTTCAGATTTGTGTCTCATTCCGAAATATCACTAATGGATTTCTCCATGTTTCTCCAGATAATCCAGAAATCCCTCACAACCTTCCTGTATATCTTCATAAGTTTCGTCAAAATTTCCTGTATACCAAGGATCCGCAATATCCCGTCCTGATCCGGCAAAAGTCAGAAACTTATAAAGCTTCTCTTCCGGGTCATTCTTCAGCATCCTGTTAAGATTACGCATATTAGCAGAATCCATACCAATAATATAATCGGATTTTTCATAATCCGCCCACGTAATCTGCTTCGCTCTGTGCGGAACCAGTGGTATTCCCACTTCTCTCAGCTTGTTCACTGTTCCTCTGTGAGGTGGATTCCCAATCTCCTCTGTACTTGTTGCAAAACTGTCGATCAAAAACTGATCTGAAAGACCGAGCGTTTTTACCTTGTGCGTAAAAACACTTTCGGCCATGGTTGATCTGCAGATATTGCCGTGGCAGACAAATAACACTCTAATCATCTATTTTTAACTCCTTTTTTATCTCAGATTATCTCGGTTTTTCCTTATTTTTCAAGCATTTGCGCACTTTTTCAGTCTATCAAGATTTTTCCCATTTCTCGGCTTATTTTGGCTTATCTCGGTATGTTTCTTCCTTCAAATGGTCTAAAATATGGTCTAAAATGGCCTCGGATTTCAAATTTAGACCAGCCGACATTTGCCGTTCTCCTATGTCTGAAATCTTTGATTTTCCAAAAAAATTTGGTCTAAAAATTTTACCCTTTTTCAATCTGTTTTAGACCACGACCATCTTCAAAGCCTTGAATTTACTGACTTTCTAGCCATTTTACGAAATGGTCTAAATTAGACCATTTACCCCATCTTCTTGAATTTGACCTTGTCCTCCTTCATACCTAACTGCCGAAACTCATTTTCAGCTTCTGCCTGCTTCCTGGCAAGCTTCTCCACTTCTTCTCTCGCGTCATCCAGCTTAAGATGTGTATAGGTATTGAGAGTGACACTGATATCCGAATGACCCATCAGATACTGAAGTACCTTTGGATTCATTCCGGACTTCGCCATATTAGAGCAGTATGTGTGTCTGCATACATGAGGTGTAATTTTAGGAAGCTGTACACGATAAATGCTGTTGTATTTGTCAACCGCATGCTGGAAGTATTTCTCCCAATGCATTGCCACCATAGGTTTACCGTCCTTATCAAAGCATAGGAAACCAGAATAACCATCAATCATAGGTTCTACCTTCGGTGGTCTGCGATTTTTCAATATACGCTGAAAACATTCGTATACATCATCCTGCATCGGAATCACTCTTGTACCGGCATAGGTCTTTGTTGTATCAATATAGACCAATGTTCCGGTCTTCTGCAGCTGGTGATCAATATTGATGGTTCTGCTCTCCATATCCAAATCCTTAACCGTCAGCCCTGTAAATTCCGAAATACGCATCCCTGTCTTAAACAGAATGTACATACCGTCATAATACTTGCTATAGTGCGTATCATTTTTGATGAAATCAAGGAAAGTTCTTTCCTGTTTTCTTGTAATGGCCTCACGAGTGACCGCATCATTTACCACCACAGTTGCCAGTTGAAATTCAAATGGGTTCTTTCTTAATATATCATCATCCACTGCCATCTGAAATGCCGGTCTAACCACCCCTCTGATGGAGTGAATCGCTGAATAGCTTTTCTTATCCACCTGCTGCAATCTAATCAACCACTCCTTTGCATCCGACAATCTAATTTTATCAATTCGTCTTGCGCCAAAGGGATCCTTATCCAGCAAATTGATTACAGTACCATAACCAGCTCTGGTTGTATGCTTAACGCCTGTCTTGGTTGCAATGTATTTCTTCACCAAGTCAAGAACTGTCAAGCCTGCGCCATCAGGAGTAATCATATCATTCAAGTCTCTGTTGATTGCTTTCTCCTGTTCTCGTAAAGGTGCATTATCTCTTTTTCCGGCTGGGATACTATCCGTAGCTACCAATCTCCAGCTGTAAACCGTCTTACGCTTTCCATTGCCATCTATATATCGGAACTTGTATCGTCCATCCGCTTCCTGGCTCTCTCCTGTGCGAAGAATGCGATTTTTACTATCGCGTCGTTTTTCGCTCATTGAACATCGTCTCCTTTCAAAATCGGGAGAGCCTTGCTGCTTAATTCATATAGCGCATAGTATGTATCCGACTATGTATTGATAGTGTACCACAGACAAAGCTCTTTTTCCACAAGAAATTTAAAAACTTTTTTGAACTAAATCACATTCATCTGACTGTCCATATACTTCTCAAACTGCTCACGCTTAATCAGCGCTCTGTTGCCATTCCAGAGAACAAAGTCAGCATCTGAATGTTCCTGAACAAAGAGTTTCAATTTCTTGTATCCGATACCGAAGTACTCCGATGCTTCATTCAGTGTTAATGTGTATTTCTGCCACCAAGGCAGTTCTCTCTTCTCGGTCATATCGACACCTCCATAAGATAGTAAGGTTCTTCCCTTCTATCTTCCTAAGCGCCTTTTGCCGAGATAATTCCGGTGAATGACGAAAAAAGACAAAAAAATAAGACCTGCAGGTATCTCTACCCACAGGTCATGCATCACTTATTTTTCTCTTAGAAATATTAGTTCTAACAATTCCAGAATCATTCTCATAGCACTACCTCCTTCCTGGGTAGAACCCTAAGATAATATGTGGTGTACTATGTTGCCCTCCTTCCACTTTAGTGGAATATTACAAAATACCAAATTACTTTCAGTCTGTCAGTCATTTTCTCAAAATAATTATAGAATTATTTTCGGTCCAATTCAATATAAAAAGCCTGCTAGCATCAGAATCTCTCCCAACACCCACAGACTCACCACCATAACCCTATTCACTTACACTCTCTGGCAATAGTCCAAACTAATCCATCCCGCTCCGCTTTTCAATCTTCCCCATCCTTTATCAGAGCCTTTTCCTTCTCTGACTTCCATGATGGTAAATACACCCTTCCCGGTATACTTTCCAGTCTTCGCAGTATTCGTTCCAGCACTCTTCCTGATATTCAGATCATCAATGTCAACCTTTACCATGAATGGGCAATCCACATTAGAAAACTCTATATCAGAATCACTTTCAACATCAACCCCATACACTGCCTTGCCATTCCAGTCATACACAGTATATCCTTCATGTTTATCAGCCATTGCCTTAGCATTATCAAGTACAGTATAAGCACCAAGCTGAGAGCCAGCATCCTTCCAAGACTTCCTTACCCTATAATACTTCACCATAACGTCCGAAGCACCAGAATTCTTCACATCCCACTTAGTCAGATTCCATCTTTCGATGATACTGCAGAGCTTTTCCACATAAGTAAGACTGGTAGCATAACCACCGTCCTTAATGATCTGCACTGCTTTCTTATAATCTGAGCATCCTTTCAGCCCGTCATATCGGAGCTTCTCTCCATTCTTAGCGCCGAGCAGATAAGCACTGTGATCCGCAATGGAATCCTCTACATTCGCATATTTTCTGAATTCCGCTGTAACTGTCACATAGCTTCCATCTGCCTTCTGCTCCTGTGTCTTCTTTTTATAAATGCTCACACCATCCCAGACCGAACCACTCCAGGTATTACCGGAAAGTGACTTCTTCATTCCAAAACAGTTATTGGCTCCCAACGCAAGCTCACTCTTTCCATAACCGCTCTCCAGAATAAACTGAGCCATAGACACCGAAGCAAGAATCCCTGATTTTTTCTGATCTGCGGTAAACAGGGGGCCAACCTTTGCAAGCACCTGTTCTTCTGTCAGCCCCTGAAATTCCCCGGCCTGCATCCCTGATGAAATCACTTCCACATTTCCGCTGCCAAGTCTTGAAGTAACCTTCGCAGCCAGATCTCCCAGTCTCGCATAAAGCCAGTCTCCAGGACAGCTCTTATTCGCAAACCACCGGTGCACGGTAATGAGCATTTCATCCGCCTTCGGCTGATAATTCAGAGACTTATTTTTATCACCAAACCAAAGCAGTTTTTTCTTTCCATTTCTTCTGCAGATATCCTCACACAGATCAACCAGACGGTCATAAACCACCTGATGCATAGCATACGGTTCCTCCTTGTCAGAAGCACATTCAATCGTCACTGCCCTCTGATCATTCGCATTACTGGACGTACACCAGGAGCGATTCTTCTCTTCCACATACAATCCGATCCGGCCATTCTTATCAATTCCATAATTCGAAGAAGCCTTGGTAGAAGATTTATGAAACCAGTCCCCCAGACCTTCTGCTGTACACTGACCTACTACACAGTGCGGCGATATTCTGTCAATCTGCTCCGTTCTCAGTCCGGAATGGTTCGGACTGAGCAACGTATACGCCACCAAAGAACTATTACTGTATCCCATAATCATTCACCTTCTTCCTCATCCTCTGATGCATCATCGGAGACTCCCTCACTTTTGTCATGCAGCTGTTCCAGCACATCCTTCATCTTCTGCGGGATCGGCAGCCCCAGATGCCCTGCATTCTCCAAAAGGCTCACACCCTCATTGGAAATATAGAAAAAGATCACCGCTGTCCTCAGCACAGATCCGTTCCCGATCACAGCCACATCCAGAATATTCGCCATTCCCACCAGCAGAAAAATCAGCACCTTCCTGCAGATCCCCCGGAATCCCACCTCACTGGAAAGCGTATGGTCTGCAAAAGCACACATCACCCCGGTCAGATAATCGATCACCACAAAAGCGATCAATGCATACAGAAGCCCGTCACAGCCTCCCATAAACCAGCCCAGCCATCCTCCTACAGCCATAAAAACCATCTGAATAAAGTTCCAAAATTCCTTCATGCCAGAATCCTCCTCCCATGAAAAAAGCAGTCCTCATTTCTGAGAACTGCCGTAAATAAGTTTTCTATCTTCATGCCCTGCGGCAGAAAGACCTACATTGTTTCCTCCGTCAGCGTATAGGTGATCTTCATGGTCTTGTCCGTATTCTTCACCACCGCTGATGAAAGATTATTAATACTTGCCAGATAAGGCGTCAGAAGGTACGCACACCTGTGCTCCTTTCCGTAACTGCCGCCCCACATAAACACAAAATTCTTATACTGGAACAAAGGCGTTGCCATAGCTTCAAACCTTGCGCTCCCCTGTGTCCTGATCACCCTGTCATCTGCCGTGATCTGGAAATCTCCTGCCACGATCATGTCCCCGAGAAGCGTCATGTACACCTCACAAGAACCAGCCTCGCCTAAAGATTTCAGCTTGGAAGTAAAGCCCAGCGGGATCAGCGTCACATCCGCTGAATTTGCAGTATTGATCTTATAGACCCCCTTTTTATCATAGGAAGGCACATACAGATACCCCTTCCTCACACAGCATTTTACATTCCGCTCCGGATAGGAACCGTCCTTTGCCCTTGTACCCACTTCCGAAAGCTTCGCCTTGGACAGTGTCCAGCTTCCTTCCGTAAAGGAATAATCCTTTTTGGAGATCCGGATCCACACCATCTTCGCATCCCCGGAAGCATTCGGCTCATTGGAAAATCCATACCAGTATCCGTCATGTCCGTCCATAAATTCCCCGTACTTCGTATAATCCCCCAGGAACGTAAAACTTTCCGTTGTCAATGTCTGTTCCTCCAGTACGGTATACGTGGTATCATCCAGCTTCTCATTCAGCCCGATGTTAAACACCGGGATCCGGATCTTCGTAATGGTCACACTGGAACTCCCAAAGGTGATGGAATACAGCAGGTTCTTTTCAAAATCCAGCTCCACTGCCTCAAACAGTGTCATCTGCCTCGCCTTCGGGACATCCCCGATATCCACCTTTTTCAGAAGCAGGAACGTGCTGGCATCCCCTGCCGCACTGCCAAAAGCATTCTGCCCGCCCAGGGCACTGGTCAGTGCCACCGCTGCAATATTTCCATTCCCCTGGCTGGGAGTAAATTCCCACACAAACTTATATCCATTGTCCAGCTTCTTGCTCTCCGTCTGGTTCAGGCTTCCTCTCGCTACATCAGAACCGGAATTTACATTATTGGAAGCATAAGCCACCGGCAGGTTCTTCCCCTGCTCGTAAATATGATCCGCCTTTTCTTCCAGCACTGCCGGAAACAGCAGGATCCCTCCGATCATGTTCGGGCAGATGGGAAGCAGCGTCCCGTTCCACAGAACAGAATTGTCATACTCGCCGCTGGCTTTCAGATAAATCCCCATGGGATTCAGCCCCAGAATATTATTCACTGCCTCCGTGATCATGTTCGTCTCCTGCACGGTTTCCACCGCACCCGTATTCGTATCGGTCAGTTCAATGACCATTTCACCTTTTAACTTCATCACACACCCTCCATTTCTACAGGCCTGCAGAAACCGCTGATTCCCGCTCTCTCAGCAAAATACACCTCAAAGCCTCTGTTCACCGTCTCCTTCATCTGCATGGACAGCGAATCCCGGAAGCCATTCACATTCAGGCCTCCGCCAATGGCAAATCTCGTGGTATAATCTTCCACCTCAAGCTTTCCGTCCCAGGCTTCCCCTGCAGCCATAGCCTGTCCGCTGACAGAAGCAATGCAGTCTCCCACATCAACCGTCCCGCTGCCATTCTCCATCCAGAGATACACATTGAACGTATTCGTATAATTGGCTACGATCTTCTCAATGGGATAATACAGTGACAAAATATGTTTCCCGGAATGCCAGGTCTCCACCGGACAATGCTCCACAATCTCCTCATTATTAAATTCAAAGACCACATGACAGAACGCCTGTCCGTCTTCCTGCCACTTCACCGGCAGGCTCACATCCACAGAAACCTCCGAACCACCCCCTGATCCGGATCCGGAATCTGATCCACCAGAGACATCATCCGTACTCCCTGTATTCTCATTCCCGGAAGTATTTCCAGCTTCATTCCCTGCCACATCATTTTCAGAATTTCCTGCATCCGATGTCTCCCCGGTTCCATCAGAACCACCCGTACCACTTCCAGTTCCGCCGCTTCCGCCCGGAAACGGAATCACCACAGTCCCGGCAGCCTCCGCAGATCTCTCCGCCGGATCCGCAGCCACATCCACAACAACCTGTGCAAAAAACTGCATATGGTTTTCCTCAGAAGAAGCAAACTGAATACTGATCAGCTTTACCTTAGTCTGCCCTATCTCATGCGCGGAAGCATTGGTAAACGTGTGGATCCCGATCTTCCCCGTCTTCGCATTGTCTTCAATCTGGTTCAGCAGCCCCGAAATATTCTTGTCATTCCTTGACTTCGCCTGAGCCAGCCTTGGGTTCTTCCCCACACATTTCAGGCTCTGCTTTCCCCCGATCTTCTGCCGGATGGAAGTGATACAGGTGATCTGTCCCTCATCCGCCTGTCCTCCCGCAAACGTCAGTACATCCCCCGGATCCAGTGCAGGGTTCCCGATGGTATCCGAATCAAACGGCACATACCGGATCACAGACAGATCTGCCAGGATATTCCTGCACAGCATCTCCCTGGTCTCCTTTAACCCAAACTGCAGAAGCGGATTCACTCCCAGATTCATTGTCAGCCCGTTATCCGGATCCAGAGCATAATACTCTGCAATCTGCGTCTGCTTATTGGTAGAACTCACTGCCGTGTACCTAGTGATAAAATCCGAAAAACTGGAAGAAAACCGGTGTCTCTGCTCCACCTTCATCACAGGATCCTTCCCGTACTTTCTCAGTTCCAGTTTTCCCTCCCTGTTGATAATAAAGAAACCTCCCAGAACCTGTGCCACATAAAACAGCACGTCCCGGCAGGTCTCAATATCATTTTCAGTATAAACAGAAAGCGTCACCCCGCCATTCGGCATGGCATCAATCTCCGCCCTCTTATTCGCAAACTCCACTTTGCATCTCTTACAGCACAGGGCAATAAAATCATAAGCAGTCCCCACAGTCTCAAACCCGTTGAAACTCTTATCAAACCGCAGCATAAAATCATAGGCTTTCAGTTCCAGGCACTTCGCCAGACGGTTCGCCTCACTGACCTCAAAAACTCCCATCGGCACATCTTCCACAGAACCATCCGCCAGCACCAGATGAAACACCAATGTCACCTGGGCATCCTCCAGCGTATACCTGTCAATGTCACTCAGAAGCGTGATCCCCATCTCCGCAGCATACACCGTTCCCAGCTCAATCTCCGTACTTCCGCAGCACTGCCTGGAAATATACCCGGAACCCTTCACAATCTCCTTCGCCCCGAACTCATACGTCATTCCGCCCCTGGTAACGATCGTACCCGTCCAGAAATATTTCCTTGTATTACTCCTGACTGCCCTCAGAAAAGCATCCGACACAGGATACATCCCGCCACCTCCATTTCCCACGAAAAAAGCACCAGCCAACCAGGTGACCGATGCCTTCGTAAATATAATCATCCTATCTGTTATAAGTCCAGTGTTTCAAATACCACTCATGCAGTTCTTCTGTTGTCTTACAGCAGTCTGCGATTTCTTCCCCATGTGATATCCACTGGCAGGTTTCCCGCCGGAATGTATCAATATCCAATGCATAAAACTTATATGTTCCGCCCCGCATATGCATCACTTCATCATCACACTGGAACTCAAAATAATCATCCCCGTCCAGAACAGCCTTTCCCGTCAGGTTCCACACCCCTGACCACGGAGGACCATCATCCCCCGGAACACAGAAGGACAGCCTTCCGTCTTCCAGAATAACAGGAGCCACTGCAATATTTTTCATCCGCGGCATATATGGCTGTTCAAACCAGTAAGCTTTCTTCTCATCCATTCTTCTTCATCTCCATGATAGCCACCTGCCCTGCAAACTTGAAGTTGTCTATATGCTCCAAGTCATATAGAACTCTTTTTCGTCTGTATTATCATCAATGTTCTCTGATTGAATTTGGAATTGTTCCCTCTGATAAAAATGCACTGCCCTTATATTCTCTTGATAAACACTCAAACAAAGTGTAGATTTTATCCTTTTCACATAGTCCAATAATTGCTTTCCAATTCCTTTTGACTGGGCAATGTCTTTTACGAAAAGTCCTTCAATATAACTATCTGTTAATCCAATAAACCCGTCAATTAGTTTTGTATCATCATCTTCATACACATATAACTCTGCATTAGGCAAAACTTTTTTTACCATCTCATAATTACTTATCCAATATTCTTTAGAAATAAAACTATGTGCTTTGATATTTGTGCCAAGCCATATTTCCATAACAACAGGCAAGTCACTTTCTCTATATGTTCTAATCATCGAATTTCCTCTATGAAACTGGGATTTGACTTGCCTATTTTCTTAAAATCTCATGTGGAGCTTCTATTTCATTTGCCAAGGTATGCTCTGTTAATTCTGACATCAATTTCAATTTTTCATTAATCAATGGTCGCATACAATTAGGAACATGTTCCTGATGCGCTCTGTGGATTGCTACACATTCCTTACAGTTTCCGTGATAACGACAGGCTTTCAGGCAAGGACAGTGATCTTTGTCTTTATACTCCTTACGAAATTCCGCTGCAAATTCTTCTTGCAGTCTCAGCCCCTCGACACGGTTTCCCTTATGAAATTCTACCATTGCATCCAGTTCTTTCTGGTTCCCTTCAATCTTCATGTTATTATAGCGCCTCCATTTCAACTATTCCTCATTTTCTGACAAATACCGATTTGATTCTCCCATTATACCATCTCGCTACATCTCCTTCAACGTAAAGCTCACCGTCCAAAGCCCCTTATAACTGGTATCCTTTTTCAGCTTCGCCTTATACCCAGTCACATACATCTCCGCCAGTTTCAGTTCCGCTGTCTCCACATCAAAATACTGCACACTGATCTTATCCTTCTTCGCATACCCTGCCAGCTTCTTAAGCCACTTCGCAGTCACAGAAAACGACACGGGGATCCGTGCAACCCCATGCCGCACCACATCCCTCTGTGTCGTTCCCGCCTCTGTCTCACCGCCGGAATCCGCTTCCACATCCTCCAGCTCCACCTCATAAGAATCCGGAAGCGGCAGGTTCTCCCCGTCAAACACAAGATACTGAAAAAAAGCCATCCTATCTACCTCCGCTCCTCAGACTCATTCTCTGCTGTGCCGTCACGATCACCTCATCCAGCAGCTGGTTTCCCAGATAAACAGGAATCACCAGATCCCCCTGCTGTCCCTTCTGATCTTCCAGCACATCCTTCAGCGCCGCCACAATACCAGCCGTCAGATCCGCACTGCCGGACGATCCCGTACCGGTCATCACACTGCTGTCTGCCACAGCCATCTGCGGCGAAACCACCATATCCGCAGCCACACTGTTCACAGCCGCCTTCACCATTCCCCTGCTCTTCTCAATGCCCTCAGCCAGACCACTCATAAAGTCAGGCATCCAGCTCTCAAAATCCGTCAGAGGACCTTCATCCGGCACAGAGAAATGCAGATGGGAACGAATAGTATTTGCCACATCCGTCACCGCATTGGCAACTGCACCAATACAGCTCCGGATACCATTTACAATGCCATTGATGATATCCGCACCCCACCGCCATCCGGCAGATGCAAGACCTGTAATATAATTCACCGCATTTCCCAGTCCATCCCGGATCGTATTATAAATACCGGAAATCGTACCCCGGATTCCGGACCACATGGCATTAAAAGCACTGGAAACCGTATTCTTAATCCCGTTCACCACAGAAGAAATGGTATTCCTGATTCCATTCCACACGGAATTGACAGTACCCCTGATTCCATTCAGCACGGTAGAAATAATTGTCCGGATCCCATTCCAGACCGTAGAGATCACCGTCCGAATTGCATTCATCACCGTAGTAATGACTGTCCGAATCCCGTTCCATGCACTCTGCAAAAATGTCCGGATCCCGTTCACCACATTCGTAATGACAGACCTGATCCCATTCCAGACAGAACCCAGAAATGCTGAAATCGCATTCCACACTGTCATAACCGTTGCACGGATTCCATTCCACGCTCCCACAAGGAAAGTAGAAATTGCAGTGACAACCGTAGTAAACAGTGTCTTAATCCCAGCCCACAGACCGGAAAAGAAATCCCTGATGCCATTCCATACAGCCACCGCCGTATTCCGGATCCCGTTCCATGCGGAAACCAGAAACTGGGAAACCGCCGTCCATACCTGGACAGCGACTTCCTTAATCTCATTCCACAGCCTGATCCAGAACTGCCGGAACTCTTCATTCGTATTCCAGAGATAAATAAAAGCCGCCACTAAGGCTGCAATGGCAGCGATCACAATGGCGATCGGATTTGCCATCATCGTGGCACTCAGCGCAGCAAAAGCACCCTTCACCGTACTGATCGCACCGGCAAGCTTCGGTGCCCATGTCATAATCGTTCCAATGGCCGAAAGGGTCTTGCCTATGATGATCAGCACAGGACCCAGAGCCGCAGCCAGAAGTGCAACGATCATGATCACACGTTTCACCCCGTCCGGCATGGCATTCAGCACGTCCACCATCCCCTGCAGACCGGAAACAATACTCCGCACCGCAGGCATCAGCAGATCCCCGAAAGAGATCGCCAGCTCCTGAAGCTGTGACTTCAGAATAGTCAGCTGTCCTTCCAGATTATCCTGCATGGTATCCGCCATGTTCTTTGCGGCATCCTTGCAGTTATTTACCGCCCCCGACACCTTTTCAATATCCTCCGGTGCCGCATTCATCAGTGCCAGGAAACCTGACATGGCATTCTTTCCGACCAGTGCCTCCGCATTGTTCGCCTTCTCTGCCTCAGTCATTCCGCCAAAAGCCACCCTGCAGTCAGCCAGGATCGCAGACAGGCTCCTCATGGATCCGTCTGCATTCGTGGTAGCAATGGTCACATCCCCGATCGCCGCACCCGACAGCTTCACATCCCCGGTCAGGTTGGTCATAATGGAACGCATGGAAGTACCAGCCTGGGAAGCCTTGATACCCGCATTCCCCATCAGCCCGATAGCTTCTGCCGTATCCTCAACCGAAAATCCCAAAGCCCCTGCAACCGGCGCACAGTACTTAAACGTCTCACCCATCATGGACACATTGGTATTGGCATTACTGGAAGCAGCCGCCAGCACATCTGCAAAATGTCCCGAATCCGCTGCAGTCAGCCCAAAAGCTGTCAGCGCATCCGTCACAATATCAGAAGTCGTTGCCAGGTCTTCCCCGGATGCCGCAGCCAGGTACATGACACCCTCAATACCGGGCAGCATATCCTCCGTCTTCCATCCGGCCATTGCCATATAATTCATGGCATCTGCCGCCTCAGTCGCAGAGAACTTTGTCTTGGCACCCATCTCCCTGGCCTTGTCCCGGAGGCTGTCAAAATCAGATCCCGTTGCCCCGGACACAGCCGCCACCTTACTCATTGCAGAGTCAAAATCAGCGGCAGTTTTCACCGCCGCCGTTCCAAGCCCTGTCACCACTCCCGTCACTGGAAGCAGCTTCTGCCCCACAGAAGAAATCTTGTTTCCAACTGTCTGCAGCTTCTCACCGGTCGCACCGATTTTCTGCAAAGCAGTCGCAGACTGGTTCGCCTGCTCTTCCAGGCTCCTCAGTCTCTGCTCCGTCTCAATGATCTCCCTCTGCAGTGCATCATACTGGTCCTGGGAAATCGTCCCGTTCCGCAGTGCCTCATCCGCCTGCTGCTGTGCAGTCTTCAAAGTTTCCAGCTTTTCCCTTGTCTCAGAAACCGCCTGTGCCAGCAGCCTGTGCTTCTGCGCGATCAGCTCCGTATTCCCCGGATCCAGCTTCAGAAGCTTCTCCACATCTTTCAGCTGGCTCTGCGTATTCCTGATCTCCGTATTAACCCCTTTCAGGGCAGTCTGCAATTTTGTGGTATCGCCGCCAATCTCAATTGTAATACCTTTAATCCGATTTATTATTACTTCACCTCCTTTTGACATTTTGGTAAACTAAAAAGCACCGATTAAAAATCGGTGCTAGTTTAATTATCTTGATCATCAAATGATGCAATTCTATTATCAATTTTTTCTCTTATAGTTTCTCCAACAGATTTTAAAAATTGTTTGTACACTTCCTCGTTCCAAACATCATTTCCAATATCAGTATAATATTCTTGAAACAGAATTGGCAAAATCTCTAAATAAATAAGAAGATATGCTTTTGCAATCTTTTCTTCTGGCGTATCATCTTCAAATATCCCTGAATATTCATTCATTAATACATTTACAGTTCCTTTTTGCAAAGCCAAACTCACATTTGAATGATCAGTGTAATTTAAATCAAGTTTAATTTGATTAAAATTTCGACTTTCAAGCAAGAATGCCAATGTACTAATAATATTCATTACTGCCTCACCAGATGCCGTAACCTGTGTCTGTAAATCCAAGGTATCTCCCTTTATTCCTTTTATTGTATCTACCGTAAGTTTTTTTTCTTTCTCAAGAAAAACTTCTATATTACAATTCTTATTATATACCCTATATATCAGCCAACTAAAGAAATCATTAGAAAAATCAAAATTACCTCTTTCCAGTTCATTGCGCCCATTATAAGATAATAACTTCCGCAAAAGTTTCATCGCATAAGAATTTTGGTCTATGATGTAATTCACATCATAACCAGTGGAATACACAATAATAAATCCGTCTTTTCTTGCAGTTTTATTCTCATTCGTTGTGTCTACTTGATCATATGCATATGTTATGTAATTAAATTTGATATCTTTTCCATTCAACTTAATTGTTTTATTATCAGTAAAACATTTCTGTATTGACCAGTTTTCCCATATAATGTTAGTTACCTTCTCTTCTTCAGTCACGTCATCTATTAATTTTTGTATAGCTTGATCAATATTTTCTACTACCGTATCCCGCCATCTTGTCGTTGATGCCATTATTCTCTCCCTGTTCTTAATTTTGCACTATTACGTTTAAAAATAATATTACATTTTTTTATGCTTAACTCTGGGTAAATTGTAGCTTCAGTATTTCCATCTACTGCATCTTGGATTAAAGCAATTCGAAATTCTTGTTTGCTTTCAATCCGATCACCATTTCCAAAAAGTGCTTCCAAATTAACATGGTAATCATCATCTACATAGACTTCTCTTCTACTTGATACTGCTTGCATTTCCGCAAATGCCGGCTTTTTTATAACTAATTCAACACCCTTAAAATGTTTTTTTCTTCCACGAATATTTACTTTTATAATGGCTTCCGCCAAGCTCTGAGAATTGAAAGTCATTATCGCATTAGATGTTAAATTCGTATTTGCACCTGGTACCCCCATAATAACCTCTAGTTCAGAAGTAAAAAAATTCTTAACTGATTTTGTTATCAATTCCGCTATTAGCTCAATGATTATATCAGCAATCGCAAAATAAACTGTAATGCATATATCAAACAAATGTTCATCAGGAACAAATGGTAATAGAGCAAATACATTGAATGTATTTGTTGCATAAATACCAATTATAGCACTTATTATAGGCGTAACCAGTTTCCATATTCCTTTTACCATCCTGCCAAACACCTCTCAACAACGGTGCTTATCTCTTGTGTCAATTCGTCAAATGATTCACTATTTACCCCCAAAATCCCATTTGCTTGAACATATAAATTAGGTGTAAAACCGTTCGAAAAATGTCCCTTCATATATACTCTTGCCAAATCTATTGAGGACTGTTCTGACAAAAATTGGATTTTTTCAATCAAGTCTCCAAAATAAGCCGCATTATTCTGCACCTGCGTGATTAGCTTATCTAATTCATATTCTATTTCTGAATCTTCCTCAGCTAATACTATTTTATAGATGTGAAACTTTCTTTCCAAACATACTTTTCGAATAATATTAATCATTATATCAGATGTAATGATTATTTGTTTGTTACCTACTTCTCTTTGTTGTTTGAGGAATGTATAGTATTCTATATTATCATTATAAGGAACTACACATACAGTTCCATGACTCGATTGATTGTTTTTAAACAATTTTGCCTTGCTAAATACCATTTAACCACCCCCTAGATTTATATAATTTATATATTATACCTCAACTCAAATCTTTAATCTACAATTTTCTTAACAAAATCTATAAAAATAATAATTTTCTTTTCTCAATAAAATCTTATATCAGAACCTGTCGAAATCCTCCTGTGTGGCAACCTGTCTCCATCCCTTATACTCATCGTTCCTGCTCTCCACAAACATATCATTCACCATCCCGATAGTCAGCAGATCCAGATCCCGGATGGAAATCCCCAGCTGCACACACCGGAGAAGAAACAGGGGAGTTGTCATTTCGCGGTCTGTTGCATGAAGTTTTTTTTAGCCTCCACATCCGTCCTAATGTTCATTCCCCACAGCTCGATCAGCTTTGGCAGAACCTGATAAATGCTGAACGTGTTAAACTCATCCAGCCATTCCTCCGGATTATCCGGGATAGACGGATCCGCATGTTTCGCCATCACATACGCAATGTTCTCAAACATCTCAAGGGAAAACAGATCCAGACTGCTCACATCCTCGCTGTTCCCGCTATCCTTCCCTATTGCCTTCTCCAAAGCAGACAGATCCTTATAAATATCCCTCTGGAACTTAATCCTGTAAATACGCGGAATAGCGGCAGAAGCCTTAAAAGCAACCGCCTTCCCGTCAATCTCAATCTTCTTCATCATACTCATATCTGAATCCCCCTCAGCTCAGTGCTTTTCCATTTCCAGTAGCACTCACAACAGATTTTCCACCATCAGCTTCCTGCAAGGAAGCCGGATCTGCAGCCGGCAGATACACCGACTTGTACCAGTCTGCATAAACAGTTGCATCCGTAGTATTCCCTGTCTTCGCCTTCACCTTTCCATCCGCCAATGGTGTAGCCTTGATAGTCAGTGTTTCTGTCTGCACTTCCTTTTTCTCCTCGTTGGTCTTGCCCTCGATCTTCGGACGGGAAGCTGAACAGTTATACATCACGTGGCGGATATGACGCACGTCCCCGTCGAACTCAAAAAGCAGGGCAAACAGTGCCAGTTCTGCATCCGAGTTTTCAATCAGAACGCCCTTGGCATCCAGCTTCTCTCTCAGTACATCTGTCCTGAAACTCTCCGGAATCAGTGCAAGCTCCAGATCCCCGTCATAGCCATATTGTTGTTGATTACATAATACGCAATGCCATCTGCATAAAAATTCTCCGGCTCCCCGTTGGCATCCAGGGACAGTGATACGGACCCCGGAAGCGGCACTGGTGCTGCATAGGACACCGTCCCCTCCTCCCCGATCGTCAGTAAAGCGTAATGCGCATTTTTCAGGTTATACTTTACCTTGTTATTCTTATCAGACATATTATCCCTCCATCATTAAACAAATCATTACAGTTCCATACTGTACAGCACCTCATACAGCTTTTCGCTCTGGATCCAGACCTCCGACTTATTATAAAAAATCCCGGCATCATCCAGAACTGTTTCCACCAGAGTTTCTGCCCCGGGATCCTTCCGGTCCGTGTATAGCTCTATCCTTACTTCACTGATCCGGAAGTATACCCGTCCGTCTGCCGCAAAATTATCACTGCCGGGAAGCAGATAGCAGATAAACGGCGGATCCGGGCTTTCCCCTTCCGCAAAATGGTCATAAGCAAAAGGAAAACCAGCCTTTTCCAGCATCCCTGCCAGTTCTTCCAGTGTCATATGCTTTCACCTCCCGCCATCACCTCAGTGCCTTCTCTACTTCCCGTTCCAGAGTCTGCGCAGCCCTTTCCTCAGCAGGCGCAATATGGGGAAATGCCCTTGTCCTGCCGCCTTTTCTCAGCGCATGGCCGAACTCCAGCAGATGGGCCAGCTGGTACCTGTTCCTGGAATACACCACGATTTCCATCGCATTGGCAGTTTCCTTCGTGGTCTTCGCCGCCCAGCTCTTTGCATAGGCACCGGTCTTCACAGGGGCATTTTCCTGGATGTCTTTTCTCGCCTGTGCGCCTGCCTTCTTTACTGCTTTTTTCATATCATCCGCCGCAAGCTGTGCGTACTCTTCCAGCCCTTCCATGATCACATCTGCCATCTGGCTGACTGTACATCTGTCTCCTGCCATGTCTCACCTCCGGACCTTCCTGCATGTGAATTTCAGACACTTCTTCTTATAATTCAGATGATCCACACTCACAATGTCATACACCTGATCCCGAAACAGGATCCTGTGGGTAACAGACCGGATGCCTGCAGTCTTTTTACAGTACCGCACCGTCACAGTCATTCCCACATCCTCCACCACAGTCCCTGCAGTTTCCGCTTCCCTGGAACTGGCAAGCCCCTCACCGCCTATCGTAGCAAAACAGCAGTAATCCTCTGTCCACTCATTCCTGTGATTTCCGATCCCGTCCTTTACAACAGAACATTTCTGAAAAACAACTTTCTCATTCATCAATCCAATATTCAAACCAACCACCTCAGAATCCCGGTTTCCGCACTCCAAACAGCATGCTCCGCAGATCCATCACCAGCTGATGGTGATCCGCTTCCTCCCTGTGTTCATACAGATAGGCAGCCGCATACTGCACGGCAATCTTCGTCCCCTGCAGGTCTTCAAACTCATCCTCATCCGTGATCCTTGCCACATCCATGCAGATCTGCTGCCCCTGCCTGATCAGATCCCCGATCAGCGCATCATCATCCTCAAAATCCACACGCAGGTAATTCTTCATCTCTTCCACTGTCACTGCCAACTGCATCACCTCAAAACAGAACCGGCAGACCTGTACTTCTCCTGCCGGTCCCTTTATTCATAAAATCAGTCTGCCTTCAGTTTCATAATCTGCACTGCTTCCGGAAGAACCAGTTTTCCGTCCACGCGTTCCTTTGCAACAAAGCCGATCATCCCGTTGCCTGCAAACAGTTCATTCAGCTGCTTAAAGGATCTGTTTCCTCGGTCACCAATGTTGTAATAGCTGTAATCCCCAAAAGCGATGCCGTCCTTCGGTGCATAGGCAGAAGTCTCCACCTTGTAACCCAGGATCCTGTCCGGTTCTCCTGCCTGATAAGCCGGCTGCCAGATATAAGCACCGTTATTGTCCTTCAGCTTTCTAAGAGAAGGCAGTGTTGCATCATTCATGATAAAGGATGCATTTTTACGGTACGGACGTTTCAGGCCATACACCAGATCCAGCATGTCATCTGATTTCAGTGCCGCAGCCAGTGTATTCAGCAGATGTCCGCCGCCTGTTCCGTCAAAAATACCGGTCGGCTTCCCTGTTCCGTTTCCGTTCAGGAAGGCATCCTCTTCCGCATTGGCAAGTGCCTTTCCAAACTGAACAAGGATGTAATTTTCCAGATTAAAGGCATTGTCATAAAGCAGTTCCTCAGTTACCTTGATCGCCACATGAAGCTTATGTGCATCCAGGATCTTCTGGTCAAAAGTCGCATCCCCGAAAGTCAGCGCCCCGCCTTCCTCAATCCAGCTTGCCGCCGGCTTGGTAGCCGCAATATTGATCTTATGCTCCCCGGAAGTCACGATTCTTGTGGCAAGACGGCGCATGATATTTTCTTCATTCAGAACATCAACCAGCCTTCTGTCATACTCTTCCGGAACCAGATAACCACCATCGGCATCCACGCCCTCCTGAAGGGTATTAGAAACCTGGCGGAAGTTGCTTCTCAGTGCATTCAGCATTGCCCTGCGGTATTCATCAGAAGCACGTCCTGTCTTTGACTCACCCTGGCCGCCTGCATAAGGCTTCCCGGTCAGCGGCTGGTTTACCGGCTGGTTCAGGTTCTTTTCCATTTCCTCAGCCTTGCGGTGGCGGTCAATCGCCTTTGTCAGATCCTCAATCTCCGCTTCCATTCTCTCATAGGTTGCACTGTCCTCCGCAGACAGCACCCCGTTTTCATTCTCATGGGTATCCACAAAATTCTTTGCAGCTTCCCAAACCTTAGCTCTCTTCTCCATTAATTCCTGAATCGTCATAATCCGTATCCTCCTCAGATATATTTTTTGATAAAATTTAAGCGTTCACGCAGATCATCTGCAGAACGCCCTGTAACATTCGTATTCACTTTCTTCTTTTCACACTTCTGGCAGGCATTCTCCGCCGCCCCGAAACATCCATTACAGGGATCGTCCCCCTCAGCACCGGCACTTCCACTTATTCCAGTCCCCTGCATACCAGCACCATTTCCATTCAAGCCAATTTCCGCCTGGTCTTTCACGGATTTTCCGGTCTTTCCATAATACCTCTCCAGCTTATTCATCAGCGCATTATTCACTGCCCGTCTGGAAAACATTACAGAATCAGACGTCCCGTTTTCTGTACGGCCAGCACCTGGATCTCCATTTTCGCCTTCACTGCCCTGTTCCTCTTTCTGGAACAGGATGTCATCCGCAAAGCCAAGCTCCACAGCCTTATTCGCATCCATCCACGTTTCCGCATCCATCAGATGTGACAGCTTCGCCCTGCTCTGTCCCGTTTTCCGTACATAAGCATTGATGATAGATTCTTTCACCGCATCCAGAAGTTCCATAGCCTTCTTCATCTCCGAATGGTCACCCCACGCAACCGTCGCCGGATTATGGATCATCATCATGCTTACCGGACTCATCCATACCTCAGTTCCGGCCATTGCAATGACAGACGCAGCAGATGCCGCAAGCCCGTCAATCTTTACGGTAACCTTCCCCGGATATTCCGACAGCATGTTAAAAATCTGCGCTGCGGCAACACAGTCCCCGCCCGGACTGTTGATCCACAGGGTAATGTCCCCTGTCCCTGCATTCAGTTCATCCTTAAAAAGAGCCGGCGTGACATCATCGTCAAACCAGCTGTCCTCAGCGATAACTCCGTTCATGAACAGGATTCTTTCCTCAGCTTCCTGTCCGCTTTCCAAATTTACCGCTTTCTTTTTCCAGTTCCAAAACTTCTTCACCAGTATCCTTCCCCTTTCCAGATCCGGCAAAGATACCGGCATCCTGTAATTTCGTCATATTTCCATTGATCAGATACAGATCGCCGCCAAGTTCTTCCGGGATCCGGTCCATATTTTCCAGTTCCCGGATATCATTGGCACTCATCCATCCATTCTGTCTTGCCGTGGCATAACCGGTCATCCTTGACTGGTAATCACCCCTGAGCAGCCCATCCACATTGAACTTAAAGAAATACTTCTTCTTTTCCTCCGCAGACAGCAGAGCCCTGACCATTGCCTGTTCCCACCGGCTCACCCAGGGATCCAGTGTATACTTCACAAACTCCAAAGACTGCTGCTCAATGTTGCTGAAACTGGACTTATCCAGATCCCCGACCATATGCGGCGGCACCCTGAAAATCCTGGCAATCTCATCAATCTGAAACTTCCTTGTTTCCAGAAACTGTGCTTCATTCGGTGCAATGGAAATCGGCGTATACTTCATTCCCTCTTCCAGGACAGCAACCTTATTGGCATTGCTGCTTCCCCCGAAAGTGGACTGCCAGCTCTCCCGCACCCTGCCCGGATCCTTCAAAGTCCCCGGATGCTCCAGCACTCCTGACGGAGCGGCACCGTTGGCATAAAACTTGCTTCCATACTCCTCCGCAGCAATGGCAAGCCCGATCGCATTCTTCGCCATGGCAATAGGTGAATATCCGACCAGTCCGTCAAACCCAAGCCCCGGAATATGCAACACATCCGCCGGATGCAGACGCACAATCTTTCCACTCGCTTTCGGATCCGTCCCGGTTCTGCCATCCACATCATCCCCGTCATAAACCAGGTACTCATAATAAAGCCTGCCATGCTCATCCCTGTCCACCGTCATCCGGTCGGGCATCAGCGGATAAAGAGCCACAATTTCACCCTTTCCATTCCGGATGATCTGACTGTACGCATTCCCCCACAAAAGCAAGTGCGTCATTAGAGTCTCCCGGAACACAAAAGAAGTCATCTCCGGATTCGGCTCATCATGCAGCAGAAAATAGAGCGGATGATCCACCGCCTTTTCCTTACCGCCATTATCGTTATACCTGTAAAACTGCAATGGCAGACCCGCCACTGCCTCAGAAAGAATCCTCACACAGGAATACACAGCAGTCATCTGCATGGCGCTCCGTGCATTCACCCTCTTCCCGGAAGCCGTACTCCCCATAAAGAATCCATACCCGCTTCCAGCTGTGCTGTTAGAAGGAGCATCCCTTCCCCGAAATAAATTACTGAAAAATCCCATACACCCTCCTTAAAATACCAACAATCCTCTCTCATCGTAAACGCTGCCACTCTGCCCTTCCTGACGTATACATCTATCAAGCGCCATAATTGCGGCAACAATGCCATCTATCTTCTCCTTAGATTTAGCTTTGGTTACTTTAATATTGCCAGCAGGATCTGTGTCAATAACAACATTACCCGCCATCCATCTAAGCACTGGATTCCCACCGTGAATAATTCTTCCCTCCATCAGTAAGCGATAGAATTCTTTCGTCGGAGCTGACATTGAAGAAAATCCCTGACCAAAAGGAACAATGGTAAAACCTTCGCCCTCCAAATTTTGAATCATCTGAGTCGCATTCCATCTATCCACCGCTATTTCCAAAATGTGATATTTCTCTGATAGGTACATGATGAACTTTTCAATAAAATCGTAATGAATCACGTTTCCCTCTGTAGACATGATATAGCCTTGTTTTTCCCAAATATCATAGGGAACTGAATTAGCTTTCACTCTTCTAGGTATGGTTTCCTCAGGAATCCAGAAGTACGGCAAGAGCACATACTTTTCATTTTCATCTCTCGGCGGAAATATCAATACTAAAGCTGTAATATCCCCTGTACTTGAAAGGTCAAGTCCTGCATAACAGTCTCTTCCTTCAAGTGAAGCCGCCTCAATTGATTCATTTCCTCTCATATATATCGCATCTGGAATCCATGCAACGGTTGAACTCACCCACATATTGCATCGAAGCCATTTGAAAGTAACCTCATCCGCCGGGTTCTGCTTTGCTTCCCTGTATGCATCTCTGAGTCTTTCAATATCAACGGTATATCCAAGAGAAGGATTTACCTTATACCAGTTTTCTTCATCTTCCCAGTCCTCATCATCCTTAAGTCCATAGACCACAGGATAAAAAGTTGGATCCACACGTCTGCCTTCTAAGATATCCACCGCCTTCGTATGAAGCTCATAAGCAATGGAATGTCTATCATTACCTGCAGTCGTTATAATAAAGTGAAGCGGATTCTGTCTTGCATCCGATGAGCCCTTGGTAAGAACATCATACAGCTGCCTGTTTGGCTGGGTATGAATTTCATCGAATACCAAACCGCTTACCGAAAATCCATGTTTACCACCAACCTCCGCTGACAGCACTTGATAGTAACCGGCATTGCTATAATTCACAATACGCTTGGTGGCTCCCATAAGCTTACTTCTTTTCATCAGAGCCGGTGACATCTCTACCATCTGTTTTGCCACATCAAATACGATGGATGCCTGCTGTCTGTCAGCCGCTGCACCATACACTTCTGCGGAAGGCTCATTGTCCGCATACAATAAATAAAGAGCGACAGCTGCTGCTAATTCGCTCTTACCTACTTTCTTACATATCTCCACAAATGCAGTGCGGAACTGCCTGTTCCCATCAGGTTTTACAATCCCGAATATATCTCTTATCAATTGCTCCTGCCACGGTAATAGCCAGAATGGTGTTCCTGCCCATTTACCTTTGGTGTGACAAAGATTCTCAATAAAGGTCACTGCCCTGTCTGCTTTCTTCTTATCATAATGTGAAGTCGGAAGCATGAACTGGGAAGGTTTATAATTCTTAAGCTTCGGATATCCCTTTGGTCTTGGTTCCTTTGCCACTAAGAATCACCCCCAAGCAATGCCTCCATCTCATCTTCCGGCTCCTTACCCTTTGCACTACCAGCCACAATACGTGACCTGGATGAAGGCGTAAGTCCAAACTCGGATGCCGCCTGCAGCATCAGCTTCTGATTGGTATTTGCAATACCAACCCAAGGTGTCTGCTGCTGATATCCTTTATCCGTTTCAAAGGTCGACCCCTCAGAATCTATATGCTCCTGCGCTTCCTTCCATCTGGCATAAGATTGACAGTAGGCCGCAAATGCCGCCATATCCACTTCCGTAAGAACCCCAATCTGATTCATCAAATCAGCTAAACGTTCCCACTCTTTCTTAGCCTCAGGTAATAACCATTCCGGACAGTTAGGCATTCCCTTTGCCGGAATTGGCTCCTTCGTATTCAATTTTCTTTTTCCCGGATTACCTTCCAGCTTTTTCAAAGCTGTAGGCTTTGGCTTTCTTCCTGCCACTGGAATCCCCTCCTTCCTAATTTTTTGCATAAGAAAAGGACCATGTATTTCTACACGATCCTCATTAATAATCATTGATGTTATAGTAATTTACTCAATGCAGACAATTTAGCTTTTATGCTAAACTCATACGTTTCAGACAATTTACGAATCCATTCGGTATCTTCATTTCGATAAGGATCTTTAATAAATCGTTTAATGAATTTCGTAACCTGACTTCTAAATGTCCAGTTAAGATTTGATGAATTATTAACAAGATCAAAATCTTTTACAGTCTGATTTTCATCAACGACTCCCATCAAATACCTTAATATTAAGACATCCGCAAATGTAAATGGCATAATATCATCTTCAAATTGTAACAATGACATATAAGGGCCACCCTGCTTCGTGTCATCTGTAACAAGAGAGTATGCACCAAGGGTTTGCGCTAATGATATTGCATATACTTCGCCCAAATCACCTGAACCATACAAATTTCTGTTTTCATTGACATTATGTTCAAAAATTTTATATACCTGCAAATCTTTTAGCTTCTGATTTGTATAAATTTCTATCCTACCTGCGGCAATATCAGAATCGACCTTGGAGATTACATCCTGCCCATGATTTTCCAACTCGACATTACGAATCTGTTCATAAATAAACACTCCTTCATCAAAAAAATCAAACAAGATATTCTGAAGATTCGCCTTATAGAAATGGATAATAACATTTGTATCTAAAGAGGCTCTCAATCTTCCAAACCTCCTATCAAATCATCCAAGTCATCATCACCGTCATCGTCATCAAACGAAACAAGCTTGTCACTAATATCTTCAATACTAAGCTGATAACATGCAAGCACCTTTTCCAGCGTTTCTTTTGGCACTGCATTATGGTTATAATTATAAATAACATAATCAATATACTCATGTGGTATATCAATCACATTACTTGGTTCATTCAACTTTGCATTGCCACCAACGCTTCGGAGCAAATTGCCAACCTTTTTCATAATTCTCTCATTATCAAGACACAGCTTCTGTTTTAGGTCTATTATGCCTAAACTCTCCAATCTGTTTAATGCCATATCAAAGCTAACATTAAACTCTGACATTATACGAGCAATGTCCATTGCTGACAAACCTTTTTCCCCGAAATCTTGAATCCCGAGATCAATAAATCTGCCTACATCATCAGCCGGCATCAATAAACAGGCTGCAAAATAATTTGCTTCCTGCTCTTTTTTATCAGTACTTCTACCATTAATTGTTATACTATCGTCAATAAATGAACTTTCATCGTTTAAATGCAATATCACATGACCAATTTCATGTGCAAGTGTGAAGATTTCTCTGGATAATCTGCTACAGCTATTTGTAAAAATAATAATATCATTATCCTTCTTTACTGCGAAGCCTAAATCAGCATTGTCTCCGAGAGGATATCTTAATAGCTTATATCCAAGTCTCTCACACTCTTTGAACAGATCAATTATTCCATATCTGCTTATTTTACACTTCACCCTAAATGAATCCGCTTTTATTCGGATTTCTCGTTTCCTACTATCCTGCATGCAAACCCTCCTAAATCATATCCTTGTGCTGTAGCTTTGCACACATATGCTTATTCGCATAAAACAAATCAAGCATATCAAATATCTTTTTAGAAGATGCGCCTTCCTCTCCTGCTCTATATTCAACCACCGGAGACTCGTCAAGTACTCTTGTTATATCTCCCACAGTTACGCCTAGAACTTCAGCAACCTTAGAAAGGATATCCAAAGTAACACTATTGACTCCACTCTCAATTCTTGCATACTTCTGTCTGCTGACACCAATCTGATCAGCGACCTGCTCTTGAGTGAAATTTTTTGCACTTCTCAACGCCTTGATACGGCTACCTAACATTTCATTCATGATAATCCCTCCATTTCTGCTTACTAATATTTTATCACAAAAATGAGAAAAGTCAATCTGAAATGTTATGATTTTGTAACATCATATAATATCATGTTATGTTTTCACATCAATAACAACCTTTTACTCATACCCCCATCTTCTATTTCGCGATTTTGCACAGAAGAGGGGGCGCCGGTCTTGGAGCTTAAGGCCTGTAGAGATTCAAATACCCCCTACCCTCGCTCCATCAGAACCGATATTCCTTGAATCTATCCTCGGTCATTGTCTTTACATTATGATGATGCTCACACAAAGGCTGCCAGTTCGACCTATCCCAGAACAGTTTCTGGTCTCCACGGTGTGGAATAATATGATCCACGACTGTAGCCATAGTAATATGACCTTCTTCATAACACTTCACACAGAATGGATTGCTCTCTAAGAACTTCTTTCTCTCTCGCTGCCATTTGGCACCATAACCACGCTCTGATGCATGGGCTCTGTCCTTTGTATGTAATGGCTTATGTTTCTCACAATACATCTGACCGTGCGGAATCAGTGCTGCACAGCCAGGATGTTTACAAGGAATATTACTTCTATATGGCAATGCATCCACCTCTTTCCCACTCGAAAACAATTTTTCTCGTTGTCGCGGTGCTCCTCAAATACTCGTGCAAGCTCGGCATTTTCATCGCTACTCGCGCAAAAAGCCCCGGAAGTTTTTGGCTTCCAAGGCTCTTCTCTGTCGTACAATTTCTACACTATCATATTAACATATATGCTTATGCCATGTTGGGACAAAGTGTGCCAACCTTATTTCGGTACGACAAAATTATTTAATGCTGATGCATGAATACGATGTACTGTGCGATATGATACATTAAGCTCGTAGGAAATATCTTCCCAGCTCTCGTTTTTCAGATAACGATATTTCAAAAGAAGTCTTTCCTCTGGGTTCTCCATACTTTCAATCGCCGCATTAATTTCTGAACGAAGGTCTACCAATCTGTTTATCTGTGCATCAATCCTCTGCTCATAATCCCATATCTTTTCAATGGTCTTTATAAACGGCGCTTCCAGATTTCTATTCGGATTGGTACCAATCTTTTCTCCATAAGAACATCCCTGAATCGTGCCTCTCATTTCACGAAGCGGTTCCAGCTCCTTCACTTCAACCTGTATCTGCTTATCCAACAGATATGCCTGTTTCAAATACTCTTTAGCCGTCATAAGCCACCTCCGAAAAGTTATTTCCCTCGGATTTACTCTGATTGTCTTATTTCGTCCTGAAGCTTACGGATTAAGAATTCTCCAGCAACCGAAGTCAGCTGTTGATACCACGAACTTCTGAAAAACTTCTCAATCTGTAAAGCCTCATCTATTGCCGACTTGCTTTTGGGATTACGCTTTACCTTTTTGAGTGCGGCTCTGTAATCAGCAACCGCGCTAAGGATAATCGCATTCGCAAGTCTTTCATATGGGTCTTCAAATTGGTTCTTACCTGCCATGTGTTACCCTCGCTTTTACTGCAGCAATCAATCTATTTTGTGTCATATCCTTACTTGCTAAAGCCTTCATAATATCCTCATCTATTGTTCCAGCAGTAATAATATGCTGAACTACCACCGTCTCCGCAGTCTGTCCCTGTCTCCAAAGTCTCGCCACCGTCTGTTGATATAGCTCCAGGCTCCAGGTAAGTCCAAACCAAATCAGGGTATTTCCACCTGATTGCAAATTCAAACCATGCCCGGCAGAAGCTGGATGTATTAATGCCACAGGCAGCTCCCCACGATTCCATTTTCTGATGCTTTCCTCAGAATCCAATTTTTCAAAAGGAATCTTTTTCTCAGTAAGTCTTCGCATAATCCTTGATAAATCATGTTTGAACCAATAAGCCACCATAACAGATCTGCCATTTGCCGCTTCAATCATATCCTCAAGGGCATCCAGCTTCTGATCGTGGATTACAATCTCATCGCCATCATCGGAATACACAGCGCCATTTGCCATCTGAAGAAGCTTCCCGGAAAGAGCCGCTGCATTTGCTGCTGTAATCTCTCCCTTTTTCAAAGGAATAAATAAATCCTCTTCCATGTCCGCATAAAGCTTCGCTTCCTCATCATTCATATAAACCGGATATTCATTACTAATAAGCTCCGGCATCTGTAAATGATCCAAGGCTTTCATAGAAATCGTGATATCGGAAATCTTCTCATAAATCTGTTCCTCAGCTCCATTTCTTAGCTTATAAGAATAAACAATCGGACCATTCATCCTGTCTGGCACAAAATAATTCACACGATACTGGCTGATAAATCTGCCAAGTCTTTCTCCCATATCCAGACATTTAAATTCTGCAAACAGATCCATCAGTCCATTGCTGGAAGGCGTTCCGGTAAGTCCAATTACTCTCTTTACCTTCGGGCGAACCTTCATAAAAGCCTTAAAGCGTTTACTGTTCCAATTTTTAAAGCTGGATAGCTCATCCAGAACTACCATATCCCAGAAAAAATTCACTCCACTTTGTTCAATCAACCACTGCAGATTTTCACGGTTAATAATGTAAATATCTGCATCCGCCTCCAAAGCCTTTTTCCGCTCTGCTGCTGAACCAAGAACAATGGAATATCTCAGGTGTTTCAGATGATTCCACTTATGAATCTCATCACTCCAGGTATTTCTTGCAACTCGAAGTGGCGCCACCACCAAAACCTTACTTACTTCAAAGCTGTCATAAATAAGCTGTTCAATAGCTGTCAACGTAATACTGGTCTTACCAAGTCCCATCCCAAGTATCACGGCTGCTATCGGGTGTTCTAATATATAATTGATTGCAAACTGCTGATAATCATGCGGTTTGTATTCCATCAAGAATCCCTCCAATCTGTCCTGCATCATCCAGGACGAATACTTTATATCCAAGAGACCTTAGCTGGTCATGCCTGTGCTCCTGTAAAACTCTTGGTTTCTTTCCTGACGCCTTCACTTCCACCAACCCAAATTTCCCATCAGGTAATAAAACAAGTCGGTCGGGCCAGCCCGATGAACCGGAATTCCACTTCTCACACAAGCCACCACGCTTTTTAACTTCTCTCACTAATTTCTGTTCAATATATTTTTCACGCATTGCACGCCTCCATCATTCTTAACAGGTGTGCAGGTCGAGTACCTCGTTCCGTAAAACTCTCTTAAGCAGATATTTATTCAAATTCTTCCTAAAGGGACTTTTATGTACTGAGGTTAACGACCTACACAAAAGAGCTTTTTCTTACTCCAAAAAATCCTGTCCTTCCTTAAGCTTCAATCCCACGACCTGCACTCCGGTATTCTTGCGAATACGGTTATAGCCAGCCTTGTCCATCGAAGAATAGAAATCCGTGGTACTACGGATATATTCGCCGTTCTGCATGCAATGCGCTCTGTAAGCCTGATACAGTTCACCCGATTTTTCCTTATAAGATGGATCAATCTCACAGCATTCCTCCAGAAACTGCCCCAGCCAGTCATTGTCCTCGCGATATGCCTGGATAGCAGCCTCTACGACATCTGGAAGTGTTGTATGGAAATTCTTATCAATCGCCCTCTTCGCACCTTCGATAATCCAGCTCATAATCGCAGGACCAGCATGCTCAAACAGATAATCCGCATAATTTTTGATGTCACTTTTACCTGTAATCTTTGCATTGAAGGGAATGACCACCAGCCTTCTCCAGATACCGTCATCATTGGCTCCTACCTTTGGAAGATGGTTGGTATAGAGAACCAATGTATGTGACGGTACAAAGGAAAACGGATCCTTATACTTCTTCTCTGCCTGAATCTCATCCGTAGAGCAAAGCTGCTTCACCACAGCGGTATTCAATCTCATACCTTCCTCCATTTCCGAAGAAATGATGAGACGTTTTCCCTTAAGCTCCGCCATCTCCGGCTTCACATTTCTCTTGCAATTCATAGTCAATGCCTCAGCAGCTTCACCACAGCGGTATTCAATCTCATACCTTCCTCCATTTCCGAAGAAATGATGAGACGTTTTCCCTTAAGCTACGCCATCTCCGGCTTCACATTTCTCTTGCAATTCATAGTCAATGCCTCAGCAGAAAGCTTTCCGGCATAATTTCCAAGCACTCTGAAAATGGTATTCCAGAAGGTACTCTTACCATTGGCACCGCCACCATAAGCAATAATCATGTGCTCTTGATAAACCTTACCGATTGCAGCCATGCCAACCGTCTCCTGCACATAATCAATCAGTTTCTGATCCTTGCAGAAGAAAAGATTCAAGGCATCCAGCCATATCTGTTTCCCATCCTCTCCCGGAGAACACGCAGTAATCTTTGTAATCAGATCCTCAGGATTATGCGGCAGTTCCCCTGCAAGCCCTTTTCGAAGGTCATAGGTTGCATAAGGTGTGTTAATCAGATTCTCGTTTTTATCCAAATCAGACACGGAAATAGCAATCATCGGCTTCGCCGTATTTGCCGCAGACACAATATATTTGTAATCACGTCTCTTCTGAACAAACTTCAGATAAGTCTGAGCACCCATCAGCATATAAACCAAAGGAATAAGCTTTCCATCTACCTCTTTTAAAAGCTCCTTCGGGCCAGCCTGGATAGATTCCTTCGGTACACCTGCATCCTCCAACGCCTTCTCAACTCTTGCCACTTCATCCATAGCATCCTGAAGCTGCAGATCCAAGAATTCCTCAACAGCACCAATCGCCATCTGCTTATCCTCTCGCCAACATTCGCCATCGAACCTTAAAAAGTCTGTAGCACTGGTATATTTCAATTCATTTCCATACTCTCGAACCAACACCTTTGCCTGTCCGATATCCGAATAATCTTCAGGCTTCAATGAAGCACTTTCAAAATCTGCGTTATATTCATCAGGTGGCACATACCCTTCCTGATTCACAATACTTTTCTTGAAGAACTTCACTGCGCTGTTCCAGATAGTCTTAAGCTCCGACTCCGGTAGCGGCGGATCACATTTCTTTGCATGTTCTAAGAATGCCTCGTGTGCCTTTTCCGTAATTCCATAGCGTTTCAGCACACGCCCGGCAAAACGGCTCATAGTATTATTTCTGCTACCTTCCAGAATCTGCCCACCAGATGCGCTCTCCGAATCCTCGGAATCAAAATCTTCTTCCTCAGCTACCTGACTGACATCAATTTCTTCATCAATAGTCATCCAGCCATCATGTACCAATACTTCTTCACAATCAGCACCGAAGATAAATCTTGCTGCATCCAATGCATTTCCATCAAAGAAGGGATACTCCTTCTGCAACGCCTTCTTCAGATTTCCATACACTTCTGCATCTGTAATCTCTGAAATAGGAAAATAGATGTGATATCTCGGCCTGGCAGACTTGCCCTCCTTCGGAAGCAAATGATGTCTACTGGAAGCAAGCATATATTCCATATCAGGGAATATTTTCTCCAGCTTTTCAGCCGTAATCCACTCTGCCGGTTCCTCTGAATGGTCATTATCAATATCCATGACAATCACATCTGAACGAATGAAATTACCAATACCTCGATAGCTTCCTTTGTACTCTGCACAAACATGATCTGCCTTCACCGCCTCCCGAAGCTGCTCCGGCGTACTCACCGTCACCCGGTTCGGGTAGCTGCAGTTTGCGGCCTGGCCAATGCAGTTTGCTGTAAAAATCGTTACCTGCATATCTCAAACCTCGTTTCTATAAAGTAAGGAACAAAATCCTCCTAACTTCCTAAGCGGGTTTAACCTACATTTTTCCGGTCGTAGGACAAAATTTGCAAAAAAATAACAGCCAGAGCAGTATCTCTTCCTTATAAAAGTAAAAAATGCCCTGACTGTTTTCAAAACTTTTTTTCAAAAAAATATGCTCTCGACCGGAAAAACAATTTCCAGATGCGCTTAGGAAGATAGAAAGGCACGAAAGCCATTCGGAAAGCGAGGTGCTGCAGATGCAGACAGAAACGATTGATAAAAGCCAGCAGGCTACACCGTCCATCGATGAAGAGCTTATTGACACTCTCATTGCAATCAGTGTTGTAGCCAAACGACTGGCAGCCAATCTAAGACAACAGAATACAGAAAATGGAGGAAAACAAGATGAGCAAAATGAGTGAATTATCTCAGGTTCTTGATGAAATGATTGCCTGCGGCGAAGGAATGATCAAAGCTGCTAACGCAATCAAAGACATCTTCTCTTCTACCGAAGAAACACCCGAAAAAACAGAACCCAAGTCAACCAAGAAAGCCACCAAGGCTCCTGAACCGGCTAAAGCTGAGGAAGCACCAGAACCTATCTACACCAAGGAAGATGTTCGTGCCGTGCTCGCTTCTAAATCAGCCGCCGGATATAAAAAGGAAGTCAAGGAGCTTCTTGAGAAATATGGTGCTCAGCAGTTAAAGCAGGTAAATCCTGATGACTATGCAGCCCTTCTTAAGGAAGCCGAGGTGATTGGAAATGCCTAAACACGCATATCTCTCTGCTTCTGCCAGTCACAGATGGTTAGCCTGCCCACCAAGCGCAAAGCTCTGTGCCAATATTGCGGATCAAACATCCAAATATGCACAGCAGGGAACCGATTGTCATGAGCTGTGCGCCTACCTTGTAGAAAAAGCACTTGGCAGAGCTGTCACTGATCCGACAGAAAACCTGACCTTCTACGATGCTGAAATGCAAATTTGCGCAGAGGAATACAGGAATTATGTCCTGGAACAAATCGAAGCAGCCAAGGAATTCTGCAAGGATCCGCAGGTCATGATTGAGCAGAGATTGGACTTCTCCCGCTGGGTTGAAAACGGCTTTGGAACCGGTGACTGTGTCATCGTTGCAGATGAAATTCTACAGATCATTGATTACAAGCATGGTCTCGGTATCCTGGTAAGTGCCGGTGATGAGGAACATGGTGGAAACAGTCAGATGATGTGCTACGCCTTAGGTGCCTTAGAAGCCTTCGGAGATCTCTACGACATCCATCAGATAAAGATGACCATTTTCCAGCCAAGACGTGACAATATCAGTACTTACACCATTTCCAAAGAGAAGCTTCTGAAATGGGCTGACGAAGTTCTGGCACCTACCGCACAGCTTGCCTATATAGGCGAAGGCGAATTCAAAGCTGGTGACCACTGCCAGTTCTGTAAGGTAAAAGCCACCTGCCGAAAGCGTGCAGAGTACAATCTGGAGCTTGCAAAATATGACTTTGAAATGCCTGCCACCCTGGATGACATTGAAATTGCTGCAATCTTAGCAAAGGTGGATGAAATGATTTCCTGGGGAAATGACATCAAAGAATATGCCTTACAGCAGGCCCAGTCTGGTGTTCACTTCGATGGTTGGAAAATCGTAGCAGGAAGATCCAATAGAAAATTTACTGATGAAGCCGCTGTGGCATCCAAAGTAAAAGACGCGGGCTACGACCCGTATGAGAAAAAGCTTCTTAGCATCACTGCCATGAGCACAATGCTCGGAAAGAAGAAATTCGAAGAGCTATTAGGTGAGCTTGTGTATAAGCCACCAGGTAAACCAACATTGGTACCGGAATCTGATAAAAGACCGGCAATGAATACAGCAATAGATGATTTTAGCGTATAAGTCCAGTCTCAATGCTTAAAACAGATTGGCTGCTCGCAGACATATCTGTTTAAGCATTAGAGACGACAACGGAAATGAGCAAGTAGCCTGATAAGGCGGATTGCGAATTTACGTAGGAATCATGAAAGTGCAAAGCACGAAATGATTCCGTGGACTTATACCACAAGACAAATAAAGGAGGGCCAATATTATGGCAAAGATTCAGAACCCTACAAAGGTAATCACAGGAGTAAACACACGTTGGAGCTATGCGAATGTATGGGATGCCAAGAGCATCAACGGAGGCGCACCGAAGTACAGTGTCTCTCTCATCATTCCCAAGTCCGACACCGTAACCGTTAACAAGATTAAGGCAGCTATCGAAGCCGCTTATGAGGAAGGTCAGAGCAAGCTTAAGGGAAATGGTAAGACCGTTCCTGCACTCTCCATCCTCAAAACACCTCTTCGTGACGGTGATTTAGAGAGACCTGACGATCCGGCTTATGCAAATGCATATTTCATCAATGCGAACAGCGCTTCTGCGCCTGGCATCGTGGATGCAGACCGTCAGCCTATCCTTGAGCGATCCGAAGTGTATTCCGGTGTCTATGGAAGAGCTTCCATCAACCTCTATGCTTTCAACAGCAATGGCAACAAGGGAATTGCTTGCGGTCTCAATAATCTCCAGAAGCTTCGAGACGGTGAACCTCTTGGCGGCAAGTCCAGAGCTGAGGATGACTTCGCTTCTGATGAAGAAGACGATTTCCTTGAATAAATCAAACGTAACAACGACAACCAAGCAGGCGGTGGTAATACTGCTGCCGCCTGTGACAATCAAAGAAAGTAGGTAAAATATTATGACTATGGATTCTATTAACGAAATATTAGATGCTATTATCCGCGGATCCCTTTTAGGCTTCTTAGCCGGTTTCTGGTTAATGGGACTTGCTGCAATCTGGAAGTGGTTCCTGGATGTTGCAAAACGTTTCCTTCACTGGCTTTTCCCAAAGGCAAAATGGTTCCAGCCAAAAGAGCAGACCCCAAAAGGAAACTAATGTCAAGGCGGCAGTACTCTCCGGTGCTGCTGCCATTTTTATAAAGGAATGAGATTATGATAAAAGAAATGTCAATTGATTTAGAGACCTATAGCGATGTAGATATCTCCAAATGCGGAGCTTACAAGTACGCTGAGTCTGATAATTTTGAAATACTACTGTTCGGTGTATCCATAGATGGCGGTAAAGTACAAGTATTTGATCTTGCCTGTGGTGATATCATTCCTGATGATATCCTTGCAACTTTATCTGATGATACTGTTACAAAATGGGCTTTCAATGCCAATTTTGAAAGAATCTGTTTATCCAATTGGTTAAAACGACATCACCCCGAACACTTCAAGGGCTATCGTATTCCCGAAGATCCTGCTTCCAAATATCTGGATCCATCCTCATGGAAGTGTACCATGGTATGGTCAGCCTATATGGGCTTACCGCTCTCCCTTGAAGGTGTCGGTGCAGTCCTTAAACTACAAGATCAGAAAATGAAGGAAGGCAAAGATCTCATCAAATACTTCTGCTGCCCTTGCAAGCCGACTAAGGTAAATGGCGGCAGAACCAGAAACCTTCCAGAGCATGCCCCTGATAAATGGGAAATCTTCAAAACCTATAACAAACGTGATGTTGACGTAGAAATGGCGATTAAACAGAGATTATCTAAATTCCCGGTCCCTGACTTCGTATGGGAAGAATACCATCTCGACCAGGAAATCAATGACCGTGGAATTATGCTGGATATGGATGTAGTAGAAAATGCTATCGCATTTGATGAAAAGTCCAAGTCAGAGCTTATGATATCCATGCAAAATATCACGAACCTCGATAATCCAAACTCCGTAGTTCAGATGAAACAATGGCTCTCTGATCATGGTATTGAAGCAGAATCCCTTGGTAAGAAGGACGTGGCTGCTATGATAAAAAATACTGATGGTGATGTGGCTACCGCATTGAAACTCAGGCTCCAGCTTGCAAAATCCTCCGTAAAAAAATACCAGGCTATGCAAAATGCAGTATGTAAAGATGGTAGAGCTCACGGTATGTTTCAGTTCTACGGTGCAAACCGTTCAGGAAGATGGGCCGGACGATTGATTCAGTTACAGAACCTACCGCAAAATCATATGAATGACCTTGCTGATGCTCGTGAACTTGTCCGTACCGGTGATTATGATTCTTTGGAACTGCTTTACGATGATATCCCAGATACTTTAAGCCAGCTGATTCGTACCGCCTTTATTGCAAGACCGGGATACAAATTCGTAGTATCTGACTACTCTGCAATCGAGGCCAGAGTCCTTGCACACCTCGCTGGTGAATCCTGGCGTTCCAAAATATTTGCAGAAGGTAAAGATATCTACTGTGCTTCCGCCAGTCAGATGTTTGGAGTACCGGTCGAAAAGCACGGTATCAATTCACATCTCAGACAGAAGGGTAAAATCGCAGAGCTTGCCTTAGGATATGGTGGTTCCGTCGGTGCTCTTATATCTATGGGAGCTTTGGATATGGGATTAACAGAGGATGAACTTCAGCCACTTGTTGATTCCTGGCGTGCCTCCAATCCAAATATTACTGCCTTCTGGTGGAATGTGGATAATGCCGTAAAGACTACTATAAAAATGAAGATTCCTACAGAGGTAAACGGAATCAAATTCCTCTGTCGAAGTGGGATACTCTTCATCAAGCTTCCTTCCGGTAGAACTCTTAGCTACGTCAAACCTCGTATCGGAGAAAATCGATTCGGCGGTGAATCCGTAACCTATGAAGGCATCGGCTCCACTAAAAAATGGGAACGAATCGAAAGCTACGGCCCGAAATTCGTAGAGAACATTGTGCAGGCAGTCTCCAGAGACCTTCTCTGTTTTGCTATGCGTAACCTCTCCCACTGCTTCATCTGTGGTCATGTCCATGATGAGCTTATCATCGAATGTAGCCAAGATGTTGATTACAAATCCATCTGCAGTATCATGAGCAGATCCCCAGACTGGATGCCTGATATCCTGCTTAGAGGCGATGGGTATGAAACCAAATTTTATAAAAAAGATTAAAGATAGCGGTCTCCGGTATTTGCCAGAGGCCGCTTAATACATCAATTCTTTGTATTATCATTTTTTCTAAACTCTTCAAGCATCTTTCTAAGAATCTGCATGTTCAGATACTCTTCGCGAAATGCATCCATATTATAACCTGGTAGTTGTTCCATATGAGGAATCCATATATCATTTGCAAATGCATCTTTTCTATACCAATTTTCTCTGACATATATCCTGAATCGCTGATGCTCTTTTTCATCCTCAAATATTAAAATACACCCTTCATACTCATTATGTGAATGCCGCGCTTCATCACCATCATCTACATAATAAAATTCATGCACCAAATGATTTAGCCTTCCTTTTACCATATAACGATACGGCACATCCCAGTTATGATATTCTGTAAGCGATATTCCATCTCTATCCGGTGTTGCTGTAAAATACCTCCCGCCATCAAGAATCACACCACCAAGCTCTGCCAGAACAGTCTGGTGATAACATATTCTTATTTCACTCCAATGCGGTCTTGAATCGGTCTGTGCAAACAAATAGTACTCATAACCAGTCCTGTCATCCTCCGGCTCATAAGTATGATCAATCGTAAATTCCGGAGCATACTTATAGTATTTCTTATCTTCGCTTGATGGACTATTTGCCCAATGTTCAGGATGCTTCAAATACAACTTCACTTTTTCAATTGGTGAAAGCAGCATTCCAAACCTTTTCTTCCAAAGATACTCAACATGATGAAAATCTGCAGATTTATCAACGGGTGTATTACTATCTTGAAGCCTTACATAAATATTATTAGCAAATATTCCCTTATACTTTTCTTTTAAGTAATATGGTGTATTTATACTATTATGAACCACAATAACATCTACCAGTCCACCATCCAAGTGTACTTGCTCCACAGTAACAACCGGGCGAAAATCACCTGCAAATTTCTTACCTCTGATAAAATCCGTAAGCATCTGAGTATTTCTACGATTTGCATCCTGTGACACATCCTGTATAGCATAATCACATTCTTCGTTGACACCAATAATAATATACGCATCTCTATCCACCAGATTATTAGCCATACAAATTATATCAATAAGCAGATCTCCATCCTTACTATCATCATACCACTCCCGCTTGAAATCCCAATAAGGACCTTCCTGATGCATCATAATTAGTTCTTCAATCTCATCTATTAATTCCAAAGAAGTCACCTACTTTCACCTGTCCCAGAAGTTATCACTTTTACGAAAGTATACTTCAAACTTTCTTGAAATACCCGTAATTCCAAAAACGCTTTTCAGGCGCTTAAGATCCTCATCACTATGATAGTAAACCAACCATTTTGTTTCTGGACGAACTTCATATTCAATTCTATCAAGGTATGGAACATCAACATCTCCAAAAGACAATCCCAGACATACAACTTGATTAACATCCCTCAAAGCTGAAAAGAAATCATCATTCTCACTTATTATCGCATCCGTATCCTTATACAACGACTCACAAAAATCAGCAATTGCATTACATATGCTTTCATACCATTCAACATATTCCTCCTGCGCCTCTTTTGCTTTCCTGCGATATAAATCAATTATGTACTTATTTCCATGTCCCATTATAGGGGCTATTTCACAACATGATGGGATACCTCCATGCAGATGAAGTACGTCTTTTATGCCATAAACCTTTTCAAGAGTATCTGTGTAATTAAAACTCATAAACAGATCATTTCTGTTATTAATGAGACTATCTTTTTTACACATAGCTTGGGATGTATCAATAGTTTGTAACCATTCTAATACGTACTTTTGGAGTTTATCTACAAATCCGTATTGTTCCCTCCAGTATACATTCATAGTATCAATTATGCCCTCCATAGGCATTGTATCTACCATAGAATAAGCAGAATCATACATTCCCTCAACATCCGGATGCCCTATTTTTTCTTCAAAACTCCACCACAAATCATTAATAACCGACTTATCCCATCTTTCTTGAGCCTCTTTCGTATACCAGGGTTCCGTATCATCTAAGGGTTGAATATTATACATACTTTCGAAAGTAGTTAAAAAAGACTCATGATTCTCTTTCAAAAATTCTCTAAAAGCTGCATATGGCGTTCTTATTCCATGTGCTATATCAAAACCATTGCCGAATATATATAATGTCTGCAACAATATCCCCCCTTCCATTGTTTATACTTTCATTCATATCTATCAGCAGTCCAAACAGGCTGCAAATCACATTTTAGTGCACCTACCTCACTTTATACATCTTCATTCCTGTCTGTGCTTTAAAAATTGATGCATCTCTTTTTGCATCAGCCAATTCGAATCCACCGATAACCTTCTCCTGAGTCTCTGGACTCCAATAGATTTTCAGATGCTTTTTAGACCGTGTTATCGCAGTATAGAAAATATTATGAGTTATCATTTCATCCACTTCTTCTGTGATAATCACTTTGACCGAATCATATTCCAAACCCTGCGCCTTATGAATAGAAACAGCATAAGCTATTTGGAATGGAATATCTGTATCATCCGCAAATTCCTTGTCATCATCAGAATCTTTCTTCCTTGTAACACGGAACTTCACAATTGATTTACCTTCTTCATCCGATTCCAACAATTTCAAATCTGTATGCCATACCTCATCTTCTGAGATTTCCTTCTCTACCTTGATAGAAAACCATATGCAGTCCTCTTCTTCATCCAATGAAATATCAACAATTTTTCCTTTCAAATTATTGTAAAGAACTGGCATAAATCGTTCCGACTCATTGAACAAAATAGGGTCTCCAACCTTAAATGTCCAAAGCCCCCAGCGGTATGCTTTCGACTTATTATTCTCTTGTAAAAATCTATTGATATTATTAATGCCATAAAGACCATCATAATTTAGACAAAGAATAATCTCATCCGCTGACTTCTTATCAAACACCGATGAATCCAAACTGGTAGAATAACGATGATTAACAATATATTCTGTCAAATCATCATCCAGATTTCTTACTTTTCTCCAGAACTCCAGCAAATGTTCATCCTTTGTTCTATATGGCTTTTCTAATTCATTCCATGCGTATGCCGGAACAAAGTACTTTGCCATTGAGAACCAGTTACCAAATGTTATGGATTCAATCTGATATGTATCGCCTACCAGTATCATGATCTCGCAAGAGATTTTATCAATGATATCTGCCATATCAGAATTACTAACCATACTGCACTCATCCATTACAAGAATATCGTAATCTGTACGATTATATCTCGACATAAGGAATTTCTTAATCGTCATAAATTCACATTTCTGTGGATCTATTGCTGTAACTTTACGTCTCAGATTTTCAACCGCTGGATTGGTATTAGCTAAAAACAGAATGGATTTCTCCCTCATATAATTGGCAATGTGGTTAATCAAATATGTTTTTCCGGTACCGGCTGCACCGTAAATTAAGGACACTTTGGTCTTATCAAACATATTCTGTAATATATTTTTCTTCTCTTCACTGTCCACATCAGCGATCAGATCCAACCAGAAGCTCACGTCTTCCTGATATTCTGGAATGCCCTCTGTTGACATTTCCTTAAGCTTGTCAATAATCTTCTTTGTATTTTGAAATGCTCCCTGAATATATAAGTTCTGGCCAAACTTCTCAATCCGTCTATTGGTATGCTTGAAATACAAACGATTATTAAATGCCGTTATTTCAGCATCCAAATTATCTGTATATTCTTCTAGTTCTTTCACAGGCGTATATAAAACAGCATTGGTACTCATATTGGAAAGAATGTATCTGGCAACAAACTCATGCTTCCTGTTATCTGCTGACAAACTGCCAAATAACTCTGCACTCTCTGGGTTATGTTGTCTTAATGATGTTGCAAAAGGCATCTGATCAAATGGTATACATCCCCAATCAAGATACAAATCAGATAACTTCCAACAACTACCGCTACCCAGCTGATTCTTTATCACTTTATTATTCAAGGTATGAAGTAGATATCTTACTGTCGTAGAGCCTGCGCCCTTAGTTCTGATTAATCTCCTGCATTTATCCAAAACATTTTCAAAATAATGCACCTGACTCTTTCCAAACATCTTCTGCTTTATAAGATTATAAATATCTCTCGGAGCGGTCACTATATCCAACAGACTCGCACCGGAGTTAGAGAGATACTGCATCATTCCTATATATTCAGAGTGGCTCGGTGACATTTTGATATCATCCCCGAAAATCTTTGCAAAATTATTCAGCTCGCACGGTCTGATAGATACCATAAAGTCTGTAAGAATATTTACCGGCATTTTCCTTCCATTCACTTCAATGGTTTCGTAATAAATATCCATCTTAGCTGAATAATGTGATGGAATCATTATCTTTGAATAGCATACAAATCTATCAAACTTACTTGTCGTATCATATGCTGGAGTCAGTACTATCTCATAGTACACAGCCTCTCCAGACACAAAAGGCACTACCTTGTGTACATACATTCTTGGATTGTGAGTGAGATCCCTGATTTCTCTCCTAAGCTCCAGTCGCTCTGCAATTTTGTCATGATATTCTTGAACCGCATGATCCGTATTTATAGGAAATTTCTCAAGGTTGTGAAGGATATCCATCTGATATTCTTGCTTCACAAAATTCCTCAATATCATATAAAACTTATAATATTTCAATACAAGTCTCTCAGCACCTTCTCCATCAGGTGTATAATGAGACTTGGATTCCTGCAGAAAATTATGAAACTTTCGCAAAAATTGGAACTTATTATGGTGTTTGATATATTCGGTAGCAGCTGGGATAGTTTCCCAGTCTGCTTCCAAATCTTCACCTTTTGCATCCGCATATGCCTTTACAGCAACATGCTCTACAAGGTTTCTCGACTGGCTCAGAAGATTCTGCGATACCAAAGCTCTTGAAACCGTCTCAAAATCTATCAAATCTATATTCTGGCAAATCGTTTTGTCAATATCACGTATTCTTTCATCTATCTTTGGCACGTTCTATAGCTTCACCCCTTAATCTTCTTTTTTTCCATATTCAGCAGGTTCCTCTGCTACCATATATACTGGAGTTTTAGCAAAGTCATAAGTTATAACCTTATCTTCTTCCTGTTTTTCCTTAAATGCAACAATGCCAAGTCCGGAATATTTTTCAAAATATTCCCTGAGCTTGTAGATGACAGTTTTTTTCTTTTTAGCTCTTGCTCCGTCACCGCCAAACCTACTCACAGGTGGAAGTATCTTATCAATATCTGTTCCCGTAGTTTTAACCTCTCCTTCACGAAAACAGTTTTCAATGAATTTTCGAGTTTCCTCTGGTTTAAGTTTTTCTTCTTTGATAAGAGTACACAAATCTTTCTCGCGTTGCATCACAATAAAATTCTGCCATTCAATCATTACATCATCCATATCGTTAATACCAGAAATAAATGTTTCGATAAGTGCTTTCTTACTTCTCAGTTCAGGACTGGCATCAATTGCTTTCCTAATTGTGATTAATACTTCCTTATCCTCACCATGTGTATCATGATATTTTTTCACCAACATTAATATATAATCGATATTAATCTCAATCTGCTTAATTAATTCCACCTCAAAGACAATGTCATCAATTATATCAACGCTTTCTCCGTTCTCTCTCTTGCGTTTCCACTCATCTCGCAAATCCTGATATTTTCCAAGATAATCCTGAAGGTTTCTTTCTGTAATGCACTCTTTTCCGGCAAACTCGTCGAATACCAAAAGCAGATTTCTCATTCTAAGAATTGCACCAAATAAAGTAATAAAGTCCTTCTGGTTCTGCTCTCCGATTATCTGTGGTTCTATAAGTGGAAACTTAGAGTTCAGTTCTTCAATCATATCCACATAGCCCGGCATTTGTTTACCATCTACCGATTCATATCCATAGTAATAATCTTTGAAGCTCTTCATCAAAACAATACCGCCGGCATTCTTATCTCCAAATAATGAAATGGCCGCATCTACTCGTTTCTGCAAATTTCTAAAGCATACAATATTACCAAATGTCTTAATACTGTTCAGAATACGATTTGTACGTGAAAATGCCTGAATCAGGCCATGCATTTTCAGATTCTTATCCACCCACAATGTATTCAGCGTAGTGGCATCAAAACCTGTAAGAAACATGTTTACTACAATCAGAAGATCCAACTCCTTATTCTTCATACGAAGAGAGATATCCTTGTAATAATTCTGAAATTTATCACTGGCAGTATCATAATTCGTATGGAACATCTGATTATAATCCAGAATTGCGGAATCAAGAAAATCTCTTGCGGTCTGATCAAGCGCAGATGTATCTTCTGGGTTCTCTTCATCCAGAATCCCATCAGCCTCTTCTTCATTCGCTCCATAGCTGTATATAACCGCAATTTTAAGATTCTTTGTTGGGTCTGCTTTTATCTGTCTTCTAAACTCATCATAATAAAGTTTTGCCATCGGTACCGATGAAACAGCAAAGATAGAATTAAATCCACTTATTCTCTGCTTTTGCTTTATCTCTTCAACTTTTCCTCTGTCTGCAGATGCCACCTCTGCAATATTAGTAAGTGCATTGTAAACGTAGGTTTTGTCTCCACGATATGTTTTCTGATCAAAATGCTCCAATATGTATTTAGTAACCAATGCTATACGTTCTGGAGCTTCAAATGCTTTTTTACGGTCAATATCCCATACCTGCTCATCATCAATATCTGCATCCGTATCCATTGTCTTTATGTAATCAACACGAAATGGAAGTACATTCTTGTCATTGATAGCATCTACAATCGTATATGTATGAAGCTGATCGCCAAAAGTCTGCTCTGTTGTAAAGAACTTCGGATTTTTTACTGTACCAGAATTCGCCGGGAATATCGGAGTACCAGTAAACCCAAACATATAATATTTCTTAAAGCTACGCACAATAGCAGCATGCATATCACCAAACTGACTGCGATGACATTCGTCAAAAATTATTACAACCTGCTTATCATAAACAGCATGCTCCTTATATTTCTTGATGAAAGATGACAACTTCTGAATGGTTGTGATAATGATATGGGATTTACTATCTCTAAGCTGCCTCTCTAAAATTAACGTAGAAGAGTTACTATTGGCAGCTCCCTTTTCAAATCTGTCATATTCCTTCATAGTCTGGTAATCCAGATCCTTACGGTCTACAACAAACAAGACCTTATCTATAAAACTTAAGTTAGACGCAAGCCTTGCTGTCTTAAATGATGTCAAAGTCTTACCGGAACCAGTTGTATGCCAGATGTATCCACCACCTGCAATATCTCCATACTTTTTGTAATTATGAGCAATCTCTATACGATTAAGTATTCTCTCTGTAGCAGTAATCTGATATGGTCGCATAACCATCAGCATGTTCTCAGACGTAAATACACAGTACTTTGTAAGAATATTCAGAATGGTATGCTTCGCAAAAAATGTCTTTGTAAAATCAATCAGGTCCGGAATCACTCTGTTATTTGCGTCGGCCCAGAATGATGTAAATTCAAAACTATTGCTTGTCTTTTCTTTTTTGGTCTTTCCAGAAGCAGCATCCTTAATCGCATTAAAACGTGTACTGTTTGAATAATACTTTGTGTTTGTTCCGTTAGAAATAACAAAAATCTGAACATACTCAAACAGACCGCTTCCAGCCCAAAAAGAATCTCTCTGATATCTGTTAATCTGATTAAATGCCTCTCGGATGGCAACACCCCTACGCTTTAATTCCACATGAACTAAGGGAAGACCATTCACTAGAATTGTAACATCATATCTATTATCGTGCTTAGCCCCTTGTTCACTTCCTATAACATACTGATTAATTACCTGCAGTCTGTTATTATGAATATTTTTTTTATCAATAAGCAAAATATTCTTGGTAAGAGCATCATCACGCTTTAATACCTGAACAAAGTCTTCTTGTATTTTTCTAGTCTTGTCTTCTATCTTATCATTCGGATTAGCAATTGCTTCATTGAAGAACCTGTCCCATTCAGAATCTGAGAACTTATAATTATTCAGTTCTTCCAATCTTTCACGCAAATTTACAATCAGATTCTTTTCTGTATGGATAGGTAAATATGTATATCCCTGCTCACAAAGAAGGCGTATGAATTCCTTTTCCAACTCAGCCTCGGACTGATATGAGTCAGACCTTGACTTCACTGGCTCATATTCAGTTACAACAGTATTTTCATTTGTTGCTGCAACTATATTAAAAAATGGCACGTTCTTCACCTCCTATGTTTCTATTTCATCCGTGGTTTTTACAAACATGAATGATGTCATAGTTTTGTTAATTACATCTAATACAGGTTTTTCACCATTCGCCAAAACAAGCCTATTGATAATTTCTTTTTTAATCTTGGTCAATCGTGTAATTCTAATCCATATCCCGTTGTTGTTTTCCTCATCCAAATAGCTTTTGTAATAACTCGGGTACGCATTATCGTCTGGCCCATTATTGCTCATTGAATCAAACTGTGCCAAATAATAATTATTTCCTTCTGCTTTTGGGGTTTTAAGAATAATAAACCCTCCATCATCTTTGATTCTTTCCAATTTTCGCACATCTGGTATTTTTCCACTCTTTAATATCCACACGTGCCCTTCTTCATTTAGAACTTGTGTATGTTCTTCAATGAAACTGTATCTACGATAATCTTTGAATCGAAAAAGCAGAATGTTTATTCCTTTTTCAATAATCATATTTTATCTCCCATATGATAATAACTTTTTTCTATAATATGCTAATTCCTTCTGCCGAAGAAGAATCTCATTTTCTAAAAGAGCTATCATCTTTCTAAATGCTGTATCTAGTTTTTCAAGCTTCTCGCAAATCATCTTCTGCTCAATAAGAGGTGGAACGGGCACGCAAACCCTTCCTATTGCTCCAGTGTTAAATTGCGGTTGCCCACCAGTGGACACATATTTATTCGCTTGCTTCCAATACATCTGAGTTCTAGTAAAAAACCAATAAAACTTGTTATCCATAATCGAATTATCAAAACTAATTTTTATCAAGAATGACGCATATGCTGCTGGTTCATCATTCGGAACATGCAATGTCTTACCATAGGTAGCCCCCGTTCTGGCCATAACAATGTCCCCTTTATGAAGCATATATTTTTCAACATCTTCTGAATAATCAATATACTTTGCATCATTATTCTTTAAAAATCCATTTTCATCAATATCTGTTATACGGATAAACCTTACAGATCCTGCGTCCTTTGCCTTATCTGTATATCCATATGAGAACTTAGCAATCTGCTTAAGCTCGACGTTTTCGTATTCTTTTCCTTCATTCTCTCCAGTTAGCAATCTGATGGCATATGCATCAAACTGTTCTTTTCGTAAGCGCTTTTCTTCTTCAAGTTTATCCATCAAAGAACTCTCGTACATATCCAGTTCATCCAATATGCTCACTATTTCTAACTGGACCTCGATAGGAGGAACAGAAATCAGTCGTTCTTTCATATTTGCCATAGAAACATGTGGCATTGTTGAATGGGTTAATGAGTTATAAATCTCATCCACATCATTTTTCAGGAAATGATATAAGTACTGTTTATTTAATATAGATTCATCAAAAATCAATTTCCAAATATGATAATGAAAGATTACTTTTTCTCCACTCCAAATCATTGGACCTAGTGATGCAGCCCATGCATATAGTAGATCCCCTTTTTCACAATATTTGTCCTCATCCAATTCTAGGTCAGAATAGTACCACTTCTCACTAGTAAAAAAATTACCCACACGCAGTACCGGGTATTTACCCTCATCTAATAATTCGTTTTTTTTGTAAGCTCTTCCGTTTAAAAATTTAACAACCTCGCCCAGCTTTTTTACTGGAATTCCGTCTGGGCACAGTTTTTTAATTAAAGTATCTATATTACTCATTCTGTACCACCTTCAATTTCTCGAATTATCGATTCAATATCTCGTCTTAACTCATCTTCTTGCTGTACAATATCTTGAATTCTATTTTCCAGATCCTCTATGTCAATTTCTTCACGAGTATCTTCTTCTTCAACATATGTTGACACCGCCAAATTATAGTTATTATTAACTACTTCTTTATGTGAAGCAACATGTGCATAATGGACAATTTCTGTTCTCTGAACATAGGTATCCATTATGTGCTGGATGTTTTCTTGAGTAAGTCTATTATTATTTGTAACTTTGACAAATTCTTTTGATGCATCGATGAAAAGTATCTTGTCATCGACTTTTCCCTTTTTCAGCACCATGATACACGTAGAAATAGACGTACCAAAGAACAGATTACTCGGAAGCTGGATTATGCAATCAATGTAGTTGTTATCTACCAAATACTGACGAATCTTTTTTTCTGCTCCACCACGGTACATAATTCCAGGAAAACATACGATTGCAGCTGTTCCATTAGGCGCTAACCAGGAAAGTGAATGCATGATAAATGCAAGGTCTGCTTTGCTCTTAGGAGCGAGCACACCCGCAGGCGCAAATCTCGGATCATTGATAAGCAGTGGATTATCATCTCCGGACCATTTAATAGAGTACGGTGGATTTGAAACAATCAGTTCAAAAGGCTCATCATCCCAGTGCTGAGGATTAGTTAAGGTATCTTCACATTCAATATCAAATTTATCAAAATCAATATCATGCAGGAACATATTGATACGACAAAGGTTGTATGTAGTAATATTGATCTCCTGGCCAAAGAAGCCATTCATAACAGCCTCTTTTCCAAGAAGCTTTTCTGCTTTCAAAAGCAATGATCCAGAACCACACGCAGGGTCATATACCTTATTTATGGTTGTCTTTCCAACAGTTCCAAGTCTTGTAAGAAGAACCGACACATCTGCTGGAGTAAAGAATTCTCCACCGGATTTACCTGCATTTGAAGCATACATGGTCATGAGATATTCATATGCATCTCCAAAAGCATCAATATCGTGATCCTTAACAGAACCAAGATTCATTGCGGCTATACCATCAAGCAGTTTTACAAGTCTTTCATTTCTCTTGGCTACAGTACTTCCCAACTTATTACTGTTAACATCAAAATCATCAAACAGTCCCGCAAAGCTATTTTCAGACTGGCTGCCTTGGGCAGATTCCTCAATATGACGGAATACTCTCTCCAGAGTCTCATTCAGGTTTTCATCCAGACTGGCTCTCGCTCTAACATTACAGAAAAGCTCGCTTGGAAGAATAAAGAAACCTTTTTCCTGAACCAAGCCCTCACGTGCTTCTTCTGCCTCTTCATCTGTCATCTTTGCATAATCAAACTCTGTATTTCCAGCCTCGATCTCACCGCTGTTAATGTAAGCAGTGATATTCTCGGAAATATATCGATAGAACATAGTACCAAGAACATAGTTCTTGAAATCCCATCCATCTACTGCTCCACGCAATTCATCAGCAATTGCCCAAATCGCGCGATGCAGTTCTTCTCGTTCCTGTTCTTTCTTAGTATCGACCATTGTATCGACCTCCGTTTTCTAATTATTTGTCAGCGTCGGCACTCTGGCCGCTTTCAATCCATGCATCAACTTCTGATATTTTGAATTTGTACATTCTTCCTACTTTGTGATATGGAATTGTATCTTTCTTTATCCATGCACGGATTGTATCTTTGCTGCATCCTACATGCTTAGAGATTTCTTCCAAACTAAGCCATCTTTCCACATCATTAATATTAGCCATGTTAGTGTCCAATAATACTCCCTCCATTAAAACTCACTGTTTCTATGTTTCTCTACAAGCTCATCATAATATGCTTTGAGCCGTTCGTATTTCTTCTTAATAACCTCATCACTTTTGATAAGGGTAAACAACGCCATATATCTTGCAAGTCTCTTTTCCAGCTGACTCATGTCGGCTTTATATTCATATCCAAAAGTAATGACCTTTCCAGCATCATCCGTAAGTACAAAATCGCAGTCTTCTAATCTCTCTATCTTATCCCTTTCTACTTTTCTGAGATTCAAGGAATATTTCTGTGTGTTTTGGTCAAAAACCTTCTCTCCAATAATCGCCCTGCTTTCAGCCTCCGGATAAAGAGTTTCCATATCAATCATCGGAGCCACCATTGCTGACGGATTATCCATATCCATATTCAAACGCTTAAGCATCATTGATAAGATGACTGACTTTGGCTCACTTTTGCTTGCGATAGCATATTTCCCGATAATGCCGCTTTTCTGCTCGCATTCTTCTATAACAGCCCTGTCAATCAATGCACTCTTTATCTCACGGAATCCATGTACCAAGAATGCATTAAAGGATTCCTCTTCCACCTTATCTTTGAATATCATATCCAGATAAGGTAGATCCAAACATACCTCAACCTTTTCATCTGAAAGTTCATAGAGCATTTCAAAAGCTATACCGCCATTGAATTCCGATTCCGGCACCGTCCACAGCTTTCTACCCATCGCTTCTACTTCATCTGGTTCTGCAAAATAATTATATTCAGCAAACAAAAACTGTTGAAATCCCGGATCTATGTATAAGATATCCGATTTTGCCTCATACATCATACATGCCGTAGCACACGCATCATGAAGGAAATTCGTCTTGTTCATGATTCTCGGATTGGCTACCTGCTTCGTTGATTTCAATTTCTTAAAGATGGCTTCAAAAGTCATTTTATTGAACTGAAATTTTCTTTCCACGTACGATATAGCACAAAATTCCCTGAACACGTCTGTAAAATCATCCTGACTGTCTGCACTCCGAAATACCCTGTCCAAAGGGCTTTTTTCCATATCGTGGTCCGATAAAATCGTATCGTATGCAGAACGGTAAAACTCATGTGGTCTATCATAAAACGACTGATATGACGGATAATTCATGATACAGAAGGTAAGCAGCATTGGATTGGAAGCAAATTCTCCGTGCTTATTCAGATATCCTTCATTCAAATTTCTGGTAAGTTCTGCCTTTACGCCATCATCCTTAATAAGTTTGTCTATCAGATCTCCTGTCTGTCTATCATCAAATGGCATCAAATACAGCCTGCTTCTAAATCCAATCGATTTTGCTACATCACACTCTCTGGATGTAATGACATACTGATTCATCGGATAAATCTTTATCATTTCTCGCAACCTATGCTGAAATGCTACCATGTCAGAAGGATCTATTTCGTCCAATCCATCCAGAAGAATCTGACATTTACCTGCTCTCAAAACCTTGTCTGCCGCTTCATCATTGAAAGACAGATCAAACATGCTAACAGATTTAACAATGCAGCTAAGCAGATCACATCCAGCAAATCTAAAATCCCTCAGTTCCACCAGTATGGGCATAACACCTGTCTCAGAATACTTCTTCATCGATTCTACAAACAAGTGTCTAAGCATCATAGATTTACCCATGCCGCCATTGGCAATAAGAGCTACCATATTGGATTGCTCAGCTATTTTATCAAGAGTAGCATCCTGTATCACTGTACCTCTGGCTGGCATACCTCTTCTCGAATACGCACTATCAACAGTACTCAGTGTGTTACAGATAAACACATCCTTCATTTCGCAGAGTTCATCAGAAAAATTAGTCTTTACCTTTGAATACTCTGCAAGAGCTTTTTGTTTATATACCGGAAAAATCTCTTTGCTCTCCGTGTTGGAATAAATATTCTGAACAACCTTCTCAGCACTTCCTGTTCCTCTTGCGATTTCACGAAGCTGCTGACCTATTGCTACAGTAAAAAGCTCCTTATCAATTTCATTGACCGTAGAAACTTTTATTCCAAATCTGTCCATTACTGTTACCAGGGCATTATCGTTTAATTCCCTGATAACTATCTCCAAAAATCTATTTTCATCATATTTCTCTGCGATTTCTTGCCACACTGCAGGATTGAAAGTTCTGGTTCCATTTAACCACTTCTCATAACTGCTGTCTGATGTCGGAAGCAATTCCCAGCTATCTTCTGGAATCGCTGACTTCACTAAAAATTCCACTATCTTTTTCTTTGCTCTGTGGTTCGTCAATCCGCCAGAGGATCTTGATATATAAAAATTCAAGAAGAACTCATCGAATTTTAGCCTCAATTATCAATATCTCTTTTCTCTGTCTGTATTGTCCGTGAAATGTCCGCGAACTATCGTGAAATGTCTGTTTCCCTGTCAGGGAACTTTTCCCCGACCTAATCTAAAATATTCAATATAAAGGCAATACCTCTGAGGTACAAGAAGAAGGGATTTGAACTCATTACTATATCAGTTCAACCAGACTCAATCCCACTTATTCATACCTAAGTATACATCAAAAAAGCTTATTTCTCAAGAGTGTTCTAATGCCTTTACATCACAAAGCAACTGCCGGACGCGGCATCTTCTTAGAGTTGTGGCGTGATGAACCTATCAACCGCATCAGGGGCTAAGAAGCCTGATTGCTTATTTTACGGAACGGAGACGTGCCATGAATAAGACAATCGATGCTTATCTGAATTTCATATCGAAGCTTTCGTTCCGCATTCAGCGGACACAGGAGGCCGCACGATATGGAAATCAATGTAAATATACAGACAACTACTGAAAATCATCAGTCAACCAACGACAACCACAACTACGACAACCGTCGCAGTTACAACAATCTCCCACTTAATCCGGGAGAATGCCTCGTACCAATCCGTGTAGACTGGGAAATGGTGAAACACTTCAATATGTGCCAGGACAATCTTGAGACCTGGCATATCGGACCTAACAAGGTTCTGGTAGCATTTGCTCCTGTTAAAATTGCGGACAAGCCTGCTGCCCTTAAGCAGTTCAACTCTGATGTCAGAGAACACTTTGCATCCTTTAAGACAGATGATGTTCTCTCCCTTGACCAGTTTATGGATGAAGCTACATCAGAAGATGGCAAAGGCTTCGAGCCTGCATCACCAGAAAATCTGGAAGAAACAGTTATGCTTCGTATGATTATTCAGGATCTTTTAAAGAAGATTCACGAAATCAATCCGAAGTACGGACGTATTCTCGACCTCATCTGTGAAGATTACACCAAAGGACAGATTCTTGATGAATTAGGTCTTGGTAAATCGCAAGGCTACGCTGACATCAAGGCAGCTCAGACACTTGCTAAGAAACTTTACTTCGGTAAATAAGCTTCCTGCTTAACCTAAAAACAGCGGTATCCTCAATTCCGAAGATACCGCTGCATTGTTAAATTATACGCATTTTCTAACTTCTAACTGATACTTATCATGTCCCTTAATACTTCTCACCGCTTGATTAAGCGTATTGGCTCTTCCATGCTGGTGGTATGGACACTTGAAGAAGTGTTTATGAAATATGATAAGCGACTGTTCCATCGGGTATTCCGTACAGTGCAGATACCAGTAATGACCGGTATTTCTGCTCTGGATTGTAATATCCCTATCGTCCATCAAAATGATATTGAAATACTTGGTATCAATCTTCTTAAGGCTGTTTTCATCAAACATTCGCAACCTCCTTACTGAACCAGGCTTCCAATGCCTGTTCCACTATTGCATCCACCTGGTTCGGGTCCATTCCCTCAAAATATTTCTCCACAATTCTGCTTGGAACCTTATAGCATTTCTTTTTGATGGTTTCTGTACTTAAATATCTTTTTACCATTGCCTCTGTCAGAGCACCAGAATGACTTCTAAGCTTCATAACCATCTCTATGGTGATTTTAGTTTTCTTCTCTTTCATAATCTCATATACCATCGTCTGCTCATTCTCCGGAAGGAAAGCCAGCTGTAATGCCACCTTCGTATAGAGGGCCCCTCTATCCACCATATCCTTGAAGGGTTTAATCAGGTCATTCAGCTTAAGTAATCTCCCCACAGAGCTACCGGACAATTCATATTCTTTGCCAATGGCATCCCGTGTAGTCAACTTCTGGTCACAGTGACCAGAAGTTACATCTGAGGATTTGCCCTCTAACCTTGCAATCTCATTCAAGATATCATTTCTCTTTCCCTGACAGGAGCCCTTTTCATACCTTGCCTTCAGCACTGCTGCCTTCTCCGATATTGCCAAATCCGAAAATGACCTTTGCATCAGATTCGTTTCGATTACATACACATAGGCCTCTTCCTCAGATAAATCGGTCTTCACTATTGCTGGTATTTCTTTAAGCCCTGCCAGCTTAGCTGCATTCCAACGGTTATGCCCGGAAAGCATTTCATAACCGGTATCAAGCTTCTGTACAATAACCGGATTGAGCACTCCGTGCTCCTTCACACTGGCAATCATATCTTCTAAGCGTTCTCCCTCATACAGATGAAACGGATGATCGTGAAAAGGCTGAATACTCTTCACTGGTAACATCTGAACACCTCTTGGCATTGTTACTTCTTCCATATCTCCCATCAGCAGATCCACTGCATCACCAAATACTTTTCTCTTTGAATTAGCTTTCATATGCGATTATCTCCTTTGCAAATTTTCTATATGCGATTCCTGCAGATGCCTTTTTGCTATACTGAGCAATCGGCATATTGTAGTAAATGCTCTCTCCCACCTTGACTGTTGCCGGTATCCTTGTATCAAATACTTTGATTTTTCCCTGGAAGCTTCCGGTCACTTCCTCTGTCAGAACCTTACAAAGAGTGGTTCTGCTCTCACACATAGTTAAGAGAATGCCTGCGACCTCCAACTTCGGATTGATCCGCTTCTTAATCTTTCCTACAATTCTTAGGAAATCTTGCAATCCCATCATCGCCAGAAGCTGAGGATTTACCGTAATAATCACCTCATCTGCCGCAGCCAATGCATTGATGGTAAGCATTCCCAAGGACGGACAGGTATCAATCAGTATGTAATCGTATCTGCTCTTTAACGGTTCCAGAACCTCTGCAAGCATCCTCTCCGCACCCATTTCTGTTCTAAGCTTTGCATCCACCACAGACAGATAAATAGATGATGGAAGATAATCCACGCCGTCTCTACTCTGAATATAATCCTCAAAGCTCTCTGTCACCTCTTCTTCAATCTGAGCCATCATCAGATGGCCAATCGTATATTCCAAGACTCCGGTATCCTCTACTCCGTAACAGGTAGTCAGATTTGCCTGACTATCAAAATCTACCGTCAGCACCTTCTTGCCCAGTTCCTTCAGAGAATAAGCCAGGTTAAGTGTGGTCGTGGTTTTACCCACGCCACCTTTTTGTGAACCGATAACAATAATCTTTCCCATAATTACTGCACCTCTCTTCCGTTATATTCAGTGCTACTTTCAGCCACAAACTGAGCATGGAGTTGTTCTTTCTCTGCCTGAAAACGCTTCTGGAGCTTCTTCATTTCCTTCTCCATGAATTCCGTTTCTGCCTTTGCCATTGTAGCCTTTTCTGCATCCGGAGTAATAATCAGCTTCCCATCCTCACAGCTGACACTGATGTAATCACCAATCTCAAATCCCATTTCCTTAAGCCATTGACCTTTGAGAATGATGGTAGGTGTTGCCTTGTAGTTATATCCGCTCTGTTCGTGAACCTTCATGCTTCTAATCTTCTGATTTTTCATAAGCTTGTCTCCTTTTTCAATCAAATGTCATTTTTTGAAAATCTTACATAGTCTTATGTATCAATCTGTGCTATACTTTTCACAGGCAAATCTGCCAATACACATCCTGGAGGCTGTCATGAGTGAAGAGAAAAATGGTTCCTATAAGGGCTTAACCGAAGCTCGTCGAAGAGCAAACAAAAAATATAATGATCGTTTCGTTGAAATTAAGGTTCGTGTCACCCCAGAGAAGCGTGCCATCATTAAGGACCACGCAGAAAAGATGGGTGAAAGTGCCACAGCCTTTATCAATAGAGCAATCGATGAAGCCATGAAACGCGATCAGGAATCAAATCCCGAAACGTAAAAAATCCGGTGACGTATGGATACATTTCCACACATCACCGGATGATTTTTTCTCTCAAAAATTATCTCCGTTGTGTAATTTTCTATATGAGTATATTTGCAACAAGGCTCCCCATCTGCATGTTTTTTCGTTATTTTTTTACACATTTCAAATGGTCTAAACCTGGTCTAAAACAGAACTGTGAAGCTTTCCTTTCCCCGATAAATCAAGACTTTTTAGAGAGTTACCAGTATATTGCCGTGGCATACAAAGAGTACGCGTATACTCATATTTTCTCCTTTCAAAATGCGCTATCCTGCTGTCATTTGCAGCGATTTGCGCGGTGTAAATTCTTCTTTATGTATCGGTCATTTCTATACAGAAAATGCAAAACTTAGCAAAATATTGCAAGATGTGTACAATAATCGTAGTGGAAACGTAGTAAAAAGCGGGTGGAGGTACTACTGACTTTCCTCACTTAAATGCGATTGAATTCTTTCATCAATGAGAATATTAACATTGTCTCCGACAAAAGCCTTAAATGGGAATCCATCAACATCTATTATTTCAGATTTTAATGATACTTCTACACCCAGACGCTTGCTATCATTTATTATTCTATAATCCAAAAGAGACTCTGCGCTCCCTTTTGCTTGTTTAATACAAGACAGAAGTTCTTTTTCAGTTGATACTTGTGGTAAAATTCCAAGTATCAATGCTAATTCACTTAATAACTCTTTCTTTACCGCAAAACTTTCATCTACCGTTTTATCAAGTGCAGCAAATTGCAAAGAACGAACAATGTCAGAGAATTGAGCATAGATTTGTTCATTACTTTTTTCTTCCCAATAACTAACTTCATTAGCGGCTGCAGACGGCTTTCCATTAAACGTTGTATTCGGTGAAAAAGCGTAATAACTTTCCACCGCCCCCCGTCGAAGAATAAAACATCCTAAATTTTCTAAAATATCAAACAGTACAGTAATTCTCTTCTTAAGACTTATCCACTCATGTGAATCTGGCCAAGTTGCTAGTTCATCTGCACTAACCGTAAATAACCGCGCAACCAATGCACGACGGATAATTTTATCTTCCTCTGCTTCTGGATCTCGGTTTATCCAATACGGATGTTGGTTAAAAATCGTTACCATATTCTCTTTTTGAGTTCGAATTAACTCATCTGTTTTTGTCTTTATATCCCTAATCATACTTTGAAGATCCCCATTGCCATAATCATTAGCAATGTCAGTTGCTTCAGGTAAACCCGAAAATAAATTAATAATACTATTATCATCTGTAAAGCCATCTAAATCCGTTAAGACACATACTTCTTTACCAATAAGTCTAAACAATTTTGTAATAATAGGGAACTGTCCTTTTCCTTCAACCGGAATAATTTGTGAACCTGCCACATCTAAATTTAAGTTAAGTCTATTGCAAAGATATCGACATAAAATCATATCGCTGGAACCTTCAATAAGCATTACTTTTTTAGCAAAAAAGCCCTCATTATATATAAGACTCATTCGCAAAAGAAATTCTTTCAATTTTGCGCTATTCAATTCCGGTGTATCTGGCGAAATTTGTTTAGGTAATGCATCTTTACTAAAAAACACAAAGTTACACAACTCAGATGCAGTATTTAATTCAAGCATCTCTGCAGAATGGGTTGAAATAATAATAGTTTTATTGTATCTTTTTGCAGCACTTTTCATCTCACGAAGAAGATATGATTGTAATTGCGGATGCAAAGATACTTCTGGCTCATCAATTAATAATACTTCAACCACTTCATCAAATAGGGCAGCCAAAATTGAAATAACATTAACTAATCCACTTGCTTCTGCTGCAACTGAGTATTCTTGCTCACTATCGGTCTTTCCAAAAAACACCTTCATATGTCCAGCATCCCAACGAATAAAAATATTTCTATTAAATAACACCGATAACCTCTCAGATACCTTAATAAAAACATCCTTTCGTTCGTCCATTGCAAAGAAATCTCCACTTGCAGTTTCAATTTGTAAACGAGCACGTTTTGTCGCTTGATCTCCAAGTGTATAATCATCAATGGTATAACTGTATTGATTTGTTTTTGATCTATATTGTTCCATATTTCCAATTCTATTTGATGATAAATATCGAACCTTATCGCCACCTAACTTTCTTTTCATAATATCCCTTATTTTTTTCAATGTTTGAGTCTTTCCGGAAGCATTTGTACCAACCAATATTGTTAATCCCGAATACAGTGTTATTTGAACCTCTTGGTTGCCAAAAATCTTTTCTACGTTAAACTGTAATGTATGAGGATATTCCATAGTAATCACCTTGTCTTTCTCACATAAATTATATAATACTATTTCTTCTTTGATATATTTCTACTCGCGTTGTTCAACGGATTTATTGTACCATATTTATACAAGATTCTCTATACAAAAAACGCCCTGCAACCGCAAAGCGTCTTTCGTTTTCTTCTATAATCATATCGCCTTAAACATCTTCTGCAACACCGTCTTTTCTCCCTGCGTCCGTTCCAATTCCTTTCTGGCATTCTGCAGGTCTTCCAGCCGCTTCAATTCATCCTCTGCATCCTCAAGTCCCAGATGCGTATCCGAAGTTTTCACATCACCTATGGTCTCGTTTTTTATTTCTTTCAGTGGAAGATTGGTCGTGATGATCAAAGGTCGTCCCGAACGGACCCTGCGGTCTATGACACTAAAAACAGTTCCTAATGCATATTCTGAATTTCGTTCCACTCCAAGATCATCAATAACCAAAAGCTGGTAAGAAGCCAATGCATTGATATATTCCGTTTTGTCTGCCAGCGGAAATATATCATCGATAATAGTATTGAAATTTGTCATCTTTACTGTTACTTCCTGCTTAAGAAGTTCATTGGCAATGCACCCGGCAATAAAACTTTTTCCAGTGCCAACCGGCCCCCAGAACAAACAGCCTATATGATTTCTTTTCATTTCATCCCAGTTCTCAACATAGTTTTTTGCTCTATGCATGACTGCATCTGATATATCTGCATTCTCAAATGTCCACTCTTCCATTCTGCTCTCATCAAAACAGATGCTCGTATTTCTGCAGACTAATTCCCGGTGCTCTTTGTCTTTAAAATATTTTTGTTCTGCTTCATATGCTTTTCTGTCACAGGCACATTGCCTGGAATGTTTCTTCATTCCCATAAAGACACCCTCGGGAAAAAAAGCTTCTTTCGCTTCCTCACAGACTTTGCAGTATCGCAAACCATCACTGCCTACACATACGGTATCTTCTTCTCTCATCACAAACTCTCTCCTTCTCCATAGCAATAATTTACTTCATGATATTTATTTCTTTTATATTTCTCAGTTACTTTACTAGGTGCCATATTTCCGACTCCTGCACAGCCATTTTTACGACCAGATGATAGTTGCTTTTCCGACTTTATCGCAGCCATCTTTTCATCCGCCTTATCGTCAACCGGCTGTAAAACTATCTCATCAGATGGAATTCTCACATACAAATGATTGGGTTTTGAAAATCCGCCGGACTTGCGAAACACTAATCCCACATCATCTAATTCCTTCAATGCTGTTTTTACAGAAGATTTACATTTGCCGATTTGAACAGACAATTCCTCTATTGGAAAGATCAGATAAACATTTCCATACTTGTCTATCCAGTTATTCTTTCTCGATATCCGCGCCCGGTCATACAAAATCATATAAAGGAATTTTGCAGTTTGAGAAATTCGCAGTTTTAGCAAAAACTTCGGAAACTGGAAGTACTGAAGCATCTGCTCTGACTCCTTCATGTATTCATATTTCATTCTTTTCTCGCCTCGTTTCTGTTTCTAACTGTTGTAAAAATCATTTTTATGCCGGCTCAAAAAATGTCCTTACACATATTCAAAAGATGAAGGGCATAAATACAGGCTCTTGATGAAAATTTTTTATTTTTCCTGCAAAAATACCCTTTCATTAATACGAAACGCTGAGAGGCATTTTTACAGCCCCCTGAGGAAAATTTTTTTATTTTTTCGGTTAATTGAATACTTAAAAACAAAAAAACACTCACCTATTCCAGGTGAATGCCTTATCAAAATTTCCTTATTTTGTTGTCTGTGACGCTTACTCAGATATGCTCGCGTATCTGCTAAAATATAATTGCCAGCAATTATATTTTCACGTGGGTATGGGGACGTAATCCCCATCAAGTCTGCTACTCGTAAGTAATACAAAATTATCAAAATGACAATACTGTAATACACGAGTGGATCTTGCTCTGGTATTTTCTCCTCATCAAATCGGTTTGTGATATTTGGATGCTACTCTAAAAATATTATGATGTTCACTAATCATTATGAACTCTTGTCTTTTAAGCATATCTTTATTAGATTTATATGTCATTTTATGATAGAATTAATTTTGAAGAGGAGGTATTATTATAGACTATTTATCGGCAGCAAAAATGAGATATTATTCAAAAGATAACTCTGAAAACATCATAAAAAATTTAAACAAGAAACTTTCTGCTAATATTTCAGCATAGTAATGTCATAGAAAAAGTATCATTTCAGTAGTAAAATACTGGCTAAAAGCAGACAGTATTTGGAGAGTACCGTTTAGACATCAGGAGGTAACATAATGGGTAAGAACACGACGAATGATATGACGCAGGGAAACTGCATGCGTTTACTGGTACAGTTTTTTCTGCCGATCCTGGCAGGAAATCTGTTTCAGCAGTTATACAGCTTTGCAGACTCTATGGTGGTGGGAAAAGGAATTGGCGATACGGCACTTGCAGCAGTCGGAAATACCGGTTCCGTACATTTTCTGATCATTGGTTTCGCAATTGGGCTGACAGGAGGATTGGGAATCTGTATTTCTCAGTCTTTTGGAAGTGGCAATTATGAAAAACTTCGTAAGGAGCTGGCAATGTCTGTCTGGATCTGTCTGGCTATTGGGATTGTGATCACAGTGGTAAGTCTGGCCTTCATGCGGCAATTATTTACATTTCTCCATACACCGGAAGATCTGATGACGGAAACACTGCAATATTTCGGAACAATTCTTGCGGGAACCACCATTACAATTTTTAATAATTTTGCCATGACACTTCTGCGTTCCGTCGGAAACAGCCGGGTGCCTCTGGTTGCAATGATAATTTCCGCCATTGCTAATGTTCTGATGGATCTGTTATTCGTTTTTCCGCTGCATATGGGTGTTTTTGGCGCAGCGTTAGCCACTGTTCTGGCACAGGTTCTGTCTGCGCTTTACTGCTGTTACTACATAGGAAGGGAAAAAAATCTGATCCCGAAAAAAACGGACTGGAAACCACAGAGTGTGATCATCAAAAGACTGACATTGAAAGGTCTGCCTGTTGCCGTTATGAATTCTGTCACTGCAGTGGGTGGAATGGTGTTGCAGACATTTGTCAACAATATGGGAACAAGCTATGTGGCTGCCTATGCGGCATGCACCAAGATCCTCAGTCTTTTTGAACAGCCGGCAAATACAGTAGGCCTGGCACTTCTTACTTTTGTGGGACAGAATTATGGTGCCGGAAAAAAGGAGCGGATACGTACCGGTATCCGGGAAGGAGTTATCCTGACGATCCTGATAAATATTCCACTGGCTTTGATGTTGCTGTGTATTCCTGAGTTTCTGACTTCTTTCATGTTGAATGATGCGTCGATTATTTCTTACACAAGAGATTTTCTGGCGGTTACTGGCATCTGTCTGTTTCCTCTGGGATGGCTGTTTGTGTTCCGCAACGGGTGTCAGGGCATGGGACATACGTTTGTTCCGATGCTTTCAGGAGTCCTGGAAGTGTCTCTTCGAGTGGTCATGGTAAAGCTGCTGACTCCATATCTGGCTTTTCGTGGTGTTGCTCTGGCAGAAGTATCTGCCTGGATCGGCGCCTGGATCATGTTGATGATCACTTACTGGATCTATCAGGAAAGAACGGATTCTTTTCGGTAAGTCTGAGGAGAACATCCTACCTTGGTGCGAAACTGTCGATTGAAATTTGAAAGGTTATGAAATCCGGTATCGAAAGCAATGTCGGAGATACTGCGATCCGTATTGCGCAGAAGATCGCATGCTGATCGGATACGTACCTGATTCAGATATTCAATGGCTCCGAGACCGAAATTCTGTTTGAAACAGCTCATAAAGTAACTGCTGCTCATATGAGCGATCTTTGCCAGCTGCTCTATGGTGACAGATTCAGAATGATGTTTCTGTATATAAGTGAGAACAGGCCGAAGTGTTTCGGTCATCCGAGATTCTGTCGAAACCGTGTGTTCGGTGCAGAGTCCCGGTGTCGATGCCAGCAGATAAAATAAGCGAAGCAGTTCGCTTTTCAGTAACAGATCAGACGTTGCAAGATTTTTGTGCGCACACTGCATAATAGTCCGGACCGAATCATGGAGTTCATGATACCCCGGGGGGTCCTGAGATACAGGGACCAGAACTCTTTGTCTGGAAGAAAAGATCGGCAGCAGAATATCTGTATAACAACGGTCATCGTAACTTCCCACCAGCATATTCTGATGAAAAACAATGGTATCATAAAAAAAAGAGCTGTGCTCATCCGACATGATAGCATGAAGGACGTTGGGCTGGATCAGAACGATGTCTCCTGGTTTGGCAGAGATGGTCTGATCCTCGTATTTGAAAAAACCATTTCCAGATTTTATGTAATTTAATTCCATTTCACTGTGCCAGTGCAGCGGTACACTCGTAAAATAATCCGGTATACCGCAGTCATAGTAACTGTATGGAACCTGAATGGATCCGTGCTGGCACTTTTCTTTTATCGCATAAAGATTCTGATAACGCAGATACGCAACAAGAACCTTTTTCAACAGGTCTGCTGTAATCTTAGTAGCCCGAATACAGAACGTGACCGTTTTCTGAGTTACCTCTTCCTGCATAACTTTTCCCTCCTTTCAGCGATTCAACTGCTGTCCAGATCAATAATCATGGCAATCACCCCCTTTAATGAAAAAAGACAGATTAACCGGTAATCAGGTTCTGCACCTGTACGAGTTTTTCTGTCCCTTCTTCTTTTCTCTTATCTTCTCCACCACAATAGATGGGAACACACATTTCAAGTATTCTACTGTAAATACGCTGATGGGCAGTATCCAAATCTGTGGATTTCATTTCATTCAGTCCCAGATTCGTTTTTACGATCAGCGGAAGCATTTTACAATAACGGCTATCTATCACATTATAGACCTGCTCCAAAGCAAACTCGGAATTTCGTTCTATTCCTAAATCATCAATAATCAGCAGCGGATAATCCACAAGATTTTGTATGATCTGGTTCTTACCAAACATATCTTATTCTCCATTGTAAAAATTATACATCTCTTACAATCATATATTATTTTAAAATGCTTTTTTCCGCAAGAGCTTTTAACAATTAAACAACCTTTATCTTCTTACCTAACTATCCATTTATACCGTTCTATTTTATAACTACTATATGGTAGGTGTATACCGTCAGATAAATTCCTATAAACCTCAAATATTCTTTCAAATTACAAATTAATACATTATATCATCTAATAAGTTTTACTTTCATTTTCCCACATGATCATGAGGCTTTTTCATTCAAATTGTGCGATTATATGTAAAAAGCGTAGGATTTCTCCCACGCATTTATATTATTATTTCAGCTTTTCCAATCCGATCTTCCAAAGGTGTAAATAAGGTGTAAATTCTACATTTCCATCCAAGGAACCCAATAAACTCAAGGCTTTTGCTCCGTCCCTTAAACACTGCCGTGGCATACGAAAAGTACTCGAATCATTGTTTTTTCTCCTCTCAAATTGCCTTGAAATGCCGTATTTTGCAAGGTTTTATCAGCATTTCAAGGTATCGTAGTTTTCTTCTCATTTACTACATTTTTTGCAAAAAAGTGCAAAATGAAGCAAATCATTTCCATCTGTAGTAGTTAAATCGTAGTCAGTTTAGGGGGTGCAGACTACTGCTCAAACAAATTTCCCAACTTAATTAATCTTCTAATATCTTTAAAATGCAGTGCTAAAATCTTTCTTCACTTTAATCATTTAACTGCATTACATGAACATCCATATCCAATATTATAGGAACATGCATAATAAAATACATTCAGTGATTTCTCCGTTATTTCGGATAAAAAATGCTGATACAGAAACCGGATGGAATGTGCAGATTCTAAGGTTAGTATGGATAATATCAGCAGAAATAAGGTATCTGCTGTTGGAACAGAAAAAGTTTCAAAATAAATCAAAAAATATTGATGAAGTCTACCAATCAGTGTTTTTTCGTTGTATATTGTTTTTGTCGTACAGGGTCACTTTCCTTTGTAATGTTTTGGGTCAAATTCATTATACATCAGAAAGTCCTGTACGATATTTTTTTATGAAAAAGTTGTAAAGTGGTGATCATTATGAAAAAAATAGAGAAAATTGGAAAAATCCCTTCAAGTCCGTAAAGTTGTTGTATCCTCCAGTGCAATCGTTCAATCCTTTTGCAGAACGGACGAGAAATCCCTTAGAGTTCATCATGTCGAAATCTATGGGGTGGTTCCTGCATTCATGGAATGAAAAATATGCATACTTTTTTTGTTTCGTTGTCCTTAAAATATCCGCACATATCGTAATGCCCCGTCTCAAAGGTAATAAGCCTTAATCCATATTTTGCGGCATTAATTTTCATGCTATTTTTCATGTCATTTGCAAAATCTATAAATTCCTTGGAATTTTTTCCCATAGTCATCTTTTATTGTTTTTCCCTGATATTTTCTGTATAGTTCTTCCAAAACGTTTTCCTTTCATATTCTGAACTTTTGAAATGATGTCGCCATTGATAACATTTTTATTATACAGGAATGTGGCGGTAATCGCAAACACAATCCACAATACAAAATGATATTCTTTTTTTCTGGATGTTTCTGTGATATACTTATGCGCGGTCGTATCAGACCGGAAAGGAAATATTATGTTACAAAAATTATATGTTTTTTTCAGGAAAGAAACCGTTTTGTCAATTGCAGTGATCCTGGCGCTTCTTTCTATGTTCTGGGTCAGACCGGATAAGGCTTATTTTACTTATATCGATTTCAGGACTCTCGGGCTCCTCTTCTGTTTGATGGCAATTGTAGCTGGTTTGAAGGCTGTTGGTGTTTTTGATATACTTGCCAAAAAATTGCTTATGGGAACATCGGGAACTGTGGGTGTGATCAGGCTGTTGGTACTCTTATGTTTCTTCCTGTCAATGGTGATCACCAATGATGTGGCATTGATTACTTTTGTTCCTCTTGCACTGATCATTGTGCATAAACTGCCAAAGGAACTGGGCAATTACTGGCTTCTTAAAATTGTAGCCATGCAGACAATCGCTGCTAATCTCGGAAGCATGCTCACACCAATCGGAAATCCGCAGAACCTTTATCTATATGCCAGAGCAGGGATGTCCGCGGCAGAATTAATAACCCTGATGCTTCCCTATTCCGCCACAGCACTTATCCTTCTTCTGATATGGATACAGGTAGCCGCTGCCAAAGCACCTCACGTATGCGGTTCCGAAAAAGATAAAACTCTTTTGGGATTCTCTGACAGAAAAGAACTTAACATGGAATACCTGGCCGCTTACCTGATCTTATTTACAATCTGCCTGCTCACTGTTGCACGTATCATTCCATACCAGATTCCTCTTGTATTGGTTCTTATATATATGCTGCTAAGAAACAGGGAAAATATAAGCAGGGTGGATTACTCCCTGCTTGCCACCTTTATCGCATTATTTATTTTTATCGGCAACCTTGGAAGGATTCCGCAATTCAGCAGTTTTCTGGAAAGAATCATGGCAGGAAGGGAAACACTTACTGCTGTTCTTGCCAGTCAGATTATGAGCAATGTTCCCGCTGCGCTTCTTTTATCCGGCTTTACAGATAATTGCCGGGCTTTAATTGTCGGAACCAATATTGGAGGTCTCGGCACTCTGATTGCATCCATGGCAAGCCTGATAAGTTTCAAATATATTGCAAAAGAAAACAGGAATCTGAGAGGGAAGTATTTGGGAATATTCACAGCCTCCAATATTATATTCATGATATTCATGTTAATATTGTATTTTTTTCTTAGATAAAGGTTTTCCCGGAATTACAAAAGCTATAGCAATTCTTTCTTCGCAAAAAATTCTCCGCGGCACTCTCACATCCTGGAAGAAAAGCCGCGGAGAAATAAATATATTTTCGGTGCCAATACAAAGATCATTAATCTTTACACCACTTTACAACTTTTTCATAAAAAAATATCGTACAGGGCTTTCTGATGTATAATGAGTTTGCTCCAACAGCAGATATTTTGTTTTTTTAACTTGTACTAAATCTTGACATAGGACCAGTTCCCAAAACCAGAAGTCGAACACCATTATTTTCTTTTCCGTAAATTTCAGGAATATCATCCACTTTTGGATTGACTTTATAAAAAGTATTACTTTTATCTGCACCTGTTCTCTCCTCGATCAACCCTCTCATTTTACTGATAGGCGTAATACTCTCCAGTTCTTCCTCTGAAAAACCCAGTGCAAGTCCAAGATTTGCATCTGGATCCACATCTACAGCAAATACTTTTTTCCCTTCTTCTGCATACAGCCGTGCTAATACTGCAGATATCGTGGTTTTCCCTACTCCGCCTTTTCCAGTTACAGCAATTTTCATCTGTTGTCTCCTTAAATGCTTCTTACTCCACTTCCTCCAGTTCTGTTCCTTCTGGAAGAATATATCCGCAGTTATCACATACTCCATCCTCTGCAAGTATCCCGTCTTTCACAAAGGCTTCAATGCCTCCCGGTTCATGACAGCGTGGGCAATCTAATTCCTGTATCTTTTTCTGATTTCTTACATCCTGGCAATTGGAAAATTCAATTTTACCCATAGTGATTCCTCCATTTTCATTCCATATCAATTTGTCTTCGCAAAAAAGTTCCTACTATACGGGAAAAATTGCTGATATTACGAATATAGGCAAAATCTTTTCCATAGATTCTCTTTTCCACGGAGAGTTCTTCTTCATTCCCTACAAAAATACCAATTACGAAAATTCCCTGATTTCTGGCCCGACGCACCTCATATGCAGTATCTTTCACAGCTCCTTCTCCGTCATAGATCTTGGGCTGGCGGGTTCCTAGTCGTTGTATGCTCATATCACAGGGTTTTCCATCACTTAATACGATTAAAATCTTATTTTTTTCCGGTCGCTCCATGAGAGAGGAACAGACTGTTTTCAGTGCAAGCCCATCTCTGTTATTGGCATACGCCCGAAATTGAAAGATTCTTTCATTTGTTTCCCTTGGATCTTCATAATCCCGAAATCTCTGAAGTACTGTATATCCCCAGAAAGCACAGTATCCTGTCACCCGATGAGGAATTCCTGCCTGGCTTAATGCTTCACTGATAATATATCCCTGTGCCGCTACCTGAGCCTGTCTGCCAGCTTGGGAACCACTGGAATCAATCAGGACATCTATTACAAACTCAGAATCTTCTGATCTCTTTTTTCTATTAAATAACTTGTCATCGTCTGTTCTTCCAATTTTCCATAACCTTTCAGGAACAAGCTGCCCTGCATCAGATCTGCTGACAAAATCATCCTTTCGGATTATAAATGCCCGTTTCAGTGACTCTGCCAACTCAGAAATATTTCTTTTGATGATCCAGTGATTATTTCCATAATAGGCTTTATTTTTTTCAAACTGCAGCTGAGAAAAACGGTATTGATTATTTTTTATCACAGGGTTCTGTAAAATTCCATCTGTAAGATACAGGATACAGTTTTTGTGGATTCCTGTACAAAATTTCCGGTTGACTCTGGCCTGCTCCGATTCACTTAGATACGATTTTCCGTAATTCAGTTCCACATATTCCCGTATCCGTCGCACTGCCTGTGGATTTATATTCTCCGGGCTTTCCGGAACTTCTTCTTTTTCCGGAGAAAAATAAGATCTTTTTTTCTTTTTGTTTCTGATATCCAGACTCATCATCTTTTTTTTGAGATTAGAAAGATATTTTTGAATGATGTCCTCCATCTGTTCATCCGTCATGCATTCCTGCCACGCATCATTGGCCAATGCCATATCCGGTAAATTCAAAATCTTCTCCAGATTTCCATTCCTTTTTTCAAAAGAGGGATCCAGAACATGATTATAAATCTCATCTATCACGTTTATGACCTCTTCCGTATTTTCCGCATCCTTCAGAGAAAGAATCTTGTACAATGCAATCTCTGCCTGTGGATCCATTCCCTCATCGTCTGTGTTCTCCAGAACATGCCTTATATACAGAAGCCTAATCCTGTGAATCAGGTCTGTTCCAGCTTTGTCTGATACCTGCTCTTCCTCGGCCTTTTCCAATTTTCTGAACGCCTGTTCTCTGATTTCCTTTGTTCCCAAACGTTCTCGAATGATAAACCGATTCACTGCAGCATCCATGCATAATCCGGCAAGAGGCAAAAGCATATCTTCTCCAGCAGAAAAATGTAATTTTTTCATCAAATACATGCCAAGTTTCTTCTGATCAAAATATCGTGCAAAGGCACCCTGCTTCACTGCCTCATACAGAACCGTTTGTTTTGAATAAACATATTTTTCTGTATCCGGTTCAAATTCCATATCATAATCACCACTGACTGTCCAAAAAAGATTTCTGATACGATTACTGATCTCCAGACGATGTTCTTCCAGTTGTTCCGCCGGCCATCTGACATCCTCCATACAAGCTTACCCCCATATATCTTTTCCGGTCCAGGAAGATGGGATTCTGGTAGAAACCACATCTTCTACGATCTCTTTTTCAAATACATCAAAACTTTTATTTATGATCCCCATCTGGATTGCATCAATTGGAGAAAGTCCGCTTCTTGTTGCTTTTACAGCAGAAACCAATCCTCTCAGGTCAAGAGATTTTGTTGAGATTTCTCCATGATAAGCTTTGATCTGCAAATCCAGAAACAGTCCTGCAAATGCTTTCAGTGCACTTTTTTTCCCATCTGGAAAATGTTGTCTTAATACAAAAAGGACACTATCCTCATCCATTTCAGGCATATCAATTACCATAAACCTTGAAACCAATGCTTCATTTAGCTCTCTGGTACCTGCGTAACCATAATTCATCGTGCCGATAAATCGTGTTGCCGGATGAAGTAAAATTCTGTTATATCCTGGAATATCGATTCTGCGCCTATGATCCAGTGTGGCATGCAATACAGAAACCGCATCATTTTTTGCCATATTGATTTCGTCCAGGATTCCAAATCCTCCAAATTCCGCGCATTGGTAGATGGGGCCTTTCCGAAGACGAACCTCATTATTTATAAAGGTATCCGTTCCGATCAGATCGGCACTGTCTGTATTTACATGAAAAGAAATGTCGTATTCCGGTCTTCCGAATATCCATGCCAGTGTCTCGCATAGTACATTTTTTCCTGTAGCTTTCGCACCGGAAAGTAACAGGTTATCTCCCTGAAGAAGCGCTGCTATTGACATTTCCAGAATCTTTTTCCCATAAAATAGGATATCCGGTTTTTCTACTCGTTCCTTTACCTGATCCTTTACCTCATAACGCATGTGAAAATCTCTCAGTTCTCCAATCAGTTCCTGCGCTATCTTCTGGTCTTCTAAATATTTTTCTATTTCTGTCCAATGATTTCTCATGAGGATTTTCCTTTCTTTGCAATTGGTTATACCAAATCAGATAATATTTCTGTTTACTCAATCTTCAAACTTTCAATCCTCCAGCTCACAATCCTAACTTCTTTACAATTTCTCCCAGTGCACTTCTTACAGGAGAATCTTTCGGAAGCCGTATGATCGGCTTTCCATCACAGTCATACTGATATACCTGGTCATCATGTGGTACAACCCCTAACAGTTCCAGTCCCTGATTTCGGATTTCTTCCAGAGTTCCGGCATCCAATTTTCCATCTGGAACACGATTCACGATCAATCCGGTTTTCTGTGGTTTAAAGTTTAACTCCTTCATCAGCTTTGCAATACGTCCGGCCGCCTGAACACCTCTTCTTGAACAGTCACTTACAAGAATCGCAACTTCCATCATTGGCAGGATTCCTCTGCTGATATGTTCCATACCTGCTTCGTTATCAACCACAATATATGGATAATGGCTTTGCAGTTTCTGAACCTGGGTCTGCACAAGACCATTTACAAAACAATAGCAGCCCTGTCCCTGGGTTCGCCCCATTACCATCAAATCATAATCATCTTCTTCTGCAATTGCATCGGAGAGACGCATTTCCAGATAAGCCTGTTTTGTTATTCCTGTCGGAATCTGATACCGTGGATCAACTCCTGCACGTTCAATCTCTTCTCTCAGTTCTCCGAGTGTAATCTCCGGTTCAACGCCGAGCACTTCATTCAAATTCGCATTTGCATCTGCATCTACAGCTAAAACCGGATGTTTTCCATTTTCACATAAATATTGAATCAACAATCCACAAAGGGTTGTTTTCCCTACACCGCCTTTTCCTGATACAGCAATTACATGTCCCATGTTTTTCCTCCTAAAATTCTGAACAATCTGTTGACTTTTTCTTTAAATCTCATTATAGTTGTTACTATATAAATTACAATAATCAATCTGTGAGATTTGTATGGCTACTCAACACATCAGAAAAATTGTTGAGGAATCATATGATACCAAATAATACAGGAGTATATAATGTCAGAAAAAACGAGAAAACAAGATCGCCGTACCCGCTATACCAGGCAAACCATAAAAGATACGTTCTTAGAATTGTTAAAGCAGAAGAGTTTTACGAAAATTACAGTTACAGAGATCTGCAAAAATGCTGAAATCAACCGTGGCACTTTTTATCTTCATTACTACGATATCCATGATGTATTATCAGATATTTTTAATGATATGACTCAGGATATGTTAACAACTGTAGATCATTTATTCTGTCTAAATCAAAAAAGCTGTTCCTATCCGTTCTGTCAGAAAATACAGATGGAATCACAATACAGGGCACTGTTTCTGGATGATGCAATTGCCCCCATTCTTCTGGAAAAATTAGCAGAAAATACAAAAGAAGGCTATGTGACCTGGCTTATGTCACACAGCCTCCTGACCTTTGAGCAGGCAGAATCGGTTTTTTATTTTCAAATGAATGGCTGCCTTTCCATCAACAGACTGATGCTACGCAATCACTGTAATGACTGGAAACAGATTCAGACAACAATTGACAAATTTATCAAAGCCGGACTGGAAAGTTTTCTGATCCATGATCAGAGGGAAGAAAATGCTTCCGATAATTTTTGCAGCAAAATTTCTCCAACTGTTACCGCATCTTCTACACTCAGATAATGATCGGCATGATCCTGAAGAAATATTTTGCCAGATGCAGGAAATTCTTCATCTGCAAACCATATCTTTAAAGTTACCGGATATCTTGGCAGAACTGGAAAAACAGCACACAGATCCGCCTTTGTCTCTGTGAATTCTGCACCCAGGTTTTTACATGCTTTCTGAATTTTCTCAGGATCTTTATCCTGCAAAAGCTTTTCCAGTTTCTGCTCTGCAGTCCGGTCAAACTTGGTTCCTCGAATCATTCCATCTTTCAGGTTACCAAAAGTAATGAGCTTCTGTGAACCTTCTGTTCCATCCGCCATATCCAGATAATGCAGCAATGTCAGATAATGCCATTCGTCCATGTTTGAGTTAATACGAAACTCAGGGAGTTGAATTTCAATCGTTTCATAAAAACTCAGTACTTCAAGCACATTTCGACTGCTATGAAAAACAGCCCCACTTTTTGCAGCAAGATCCTCTCCGGAACGATTTTGCAGCCGTTTTACTGCTGCCTGCAACATTTCCTGAAATGCACGATTTTCTGTTTGATTTTTGTATTCCATAAGCTCTCCTTTGTGAACATTTATAGTATCATGTAATAATCAATGTTTATACAAGGATTTTGGTGTTCTCATAAATCTAACTTTGTCCGGATTCTCTTTTATCCATTCCTGGACAAAACTCATTACCTCAGTCATAGTTTCATAGATTTGTCTACGATCAGCATATTATACACTCCTCCGTAAGTTTCATTACTGTGTTGACTTTTCCTTTAAATTTCATTATAGTTGTAATTATATTATTTACAATCATCAAAATAATAAATATGCACAGTTTCTCAACACATTGAAAAGAACTGTTGAGAACTTGAAATGTTTTAGACAAACCAGAAATATTTTTGTCTCAAAAATGTGAAAAAAAATCATTATATCATACTATAAGGAGTTTCTTATCATGAAATATTCAACAAAATTAAGCGATACTGTTCATGTGATGGTTCTGATTGCTATCAACCAGGAAAAATCTCTCTCCAGTGCCTCAATTGCAGAAAGTGTCCATACAAATCCCGGCTTTGTACGCCAGCTTATGTTAAAACTAAAAAAAGCCGGACTTATGACCAGTGTAGCCGGACATGCCCGTCCTTCTCTTTCAAAACCAGCAGATCAGATTACATTGCTGGATATTTATAAAGCAGTTGAAGGTGAGAAGCCGCTGCTTCATTTAGATACTCATACCAACCCTGATTGCGGCGTTGGCATTAATATTCAGTTGTCTTTACAGGAATTCTATAATGAAATCCAAAAAACTGCTGAAGAAAAAATGAATATGATTACTTTACAGGATATCATAAATACCTATTATCAGCGAACATCTATCCTCAATATCTCCCCGGTTAGCCATCACGGTTAAATTTTCATCCCGATTTACGGAAAGTGTTCCTACTACATCCGGTTCACCTTCCTTATGACCGGATTCAGGTTTCCCATAAATACTTCCTGCACAGCCGGATCAGGATTATCAAATCTTGCATCTATGGCTATCTGCATTTCTCTGCGTACCTCTTCTGGTGTTGTGTTGTACTTTTCTGCAATCTTTTCATTTATTATGAGTGTAGACATGCACAGTTTACGCTTTCATCTCGGTAATTGATTGCCGAGGATTCCTGCTTTTTATCCTAAAAAATTATACGGGACAGACTTTTTCTTCTCTTATCCAGAATATACGTCTGTCCAGAGCGGCGAAAATGTTAAAGCAGCCTGATCGTTCTGTTACTGCTGTCATGGAAGAGATCGGTTATTCCAACATTACGCATTTTTATAAAATTTTTGAGAAAAAGTTCCATATGACACCAGCGGAATACCGAAATACTTTATAAGTCCTGTATGTGTCTTATCTGTATACAATAGAAAAGAAAAAGCCTTATAATATTACTGCAAATAATATGTCCCTCAAATATGATTTTTAGATTGACTGTTCCTTAAGGGGCTATATCATTTACGACAAATATTATAAGGCTTTATATATTTTTACAGTTTCATAGCACTGCGGATGCAGTTCTCAATATATTCTTCTCCCAAATCTGTATTCAGGCTGAGATCAAAGTTTCCGGCTGCACCCCACATACGGCGGGTGTAATAACGGTAGTTATCTGCACGGAGTTTTTCATTTTTCTGAACCGTAGCTTTGGCTTCTCCCTCGGAGATATTCTGTCTCTGTGCCACTCTTCTAATTCTGCTCACAAGAGGCGCTGAAAAAAATACTTTCAGACAGTTTCCGGAATTTCTGAGAACGTAATCTGCACAACGGCCTACTATCACGCAGTTGCCTTTTTTCGCAAGATTACGTACAACCTGACATTCTGCCTCGAAAATCTTATCCTTCGGTGCTTCATCCTGCATATCCGCATTCAGATACATCTGATTAACCAGATCATAGATGAGACTGTTTGTCATGATCTCTTCGTTTTTCTTGATAAATTCCGGTGTGTATCCGGTGGTTCCTGCTGTCATCTGGATAATCTCCGCATCATAAAAATCATATCCCAACTTTTCTGCAAGAATCTTGCCAATATCGTGGCCGCCACTTCCAAACTGTCTTCCAATGGCGATAACATTTTTTCCATAGGTTCCTGCTGTCTGTTCTTTTGCTTCGTTCTCGTTTTCTGCAGATACGCTTTCCAGGAAAATCATATCTTTCAGGAATACAAGTTTCTTACCGATGAGTCTGGCGATAAAGCCTACCAGAAGGGCAGCAATAACGGTACCTTCTCTTACACCAGCCAGTCTTCCTGCAAATACGAAAGAAAGTACAGCAGCGATCACTGACATGGATACATCAAAACAGATCTTGGTTGTTCCGAAATTTGTTTTCCATGTAAGAACAATAGCACGGACAAAAGATTCTCCCGGAAGCATGACAACGTCTGCCAAGACCTCCATATATACACCTACGCCAAGAATCAGACATCCGATGAGAAGATATACAATCTTCATGATGTACGCTTCCGGATTGACCCAGGAAAAAAGAATCATGGTAAGATCAATAAAATATCCAAATATGATGGATACCGGAATCTGAAGGATGTGCTCCAATTTAAAGTTCTTTCTCAGGATGATCAACTGCAGTACGATCAGAAAGATACTGAAAAAGATGGTAAAATTTCCAAGTGTAAATGGAAAATTAAGACTTAATACGTAAGGAATTGATGAAATCGGGGATGTTCCTAGGTTTGCCTTTGTGATCAGACTGACTCCCAGGGAGTTTACAAACAATCCCACCAGAAATATTAAATATCGTTTTCGTTTCTCCATTTTTTATTTCCCCCTCATTTCATATCTGCAAGATTTCGATAGATCCGGCAAAAAATATCCATAAACAACTTCTGCTCTTCTTCGGAAATACCATTTAATGCAGTTTTTTCTATCTTCTTAAAAGCCTCCTCCACAAGCTTCTGATTTTTCTTTCCGGATTCTGTCATAAAAATATGAAAAGTACGACGGTTTCCATTGAGCATTTTTCTTTCGATCAGACCTTTTTCTTCCATACGGTTCAAAATGGACGTTAAAGATCCTGCCTCGATGAGGCATCCTGCCGCAATCTCTTTCTGGCTGGCACCATCGTGATCTTTCAGGTAATCCAATACTTTGGGCTGTCCCAAGGTAAGGCCTGTGTCTGCCAGCTGTTCCATTAGTTTTTTCTGGACAGTCATATGGTTTATCATAGACAGGTAGTGAAATGAATCATCCATTTATTATTTAGCTCCTTCTTTTATCATATAAATAGTTATAATTCAAACATTTAGAATTATAACTATATTCGTGGTGTATGTCAATAACTTTTTCACCACTATTTTCCTCTTCTATTTGTTTGCAAAAAGAGCCATAAGATTTTCTTTTCAAAATCTTACAGCTCTTCTATCATGTTGCATCCCAAACATCATCTATATTTACATGTAATATCTGCACAAAATCCCATGGGTTATTTTCGGGTTATTTTCTAACCGCCTATGCCTTCCAGACCTTGATTTTACTGGCTTTTTGAAGAATCTTTCAAAGAGTGCCGTGGCAGATGAAAAATATTTTTATCATTGTTTTATTTCTCCTTGATTTGCCCGGAAATGCCCTGTTTTGCAATGGATTTCGGGGATTTGTGAAATGTGTGTTTTAGCTGCCATCTTGGCAAAATGGGGCAAGATTAAGCAAGTTATTGCGTGATCTTATCATTTCCAAGCAGAATACCAAACAAAGCATATCCCAGCATTCCTGCCTCATATCCTGTCAGTGTAAAGGGAAAATAGACATCTTTTTCTTTTACAAGTTTACAAAGCAGCCTTCCTGCAAAAATCCCACCTGCGGTCACTACGAAGAAGGTAACCGGAAATATCACAGTATCTGCTTTAATACTTGCCCGATAAAAAGTATAAAACAATGAGATTGGAAGTGTAAAATTCATAACCAATGCCTGAAGTCCTTCAATTCCCTCTGGGCGGATCAGTTTTTTCTCTCTGCAGATTATCCCAATAATAAGCATTATGATCACGGGTAAAATTACTTGTAATAAACTTACTATTGTTCAGCCTCCCGTACCTGTTTCTCAGCATTCCACTGCTACTTTAATCACACCATCTCTCTTATTTTCGAACAATTCATATGCCTCTTCAATCCTGTTTAACGGATAGGTATGCGTAATCAGCGGTTCCGTGTTGATCTTACCTTCTGATATCAGCTTCAGAATTTCTTCGCAATCGCAGCCATCCACTCCACCTGTTTTAAAAGTGAGATTTTTACCATACATATCTGGGAGTGGTAACATCTGCGCTTTATCGTAAAGCGCAACCACTGTCACGATTGCATTTGGTCGGGCACATTCCCACGCCAGTTTAAATGTCGATTCTGCTCCGGCAACTTCAAGGACTGCATCAGCTCCACCATGCTCACTATTAGTCTTAACAAACTCTTTACAGTCTTCCGGTGAAACAGTAAGAGTTTCCGGATAATGCTCATTAATAAAGCGAATACGTGTCTCGTCCTTTTCACATATAATGATCTTCGCTGGATTTTTCAGCATAACACTAAGTAAAGTACATATTCCTGTTGGACCGGCTCCAATGATCAGTACGGTATCTTCCTCTGTGATTTCAGAAATACGTGCTGCCCAATAACCAGTAGCAAGAACATCTCCTACCAGTAAAGCCTGTCTGTCCGTAACACCTTCCGGGATTTTATTCAATCCCTGATCTGCAAAAGGAACCCGGACATATTCTGCCTGTCCCCCATCGATACGACAGCCAAGTGCCCAGCCACCATTCTTGTCGGTACAATTGTTTACATATCCTTTCTTACAGAAAAAACACTCTCCGCAAAAGGTTTCTACATTTACAGTCACCCGGTCTCCCGGTTTTACATGCGTCACCTTAGAACCGACTGCCTCAACAATACCTACCATCTCATGGCCAACTGTAATTCCCGGGACTGCACGCGGAACACTTCCGTGTTTAATATGCAGGTCACTGGAACAGATGCTGGCCAGTGTCACCTTTACAATGGCATCTCGTTCATGCATGAGCACTGGTTTCGGTTTTTCCATTAGTTCAAATTTTCCCTTTGAAACATATGTATAAGTCAGCATTATTTTGCCCCCATCTATTAGAATGTATGCTAGTAAAATATCCGGTACGGAACACATCTGTTCTTATACCGGATATTTCTAATTCTATTTTGTATACACTGTTTTACCTCTTGCTATTACCTCAACAAGCTGCAGGTCCTGATCCAGGATACAAAGATCCGCATCATAGCCCTCTTCAATCTTTCCTTTTCCATTAAGGCGAAGGATTTCTGCCGGATTGGATGTTATTGTTGAAAGTGCAATTTCCAACGGGATATCCGCTTTAAACACACACTCTTTAACTTCCTTCAGAAGGCAGCTGGACTGTCCAACGCCCATTCCAAAGAATTCGCCATCACTACTGTACATCGGAAGGCTTCCCTGTCCATCAGAAGAAATTGTCATGCGGTTAGGATTTACTCCTGCATCTAACATCCGTTTGATACCATTACATACTCGTACCTCATCACAGATAGTTTCCCAATAGTCAATATCTTCATTTCCGGTAAAATCTACTGCTCCGCCTTTCAGCGCATATTCCATTGACTTGCAGAAAAGCAGCTCATTTCGATTGATATGTGTTGGCAGTATTTGAGAAGTCGGTATCTCTGTCTCATCTACCACCCGTTCAATAAGATCTAAGCATCTCGGACTGTCACCAAGATGAACATTTACAATACCAGCTTTCCCGGAAAGAACACCACCAAGTCTTGTATCCGCAACGACACGTACAAATTCCTCAAAAGTCGGCTGTGAAGACCGATGATCAGAGATCGCGATTTCTCCAGTTCCAATGATTTCCTGAATCATCATAATATCTTTCACAATACTGTCAGTCAACGTACGAACCGGAATCTGATAACTGCCTGTATAACAGTATGCAGACATTCCCTGCTCATTCAATCCTTTTGTCTTTGCAACCAGTGCACATATATCACGACCGATCCCATCTGTTCCAAGACAGCCAACAACTGTTGTTACTCCAAACTTCGTAAGTCCTTCCATAGTTGCTTCCGGAGTACGATTGGCGAATCCACCTTCGCCACCGCCTCCTAGTACATGAACATGACTATCAATGAATCCCGGAGTTAAAAGTAACCCCTCTCCATTGATCATTTCTGCCTCAGAAAGAAATCCGTCTGCGGATATAGAACCTGCATCTTTAATCTTAATAATCTTATCATTGATCATAAGTACATCTTTTTTCCCCAGATGCTGTGGAGCATAAACATCAATATTCTGAATTAATTTCATCATAAATCACTCCCAATTATCCAATGCATGTTTTAGAATCCAATCCCAACTGCAATAAGAACTGTAATGATTGCACCAATCATTAAGACGCCAAGGAATTTCCACATGAATTTAATCCAGTTAGACCACTCGATCTTTGCAATTGCAAGAGATCCGATCAGACATCCGGATGTAGGAACAATCAGATTTGTAAATGCATCACCAAGCTGGAATGCAACTACAGCTGTCTGTCGTGAAACACCTAACAGGTCTGACAGTGGAGCCATGATCGGCATTGTGATCGCAGCCTGTCCTGTTCCGGATACAACAAAGAAGTTAAATACGGACTGGAACAGATACATAAGTACTGCTGCAACCGCTCCGGAAACTCCAGACAATGCATTTGAAATATTATACATAATTGTATTGATAACTGTAGGTGTGGTCGGATCAGATCCACCAAGAACCTGCATGATACCCTGTGCCATAGCAACAACAAGTGCAGCACCAATCAGATCTTTTGCCCCATCTTTGAATGATATTGCAATATCATTTAGTTTCATATCGTTCAGTTTAAAGATAACTCCGATCACACCGGAAACAATTCCCATAATAAAGAACTGTGTAGCAATCTCCGGCATGTAGTATCCTTGAGTCATAACTCCCCAAACTACCCATACTACTGTAGCAGCCAGTGTCAGAAGAACTAAAATGTGTCCAAGACCAAATGAATGTCCTTCGTCAATTCCTGTTTTTTCATTCTGCTCACGGAAATATGAATCAGTCTTATATGCGATTGAGATTGTCGGAGTCTTTTTGATCTTTGATGCATAGAACATAGTCATTCCACAGCCGAGTGCTGTAAATACTACCCACATTACCATACGGAATCCTGCTCCGGAGAATACGTCAATACCTGCAATACCCTGTGCAATACCTACAGAGAATGGATTCATCCAAGATGAACCAAAACCAATCTGTGTTGCAACATAAGTAACAAGAACTGCGATAACTGAATCATATCCAACTGCTACAAACAACGGACAAAGAATCATAGTAAACGGAAGCGCTTCTTCTCCCATCCCGAAAACTGCTCCACCAAGAGAAAACAGTACGAAAAGTATCGGAATCAGTAGTTTTTCTGCTCCCTCTGCCTTACGGATCAATCCGATCAATCCGGATTCAATCGCACCTGTACGGATCATGATACCGAATGCACCACCTACTACCATAAGAAATGCGATAATCTCGATTGCAGAACTATTTACGATTCCGTTATACATATAGTTAAAAAATCCTGTTCCACCATCTCCACTAAAGAGTGCTACTCCTTCTGTTACTACATTTCCTGTATCATCTGTCAGATACTGGAAACTTCCGTCTTTGATTACTGTACGGGTTTTCTCAACACCATTGATCATATATGAAATATCCTGTGTTTCGTAAAATCCCTTTGGTACAAGAAATGTCATAAGTGCTGCGAAAACAACTACAAAAAAGATGATAATGTAGGTATCAGGCACTTGAAATCCCTTGTTAAAAGACTTTAACCCTTTTCCTTCGTTTTTGCTCATTTTTGAATCTCCCTCCCATTTTTGATATACTATATTAGTGTACCACAAAATGCTTAAAATCCAACTAAAACTTTACATATTTTATCAATTTTATTTGTTTTATAAGAACCTGTCAAATTATCTTAACCAAATGCAGATCCACACCTTTTTGAAACATGAAATAATCCCAGTATTTCCTGTATTTATGACACCAATAGCTACACCATGTCAGATTATGATCATTGGACCAGACTATATAAAAAAATGGTGTTGGATATTATGTTCAGCACCATTTTTTATTAAACCTGTCAATATTATTTTTCGAAAAACTGCTCTTATTTCCTGCAGCGTCCAAGTCTGCCTTTAAAATCTTCATACCCAAAATCAGTAAGACGTTCCATGGTTTTATCGCCATGTCTCAGCCATATATCAGGCAAAGGCATTCCATTAAAGGTATTGTTCTTGCAGGTTGTATAAATGGCCATATCACCAAACATGAGGATATCTCCGTACTTCAACGGCTCTGAAAAGCTGTAATCTCCTATGATATCTCCTGACAGGCAGGTTGGTCCTCCGAGCCGGATTGTGACTGCATTTTCTCCCGGTTCATCTGCTCCAAGAAGAGGAGGACGATAAGGCATTTCCAGAACATCCGGCATATGACAGGCAGCACTTCCATCCAAAATTGCAAGCCGGGTATCACCATTTTGCAGCACATCCAGAACAGTTGTCAAAAAGAATCCTGCATTTAAGGCCCATGCCTCTCCGGGCTCCAGATAAACATCTACCTTCCATTCTTCCTTTGCTGCTCTGATGCACTTCTCAAGCCGTGCAATATCATAGCCTGGTCTTGTAATATGATGTCCACCTCCCAGGTTCAGCCATTTCATCTGAGAAATCAGATCTCCGAATTTCGTCTTTACTGCTGTAAGAGTAGTTTCCAGATCAGAAGAGTCCTGCTCACAAAGGGTGTGAAAATGAATACCCTCCAATAATCCGATCAGCTCCGGATGCTTTCTCACAGCAGTCTCCCACTGTGCTCTTGTAGTACCCATGCGGCTGCCTGGGGCACAGGGATCATAAATAGCATGTCCCTCCTGGGTAGAGCATTCCGGATTGATCCGAAGCCCTGCACTTTTCCCGGCCTCCTTCACTCTTTTTCCAAAGCGAAGAAGCTGAGAAGGAGAGTTAAACACTATATGATCTGCAAAGCTAAGCAGCTCCTCAAATTCATCCTCACGATATCCGGCGCAAAATACATGTACCTCTTTTCCGGGCATCTCCTGGGCACCAAGCCTGGCTTCGTACAGTCCGCTTGCTTCTGTTCCTGTCAAATATGGTTCCAAAAGATGATAGCAGTCATAATTACTGAAAGCCTTCTGTGCCAGGAGCATTTTGCAGCCTGTTCTCTTGGCAATATTCCCCATTAATTCTGCATTTTTTATAAGCGCCGCTTCGTCGAGAACATAACAAGGTGTTTTGATCTTCCGCAGCTCCGGCGGAATAATTCCGCCGGACGCTGCAAAGGGTGATCTTGTATCTGTTCTTTCCATTAATCCACCAGCTCCGGATCATGATTTTCGCTGCGTGGAAGTCCATATTTGTCAAGTGCTTCCAGGAACGGATCCGGGTCAAATTCTTCTACTGTATACACTCCCGGGCGGATCCATTTTCCGGTAAGCATCATTAATGCTCCGCACATAGCCGGAACGCCTGTCGTATAGCTGATTGCCTGACTTCCAACCTCTTTATAACATTCCTGGTGGTCACAAACATTATAAATATAATAGGTTTTCTCTTTTCCATCCTTCACCCCGGTGAAAATGCAGCCAATATTAGTTTTTCCCTTAGTACGTGGACCCAGGCTGGCCGGATCCGGGAGAAGAGCCTTCAAAAACTGGATAGGAACGATTTCCTGTCCATTATAGTTGATCGGAGTAGTAGAAAGCATTCCCACATCCTCCAGACAGCGCATGTGATCCAGATAGCTCTGTCCGAAGGTCATAAAGAAACGGATTCTCTTTACTCCCGGAATTGTCTGGGCAAGGGACTCGATCTCCTCATGATGCAGAAGATACATATCTTTATCGCCGACCTGATCAAAATCATATTCCCGCTTGATCGCCATCGGAGGAATTTCCACCCAGTGTCCATTCTCCCAGTAGCTTCCGGGCGCACTTACCTCACGAAGATTGATTTCCGGATTAAAGTTGGTTGCAAATGCATATCCGTGGTCTCCTCCATTGCAGTCCAGAATATCAATGGTATCGATCTGGTCAAACTCATGCTTTAATGCATATGCACAATATGCCTGGGTAACACCCGGGTCAAAGCCGCAGCCAAGAAGTGCTGTAAGCCCTGCCTCTTCAAATTTCTTCCGGTATGCCCACTGCCAGGAATAATCAAAATATGCGGAAAATCCCGCTTCCTTGCAGCGTTTTTCGTAAATAGCACGCCATTTGGGATCATCCGTATCCTCCGGCTCATAGTTTGCCGTATCCATATAGTTTACACCACATGCCAGACATGCATCCATGATGGTCAGATCCTGGTACGGAAGCGCAATGTTCATTACCAGATCCGGTTTGTAACTATTGATCAGCTGGATCAGCTGGTTTACATCATCCGCATCCACCTTTGCGGTGGTAATAACTGTTTTTGTTTTTCCTTCCAGTTTCCGGGCAAGTGCATCACATTTTTCTTTTGTCCTGCTTGCTATACACAGTTCTGTAAATACAGTATCTGCCTGACAACACTTCTGAATTGCTACACTGGCTACTCCGCCGCAGCCGATTACAAGTACTCTGCTCATGTTTTTTGTCTCCTTTTTTATACTCAATTTTCGTAACTGTTTTTATTTTGCCACCGCCAGCAGCAGTTCCCTGACCACCTTACATGCTGTAGCTGTGGAAACACCGCTTGGATCCAGCATAGGTGCCAGCTCATTGACATCTGCTCCCACAATATTTAATTCTGATACCTTCCGGATAGCAGCGAGCAATTCAAGGAAGCTTACGCCTCCTGCCTCCGGTGTACCGGTTCCCGGAAATACAGATGGATCCAGACAGTCCAGATCAATGGTAAAATATACCGGAACCTGCTTCCTGGCCAATTCCTGTACGGTTTCTTCCAGGCCTTCAAAGGTAAAGGGATGAAAATCTGTATGCTCTTTTGCAAACCGGAATTCTTCTCTCTCCCCGCTTCGGATACAAAACTGATGTATCCTCCCATCTCCCAGAATATCATAGCATCTGCGGATAACACACGCATGACTTAAATGGGCACCAAGATAATCGTCTCTTAAATCTGCGTGCGCATCAAAATGAATAATATGAAGTCCCGGATATCTCCCGGCGACAGCTCTCACAGCAGCCAGTGTCACCAGATGCTCTCCCCCCAGAAGCAGCGGCATTTTTCCCTCTTTCAGGATTTCCTCTGCACGATCCTGTATATCAGCAAGCGCCTTTTCACTGCTACCGAAGCAAAGTTCCAGATCTCCACTGTCAAATACCCGGATATCCATAAGGTCACGATCCTGATAAGGGCTGTAGGTTTCCAGTCCAAAGCTTTCATGACGAATGGCAGAAGGACCGAACCTGGCTCCCGGACGAAAGCTTGTGGTCGAATCAAAGGGAGCTCCGTAAAGAACAATTTCTGCTTCCTCAAAGCTGCTGTCACAACCGATAAAATTTTCAATATTTGGTAAGATCATAAATCAGTCCTCCACCTCCTGAAGCATTTCCTCCAGAAAAGCCGGAAGATAAAATGCACCTTTGTGAAGCCTTGTAGTATAGTAACGGGTGCGAAGATTCAGTGAATTCCATGCCTTCGAATCCAGGTCATCCACAGGATGATATTTTTTACTTGCAAAGCCAAACAGCCAGTAGCCGGCAGCAAAGGTAGGAATATGAGCCTGGTAAACACGGCTGATCTGGAAAGTACTGGCAATTCTTTTGTGACTGCGCTGCATGGCATGCGCATCCTCGGAATAAAAAGGACTTCCCTGCTGATTAACCATGATTCCATCCGCCTTCAGCGCATTATAGCAGTTTCCGTAAAATTCACGGGTAAATAATCCCTCCGATGGGCCAAAGGGATCCGAGGAATCTACAATAATAAGATCATATTTATTTTCGCAGCGGCGTATATATTTCAACGCATTTTCATAATGAAGGTGCACTCTCCTGTCATCCAGCCTGCAGGCATTTCCCGGAAGATATGCGCGACAGGCTTCTACTACCATAGGATCCATCTCTACCAGATCAATATGGCTGACACGGTCATACCTGGTCAGTTCACGTACAACTCCGCCGTCTCCTGCTCCGATCACAAGAATATCTTTGGCTTCTTTGTGAATAGCCATAGGTACATGAGTGATCATTTCGTCATAAATAAATTCGTCACGCTCTGTGAGCATTACATTACCGTCCAGTGTGAGCACCCTGCCAAATTCCGGTGTCTCAAAAATATCAATTCTCTGATAGTCACTCTGCTTTGAATAAAGCTGACGGTTTACCCGGATACTATGCTTCACATCCGGTGTATGAAATTCCGAAAACCACATTTCCATTTTCTTTACCTCCCTGCCAGTACGTTTAAACGCAATATATCCGGATCTTCAGGGCCTGTCATATTGCATCCTTTTGCCTTGGCATATTCAATATAATCCAGGATTTCCGGAGTGATTCGTTCCCCCGGAGCCAAAATCGGGATTCCCGGAGGATAACACATTACAAACTCGCTGCATACCTTGCCTTCGGTTTCTCTGAGAGGAAGGCTGCATTTTTCTGCATAAAAAGCTTCCTGAGGACTTGTCACTACCTGAGGATCGATATATTCCTGATCCAGCAATCCTGATTTATCCTTCTGGAATCGCCTGCGGATCTCCGCAAGAGCACTTACCAGCCGCTCTATTTCCTGGGCACGATCTCCGATCGACAGATAAGCCAGAATATTTCCAATATCACCAAATTCGATCTGAATATCATATTCATCTCTCAGTATATCGTAAACCTCGATCCCTGCAAGTCCGATATCCAGGGTATGTACACTTAATTTCGTAATGTCAAAATCAAAAACCGAATCTCCATTCACCAGCTCTTTTCCAAATGCATAATAGCCGCCAATAGCATTGATCTCTTCCCTTGCATACTCTGCCATATCTGCTACCTGATGAAAAATCTGGCGTCCTCGCTGTGCAAGATTCCGGCGCGAAATGTCAAGACTTGACATCAGAAGATAGCTGCCTGAAGTAGTCTGAGTCAGATTGATGATCTGACGGACATAACCGGCATGAACACCTGGTCCTGTAAGAAGAAGGCTGGACTGGGTCAGGCTTCCGCCGCTTTTATGCATGGATACAGACGCCATATCTGCACCAGCTGCCATTGCCGAAACCGGCAGACCTCCGCCAAAATAAAAATGAGTTCCATGTGCCTCATCTGCCAGACACAGCATTCCTGCTTCATGAGCCATGCGTACAATTGCGCGAAGATCACTGCAGATTCCATAATAGGTGGGATTGTTCACCAGCACAGCCACCGCATTTGGGTGCTCCTTAATTGCCTTTGCCACCTGTTCACGTCGCATTCCAAGAGAAATCCCAAGTCTCTGATCCACCTCCGGATTCACATAGACCGGGATTGCTCCGCACAGAACCAGCGCATTCAGCACACTTCTGTGGACATTTCGGGGAAGAATGATCTCATCTCCCCTCTTACAGGCAGTTAGCACCATAGTCTGCACTGAGCTTGTAGTTCCTCCAACCATAAGAAATGCATGCGCTGCTCCAAAGGCATCTGCTGCCAGCTCTTCCGCCTCCCGGATCACAGATACGGGATGACAGAGATTATCAAGCGGCTTCATGCTGTTTACATCCACACCTACACATTTTTGTCCCAGAAATTCAGTAAGCTCCGGATTTCCTCTTCCTCTTTTATGTCCCGGCACATCGAAAGGTACTACTCTCATACGCAGGAATTTTTCCAGAGCTTCATGAATTGGAGCATGATTCTGGTCCAGTTTAAAACGACTTCTGTTCATTGCTTCTCCATTTCCAGTTCCTTTATCCGCACAAAAAAAGCAGGCCGATACAAAACCGTAAACCTGCTTAGATCATTCTTCCTGATTTTATTTTCATCGCATATAAATATGAGAATCCCCATATTTACATGAGATCAGAATCCGGATGATATATGTCAGAGTCTATATAGCAATCATACTTTTACTACTCTTATTGACCGTTTCACAAGTCTGCGCAACATGCGCATGACGGTTATCAAAGGAACCAACTTATAAAATTTGAGCTTCTAACTCAATCAATAAGGCAACCAAAGTTACCATCAGCGGCAGTGGACCCGGCTGTCCGTATGGCCTTGACCCCAAAATGGAGTGGTCCAAAATAATTGCTTTGAAAAGACTCTTTCTTGTCCTTCAAAATCTACATAAGCATAGCATATCTGAAAATTCATGTCAACTATCAAAATCGTTTAAATACTTATAGTATGGACCATTTATAATAATGTCAGAAGGATATTCTTTTCTTGAATCCCTTATATTTTCATGCTAATATATATAATTAGGTCAAAAACTACAAAATACAAAATGGAGGAAATATGAATCAAAAAAGTACATCTGCTCCCATAGCAGAAAACAAAATGGGGACCATGCCCGTAGGAAGGCTTGTACTAAACATGTCTCTGCCAATGATGATCTCCATGCTGGTGCAGGCATTGTACAATATTGTAGACAGTGTTTTCGTTGCCATGCTTTCCGAAAATGCTCTGACGGCAGTTTCCATGGCTTTTCCACTGCAGACACTTCTGATCGCAGTAGGTGCAGGTACCGGTGTGGGTATGAACGCACTGCTTTCCAAATCCCTTGGAGAAAAGAATTTTGAAAAAGCTGATCGGACAGCCAGCAATGCTGCTTTCCTGTATGGCTTAAGCTATCTGGTTTTCCTGATCCTTGGATTTACAGTAGTAAAACCATTTTATGCCAGCCAGGTACATAACGCAGACCCTGAGATCCTTAAATTTGGGATTGAATATCTGAGCACAGTTATGATATTCTCCTTTGGTCTGCTTGGACAGTTTTTCTTTGAACGTCTGCTCACATCCACAGGAAAAACCATATTCAGCATGACTTCTCAGCTGTGCGGTGCCATCACCAACATCATCCTTGACCCGATCCTGATCTTTGGTCTGTTCGGTGCTCCGAAAATGGGTGTTACCGGAGCTGCTGTAGCTACTGTGATCGGACAGTGTGTAGCCTGCATCGTTGCCGGAATCTGCAACCATAAATTTAATCATGAAGTCCGGCTCAGCTTCAGGGGCTTCCGTCCTGACCTTAAGATCATCGGCCATATTTATGCAGTAGGTATTCCATCGATCATCATGCAGTCCATCAGTTCTATCATGACCTACTGCATGAATCTGATCCTGGTACAGTTCACAGTCACTGCAACTGCAGTATTTGGTGTTTACTTCAAATTGCAGAGTTTTTTCTTCATGCCTGTATTTGGACTTAACAACGGCATTACACCGATCATTGCCTATAATTATGGTGCACACCACAGAAAGCGTATGCTTAAAACTGTCAAAGTCAGCATGTTCATCGCATTCTGTTTTACATTCATTGGTTTTCTTGCCTTTGAATTTATTCCGAAAACACTGCTGGGGCTGTTCAGTGCTTCCGAAGATATGCTTACCATCGGAATCCCTGCACTTCGTATCATAGGAATCCACTATCTGATCGCATGGTTCTGTATCATTGCGGGAACTGTATTCCAGGCACTCGGAAAAGCTGTATTCAGTATGATCGTATCTATCATGCGTCAGCTGTTTGTCCTGGTACCTGCTGCTTATATCCTTGCTTCCATCGGCGGTCTTCACGCAGTATGGTGGTCTTTCCCCATTGCGGAGATCATTTCTCTGATCGTGTCCGTAGCTTTCCTGGTTGTCATAAACAGAACGATCATTCAAAAAATTCCGGAAGCCTAAGGACATCAAAGCTTCCCATTCCAATTTATACAAAAAGAAGACAGAAGATTTCCTTTTTTCTCTTCAGGATATCTTCTGTCTTTTTTATTGTTATTTATAGATCCGGTAGCCATCCCTTCCGGAACGTTTTACCTGATAAAGGGCAAAATCTGCTTTTTGATACAGTTCCATAAAGTTATCTCCATCCTGTGGTGCAAAAGCAATTCCTGCACTAAAAGTAAATGTATGCTCTCCCATGCCTTCCATACGGATCTCCCTGAGCTTTTCATGAAGTTTTTTTATTCTGCTCTCCATATTTTTCCGGGAACCGATATTACAGAGCAGGATCACAAACTCATCCCCGCCGATACGCCCGATCACATCCTGTTCCCGGAACTGCTCTTTAAGAAAACCTCCCAGCATCTTTAATACATTATCTCCCATGACATGTCCGTAAACATCATTCACTTCTTTAAAATGATCCATATCCAGGATCAGAAAGCCATGAAAGCCTTCCGGAGCTTTTTCTCTCAGAATAGCATCGATCACCTTCTGCGTATTCTCTCTGTTATAAACGCCTGTAAGCGCATCCTTCTGGGCAGAACGTACCAATTCCGCTTTCTCCTGATTATTTCTTACAACAATATACAGGAGCAGGAGAAGCACCAGAATACAGAAGCTTCCCATAAATAGGATTTCATAACCGGAAATGAATTCATAAGCCTGCTGTGCACTTTTTACAGGAATTGCATAACAGATCATCCAGTCGTTGTATCCAAGAGGCATATATGCCAGATACCGGTCCTCTTCTTTTCTCTCTTTGAGACTAAGCTTCACCAGACCACTTTCGCCAACTTTAAAATCTTCCTGAATATCCTGAAAAGCATGCTTCCCTTTGAGATTTTTTTCTCCGTAATATTTAAAAAGATTGATTCCATATGTGATCTCCGTACCAGACGCCGAACCACTGTCAAAGGCAATGATCTCTCCATCACTTGTAGCCAGAAGACTGTTTCCCGCTCCATCAAAAAGATCATTAAAAAGCATATGGCTCAGCGCTGTAACATTACAGGATCCGCCCAACACACCGATCACTTTATGGTCTTTGTATACCGGCACACCTAAAACCACCCGCACCTTATGATCCACACTGCTTTCCAGGGGATCGCTGATGGTCTGCTCTCCACTGATAGCCTCCTGAAAATATCTGCGATGAGAAACATTCTTGGTTACTCCATTGTCGTAGTATGCATCTCCATTCTTATCAATAAGAGCAGCCCTCTCCAGGTCTGTCTTTTCATAAATGGATATCAGTCGTTCTTTATTTTCTTCTGAAAAAAGTTCTTCTGATCTTCCCATTGCAGAGGCAATCTCATTCAGATATTGATAATTAATATCCAGTATCGTCCGCAAATGTTCACTTTGTCTCTGCACATTTATCTTCAATGTATTCTGAGAATTCACCTGTACAGCCCTCTGCACACACTCGAAAAAAATAAGAATCCCTGCTATAACCGCCAAGATAAAAACGCCGGTTGCCATAACATAATTTTTTAATTCAAAGTGATTCTTTTTCATACGTTTTCTCCTGATTTAACCTTTTTTGTCATGCATTTTTATTTTACCATGATTTTTGTTTTTTCTCCATAACAAAAAATCTCCTGTGATTATCTGGTTTTCAGAAAAACTCCTGTTCAGATGAAATATTTTTGTTGCATTATTCTGAATATTCCTGTATAATTAACACAATAATCAAAACTTAAGAGCGTAACGTACAAGGGCGTACAGCACATATTTCCTATGTCTGTACGCCCTTGTGCTATTTCTGCAGTCCTGCGATATTTCGCTTTGAGAAAGGGAGGAGATTTCTATGATGAATGCAATCGGAAGTGTGATAAACCAGATCGACAGTCTGGTGTGGGGCTGGTGGATGATCATTTTACTTCTGGGCACCCATATTTTCATGACCATCCGTACCGGTGTGATCCAGCGTAAGATTGGTACCGCCATTCGCCTGTCTGTCACCAAAGATACCAATGCGGAAGGTGAAGTCAGCCAGTTTGGCGCCCTGACAACAGCCCTTGCTTCCACTATTGGAACCGGAAATATCATCGGTGTCGGTACTGCCATTGCTCTTGGTGGTCCCGGTGCAGTCCTCTGGTGCTGGCTTACCGGTGTCTTCGGAATCGCCACCAAATACAGTGAGTCTCTCATCGCTGTAAAATACCGCGTCAAAACCAAAGACGGCCGTATGCAGGGTGGTGCTATGTATGCCCTGGAGCGCGGATTAAATATGCGCTGGCTTGGTCTGATCTTTGCCTTTTTCGGTGGCTTTGCTTCCTTTGGAATCGGATGTGCTACCCAGGTCAATGCCATTGCAACGGTATGTAATGAGAACCTTCATATTCCGCCGGCAGCGATCGGCATTGCTGTGGCAGTTCTTACTGCCCTTGTTATTTTCGGCGGGATCAAATCCATCGCCAATGTATGTGAACGTCTTGTTCCGTTTATGGCATTTTTCTATGTGATTGGATGTATCATCATCCTGGGGATCAATTTCGATTTTATCATTCCCGCAGTAAAAACCATCTGCAAATTTGCTTTTACCCCTGGTGCTGCTGCAGGAGGTCTTGTAGGACGTGGTATCATGATGGCCATGCAGTATGGAATCGCAAGAGGACTTTTTTCCAATGAATCCGGTATGGGTTCTGCCCCCATCGCCGCTGCTGCCGCACAGACAAGAAATCCGGTTCGTCAGGCTCTCGTTTCCAGCACCGGTACATTCTGGGATACCGTTGTGGTATGTCTGATGACCGGTCTTGTTCTGGTAACCAGTATTATGAAAAATCCTTCGATCGACATGGGAAATATCACTGATGGCGGTGTTCTTACTACACTGGCTTTTCAGCAGATCCCGGTTCTTGGTCCTGTAATCCTTGTAGTGGGTATCATTTCCTTCGCATATTCTACAGTCCTTGGATGGGCATATTATGGCGAGCGATGCGTGGAGTATTTTTCCGGCAAAAAGGGACTCATCCCCTATCGTGTGCTGTACATTGCGGTAGCTGCCATCTCCCCTGTTATCTCTCTGAACCTGGTATGGACCGTAGCGGATATCCTGAATGCACTGATGGCTATTCCAAACCTGATCGCAGTACTACTGCTTTCCAATGTGATCGTAAAAGAGACCCAAAAATATATCAACGATCTGGATGCACGGGATGACACACCGGTGGAAGTGATCGATAAATAAAAAAACGATAAATATAAGCATTTTATATAACAAAGTTACAGCTCCGACTGCTTCTCATATTACAAAGCAGTCGGAGCTATCCGTTTACAAATGTCTTCTTCACTTTTTTATAATACATCCTGCGCTTTCATCTCTTCGGACACAGTAAGATATTCTTTGCTGTTTTCCACGATACCAAGCTTCTCTTCCCAGGTAAGGTTTCGTTTGATCCTGGCCGGACTTCCCATTACCAGGGAGCCATCCGGGATCACCGTATTTTTAGTCACAAGGCTTCCGGCTCCTATGATACAGTCGTTTCCGATCTTTGCACCATCCAGGATCACGGCTCCCATTCCGATCAATGTCCGGTCTCCGATGGTACATCCATGGATCACCGCATTATGTCCCACAGTAACATTGTTTCCGATATGGACCGGCATGTTGTGGCTCACATGAATGGTACAGTTTTCCTGGATATTGGTTTCTTCTCCGATCACTACCGGCGCATCATCTCCGCGGATCACCGCATAATATAATACACAGCTGTCACGGCCGATCGTTACATTTCCAAGGATCACAGACTGCTTTGCGATCCTGGCACCTTCTACGATCTTTACATTTTTATAATTCATTTTTCCTCCTGAATCTGCTTTTTTTCTGTACAGAACCTTGGTATATAATCTGACTATAGACTCCGTGCACAACAGCAATTTTAATGTTTATACTGACTTTTTAACCCATATTATATTTCGTCCGGATCACAATATCTGTATACTGGTATTCCTTTTCCGGTGCCTTGCTGTCAAAGAGAAGCTGGAACAAAATAATCACCGGAGAATGTCCCTGTACAGCCGCATCCTGACCGATAAGGAAATTGATCGTCCCCTCTTTCAGCCATTTCAGATTTTCTTCCAGGAAATCATTGGCGATCACATGCATGGTTTTATCCTTTCCAAGCTTCTGCAAGGTCTGGCAGACACCCTTTACACCATGACCCGTAATATAGATCCCGGTCAGCTCCGGATAAAGCTCCAGAAATTCTTCCACGATCTTGGATGCCACCCATTCGTCATCATAAGAATACCTTATATCCACGATCTCGATTCCCGGAAAGCTTTCTTTAATCTCTGTCGTAAATCCTTTCTGCCTGCTGATCAGACCAGGATTGGCAACCTGTCCGGAAATTATGGCAACCTGCCCGTTTCCGCCTGTCATCTCCCACATCAGGCCTGCTGCCGTACGACCGGCCTGAAAGGTATCCTGTCCCACAAAGCATAACCTTTTTGTATCTTCCAGATCCGCATTAAAGGTAACTATCGGAATTCCATACTCTTCCTGATACTGATCGATCCTCGCTCTCAAAAGCTGATCCTCTGATGGAGTCAGTGCGATTCCATTAAACCCCTTTTCCCGGAGTTCTTCCATTGCAGCCATTACTTTTTCCGGTTCCACGCCCTCGATCTCATAGATCTTTACTGTTCCGCCAAAGCTCTCCACTTCTTCTTTTGCTTCCAGGACCCCATTTAAAACCTGCTGCATAAAAGGAGTCTCCATATACTGAAGGATCACACCGATACGGATCTTTCTCTTTGCCATGGCAAGGGCACGACCGGCACGGCTGGGCTGATATCCCATCTCCCGGGCGATCCTTTTGATCCTTTCCTCTACTTCCGGGCGGATACGGCCTCTGTTGTTCAGTGCTCTGTCCACAGTGCCTCTTGAAACTCCTGCTGCTTCCGCAATCTGTTGTAATGTTACTGCCATATTTTACCCTCCAAAACCTCTCCTGTGTGCTTTGTGTTCACGCGCACGCTCTTTTATCTCATTATACACATTTACACTTTCTCAGGCAATCCCTGATTTCATTATTTTTATAATTTTCCTTTACGATCAGACAGGCCCGGCATAAACAGGTGCATTCCCTCAGCCAAAAATGCTTCCGAAAAAATCTCCGGAAGCATTTTTATCATTGCAAAACAGATCCCTTTGTCAGTCCAGAAGCTCCTGTACCATCTCGGGGGTAAAGGTTACAGCCTTCACATGATCCACCTCGATCTGATACAGAGCATTGGCCGCAATATGCTCCGCAGCCTGCTCCAGATCACGGATTCCTGTGGTATCTTCAAATTTCTTAATTATTGCGTCCAACGCCTCATCCGTTACGATACATTCTTCCTGTTTCAGGCTCATACGTTTCAGAACCTTGGGAAGCGCAAATCTGGAAAAGATGATCTTCTTTTCCTCCGGTGTGTAATCCGGAATATCGATCACTGCAAAACGTGACATCAGAGGTGCACTGATCTGTGCCTTATCATTGGCTGTGGCAATAGGATAGACACCAACTGTCGGAACCATACATTCCATATAGTTATCTGTAAAACCAAGGTTATCCAGCAGTGTCAGAAGCACGTCTGCCGGATTTCCGTTTCCTTTACCTGATGCAGCCTTGTCAAGCTCATTGATGATAAATACCAGATTGGATTCTCCTGCCATGGAAAAAGCCTCCATGATGATTCCAGGCTTGGCATTTGCATAAACACGAGAGCTTCCTGTAAGCTGTTCCGGATCATTGATCGAACTCATATCCAGGGTTGTCCACGGCATTTTCAGGATTCTTGCAACTGCATAAGCGATCTGAGATTTACCGGTACCTGCCGGTCCTACAAGAAGCAGTCCGTAAGCAGGAAGTGTATGAGTACGGTTGATCTGAATGATCGTCTCAATGATCCTCTGTTTTACACGCTCCATTCCATAAAGCTCCTCATCCAGGATACGGCGTGCTTCCTTCGGATCAATAGACTCAAAATAATTATGCTTCCACTGAATATTCATCATGATGGAAAGTGCTCTCTGGGCATGGCGTCTTTCCTCCTGAGAAACCTCATGAGAACGGGCAACTGCCAGATTTCTTCTTGCCCAGAGACGGATATTATCCGGCATAGTCTTTCCGGCACAGTTCATAAAGTCGGTGATACTCTGAATACTGGTAAGCTTCATATCGTCACCGTCTTCTTCCTCCTCATCGTTCTCATTTTCTTCTGCCGGCGCACTGCTTGCAAACAGACGCTCGATCATAAACTGAAGAAATCCGTCCTCAGCAGAAAGCTTGGTGCCTCCGCCAAAAGCGATCTCGCGGATTTTGTAAACAGCATATCCTTCTTCTGTATTCTGTCCTGAAAGACGGATGTTGATATGATTTTCTCCGAGCCATTTGATCAGGCTTGTAAAACGGGAATCGATCTTCAGGATGTCTGCCGGAAAAGCACCGTCTTCTTCCTTAAACTCAAATGCAGTCTGCTTCGCAGGATTGGAAAAATATCCGCAGGAATGATGTTTCCACTCTCTTTTGCTGTTATCCAGGATCAGCACCGGTTTCTCCGGTGTGGCTTTTGTTTCATTAGAACGAAATGTTGTATATGTGCACTGGCTTTTTGTCTCTTTTTTATCTGCCGGCGCTGCGCTGAAATCAAAAACTGGCATATTTTTTACTCCTCTTTCTCTGAAAAATATCTCCATTCAGTTTATCATGGATTGGAAATCTCAACAACTGCTGATATGGTTTTTTATGCATTTTTTATTCATTTTTTGTATTCGTCATTTTCCCGTAAGTTGTTTAAACAGTTCCACAGTTTGCCGATTGACACTGCCTGTAAACTATGTTATCGTGCAATCATGTCTGCTTTCATTTTTTACAAAAGCTGACACAGTTACCATGTATGTGATCTACTGTTTTTCACGTCATTGTAATTGTATTTTTTTGGAGGAGGAAATGAGAAATCAACTTTTACAGCGGGATGATTTTTATCCACAGATCGTTAAGCTTGTCATCCCCATCATCATTCAGAACCTGCTAAGTGCAGCAGTAAATTCTGCCGATGTTATCATGCTGAACTTTGTAGGTCAGTCATCCATCTCCGCAGTATCTCTAGCAGCGAATTATTCCAATGTCCTGTTTATGGTATATTACGGTCTTGGTACGGGAGCCACCCTGCTTTGTGCCCAGTATTATGGAAAGGGAGATTACAAAGCCATTCAGATCATCGAGGGAATCGCTCTTCGTTTTTCCATGATCATCTCTGTTCTCGTGGCACTCGTTGCATTTACCATGCCACAGATGATGATGAAACTGTTCACCAACGATCCGGAGCTTCTGGCCATTGGTTCTTCCTATATCCGCATTATGGGTATCACCTATATCTGCTGGGGTATGACGGAGGTTTATCTGGCTGTTCTTCGAAGCATTGGCCGGGTGACTACCAGCATGGCGATGAATATGCTGGCCTTTGGACTGAATATCCTTTTGAATGCGACTTTTATCTTCGGATTGTTCGGAGCACCCAAGCTTGGTGCTACCGGTGTGGCTATTGCTACTGCACTTTCCAGAATGATCGAGCTGATCGCCTGTTTTATTGTTTCTGCTTTCAGCAAAAATGTCCGACTGGATCTCCGATGTATGTTCACAAAAAACAAACTGCTGTTCAGTGATTTCGTGCGGCTTTCCCTGCCGGCTCTTGGTAATGATATTTCCTGGAGTATTGGTTTTTCCATGTACTCTGTGATCCTGGGGCATCTTGGTACGGATGCGGTTGCTGCCAATTCTCTGGTTGTAGTAGTCCGTAATATCGGCTCTGTTTTCTGTTTCGGTATTGCCAGTGCAGGAGGTATCCTTCTTGGCAATGTTATGGGGCAGGGCGATCTGGAACGTTCCAGGCGTTATGCTTCCAAAACACTAAAGCTTACTGTTATTGCAGGTTTTTTGGGCGGACTTATCGTTCTTGCCATCACACCGTTCGTAATGAGATTTGCGTCCCTGACACCCACTGCCATGCATTATCTGAAATATATGCTTCTGATCAACAGCTACTATATTATGGGGTCTGCCGTAAATACAACCCTGATCGCCGGTGTGTTCCGGGCAGGTGGTGATACAAAGTTTGGTCTGATCTGTGATACCATTGATATGTGGGTATATGCAGTACCCCTTGGATTCTTCGCTGCTTTTGTACTGAAGCTGCCGGTTATGTGGGTGTATTTTCTGCTCTGTACGGATGAATTTGTGAAGTGGCCATGGGTGATCAAAAGGTATCTCAGTGGGAAGTGGGCTAAGAATATTACCCGCGAGAATATATTTGAAAATAAATAGAATACAGAAACATTTTAGACGGCTGGAATCTGCGTTATTTTTCAAAAATTCGCTGTTTGAGCGAAGAAAGTCTCGGACTTTTGGGAAATAACTTTAGCAGGTTCCAGCCGTTCGTTACTCAACTACCGCTGCAGTCCTTCTATCACCATCTCTGTCAGACGCACAACACTTCCCTTTACCTCCCGGATCTCTTTCTCCGAAATACCATCCTTATGAAATCCCCCGGTGCAAACCACTCTCTTTCCCAGCTCTTTCGAAACCTTCTCCGCCATCCACCGGCAGATCACCTCGTCCTTATGTCCCGGAAAATTCAAAACTGAAGAAGTCGCACTCACAGAACCATCCCCTGTCAAAGACACTCTCGGTTCCGTCTGCACCACACATCCCAGATGAGGTCTCTCTCCGCCTTTCAGACAGATAAGCACATCCTCTCCGACAAATGCAGCACTGACCTCCAGCTTACAGCCTGCAGTCTCCACACACTCTTTTACAATCCATTCCATCTGCGATACTCCTTTGCTTCGATCCCAAACGGTTCCAAAAGCTTTGCCGCAATATGATACACCATATCATCAATGCTCTCCGGTTTATGATAAAACGTCAGCATCGGCGGAATGATCCGCACTCCCGGAAGCATGGAAAGCTCATAAAGATTTCGGAGATGAATCCCGCTTAACGGTGTTTCTCTGGCTGCCAGCACCAGTGTTCTCTGTTCCTTGACCGTCACATCTGCCGCACGCAGAATAAGATTATCCGCATAGCCACTGTGGATCCCCGCGATCGTCTTCATGCTGCAGGGCACGATCAGCATCCCCTCTGTTTTGAAAGAACCACTGGCCGGTTTTGCCCCAATTTCTCCCGGTGCACATACATGATCTGCCAATCGTTTCACATCCTCCGGTTCCAGCTCCGTCTCCTGGCGAAGAGTCAGCTCTGCACTGGAACTCATGATCAGATAAGACTCAAAATCCGGATTCTCCCGGATGATCTCCAGACATTTTACAAGGAGCGGCAGGCCGCTTGCACCTGTTGCACCAACTATAATTCTCTTTTTCATTTTTTCAGCCATTTCTCCGGATCCAGTTCCATAAAACGGGCTCTGTGAAAATCTTCCTTCAGATCATAAGGCACCGTACAGTCAAAAATAGTCTTGCATGCAATTCCATGATCACGGATACTTGGAGAAAATGCAGGATCATTGGACGGATCAAGAGGATGACAACGGACACCCGGAATGGTGATCACATCCACATCCCCCTGGAATCTCGTATTCATCGCCCAAAGTACGTCATTCATATCAAAGCAATCCACATCTTCATCTACCAGAAATACATTTTTCAGCTCACTGAAGGCGGAAAATGCAAGAAGTGCAGCCTGACGCTGTCTTCCCTCATCACTTTGAGAAAGCTTTTTAAACTGAAGGACAGCCATATACTTTCCACCTCCGGCACTGCTGCAGTATACGTTCTGAAGTCTTCCAGGCATTGCTTTTTCCACCATGCCATAGATGCTGGCCTCTGTAGGGATTCCCGCCATGGATACGTGCTCCTCACTTGGCCCGATACAGGTCTGCATGATCGGATTTTCACGATGTGTCACTGCTGTAACCTTGATCAGCCAGCACTGATCACTTGCAGGCCCTGTATATCCCGGAAACTCCGGCATGGCGTATCCGGTATTGCTGTTCTGATCTTCCTTTACACGCACACCCGGGATCACTTCTCCCTCGATCACGTATTCCGCATTGGCGATGGCACGCTCGTTAACGGTTAAACATTTACAGAGTTCCACCGGCTCTTTGCGCAGTGCGCCGGCTACAGAGAGCTCATCATACCCCAGTGGTGTTGTAGGCGGCTCAAAACAGGAACCGATCTCAATAGCAGGATCAACTCCGATACTGATAGAAATCGGCAGCCTTTGTCCCAGCTCCTCAGCACGCTCTGCCATTGCTCCGATATGTCTGGCACCAGGTGTAAAGAAAATGGAAAGCTCATCTTTTCCCTGAATGCAAAGACGATGAATGGTCACATCGTGAACTCCAGTATCCGGGTGTGTGGCGTAGCACATGCCAAGTGTGATATACGGGCCCGCATCATCCGGTGTGTTCGTTGGCGCAGGAACCAGCTTATAGAGGTCAAAATCCGGATCTGCTGCCTTATGCACCACCTGCTGACACGGTGCATCGCCTTCAAGATCGACCGGTGGAATTGGATTCTCCACGCTTTTGCAGAGCATCTTTCCAAGATTTTCCGGCTGAGTGTCAAGTAAAGCAGCAACTCTTTTTCTGCTTGCCAGAAGACCGATAGATACCCTTGCATCCGGGTGTCCTTTTATACGATTAAAGATCATAGCAGGTCCTTCCTTTGTGGGACGCTTCACCGTTCCACCGGCTCCTACATAACGATATACCCCTGCAAGCTCTGCCATCGGATCAACTTCCACCTCTGTTTCGATCAGCTGATCTGGCATCTGCTCCAGAAGTGCCAGAGCACTTCTCAGATCTCTTACTTTTTCTGCCATAAAAAACCTCCTGCGTTATCTTTATATTACTGTTCACTCCGTTCTCAGTAACATCTTTATTTTCTTATGTTATTTTATCTCTTTTTTACATGGTGAATCAATTCTTTCTATGATATAATTGTTTCCAATATGGAATGATTCGTCACTATTTTCTAAAAGGCAGGTGTTACCATGACTCTTGAACAGATCGACTATTTTATCTGTGCAGCTCAATCCCGGACTTTTTTTGATGCTGCAGAAGCTATGCATATCTCCCAGTCCTCCCTTTCCAAGCAGATCATGAAACTGGAAAAAGAACTGGAGCTTACCTTATGGGACCGCAGCAAGCGTACTGCTGTGCTTACTCCTGAAGGAGAGTTTTTTTACAAAGAAGCACTTAAGATTTCCAGACAGTATCATCGTTCTCTGGAAGCAGTGTACCATTTTAAGGACAGCAAGCTCCAGGCACTTCATATTGGAACACTTCCTTTTCTTTCTCAGTACCATCTTACTTCTGTGATACACAGTTTTTGTGATACACACCCGGAGCTTTCTTTTTCTCTGAAGGAGGTAGAAGACGAAGAACTTCTTTCCGGTCTTGAAAAAGACCTTTTTAATCTGATCTTTGTACGAAAACACATGATAGACCCGGAGCTCTATACTTTTCATACTCTCACAGCAGACCGTCTGGTTGCTGTTTTTCCTGAAGCTCATCCCTCCGCGTCCAAAAAATCGGTCTCTCTTTCCGAACTGAAAAAAGAATCTTTTATCCTGATGCCTCCGCACACCTCCATTTACCGTTTCTGTATGCAAAGTTTTCATAATGCAGGGATCCACCCTCAGCTTCTGCGTACTGCCCGCGCAGAATCTATTGTCAGCGCAGTGGAAATTGGCGAAGGGATCAGCCTTCTTACAGAAAGCAGCTTTCAGTTCTTTCGTCAGCCTTCGCTTGTTGCTGTCCCGGTTAACGGACTGAAAAAGCTATCTGTTGGAATTGCCCATAAAAAAAATATGGCTCTCACAACCTCTGCAGAATGTTTTCTGCAGTTTGTGAAAAGCCATATGTAAGGTATTTTTTCTATAATCCAAGCATCATTCCCACACCATGTACCGCAAACGCAACGATCCATGCAGTGGCACACTGTACTGCTACAATACCAGCAGCAGCTCTTACAGTTCCCATCTCCCGACGCACAGTTGCAATAGCTGCAACACAGGGTGTATAGAGCAAGGTAAAGATCAAAAATACGTAAGCAGTAAACGGTGTAAATAAAGTCTGAAGCAACGCCGTATTTCCGCCCAGAAGGACTGTCAGCGTAGACACAACGCTCTCTTTTGCCATAAAGCCCGTGATCAATGCGGTAGATACTCTCCAGTCACCAAAGCCCAGCGGAGCAAAAAGTGGTGCCACGATGCTTCCGATCTTTGCCAGAAGGCTCTGATCTGTGCTGGTAACAAGGTTAAGACCTGCATCAAAGTTCTGCAGGAACCACACGATCAGCGTTGCCGCAAAAATAATTGTAAACGCTTTCTGGATAAAGTCCTTCGCCTTTTCCCAGATCAGCTGTCCTACACTTTTTGCAGAAGGAAGCCGGTAATTGGGAAGCTCCATAACAAACGGAACCGGCTCTCCCTTATATTTCGTCTTTTTCAAAATCAGCGCATACAGGATCCCGCAGAGAATTCCTGCAAAATAAAGGCTGATCATCACAACTCCTCTCCACTGCTTCGGGAAAAATGCACTGGTGAGAAGTCCGTAGATCGGAAGCTTGGCACTGCAGCTCATAAACGGAGTAAGCAGGATCGTCATTTTCCGGTCACGTTCACTGGATAATGTTCTGGTTGCCATAATGGCCGGCACCGAACAGCCGAATCCGATCAGCATCGGCACAAAGCTTCTTCCGGAAAGTCCGATCTTTCGAAGGAGCTTGTCCATAACAAAGGCTACACGAGCCATATATCCGGTATCTTCCAGGATTGACAGGAAGAAAAACAAAGTAACGATCGTAGGAAGAAATCCGATCACGCTTCCGATACCGCTTAAAATTCCATCCACAACCAGTGACTGCAGTACTGAGCTGACACCTGCCACCTCCAGTCCCCTGCCAATAAGTGCAATTACCCAGTTCACGACCATAGTCATTCCGTCTGAAAGCCAGGCTCCCAGATAATTGAACGTCATCACAAATACAATTGCCATAATTCCTACAAAACAGGGAATTGCTGTATATTTTCCGGTAAGAATACGATCTATAGCGACGCTTCGTTTATGTTCACGGCTTTCTGCCGGTTTTACCACAGTTTTCTCACAAAGCTTTTCAATAAAATCGAAGCGCATGTTCGCAAGAGCTGCCTCACGGTCCAGACCGCCATCCTTTTCCATAACATGTACCAGCCCATCAAGAACCTTTTTTTCACCTTCAGGCAAAGCCAGACGTTTTTCGATCAGAGAATCTTTCTCTACGATCTTCGTAGCTGCAAAACGTACAGGAAGTCCTGCTTTTTTTGCATAGGGTTCGATCAGATGTACGGCTGCATGGATACATCTGTGAAGTGCGCCTACCGGATCCTTCGGTGACTGATTGTCAGTACAGAAATCAATTCTTCCTGGTGCTTCTCTGTATCTTGCAACATGAACTGCATGATCGATCAGCTCATCAATTCCTTCATTCTTCGCTGCTGAAATAGGTACAACCGGAATTCCTAAAATCTCCTCCAGTTCATTGATCCGAACAGAGCCTCCATTTGCCCTTACCTCATCCATCATATTTAAGGCCAGCACCATTGGGATTCCAAGCTCCATCAGCTGCATGGTAAGATAAAGATTTCTCTCAATATTGGAAGCATCTACAATATTAATGATTCCTGTCGGCTTCTCATTCAGCAGAAAATCTCTTGTTACGATCTCCTCGCTGGAATACGGGGAAAGTGAATAGATTCCAGGAAGATCCGTTACCGTTGCCTCCGGATGCCTCCGGATGCTTCCTTCTTTCTTGTCAACAGTTACACCCGGAAAGTTACCAACATGCTGATTGGAGCCTGTCAGCTGATTAAAAAGAGTTGTCTTTCCACAGTTCTGATTACCTGCCAGTGCAAACGTGATCGGTTCCCCTTTGGGAATCGTATCACCGATCCGGTTCTTGCGATAATCTCGAGCCTTTCCAAGTTCTCCCACACCAGGATGAGCAATCGGCTGATGCCGTTCATTTTCTTTCTTCGTTTCCGTCATGGATTCGATCGATACGATCTCAATCTTTGCAGCTTCCGCCAGCCGCAATGTCAGCTCATATCCGCGCAGCACAAGCTGTACCGGATCTCCCATAGGAGCTGTTTTACGAAGAGACACTTCTGTCCCCGGTGTAAGCCCCATATCCAGAAGATGATGTCTCAGCTCCCCCTCGCCACGAACACTGATGATTCTGCCACATTCTCCAGTCTTTAATTTGTCCAGTGTCATATTGTCACCTCATCATAAGTACAATTTACATGGTCAATACATATATCTGTATTATCCACTGGTACATCGTTTCGTAAATAACTATATCAATCGGATTCACAGACAAGTGAATGGTATAGTTATTTCAAAAACAATGTACTAATATAAATGTAACACAATTTAAGTTATTTGACAATAACTGATTAATCTGATAAGTTTCGTACAAATAATACCAATTCAAAAGTTATTTATCATTAACATTTATATTTTTTCTCACTTTAGCACAATTTCTGTTTGATAAACAAACACCTTCATATTTTTTTTGCAGACATACAATAACATCCATGTATATTCCCGCAATAAAAAAGCGCAGACGACATATTATCTGTCGTCTGCGCCTTTTTATTGCGAGAACCGCTTCGGTGAATCCTTACTCACCAATTAACCAATTGTACATTTCCTCATACTGACGTGCGGAATTGTTCCAGGAAAAATCTGCAGCCATCGCGCGATCTACCATTTTATTCCATTCACGTTTCTTGTCATAATATACACTCTCTGCATAACGGATCGTAGCAAGCATTTCATGTGCATTGTAATTTACGAAGGAGAATCCTGTTCCTGTTCCCTCGAATTCATTGTACGGGACAACTGTATCCTTCAGACCACCGGTCTCTCTGACGATCGGAAGAGTTCCATAACGAAGGCTCATCAGCTGGCTTAAGCCACATGGCTCAAATAGTGACGGCATCAGAAATGCGTCAGATGCTGCATAAATTCTGTGAGACATTGCCTCATCATAGTAGATCTGTGCAGATACCTTGCCATGATACTTCCAGTCAAAATGACGGAACATATTCTCATAACGTTCCTCACCGGTACCAAGAGCAACGATCTGAACCGCATCCTGACACAGTTCGTCCATGATATAAGCGATCAGATCAAATCCCTTCTGATCTGTCAGGCGGGATACAATACCGATCATCATAGCTTTCGGATCCTGCTCAAGTCCAAGATCTTTCTGAAGCTGGATCTTGTTCTTGATCTTCTCCTTGCGGAAGTTCTTTGCATTGTAGTTCTTGGTGATATTCGGATCTGTCTCCGGATTGAATTCATTGTAATCAATACCATTTACAATACCACGCAGGCTGTTGGCTCTCGCATTGAGAAGTCCGTCCAGCTTCTCACCATAAAACGGTGTCTTGATCTCTTCTGCATAGGTATTACTTACTGTGGTAATGGCATCTGCAAATACCATACCGCCCTTCAGGAAGTTTGCGTCCTTGTATGCTTCCAGTTTATCCGGCGCAAAGTAGTAATCGGAAAGGCCTGTGATATCCTTAACAGTCTTAACATCCCATACACCCTGAAATTTCAGGTTATGTATTGTCATAACAGTCTTGATTCCACGGAAGAATTCATTCTCCTGGAAAGAATCGTGAAGGTAAACCGGAACAAGTCCTGTCTGCCAGTCATGACAGTGGATGATATCCGGTCTGAATCCGATCACCGGAAGAACCGATAACACAGCTTTGGAAAAGAAAGCAAATTTCTCAAGATCCCATGGTGCACTATCATATGGTTTCGGACCGCTGAAATAATATTCATTATCAATGAAGTAAAACTGGATCCCGTCATACTGCATCTGCATAATGCCTACATAGCAGTTCTTAAATCCCAGATCCATATAAAAATGGGTCACATACTCCATTTTGTCTTTCCATTCCTGTTTCATACAGGCATATTTCGGTAAGATCACGCGTATATCAAAATATTTTTTGTCAAAGCACTTAGGCAGTGAGCCGGCAACATCAGCGAGTCCTCCTGTTTTGATAAAAGGTACTGCTTCTGATGTAGCAAACAGAATTTTTTTCATCTGTATTCCCCTCCCTGGGTACACCCGTTTTTATTTATGATTATACTCCAAAATTCATCTAATTTAAAGACCGATTTTTATATTCTAGTCTGATTTTATCTGCGATCAGTGCTATAAATTCAGAATTCGTGGGTTTCCCTTTTCCGGTGCTTACAGTATATCCAAACAATTCATCAATGGTATCCATCTTTCCCCGGCTCCATGCCACCTCGATCGCATGTCGGATCGCCCGCTCCACTCTGCTCGGTGTTGTCTGATGACGTTTCGCAATGGTTGGATATAATACCTTGGTAATGGAATTGAGCATTTCCATGTCATTGACAGACAAAATGATCGCATCCCTTAAATACTGATACCCCTTGATGTGTGCCGGAACTCCGATCTCATGAATGATATTCGTCACATCGGTTTCCAGATTCCTCTCCGGCTGAGGCTTTTTGGTTTCTGTGATACCTGGCCTTGCAATCTCCCGCACTCTTCTGTCCCCAATCTTCCGAATATGTTTGATCCGGTTTAAAAGTGTGGTGTTGTCAAAAGGCTTCAAAACATAATAGTCTGCTCCAAGACTGAATGCATCCTCTGTAATCCTCTCCTGTCCAATTGCAGATAATACGATAAACACTGGAACTTTTTTGACATTTGCGTTATGGGAAAATTTCTCCATAACGGAAAGGCCGTCCATCTTCGGCATAATGATGTCGAGAATCACCACATCCGGCTCCTTATCTTTGATTATATTACAGATTTCTTCTCCGTTGTGTGCTTTTCCGACCAGTTCAAGGTCTTTATCTTCTTCGATCATCTGACCGAGCATGTCTGTCATTTTCGCGTTATCATCAGCGATTGCAACATTTAATTTGTCCATGAGGACCCTCCTAACTTCTATCTCCTTGGGTTTCCAGACATACCCCCTGTCACCACGGCAGTAACCGACACTGTTAGCTGCCTGCGCTTTCCCCTTGCTGGCGACAAAATTATTATAGTGGAAATCCTGTAGTAAAATCAAGATAAAAGTAGTTATTTTATCACACTTTCGTACGATATTTTTCGATATTTTTTCTCTTATATATCACAAAATTCACCAAAATGCAGGTATTTCAATCTGTATCCGGCATTTTTCCCCATATAAAAAAGAGGCACTTTTCCCGGACTTTTTCCATGTTTTTGTGCCTCTTTCCTCAACTGCAGATTATGCATTGCCTGTCATATTTTCAATAAAAATCCCATATCCGCCGGTAGAATCCTGCACAAATACATGAGTCACGGCACCAAAGAGTTTTCCGTTCTGAAGCACAGGACTTCCAGACATTCCCTGAACGATCCCACCTGTTTTTTCCAGGAGTTCCTTATCTGTGATCTGGATCACGAAGCTCTTATTAGAATCCTCATGGTTCATATCGATCCTAGTGATCTCTGCGGCATATTCTTTTACTTCGCCGTCTGTGCAGCAGAGAACAGATGCGGGTCCAATTTTCAGATCCTGTTTGTAACCTACAGGAATCTTCTTCAGATCCAGATTTTTCACCTGATCAGCATCCACAGTTCCAAAAATGCCGTTTTTACTGTTTTCGGAAATCTCACCCAGGATATTGTCAGCTTTGTATCGGATCAGACCAGATAGTTCTCCGGGATTTCCTTTTTCTCCTTTCCGGATCCCCAGGATCTGGGCGTTGTAAAGATTTCCATCTGCGATACTTAAAAGTTCGCCGGTATCCACATCGCTGATCCCGTGGCCAAGAGCACCGAACCCTCCATTTTCGTCCACATAAGTCAGGGTTCCGATTCCCTGTGTATCGTCCCTCACCCAGATGCCAAGCTTATAGTTTCCTTTCTCATCTTTCACCGGCGTCAGGGACAGGGGAATCGTCTCTTTTCCCCGGCGGACCTTCAGTGTTACAGATTCTCCGCAAAGATCTGCAAGATCCTCCAGAAGATCCTGCTTGCACTGAATCCGGTTCTGATCAAAAGCCACAATATAATCTCCCGGCTTTACAATGTCCCGGGCCGGTTCTTCCATCTCACCACTTTCCGAAAGAATCTCGCCTGTATCAATGATCAGAACTCCTTTCGTCTGCATATAAATACCTACTGCATCTCCGCTTGCATATACTTCTTTTGCAGTTATATTTTTTACCTTCACATCCTTAAAAGGGATCACTCCCAAGAGTCTGCAGTGCAATTTATAGCTGTCTTTTCCTGAAACGGTGATCGCATCATCAAAGCTGATAAAAGGGCGTTTAAGAAGATTGGCTACTTCCCGGCTGTCCTCATGATCCACCAGAATCTGATCCGGGATTTTTCTGTCCAGAAGCCGGTAGCCCAGCCATCCCATCAGAATCAGATCCAGCGCAAGAAATACAAGGAGCCAACATCGGTATTTTCTTTTTCTGTTCATCTTACGTCACATCCTTTGTAATTTTCTGATACAAGCAAATCCCCACCCACTGCTTATTGCTTTTCGCAACTGAAGCAGGGGACTGACTTGATTCGGTTAAAAAAGAGGACCGACCTTTCGGCCGTCCTCTCTTAGTATGTAACGTATAAATTATTTCAGTCTTGTATTTTTTTGTTGCTGTGCCAATTCCTTCATCTCTCTTGCATTTCCAAGAACAGCCGGCGTGATCTGGGCACCGCCCAGAAGTCTGGCAAGCTCACGAACAGATTCCTCTCCTTCCAGAGGATGGATCTGAGTGATGGTTTCTGTTCCTTCTACATGTTTCTCAATCTCAAAATGGGTATCTGCCATTGCTGCGATCTGTGGAAGATGTGTGATACAAAGCACCTGCCTGTGCTGTCCGATCACTGCCATTTTTTCAGAGACCTTCTGTGCAGTACGCCCACTGATCCCTGTATCGATCTCATCAAAGATCAGTGTATCGATCTGATCTTTATCTGCAAGGATCGCTTTGATGGCAAGCATGATCCTGGAAAGCTCACCACCGGATACGATCTGTCCCAGCGGTTTTCTGCTCTCACCTGGATTTGTGGAAATCTCATATTCCACCGCATCATAACCATTATCTGTATAATTTTTCCTCCGGTCAAAACGGATAGAAAAATCCACATCCTCAAAATTCAGTTCCTTCAATCCTTCGATAATCTTTTCATCCAGCTGCTTACTGTATTCTTTCCGTATCTCTGAAAGTTCATGCGAAGCTTCCTCAAGAATCTTTTCTGCCTGCATAAGTTTTTCTTTCAGTAACCGGAAATTTTCTTCGAATCTTTGAAGTTTTTCTAATTTTTCCTGCTGTTCCTTCTGATAAGACAAAATTTCATGGATCGTCTGTCCATACTTTGCCTTCAGACTATTGATCAGATCCAGTCTTTTTTCTGTTTCAAAAAAAGTTTCTTCGTCAAAAGTCAAACTATCCATATAAGAGGACAGATCACGGCAGAAGTCACTGAGAAGTGAATCGATTTCCACAAGAGCTTCCTGTAAAGGTGCAAGATCCTTATCGTAATCTGCAATTCTTGAAAACTCTTTCAGGGCATTTCCGGTCATATCTGCGGCGCCCTGTTCATATCCGGTCATCCCACGAACCATTTGTGCTGTTTCCATGATCCTTCTGGCATTGCTCAGCTTCCGGTAGCGGTCCTCCAGTGTTTCGTCCTCTCCTGGAATAAGAGCTGCCTCCTCGATCTCATTGATCTCAAATTCCAGAAAGGCTTTTTCACGGTTGCGCTGTTCCTCATCCATATCCAGTGCTTTCAGCTGATCCACACAGTCCCGATACTCCTGATAAGCTTTCCGGACCTTCTCCCTGGCAGGAAGGATCTGTTCCTTTCCATATACATCCAAAATAGCCAGCTGGCGGTCTCCATAAAGAAGTGACTGATGCTCATGCTGTCCGTGAATGTCCAGAAGACAGGCTGCTGCTGCTTTCATCTGGCTGACAGTACTTGTCTCTCCGTTGATCTTGTTGATACTTCTGCCGTCCATGATCTTGCGGGACATCAGCACCTGTCCGTCTTCCGGATAGATGTCAAGCGCCGCAAGGGACTCTCTGGCTTTCGTGTTTTCAACCTGAAACAGCAACTCTACCAGGGCATAGGAAGCATTTTCACGAATCATGCTTCTGGAAGTTTTTCCACCAAGGATAAGCTGTATGGATCCTAACAGAATGGATTTTCCGGCTCCGGTCTCACCAGTTAAGATATTTAAGCCTGGTCCGAATTCCACCTCTGATTCCTCTATCAGTGCAAGATTTTTTACATGCAGATGTACTAACATTGATTTCCTTTCTGGTATAAAGCATTTACATATTCTGTCATTTTATTTTCCTCTGGATAAGATCCCGCCAAGCTTCTGAACTACACCCGGTGCCTGTTCAGAGGTTTTCACCACACACATAATGGTATCATCTCCGGCAATACATCCCAGGATTTCCGGCCATTTCATAGCATCAAGAGCTGCTGCTGCCGCCATGGCCATTCCCGGAATTGTTTTTACCACTACGATATTCTGTCCGATGTTCATAGCGATCACTGCATCTTTCAGAACTCTGGAATATTTATCACTTAACACATCCGGTGTATGTTCTTCCAGGATCGCATATCTGGACTTTCCGTTGCTGCCTGCAACCTTTGTCATTTTCAGAGCACGGATATCTCTGGATACGGTAGCCTGCGTAACCTTAAAACCGGCCTCATTTAGTCTTGCTGCAAGTTCTTCCTGTGTATCGATCTCGTACTGACGGATCAGTTCGATAATTTTTTCATGTCTTGCTACTTTCAAAATTGAACCTCCTGCATCAGCTGTTACTCATTTTCTGTCTCAGAACCTCCACAAAGCTCAGATGGTTCAGCTTGAGGATTTTTGTCCTGACTGTGGCTTTCCGGATCACGATCCGGTCACCGGTGACCATGGATATCTGGGTATCCCCGTCGAAAGAGGCCACCGCTTTCTCAATGGTATTATGTCTTCCCTCACCGATCTCTACTGTAACTGCCTCTTCCCCGGAAAGAATGATACTTCGGGTGTTCATGGTATGGGGAGCGATGGGGGTCATGATCATCATACTGGCACTGGGAGAAACCACGGGACCTCCCGCTGACAGACTATATCCGGTAGAACCGGTCGGAGTGGAAATGATGATACCATCTGCATTGTATGAATTCATATATGCATCATTAACATAATTCTTGAAACGGATCACACGGAGATGTCCTTCTCTTCCGATCACAATATCATTTAATGCGATATCTTTTCCAATAAGTTCTTCTCCCCGATAGATCTTTCCTTCCAGCATCATACGATCTTCCAGCTCATAGTCATCTGACAAAAGCCGATCCAGAGCCGGATACACGGAATTTTTATCCACCTCGGCAAGAAATCCCAGAGTTCCCAGATTGATTCCAAGAAGAGGGATATCCAGATGCACCACATCCCTTGCAGCCTGCAGAAGTGTTCCATCTCCACCCAGTACAATAATGCACTGTGTATCCTGCGGAATCCCATCCGGGTCCGTATAATGATACGGTCCTTCCATTTTTTCGGTGATCTTCTGCACATGACACCTGGCACCATGCTTCTCCAGATAGGCAATGATCCTATTAGAAAATGTCAGTTCCGGATCCTTGGCACTGTTTGGAATTATATAAAATCTGTCCATATTGCTTCAGTCCTTTCCAAACATCAGTCCAGCTGTCCGTGGGCTTCCTTTACCACATCCTCTACGGATACGTCAAGACTCACAGGTACTTCTGTTCCTTCCGGATGTTTTTTCAGATGAAGGAGATATTCAATATTTCCTTCAGGTCCCTTGATGGGAGAAAAGGAAAGATGACAGGGCTCCATAAAAATGCTCATGGCATAATCTCTGACTTTCTCAATGACTTCTTCATGGACCTTCGGATCACGGACAACGCCTTTTTTTCCGACTTTTTCTCTGCCGGCCTCAAACTGAGGTTTGATGAGACATACGATCTCTCCGTCCTCTGTGAGAAGGTTTCTTACAGGAAGAAGCACTTTTGTAAGGGAGATAAAAGAAACATCGATCGAAGAAAATGCTGCCGGACCTTCCAGATCTTCCGGTACCACATAGCGGATATTTGTTTTTTCCATGCATACAACTCTTGGATCATTCCTGAGTTTCCAGTCCAGCTGTCCATATCCCACATCAATGGAATAGACTTTGACCGCTCCGTTCTGAAGCATACAATCTGTGAAACCGCCGGTGGATGCGCCTACATCCATGCACACCTTATCCTTCAGCGTCACGCCAAAATTTTTCATGGCTTTTTCCAGCTTCAGTCCGCCTCTGCTGACATAAGGAAGAGTCTTTCCTCTTACCTCCAGCTTGGCAGTCTCAGCAAACATGGAGCCAGCCTTGTCTTCCTTCTGACCGTTGACATATACTTCCCCGGCCATGATATACGCTTTTGCTTTTTCGCGTGACGGTGCAAGTCCCTGTTCCACCATCATGATATCCAGTCTTTTTTTCATATTATCCTCCAACAGCCCGGCTCTTTATGTGCCGGGCTGTAAAATGCCTCACAGCTTCGTATTCTTCTGCAAAGGCTATGTCCTTTATTTTCTGTTATTCACAAGATTTTCCCAGCTCTGTTCTACCGCATCCAGGATTCCCTGTACATTTAAACCTATTTTCATTCGCTGACGGTCCACCGTTCCATGCTCAATAAAATGATCCGGTATTGCCAGTGGAAGAACTCTTACTTCCGGATGACAGGCTTCCATATAAGCAGATACATGTTCTCCGAACCCACCGCTTTTTACATTCTCCTCCACAGTGACCAAAAGACTGTGGTTCTGCGAAAGCCGATCAAGAAGCTCTGTATCCAGAGGCTTTACAAAACGGACATTGACAAACGTAGCTCCTGCTATTTTGTGATCTCTTATCTCTTCACAGACCTTCTGACAGACAGAAACCATGCTGCCAACCCCGAGAACTGCAATCTCACTGCCTGGAGTGATCACTTCACTTCTTCCCTTCTTAAGTGGCTCATGACATTCTTCCATATCGGTACATGCCGATCCTTTCGGATATCGGATCGCACAGGGACCATCCAGCTCTTCTACTGCAAATTTCAACATCTCCTCAAGCTCTTTTCCATTCTTGGGAGCCATAACTGTCATATTGGGAATCATGGACAGATAGGAAAAATCAAAGCATCCATGATGTGTTTCACCATCTGCTCCGACAAATCCTGCCCTGTCAATGGCAAAGATCACATGAAGATCCTGCATACATACATCGTGAAGGATCTGATCGATCCCTCTCTGCAGGAACGAAGAATATACCGCAAAAACCGGGATCATTCCCCCAAGTGCCATGCCTGCCGCAAAGGTTACTGCATGTTCTTCCGCAATACCCACATCAAAAAAACGCTCCGGGAATTTCTTCCGGAATCGGTTCAGTCCGGTTCCATCTGGCATAGCAGCTGTAATAGCAACTACTTTTTTGTTCTTCTCTGCCAAAGAACATATTGCACCGGAAAAATGATCCGTATATGTCGGCGCTGTTTTTGCTGCAAGAGGTCTGCCACTCTGGATGTCAAAAGGACCTGTTCCGTGAAAACGCTCCGGATGGGAAGATGCCGGTCCATAGCCTCTGCCTTTTTCTGTAAGGACATGGACAACAACCGGTCCCTCCACTCTCTTTGCCTCATTAAAAAGCTTCATCATCTGGCGCATATTATGGCCATCTACCGGTCCCAGATAAGTCAGCCCCATATTTTCAAAAAGCATTCCGGGAATGATCAACTGCTTGATGCTGCTCTTGGTCTTTCGGACCGTATCTACCACGGCGGTTCCAACATGGGGAATCTTTTTGAGTGTTTTTGTCACGCCGATCTTCATTCCTGTATAAGTCTCAGCTGTACGCAGAGCGCTTAAATAGGTGGACATTCCTCCTACGTTCTTGGAAATAGACATGTTATTATCATTGATGATAATAATAAAATTAGTCTTCAGCTCAGCCGCATTGTTCAATGCTTCATAAGCCATCCCACCGGTAAGCGCACCATCTCCGATCACGGAAACCACATGGTATTTCTCTCCCATCAGGTCTCTGGCACGGACATAGCCAAGTCCTGCGGAAATGGAATTGGAACTGTGTCCGGTATCAAACGAATCACAGTCACTTTCATTCCTTTTTGGAAAACCGCTTAAACCTCCTTCTTTACGAAGATCCTTAAAGCCGTCTTTTCTTCCTGTAAGGATTTTATGTGTATAAGCCTGATGTCCCACATCCCAGATCAGCTTATCCTGTGGAAGATCAAGCACATTATGCAGAGCAAGAGTCAGCTCCACCACACCCAGATTGGATGCCAGATGGCCACCTGTCTCACTTACACTCTGGATCAAAAAGCTCCTGATTTCCTCGGCAAGACGCGGAAAATCCTCCAATGAAACTTTATGAATATCATTTGGCTTTTTAATTTTTTCCAGAATCATTTGTACCCTTCCTTTGTTCTTTCTATTTCCTGCGGCTGACAAGACTTTCCACAAGAAGATCCAGAAATCCGTTCTTCCTGTCAAGGTCGTCTAAAAGTTCTACCGCATGGTCAGAAAGTTCTTTAACCCTGCTGGCTGCTGCCGGGGCTCCAACAAGGCTTACATAGGTAACCTTGTTGTTTTTTTCATCACTGTGGATCGGTTTTCCCAGTTCCTCCTGGGTACTGGTCACATCAAGGATATCATCCTGGATCTGAAAAGCCAGCCCGATGTTTTCTGCAGCCTGCTCCACAACCTTAAGTTCTTTCTCAGATGCCCCTGCCAGCACAGCACCGGTCATCATGGAAGCCTCGATCAATGCGGAGGTCTTGTTTTTGTAAATATAATCCAGCATCTTGTGTTCCAGAGGTTTCCCATCATTCTCCACATCAACACTCTGTCCACCAAGCATACCGTTGATGCCGGTCTTATCTGCAATGATCCGCATGGCGGCTATCACACGGTCTTTATCCCCGGTCAGATCAAAGGCGGAAAGCATCACTTCGTAAGCCCTGTTAAGGAGTGCCACGCCGCTTAAAACACCCATGGCTTCTCCGTATACTTTATGTGTGGTCAGCCTTCCCCTTCGGTAATCATCGTTATCCAGTGCAGGGAGATCATCATGGATCAACGAATGTGTATGGATCATCTCCATAGCCGCCATAAAAGGCTCACAAAGCTTATCCTTTCCTCCAAACAGCTCGTAGGTTTCCCTGATCAGGATCGGGCGAAGTCTCTTTCCACCTGCCGTCATACTGTAATTCATGGCCTCTGCCATGGTTTTTGCAAAACCGGATTCTTCCGGAAGATATTCCCGGATCACATGTTCTGCTTCTTCTGTTCTTCTTTTCAGTTCTTCTTTAAAATTCACGAAATGTCCCATCCTCATTCATCTGAAGCATCTTTTTTTCTACAGTATCCAGTCTTCCGTTCAGATCCTTTAGGAGCTCCATTCCCTGTCTGTAGAGGCGGAAAGACTCCTCAAGAGGTGTTTCTTTATCCTCCAGCTTCCGGGCAAGCAGATCAAGCTCCCCAAAAGTATCTTCTATGGATTTCTCTTCTTTCTTTGCTTCTGCCATTATCGCTCTTCCTTCCTGATGCGATCCGCAACTGCTTCTATGACTCCATCGGTTACTGCAATGGAGATCCTGTCACCTTTTTTTATCTGACTGATCTCTGTCACCGCATGTCCGCCTAAGTCGGACACAAATGCATATCCTCCATTTAGCTTTCTTAATGGAGAAAGTCCCTCAAACCGCTGGATCCATATTGCCAGTTCATGTCTTTTCTCTGTAAGCTTTTGTTCCATGGAAGAACGCAGGCATTCCTCCAGCTCCGATGCATACTGACGTTTTTCACGTAACATGGACTCCGGGCTCAGATACTGGAATCTGTTCTCATAGGCCTTAAGTTTTGCGGCAAAAAGTTCTGTCTTACTGTTCATGGCACGCTGCAGACGGTCTCCGTACATATGAAAGCTCTCCAGAACACTGCGAAAATCATCCACTGCCAGCTCTGCTGCAGCAGATGGTGTAGGTGCCCGCAGATCTGCTACAAAATCCGCAATGGTAAAATCCGTCTCATGTCCCACTGCCGAGATCACCGGTGTCCTGCACTCAAAAATAGCACGGGCAACGCTCTCCTCGTTAAAGGCCCAGAGATCTTCAATAGAGCCACCTCCACGGCCGACGATGATCACGTCCACCCCTGCTTCATCCAGCATCCGGATTCCCTTTACGATACTCTGCGCCGCTCCCTCTCCCTGCACAAGTGCCGGATAAAGGATCACCTGCAGATATGGATTCCTTCTGCCTGCAATATTGCGGATATCCTGTACTGCTGCACCAGTAGGTGCTGTCACCACGCCAAGGGTATGAATAAAATGAGGAATGGGCTGCTTATATTCCTGGGCAAACATCCCCATATCCTCAAGTTCCTGTTTCAGTGCCAGATACCGCTCATAGAGGGCACCAGCACCCTCCAGTGTGATCTCTTTTGCATAAAGCTGATAACGCCCGTCTCTCTCATATACGTCTACAATTCCGCCTGCAACTACCTTATCCCCGTCCTTCATGCGAAAAGCAAGACCCCTACGGTGTCCCGCAAACATCACACAGCTTAATGTGCCTGTTTCATCCTTCAGGGAAAAATAAATATGTCCGCTGGTATGGTATTTACAGTTGGATACCTCTCCCTTTACATAGACTTTCCGGAGAAAGTAATCCTGGGTAAACATATTTTTGACATAATGGTTTACCTGACCGACAGAATAGACATTTCTCATGCGTTCTCTTCCGGGGCTTCTGCTGCCTTCTCTTCTGTATCAGCAGTCTCCTCCTCGTTTTTCTTCTCATCCTTCTCAGATGCGATCTTACCCAGTACTCCATTTACAAAGGAGCCGGAAGCATCTCCGCCAAATCTTTTGGCAAGTTCTACCGCTTCGTTGATAGCTACTCCTGTCGGTACGTCTGCATCATATTCCATCTCATATACTGCCAGACGAAGTGCCGCAAGATCCACACGGCTCATACGCTTTGTCTTCCATCCACGGCTTGCACTGTTCAGCTGTGCATCGATCTCTTCCAGATGTTCTTTCACATGTGCGTACTTCTTCTTCATATATTCCTGGTCCTGTTCTGAAAGTTCTCCAAGACCTTCAAAATAAAGAGAGAGCTGTTCTGTCATCTCTTCTTCTGAATTAAACTCTGTCATAAACATAAGTTTAAATACATGTTCTCTCTGTTCTCTTCTTCTCATAATTTCCTCCTAAGACGGAAAAAAGGAAAGGTTTACTTTCCTTTTTCGTTCTCCATATCCACGCTGGCAATATGAATATTTACATCTGCAACCTCAAGTCCTGTCATATTCTCAATAGCGGATTTAACCTTCTCCTGAACCTTCTTGCTTGTCTCAAGAATGTTTCTGCCATACTCGATATTCAGTGACAGATCCACGGTAACGACTCCTTCCAGAATGGTTACTCTCACGCCCTTGGACAGATTCTTCTTTCCAAGTTTACTTACCAGCTCATTGGTGATATTTCCTGCCATGGAAGCAACTCCATCCACATCTGTTGCTGCAAGTCCTGCAACGATCGCAACAACTTCATCTGCAATGTGAACTTCACCGATTCCGCCCAAATCCTGTATCTTATATGTTGTTCTTTTTTCTGCCATGGGAAACCCTCCTACGGATATAATATTTTTGTTCGTAATTTTATACTATTATATCAAAAAAAGTTATGAAATAAAAGGGCTTATTTACTGAATTCTGTCAGTACCAGATCAGGGTTTCTGTCCTCAACCATGCCAACACTCCATGCATTGACAAAGAGCAGCAACGGATTTCCCTTAAGGTCTGTGACTTTCTTCATATCAGAAGTTCCCACGATCTTGTCTACTTTTACAGTCTCCTTGTTGGCAATCCAGCGGATATGCTCATATGGAAGTGTTTCCAGGCGGATATCTACATTATACTCATTCTCCAGACGGTATTTCAGGACATCAAATTGCAGGATACCTACAACACCCACAATGATCTCTTCCATACCGGTGTTAAACTCCTGGAATATCTGGATTGCACCTTCCTGAGCGATCTGGTTGATACCTTTTACAAACTGTTTTCTCTTCATGGTATCGATCTGACGCACACGTGCGAAATGCTCCGGCGCGAAGGTCGGGATCCCCTCAAAGGCAAATTTCTTTCCAGGTGCGCAGATGGTATCTCCAATAGAAAAAATACCCGGGTCAAAGACACCGATGATATCACCTGCATACGCCTCCTCCACAACATGACGGGATTCTGCCATCATCTGCTGCGGCTGAAGAAGTCGCATCTTCTTGTCTCCCTGCACATGATAAACCTCTTTGGTCGCATCAAACTTGCCTGAACAGATCCTCATAAATGCGATACGGTCTCTGTGAGCCTTGTTCATATTCGCCTGAATCTTAAATACAAAGGCTGAAAAATCATCACTCATAGGATCTACCGGTCCGCAGTCTGCAGTTCTCGGAAGCGGAGAAGTGGTCATCTTCAGGAAATGCTCCAGAAATGTTTCCACACCAAAGTTGGTAAGAGCAGAACCGAAAAATACCGGTGTCAGCTGTCCTTTGCTGACCTCTTCCTGAGAAAACTCCGCGCTTGCACCATCCAGAAGCTCGATTTCTTCCATCAGCTGCTCTTTCTGCTCAGGATCCATGACATCATCTGCACGGGGATCATTAATATCAATCTCTTCTATCACACCTTCCTTGGTGCCCTTCTGTGTATCGGAAAAGGTAAGGATCTTCTTTGTATTACGATCAAACACACCCCGGAATTTCTTACCGGAACCGATTGGCCAGTTGATCGGACAGGTTGCAATACCAAGCTCTTTTTCGATCTCATCCAAAAGATCAAAAGTATCGTTGGCATCTCTGTCCATCTTATTGATAAAAGTAAAGATCGGAATGTGTCTCATAACACAGACCTTGAAAAGCTTACGGGTCTGTGCCTCAACACCCTTGGATCCATCGATGACCATAACTGCTGAATCCGCAGCCATCAATGTACGGTAGGTATCCTCGGAGAAATCCTGATGTCCAGGTGTATCCAGAATGTTTATACAATATCCGTCATAATGGAACTGAAGAACGGATGAAGTAACGGAAATACCTCTTTCCTTCTCGATCTCCATCCAGTCTGATACTGCATGGCGGGCCGTAGCCTTACCCTTTACACTTCCGGCCAGATTGATGGCCCCTCCATACAGCAGAAATTTTTCTGTTAATGTTGTTTTACCAGCATCCGGATGAGAGATGATGGCAAATGTTCTTCTTTTTTCTATTTCTTTCGTATACTTCGACACGTGAGCCTCCTGTATATTCTCTGATATCTCTATTTTACTATAACCTTTCCTATTCTAGTATAGACAAGGCTTTGCTGTCAAGGCAATTCAGTCGTAAATTCCCTCTGTATCAATAGTCTGATCGTTCTGGATATCTGCAGCCGTCTCTGCGTCCTCAGATGTTTGATCCGCCGAATCGCTTTCCACAGATGCAGCGGTATCCTGCACCTCCTCACCTGTACTTTCCGCATTATCCTCTGCACCTCCCGTATTTTTTTCAGCTTCATCTGCAGTATTTATGACATCCGATGCATTTTTACTTTGACTCAGAGGCGTGATCACAATGCTCTCTGCTGCCACACCGGTTTTCCTCTTTACAATATCCTCGATCTGTGCACGTTTTGCATCCTCCAGATCTGCATCCGGCACCACAACATCCGCAGTTTCACCCGTTAGATTTACGATCACATTTTCAAAGCCCTTCGCCTCCAGAAGAAGCTCTGCAGCCGCCTCTTTTTCTGTAAGATCTGTCATGGAAACCATTGTGTTAATAGCATTCTGTTTTTCCTCTTCGCTGATGTCTTTATTACTGATGATCGCCTGCAGGTCCGCTTTGTTCTGGGAACGCACCTGCTCCCTGCTGACTTTTGCCTGTGCTGCAAAATCCGAAGCACCGGTAAGTACGGCCTCGCCCGGGGATGCGGTATCCATCACCTCCGACTGGGTTGTGCCATCTGCCCCGTTCTCATCCAGAAGGGCTGTTTCATCGGTCAGGTCATAATCCACGTCATCCAGGATACTGCTGCTGTCTGTACTCGTCTCCTTATCCTTAAATCCCAGATCCACATCTGCGAAATTCAGATATCCGGCCACAGCAATGAGAATGGCCAGCGAGGTGATGATTACCTGATTTTTCTTCATGATCTTTTTCACTTCTACTCTCCTCATTTCATTTTCATTATTCTAATTTTATTAGCGTCGATCTGAAATAATGCCATAATTGCCTGCTGAATATTCTGGACTGTCACTGCGCTGCCTGCTCCCTGAGCCGCCACCAGCACACCGGTAACTTCATTTTTGCTGCTTATGGAAAAGTTTTCCGTATTTCCCTCATCCCCGGTCATAATGATCACTTCCACTTCTCCGACTCCTTCCACATTGGAAAGCAGTTCCTCAAGGCGGCTCTCCAGGCGGGTTTTCTCCGCATTCTGATCCTCTGCTGTTTTACTGTTCTTTCGGGTTACCGGAAGTCCTGCCACCAGAAGAAGGATTCCCAGAAGAAGGAAAACTCCCCACTCCTTCCATCCCATCCTCAGAAGCCAGGATCTGATACTGTCCTTTCCTGAGTCCGCAGATTCTTTCGAGCTCATTTTTCACCGCCTCCCTCTGTTTTTCTGTGACTGTTCCATAAAGTGTTATGGTCAGCTGAAGCTCTTTCTCCATATCTACTTCTGTTTTTGCCGAAAAAACCCCTTCTTTCCTGAGGATACCCTGAACCTGATCCTTCAACTCCTGTTCATATGCTCCTTTAAGAAATGTTTCCCTTATTCCTTCTGCTTCTGTCTTCATACGTACCTGTTCTTCTCTCCCATAATTATTGCTGAATCCGGACAGAAGTTCTTCACTTTTTCCCACTACGGCAAATATAGGCGTACAGATCAAAAGCACCAACAGAAGCCCCATAAACAGCCGTATATACTGCTCATAACGCTTATCAGGCAGAATATGCAGAAGTGCTGTAGTAAGTACATGAAAAAAAGCCAGGCTTTTCATCCACTGATAAAGTTCTGTTCTCATCCCAAGCCTCCTCCTGCCATCAGGATCAGAAATGTAAGCATACATAAAATTTCCGCAGTAAACAGGATTCTCATCAGAAGTGCACATCCCTCTGCCATGGTGCCAAAGGCTTCTACCAGCCGTTTGTCTGATACAGGCTGCGCCGCAGCCGCCAGAAAGCGATAGGTCAGTGACAAAAGTCCATATCGGACCAATGGCCCCGCCCCCACCGCCAGGATTACCAGTAAAAGCGCAATGCCCAGACTGTTTCTTACAAGAACAGCTGTGGTAAGGACCAGTTCCGTAACTGCATTTACCGCGCTCCCGATCCCAGGAAGAGCACCTGCAGTTTTTCCCACAGCACTCCGCTTCAGAGAATCCATTACCGGAGCTACAAGCCCACGCACCACCTGCAGTCCTGCTGCCACTCCAAGTAATGTCCGAAGCCCCCAGGAGATCACAGTCTCGATCAGCTCAGCCATTTTTCCCAGCATTTCTTCCCTGGAAAGATGATTTACAAATTTCAGAAGAATATATAAACTCACTCCGGGAAGCAGTACTCGTTCCAGGATCCATTGAAAAAGCCACACCAGAAGCAATACTCCCTGATAAAAAGCAGCTGCACTGGATGCACCTGACGCTGCTGCCACTGCCATAAAATACACCGGTGAAAGTTCCTTCATAAACTCCGTGATCCACGCAAGCATTGAAAGCAGTGATGCACTCAAACCGGAAAAACTGTTCATCAGAAGAGTAAAAACAAGAAGATACACCACATAAAAACTGATCTCTCCCACCTGCCCGTTATCAAAGGCACCGGCAAACCCGGAAAAAACGGCAGCGAACAACAGCAGAAGCAACAACTTCACGATCAGCTCTTTTTCTCTTTCAATACCATAAAAAAGGAGACTGTGCAAAAATTCCCGCACACTCTCCTCCGAAAGCACCTCTTCCCCTGACAACAGTCTGTGAAACGCTTCTGCAACAGAAAATGTTTTTTCTCCAAGCATCTCATCTACCATGGACTGCAGGTCGGTAAGCTCCATCTGATCTGTGATCTGTTGTTCCGCCGAAGAAGCATAAACGATCACACCGCCAAAACAGCTTATAACTACAGCCAGAAACAGGGCTGCACAAATCTCTGACCAATATCTTTTCATGCAAGAAATCCCTGTATGGTATCCAGCAGTGCCAGAAGAACCGGCATACTTAAAACCATTACAGATAACCGGCAGAACAGTTCGATCTGTGCACCAGTGGATGAATATCCTGCATCTCTGCATATACCGGATGAAAATTGTCCGATATAGGTGATCCCGATCATCTTCAGCAAAGTAGTAATATAGCTTCCATCAATCGGAAGACTCTGTTTCAGTCTCTCCAGAGACTGGAACAGATAGCTGATCTTCCCTACCGCTAATCCCAGTATCACAAGACCTATTCCCATCGTAACAAGGCTTACATACTCCGGTGCACGGTCTTTCAGAAGAATCCCCAGAAGAACCCCCGCTGTTCCCAGAACAGAAATCTTCAGAATATCCACGGTTCTTTCCCTCCCCTACAGTACAAAAAGCTGCTGGATATTTTTAAAAAGCTCATAAATATACGGCACGATCCAGAACAGTACTAAAAGAAGTCCTGAAAAACTCACCAGAAAAGCCTGTTCCTCCCTTCCGCTATGTTTCAGGATCTGAGAAAGAACAGAGACCAGGATCCCTACTGCACCGATCTTAAATATGATACTGACCTCCAAATGATCCCTCCTTTTCTTCTGAAAGCCTGTCCTTCTTACTACTGTCTGATAAACAATACTATACCAAGAGAACCGCAAGCAGCAGGCCTCCAAGAATCCCAATTCCCTGGTACAGTTTTTTCTTTCCGGAAACCTCCGCTTTCCGCTTCAATATCTCTGCTTCCAAATTATTTTCATACAGGGAAAGCTGTCGCATCTGCATTTCCAGATCCATATAGCCCAGATATTCTCCGAAAGAAAAAAAAGCGTCCTTTTCCCCATGGGTAAGGCAGCTTTTTTTCAGGGCGCTTTCCGCACATTCCCTGCATATCTGTGAAAGTTTTTCTCCTGTTCCCGCTTTCATCCTGTCCGCGGCACTGATGAGAAACTCTCTGTATTTTCCATTCATTCTTCCTGCTGCTCCATAAAAAGCATCCGGCAGTGATGCATTCCCGCAGCGGATCTCGCCTTTCAGGCAGATCACCATCTGAAGCAGTTTTTCCAGTATACGAATCTGCTCCGAAAGTCTCATACTTCCGGAAAATCCCATTCCGGCTCCTGCCGCCACTACCAGAATACATCCTACAATCCGGTACATAGGCATTTCCCATTTTCATCATAGATTCCTTCCACGATTCCTGCACGTTCATGCTTTCCCAGAAAAATATATCTCTGGAAAACCCGCGCTTCCCACAATTTCCGGAAAAACGGCTGGGATAATGTTTCTTCCATGGAAGCTCCATGTGCAGTTGCGATCAGACGACATCCACAATGGATAACTGATTCCACAGCCTTGAAATCTTCTTCTTTTCCAAGTTCATCCACAGCAACCACAACCGGCGACATTGACCGAATCAGCATCTGCATCCCTTCTGCTTTCGGACAGCCGTCCAGGATATCCGTACGCATTCCAAGGTCATTCTGAGGGATCCCCTGGTAGCATCCGGCCAGCTCACTGCGCTCATCGACTACTCCTACCGTAACACCAGAAATATTTCCCCATCCATTACTCATCTGCCGGATGATATCCCGAAGAAGCGTGGTCTTCCCACATCTGGGCGGAGAAACGATCAAGGTATGCATGATCTGCTCTCTTGTCTGGATATATGGCAGCACTTCTTCTGCACATCCCTGGATCTCATGTGCCAGACGGACATTGATGCAGGAAATATATTTCATCCCACGGATACGGTTTCCGTCCAGGATCACCTTTCCGGTAACTCCTACACGATGCCCACCCTGTACACTCAAAAACCCCTGGCGAATCTCATCTTCATAAGCATACAGGGAATAGCCGCTGACATACTCCAGTGTTTCCTTAAGATCCTCCCGCGTAACCAGATAAGGTTCTGTATCTTTTTGCCGGAGGAAACATTCTCCCCCATCATAAGTGAGGAACAGAGGTCTTCCCACGCGGAGACGTATCTCATATAATTTATCATAATCAAGGTCTGCATCCACCAGAAGCTGGCGGACATTACTGGCAAACAGGTTCTGGATCTGGTTTGCGTCCATGTTTTCACCTCTTACACTTAAATATATTGCGGACATGCCGGATTTAGTACCTGTTGTCTTTTTTGATGCTCTCTCGTTTTTTCTTTATTCCGACAGAAAAAAAAGACTTTCTTCTTCGTCATAGGTCTCCATCTTCGAAAGATTCAGCTTCAGGACCCGATCCACAATATTTACGGAGGACGCACGGTATGCATAGGCACAGGATTCAAACATCACATAAAGACTGTCACCCTCCACCACGATCTGTTCCAGTCGTTCCGGAAAACGATAAGTTCTGGCAGAATTCTCGTTTACATACAAACGCTTATCGGATTGTTCATAAAACACCAGCCTGGATGGCAGGATTCCAAAAGAATGAGAGATCAAAAGCTTATCATTATAAAAAGCAATTCCCTGAACCTGCTCCGATATGGTGGAATAATCCAACGGAACTGCCATTTCAAAATCCATGCCCAGTTTCTCGTCCATGGTATTGATCAGTTTTCCCTCTTCGTCAACTCCGTATCGTGCAATTACACTTTCGTTATATTTTTCAAAGCAGCCTACATACAGACATCCCTTATAAAAGGTCATAAAAGAATCTCTCACGATCCCATAAAGACTGACTATCTGGAAAGTATCCACCGGCAGATGGCTGTCATCATAATCGTAGGCTTCTATTGTATCCATCTTTATACTCACTGCCTGTGCGATCCCGTTGATATTGGAGGAATACCATAATAACTTATGCTCCGGGTCATAGGCAAGTCCTCCCACATGAGGCTGTCCAGGCAGTATCACTTCTTTAATAAAATTATGTTTTTCCTTATCGATCACATAAATGACCGAATTATGTTTCTGTGTGCTGCAGTAAGCGCTGACCAGCACATAATCCTCTGTAACCGCCAGTCCCTGAGGCGTCATGGACGTACACATGGCAGGAGTGGCACCCTTTTTTGTGAGCAGCGTCCTGGTATTCTTCAGCCCGGGAATGACATATGTTCCATATTCCTTCTCTTTTTCTCTCCCATCAAAGGCAAAATAAGAGAAATCCTCTTTCTGGGAAAGCATCTGTTTCTGTCCCCGCAGTGTATACACTGCAGCACCTCGGTTTGTCACCACAGCTTTTGTGGGCAGCTCAGTTTTTGCACGGTAAACAAATGCATATAAAAAATAACATATGCACAGCACAAAAACAACTGCCAGGATCTTCAGAATGAAAATCCTGAAGCTGCGTTTCATCTCTTTGTTCATTTCATCGTCTCTATTTGCTATCTCAAAATGATGTCTTCGTATTCAAATCGTAATTCCAGGCTGTCTCTGGACCAGATTGCACCACTGTATCCCGGTTCCAGCTCCAGCATTATGTAATTTCCCTTATCCATGGAAATCGTACGCAGATCCCTGGACAGTCCCTCTCCGGTCCATTTGATATATGCCTCTCTCAAAACCCACTGGGCAAAAAAGGCTTTCTCCATATCATCTGCATCCAGGATTTCCCGTATCATATCTGCCGGCACCATTCTTTCAAGGAGCCGTTCGTAATTTACCTTCTTGTGGATCTGCACATCAATGCCCACCTCTTCTCCGGCAAACAGACACATCACATATTTTCCGGAATGTGTGATATTATAATGAATTCTTGGAAGCAGGGTAAAAAACGGTTTCCCATGTTCCCCCTTTGACCGAGGCTCAAAAGCAAGCTTCCGTCCAAATTCCCGCTCAAGTCCGATTTCCAGAAGCTTTTCCCCGATCATATGCTCCATGTTCTTGCCGTTATATTCATCTCTGATCTTCGTATAATAAATAATCCCATTCATAATCCGGCCTCCTCAAGAAAACGGGACGGTTCCCGTTCCTTCTCATACTGCTGTCTTACATAATACAGGCAGAGTTTCTTCTTTGCCCGTGTCATACCAACGTAGAAAAGCCTCCGTTCTTCCTCCAGATGTGCCTCCAGGACTGCCTTCCGATAAGGCATGCTACCTTCATTTACATTCATGATATATACATTGTCATATTCCAGACCTTTGACCGCATGAAGAGTGGATATCACCACTCCTTCCCGTTTCACATCCTGTTTCTTCGCCTGTTCTTCCAGCTTTCTGGTATACTCGTCCATATAGGCCATCCATTCTTCCAATGTTTTCATTCCTCTGGCACTTTCATGGATCCGGTTCAGGGTTTCCATAAGCTCTTCCGGTTTTATTTTACGATACCTTGCATATTCCTGCAAGTATTCTTCGTATCCCATGCCATTCCGGATAAAATTAATAGCTGCATAAGGGGCCATAGTCTTTAAGATCCGAAGATGTGTCTCCATCGTTGTGATCCTGTCACACATCCAGTCTTTGTCTTTGTAAAACTCTCCCAATGCTTTAAAATCAACGTTTTTTTCTGTCAGAGCGTCTCTGGCTATGTATCGGTTTGGCCGGTTCATGATCTCCAGAAATGTACTGCGGCTCCGGTCTCCTTCTGCCATTTTCAAATAAGCGATCATATTCCGGCAGATCCAGTGTCGGAACAGGTTGGGCAGTTTTTCCTTCATAGTGAAAGGAACCCCATACTCCATCAACGCAGCGACCAGTCCTTCGGTTTCCTGATTAGTCCTGAAAAGCAGCGCTGTATCTTCAATATTATCCCCTTCTTCCATCCGATTCCGCAGCAGGCCTGCAACTGCCATATATTCGTCTCTGGGATTTCGAAATTTTTTTATCTGCACCGGCTCTCCCGGTTCATTTGGTGTGGAAAGTTTTTTCACATAACGGTTTTCGTTATGATTGATCACCTTCATGGCTGTATCCAAGATATTTCCACTGCACCGGTAATTGATATTCAGGATCACCGTCTCCGCATTTTTAAAATCTTCCGGGAAATTCAGCATGATCTCCGGGCGAGCGCCACGAAAATGATAGATAGACTGATCATCATCTCCCACCACAAACAGATTGTTCTCCGGTGCTGCCAGCATCTTCACGATATCATACTGAAGATGATTGATATCCTGAAACTCATCCACCAGAATATAGTGAAACTTTTTCTGCCATGCAGACAGGATATCTTTTCGTTTTTTCAGAAGTTCATAACAGCTCAACAGCATATCATCAAAGTCAAGTTTTCTTCTTTCATTCAGGACTTTTCGATATCCCTGAAAGATCTGTCGGAACACTTCATCCGGGCAGCAGGAAGAATAATAATGCTCCAGAGCGATCCTTCCACCCTTTACAACACTGATCTCCTTGGCAATATCTTCCACAAAATCCCCTTCCTGGGACTGTTCTGCAGCACAGTTTACCACCAGTTCTCTTAAGATCGCATATTTTTCTTCTTCTGACAGGATATTTCCTCCATTCAGACCATAAGCCTGTTTGAGGATCCCGTAAAACACTCCGTGAAAAGTCCCGAAAGTAACGCCGGTTCGCTGAACACCGGTAAATTTCAGAAACCGTTCTTTCATTTCCACTGCTGCTGCCCTGGAAAAAGTCACAACAAGAACAGAGGAAGCCGGTATCTTCCCTTCCTGGATCATATGTGCTGTTCTTTCTACTATGACGGAAGTTTTCCCCGAACCGGGGCCTGCCAGAACCATCATAGGTCCTGACAGGTGGGCGATTGCCCTTTTCTGAGATGGATTTCGTTTCATAACTGGATTATCGATCACACTCTTATTTATTTTCAAGCTTTTCGATTGCTGCATGTACACGTTTCAGTGTCTCTTCCTTGCCAATGATCTCCATGATCTCTGTTGCACCGGCCGGTGTCATCTGCTTGCCGGATACTGCTGTACGAAGCGGCCACATAACATAACCATTCTTATATCCGTGCTCCTTTACAAAAGCGCTTAAAGATGCATACAGCGGATCATTGGTATAATCCTCCTGTGCTTCCAGTACCGGAAGCACTTCCTTGAGAACTGCAAGAGAAGTCTCCTCTGTTGTTTTCATCTTTTTGTGGCGGTACATCGCACTGTCATACTCCGGAACTGCCTCAAAGAAATCTACAAGCTCCGGAATATCCGGGAATACTTCAATTCTGGTCTGAACCATTCCTGCAATCTTCTTAAGATCAAAGTCTTTTTTCAGAACTTCTTTCAGATACGGAAGTGCTCTCTCATAGAATGCCTCCGGATCCATCTTCTTGATATACTCACCATTCATCCATTTCAGCTTGGCAATGTCAAAAACTGCCGGTGATTTGTTGATATGATGATAATCAAATGCCTCCACAAGCTCCGGAAGAGAAAAGATCTCACGGTTGTCTGCCGGGCTCCATCCAAGGAGTGCAACATAGTTGATCACTGCCTCTGTCACAAATCCCTGATTGATCAGATCTTCATAGGAAGAATGTCCACATCTCTTGGAAAGCTTCTGATGTGTCTCGTCTGTGATCAGCGGACAGTGAACATAGGTCGGGATTTCCCATCCGAATGCCTCATAAATACGATTATACTTCGGTGAAGAGGAAAGGTATTCGTTACCTCTTACAACATGTGTGATTCCCATAAGGTGATCATCAATTACATTTGCGAAGTTGTAGGTCGGATAACCGTCAGATTTGATCAGGATCAAATCCTCCATCTCCTCATTGTTAACGGTGATATCTCCGTAAATAACATCATGGAATGTAGTGGTTCCCTCTGTTGGCATATTAAAGCGGATAACATGCGGCTCACCTGCATCCAAACGGCGCTGAACCTCTTCCTTGGAAAGATGGAGACATCTCTTGTCATAAATAGAGATCTCCTTACCTGCAACAGTACGTTTCATGCTTTCCAGTTCTTCCTTGCCGCAGAAGCAGTAATATGCATCTCCCTGCTCAATAAGCTGTTTGGCATATTTCAGATACATGCCTGTTGCCTGACGCTCGCTCTGTACATACGGGCCAAATCCGCCATCCTTGTCCGGTCCCTCATCATGGAGAAGTCCTGTTTTCTCAAGAGTACGGTAGATGATATCTACAGCTCCCTCCACATAACGTTCCTGGTCTGTATCTTCAATACGGAGGATAAAATCTCCGCCTTCATGTTTTGTGATCAAATAAGCATAAAGAGCTGTTCTTAAATTACCCACATGCATTCTTCCTGTAGGGCTCGGTGCAAATCTTGTTCTGATCTTTGTCATTTCTTTTCTCCTCGTTTTTGTTGTTTCTCTTTATAGGTGCTATTATATACCCAAATCCTTCAAAATGTCCATAGGTTTTCCGGCGGAATACCCTACCATCCCTCTCATGTATCTTCGCATATACAAAAAAATCCTCTGAGACACTGTCGTCCCAGAGGATCCTAGATTTCTGCTTATGCTTCTACGCCTTTGTTCTTAAGATAATCGATCACATCTCCAACTGTGTTCAGATCTGTAAGCTCCTCTGCCGGGATCTCAACATTGTACTCATCCTCAAGAGCCATGACCAGTTCAAACAGGTCAAGAGAATCTGCACCAAGATCATCCTTGAAAGATGTCTCCGGTGTGATTGTAGATGCCTCACAATTTAACTGCTCTGCAAGCATTTCTTTCATTTTTTCTAACATGTCTTATTCTCTCCTTTAATCGTTACAGATCGAATCTGTTTCCTCTTTTTGAGCAAAGTATATAGTCTGCAAAAACAGTTGTCAAGAGGATTTTCCCAAAAAATGGCTCCAGAGCAAAAATATTTTGATTTTAAAACTATTTTACTCTTGAAATTTTATCTGACGGGCCACGCTGAGAGCTATTGCCATCTCCAGCATCAGGAACACAATGGACGTTCCTCCGTAACTGATAAAGGGCAAGGTAACACCTGTATTGGGCATCAGATTCAATACAACAGCAATGTTAAGGATCACCTGCAGCGCAATATGTATAAAAATCCCGGTAACGATCAGTGAGCCAAACAGATCCGGTGCATTCTGCGCAATAAAAAACAACCTGTACAAAAGATATCCGAACAGGATCAGTACAAAAATCCCTCCGAAAATTCCAAGCTCCTCACAGATAATGGAAAAGATCATATCATTTTGTGCTTCCGGAACACTTCCAAGCTTCTGGATACTATTTCCAAGCCCGCGGCCAAAAAGCCCTCCGGAGCCAATGGCATACAATGCCTGCAGCGTCTGATAACCGCCTTCATCGGAATATTTCTCAGGCTGAAGCCATACAAGTACTCGCATAACACGGAAGCTGTCACTATTCTTGGTCGTCGCAACCAGAAAAAGTACTCCGATCACAATAAGGATCACTCCTGCCGCTGCCACAGCAATAAACGGACGCATATCCGGATGTGCCACAAACACCATTCCAACTGTTATTCCCAGAATGATCATGGCTGTACTCAGGTTATCTGTAAGTATATAAGCCGCAAGCGCAAGTCCTGCCCCCGGAAGTCCCAGAATCATACAGCTCTTTAAAGTTTTCACCTTTCGTCCCATTTTTCCGATCATGTAAGCCATCATGATAATAACCGCGATCTTTGCCAGCTCGGCAGGCTGAAAGTTGATCGGTCCGATATACAGCCATCTGGTAGCACCATGAGAGGAATGTCCCAGCGGAGTCCGCACAAGTCCCATAAGGATCAGCGAAGCCACATACAACGCAGTTGTAAAAGGAAGAAGGATATGATAATCCAGTATTTTTGAAATAAATAACGCTCCGATCAGACATGCTGCACTGATCAGTGCCTGTTTCTTAAAATAAAACATATCGTTGCCATAATTCACTTCTGCCATATATGAACTGGTGCTGTAAAGCATGACCAGTCCAAAGCACACCAGCAGTACAATAACAGCTACCAGATTATAATCATAATAATCAGATTTCTTATTCTGCTTTTTTCTGTTAAGCAGAGTTTTTTTCATTCTATCACCATCGCTTTCTGTATCTGCGAAGAATTTCCTGATATCCACGAGTAATAAAGAAAGTAAAAAAAATTCCCGGAAAGCCGCATAAATGCTGTCTTTCCGGGACGTTCCATAAATGGACCTGAGGGGAATCGAACCCCTGTCCGAAAGCCTATCCCTTAAGGCATCTCCCATCACAGTCGCTGATTTAACATTCCCTCAGCAGTACGCCCACCGACAGGCTTACTGCTTCAGTAGCTTCATGATACATCTACCGGGGCAAAGCTTACCCGGCAAGGTTTCTCACATGGTCGACGCCAGATTCCCGATGTGTAAGTGCAACGGGGCTGACGAGCAGCTTAGGCTGCTAACGCTAACTTTTCGTCTGCGTTTATATTTAGTTCCCGGTTGGTACGCAGTCCAGGAGTCTGCGGATGGCTTCCCTAACTTCAAAGCCCCCGTCGAAACCAGTACAAGCCCTTAAAAGACTTCTGTGACAGGATCATTTCCGGTCATCTCTGGTGGACAGACGAACTTCTTAGTCAGTTTTTTGACTGGGTTTAATTATACCAGAATGATTTTTCGTGTCAAGGATATTTCAAAAAAAGTCCAGACTGTACCGTTTTTCTTACCTGTACAGTCTGGAATATGCATTCAAACTTTGGTATTTTAAATACTGTCAAAATGATCTTTTAATTTTATGGCACAAAAAAACCCGCTTACGCGGGTTTTTTGCTGCATTATACACGTGAGAGATACTCACCTGTTCTTGTATCGATCTTCAGTTTGTCGCCCTGGTTTACGAACAGAGGAACCTGAACCTGTGCACCTGTCTCAACAGTTGCCGGTTTGGTAGCACCCTGTGCTGTATTTCCTGCGAATCCTGGCTCTGTCTCAATAACCTCAAGCTCTACAAAAAGAGGTGGCTCGATTGCGAATACCTCTCCGTTATGAGAGCAAACCTTAACCATCTCATTATCCTTAACAAATTTCAGAGAATCGCCAACCTGCTCCTCTGTAAGACCAACCTGATCATATGTCTCTGTATTCATGAAGTAGTATAAACCACCATCCTGATACAGATACTGCATATCTACACGCTCAATACGTGCTGCCGGGAATTTCTCTGTAGGACGGAAGGATTTCTCTACTACAGAGCCTGTGATAATGTTCTTGTATTTTGTTCTTACAAAGGCTGCGCCTTTTCCTGGTTTTACATGCTGGAATTCAACGATCTGACATACGTTTCCATCAATTTCAAGTGTGATACCATTTTTGAAATCACCTGCTGAAATCATAAATATTTCCTCCTTAATATATGCGGTTCTTTTTCGCTATGGATTATTCTATAATACCTTTTGCCATTTTTCAACTGTTTTTTTGTTTAAGCCTTCAATTTTTCTTCAATTTCTGCGATCAGCTCATCAAAAGGCTTCACTCCTGTGACAACTTTAATGTCCGCAAACTTCTCATAAACCGGATCTCTCTGTTTCAGAAGTTTCTTGATCTTCTCTTCTTTATTCTCAGTTCCTTCCAATGTGGGATTGTTACTTCCTTCCAGACGTTTGATCAACGTTGCAGCAGATCCCTTCAGATAGATGATCGTTCCCATACTCTGGAGATATTTCTGGTTCTGCTCCTGAAGAGGCAATCCCGCACTTACAGAGATTACCTTCCGTTCGCTGTCTGTGGACAGTTCCTTGACTGCCATAGTCTCCAGCGCACGGTAAAATGCTTCTCCAAAGCGTTCAAATACCTCCTTTACTGACATGTTCATTTTTTTCACGATCAGTCTGTCCACGTCAATAAACGGAAGCCCCAGGTCCTTCGCCAGTCTCTTTCCAACTCGTGTCTTTCCTGAACCCATAAAGCCGATGATTACAATATGGTTCATGAATTCTTTCCCTCCTCTTTTTGGTAAAAATGTAATACTATTTTTTCCAGATATCGCTTCAGTACGATCTGGATCTCCTCTTTTGGATGAATCGGTTTCACAAGGATCGTCCGGATCCCTGCTCTCTTTGCTCCATAAATATCCGTAAACAACTGATCTCCTATAAAGATCGTCCTGTCAAGATCGATTCCGATCACCTGGCAGGCTTTTTTATAATTTTTCACAGCCGGTTTATGGGCATTTTCTATAAAATCCCCCTCTACTGCTTTGGCAAAGGGCTCCACACGAGGTTTCTGGTTATTGGATACAAAGCAGTATCGAAACCCGAGAGCCCTCAGCTTTTCAAACAGTTTCTTTGCCCGGTCATCTGCCGGTGCACCGTGGGGAACAATGGTATTATCGATATCAAAGAGCAGCCCTCTGTATCCTTCTCTGTAAAGCTTCTCATAATCGATCCCATACGCAGAATCCAGATATTCATCCGGAAAAAAGCATCTGAACATCTATTCCACCTCAGTCCTTTCCTATCGCTCGCAAAGAGGAATATACTCTGCTTCCGGAAGGACATTCTTATATGCGGGACGGATGATCTTATCCACATTGATAAGCTCTTCCATACGATGTGCGCTCCAGCCTACGATACGTGCAATAGCAAACATCGGTGTGTAAAGCTCCAGCGGCAGATCCAGCATGCTGTAAACAAATCCGCTGTAAAAATCCACATTGGCACTGACACCCTTATAGATCTTACGCTCCTCTGCGATAACCTTTGGTGCAAGACGCTCTACTGCAGCATACAGCTGATAATCCTTCATTCTGCCCTTTTCTCTTGCAAGCTGTTCCACATAGCCTTTAAAGACTTCTGCACGTGGATCTGAAACAGAATAGATCGCATGTCCCATACCATAGATCAGTCCACGTTTATCAAAGGCCTCTTTATGAAGAAGCTTCTTAAGGTATGCACTGATCTCCTCTTCATCACTGTAGTCATGTACGTGTTTACGCATATCGTTAAACATTTTTACGACTTTGATGTTGGCACCGCCGTGTTTCGGGCCTTTCAGAGAACCTAGTGCTGCCGCGATCGCAGAATACGTATCTGTCCCGGAAGAGGAAACCACATGTGTAGTAAAAGTAGAGTTATTACCACCGCCATGCTCCATATGAAGGATCAGAGCAATATCAAGGATCTCTGCCTCCAGTGCCGTATACTTCTTATCCGGTCTTAACAGACGCAGGATATTCTCAGCTGTGGAAAGCTCCTTTTTAGGCTGATGGATATAAAGACTCTCGCCTTTCTCATAGTGGTTATAGGCCTGATATGCATAAACAGATAACAGCGGGAAAACGCTGATCAGGTTGATACACTGACGGAGCACATTCTCCAGTTCAATATTATCCGGGTCTTTGTCGTAGGAATAAAGTGTCAGCACGCTTCTTGACAGAGCGTTCATAATATCTCTGGATGGTGCCTTCATAATGACATCCCTTACAAAATTCCGCGGAAGCATACGCTGGTTCGCAAGAATCCCGGAAAATCCATTCAGTTCTTCCTGATCCGGAAGCTTTCCGAAAAGAAGCAGATAGGTTACTTCCTCAAAACCGAAGCGCCGGTCATTGATAAAACCATTTGTCAGATCCTTAATGTCATACCCGCGATAAGAAAGCTTACCTGCGCAGGGAACCTCTTTTCCGTCCACGATCTTCGTTGCCTGGACATTGGAGATCTGGGTCAGTCCTGCAAGGACACCCTTTCCATTCAGGTCACGCAAGCCTCGCTTGACATCGTATTTGCCATATAAAGACAGATCCAGTTTGTCATTCTCACGACAGATCTGGGTAAGTTTCTCAATCTCAGGTGTCACTTTCATGTTGAATTTGCTCATCAGTTATTTCCCCTTTCGATTTCTGTTTTATTGCTGTTCGATAACGGTCCCTCCTCATTCCCCTCTCAAGCAATTCTGGTCTTATTTGTATATCCCGGCGTAGCTGGCCGGGATATTTCAGATATATTATAACATTTTTTTCGGTTCCGGTCTATGCCGAAAATATAACCGAATATCTGCTTTACAGTTTATCGGTTATGAGCAGGCAGCGAATGCGGATCGCAAATCTCTTCTTGTCTATCTGCGATCAGCCCTGCTTATATGTAGCAAAGAACTCTTTCATCTTCTTCATTGCCTTGTCAAGCTGGCGGATATCCGGCAGATAAACAATACGGAAGTGATCCGGCTGGTTCCAGTTGAATCCCTTGCCCGGAACAACAAGCACCTGTTTCTCATGAAGAAAATCCAAAGCAAACTGTTCATCATTGAAAATATTGAATTTCTCAGTATCGATCTTCGGGAATATATAAAATGCCGCATGTGGTTTTACAACGGAAATTCCCGGAATATCATTCAGGGCCTTGTAAATAAAGTCTCTCTGCTCATAAACACGTCCGCCCGGCTGCGTATATTCATTGACACTCTGATATCCGCCAAGTGCAGTCTGTACAATGGACTGTGCCGGAACATTTGAACAGAGACGCATGGAAGAGAGCATATTGATTCCCTCTATATAACCCTTCGCCTTACTTTTTGCACCACTTAAAATCATCCATCCGATGCGGAAACCTGCGATCATATGAGACTTGGACAATCCTGAAAATGTTACACAGAACACATCGGGTGCAAGGGATGCAATCGATGTATGTTTATATCCATCCATAACAAGACGGTCATAGATCTCATCAGAAAAGATGATCAGCTCATTTTCTCTTGCAATGTCTGCAATCTGTTCCAGGATCTCCTTCGGATATACTGCACCTGTAGGGTTATTGGGATTGATGATAACGATCGCCTTGGTCCTTGGTGTGATCTTGCTCTTGATATCCTCAATATCCGGATACCAGTCAGACTGTTCGTCACAGATATAATGAACTACATTTCCGCCTGCCAGTGTTGCAGTAGCTGTCCACAGCGGATAATCCGGAGCCGGGATCAGGATCTCATCCCCGTTATCAAGCAGCGCCTGCATACAGAGGTTGATCAGTTCACTGACACCATTTCCCGTATAAATATCATTAATGGTAACTCCCGGGATCCCGCGAAGCTGTGCATACTGCATGATCGCTTTTCTTGCAGAAAAAATGCCCTTGGAATCGGAATATCCCTGGGAAGTACGAACATTACTCAGCATATCCAGGATCACTTCCTGAGGTGCTGAAAACCCAAATGGATACGGATTACCAATATTCAGCTTCAGAATCTCCATTCCATCTTCTTCCATTCTGGCAGCCTCATCCACAACCGGTCCGCGCACATCGTACAGCACGTTGTCAAGCTTTGATGATTTCCCGAATGTTCTCATAAAAACCACTCCTCTTCTAATTTTCACTATTATTTAACCATTTTAATTTCATAGTCAAAAAATATTTATTCTATATCATCTCACATTTAGGCTTTCAACGCAAGAAATAAAAATTTAAAAAAATCAAATTTAGCACTTCCCTTTTTTAGCATGTTAATGTATAATAGCACTCGAATTTAGTTTTCAACGCAATTTAATATGTGATGAGGAGGAAACAACAATGTCTTACACAGAAGAAGTTTATGAAAGAGTTGTAGCACAGAATCCTGGCGAGCCAGAATTCCATCAGGCAGTTAAGGAAGTTCTCGATTCCCTTAAAGTCGTAATTGACAAAAATGAGGAAGAGTATCGTAAACTTTCCATCCTTGAGCGTCTTGTAGAGCCAGAGAGGATCATCTCCTTCAAAGTACCGTGGATCGATGATAACGGAACTGTACAGGTTAACAAGGGATATCGTGTTCAGTTCAACAGCGCCATCGGACCATACAAAGGCGGCTTAAGATTCCATCCTTCTGTAAATCAGGGTATCCTGAAATTCCTTGGTTTTGAGCAGACCTTTAAAAACTCTCTTACAGGCCTTCCGATCGGCGGTGGAAAAGGTGGCTCCAACTTCGATCCTAAGGGTAAATCTGACAGAGAGGTTATGGCATTCTGCCAGAGCTTTATGACAGAGCTTTGCAAATATATCGGCGCAGATACAGATGTTCCGGCTGGTGACATCGGTGTCGGCGGACGTGAGATCGGTTATCTCTTCGGACAGTATAAGAGAATCCGTGGCCTTTATGAGGGTGTCCTTACAGGAAAGGGTCTTTCCTTCGGAGGTTCCCTGATCCGTACAGAGGCTACCGGTTACGGTGTTGTATACATGCTCAACGAGATCGCCAAAGCTCACAATGATTCTGTAGAAGGAAAAACAATCGTTGTAACAGGTTCCGGTAATGTAGCTATTTACGCTGTTGAGAAAGCTACTCAGCTTGGTGCCAAGGTTGTTGCAATGAACGACTCCAACGGATATGTCTACGATCCGAACGGAATCAACCTTGACGTCGTAAAGGATATCAAAGAAGTAAAACGTGGACGTATCAAAGAATATGCAGACCGTGTTGAGGGTGCTACCTACACTGAGGGACTTGGCATCTGGAATATCAAATGTGATATCTACCTTCCATGCGCTACTCAGAACGAGCTTGGTCTTGACGGAGCTAAAACACTGGTTGCAAATGGCTGCAAATACGTCGTTGAAGGTGCAAACATGCCTACTACTCTTGATGCAACAACATACCTTCAGGAGAACGGTGTTCTCTTCATGCCTGGTAAAGCCGCAAACGCTGGCGGTGTTGCCACATCTGCACTTGAGATGAGCCAGAACTCCATGAGACTTTCCTGGACAAGAGAAGAGGTTGATGAGAAACTCCACAACATCATGATCGATATCTTCCACAAAGCTGATGACGCTGCTAAACGTTACGGTATGGAAGACAACTATGTTGTAGGTGCAAACATCGCCGGCTTCGAAAAAGTTGTTGACGCTATGAAAGCTCAGGGTATTGTTTAATTAAGTTTCCTGAATCATTAATGTATATTTATAGCAGGGACCGCAGAGGATTTTTCCCAGGCGGTTCCTGTTTTTTTGTATCCACTTTTACGATCTCTGAAAAATCGAACATTCATGTTTCAAAAAAGGCCGGTTGTCTTTTGACAATCGGCCTGAAATCTCCTGCATTTGCGGTCTATTCATTTAATCTCTTAATTGATCAGCTTCTTCAGCTCATCCATAAAGGTACTGACATCTTTAAACTCTCTGTATACAGACGCAAAGCGTACATACGCCACCGCATCCAGATCCTTCAGATGCTCCATAACGATCTCTCCGATCTTGGTACTGCTGATCTCACGGTCTTCTGACCGGAAAATATCTCCTTCTATGGAATCGATCATCTCTTCCACTCTCTCAATGGGAATGGGGCGCTTATAGCAGGCACGAAGAACACCATCCTGGATCTTGGAACGTTTATAGCTTTCCCGGTTCTGATCCTTCTTGATCACAGTCAGCGGAATCGTTTCCACCTTCTCATAAGTTGTAAAACGCTTTCCGCAGGCATCACAGAGACGGCGGCGGCGGATGGAATTGGTATCCTCTACAGGTCTGGAATCTACAACTCTTGTATTATCCTGGTTACAGAACGGACATCTCACGGAACTCTCCCCCTTTCCGGATCAGTAAATCATTACTAAATTCGTTTTTATTATAAAATAAATGCACATAATGTGTCAATAATCGGACTTGCATAAATTTTACAGATTTTCCATAAAATCATACCAGGTGATGAATTTATGCGCATCTGTGAGCTGAAACAAAAAGAAGTGATCAATATCCATACCTGCCGCAGTCTTGGCTGCCCTCTTGATGTGGAATTCTGCTGTGAAACCGCACGTCTGAAAGCCCTGATCATGCCGGAACCGGGAAAATTTTGCTGGTGTTTTTCCAAAGAAAATGAATATTCCATTCCATGGGACTGCATCCGCCAGATCGGCGAAGATATCATCCTTGTTGATTTCCGTAATGAAAAACTGCTGTCCGGAGAATAAATACCTCCTTATTGTCAAGGCCCTTTATTTTTTATATTTTCCCTGAAAAAGTATATTTCAACCGCCCTCTGAGAATCATCTTAATGTACTGACAAGACAAGGAGGATTCTAAGATGGCACTGAATAAAGTTGAAATCTGCGGAGTAAATACCTCAACCCTTCCCGTTCTCGATCAGGAAGAAAAGGCGGAGCTCTTTAAAAGAATCAAAGCTGGCGATGAAGAAGCCAGGGAATTGTACATCAAAGGCAATCTGCGGCTTGTTTTAAGCGTGATCCGGCGTTTTCAGAACAGCAGTGAAAATCCGGATGACCTTTTTCAGATCGGCTGCATCGGCCTGATCAAAGCGATCGATAATTTCGACACCACTCTTCAGGTAAAATTTTCCACCTATGCAGTTCCCATGATCATCGGAGAGATCCGAAGATATCTCCGTGATAACAACAGCATACGGGTCAGCCGTTCTCTGCGGGATATCGCTTACAAAACCATCTATACCCGGGAAAACTATATGCGGCAGCATCTCAAAGAGCCTACCATTGCAGAAATCGCTGATGAGATCGGTATCGACAAGGAAATGATCGTCTATGCCATGGATGCGATCCAGAGCCCGGTAAGCCTTTTTGAGCCCGTGTATTCCGAAGGCGGAGATACCCTATATGTTATGGATCAGATCAGTGATAAAAAGAACCTGGAAGAAAACTGGGTGGAGGATATTTCTCTTCGAGATGCCATGAACCGGCTTGGAGAGCGTGAACGTCACATTATCGATCTCCGCTTCTACGAGGGAAAAACCCAAATGGAGGTAGCTGATGAGATTGGTATCTCCCAGGCTCAGGTCAGCCGACTGGAAAAACATGCTCTTCGCAGTATGCGAAACTATCTCCGGAATTGATTCATCTCTCTTCAGACAAAAAGCTGCAGCAGAATATCTGTTATCCTGCCGCAGCTTTTATCTCTTATTTCAGCGCTTTCTCAATTTCTTCGATCACGATCCGAAGCGCCTTCAGCCTTGCATATTTCTTATCTACGGATTCCAGAATGTGCCATGGTGCATAAGCAGTACTGGTTTTCTGAAGCATCTCATCTACTGCTGTTTCATACTGATCCCATTTTTCACGGTTTCTCCAGTCCTCATCCGTGATCTTCCACTGTTTTTCCGGATTGCTCTGGCGGTCGTTGAACCTGGCAAGCTGGGTGTCCTTATCAATGTGGACCCAGAATTTCACGATCACAGCGCCCCAGTCAGAAAGCTCCTTCTCAAATTCATTGATCTCATTGTAGGCACGTCTCCAGTCATTCTCGCTGCAGAAGCCCTCCAGACGTTCTACCATCACTCTTCCGTACCACGTCCGGTCAAAGATGGCAATGTGACCATCCTTGGGAAGCCTTGTCCAGAAACGCCACAGATAATGACGGGCTTTTTCATGAGGCTCCGGACTTGCGATAGGATGTACCTCAAATCCACGGGGATCAAGAGCCTCCGTGATCCTCTTGATATTTCCTCCCTTTCCGGCAGCATCCCAGCCTTCATAGGTGATGATCACAGGCACTCTTTTTCGGTAAAGACGGTTATGCAGACTTCCAAGCTTTGCCTGCAGTTCCTTAAGCTCTGCCTTGTACTCTTCATCCCCCACTTCTTTTCCATCCAGAGGAATCTCGCTTAATCTGGGCATCTCCACCAGAGGAAAAACATTCTGCAGGATCGGCACTGCATGTTTGCTGTTTTCCATGGCAACCTCTATATTGCTGATCATGGTTTCCAGTACCTGCAGTTCTGCCCACTTCCGGTCACCGGCATCGACAATATACCATGGAGCCGCAGATGTATTGGTATCCTGCATATACTGGTCGAAAATCTTTCTGCACTTCTTATAATGATCATTCTGCCAGAGATCATATTCATTGACTCTCCATCTGGTATCCTTGCTTTCCAGAAGGATGCCCATACGTTTTTCCTGTTCTTTCCGGTCGATCTGCATAAAAAATTTCAGGAGTACATATCCATTATCCGTCAGCTGACGTTCAAATCTCCGGATACTGTCAATCCGTTTTGAATAATTGTCACCCTTCAGCTTTTTATCCATACGTTCACGACAGGTCTGATCCATCCATCCTGAATCCAGGAATGTAAACTTGCCCGCTTCCGGGATTTCCCTGAAATATCGGTAAAGAAATGGTTTCCGAAGGTCTTCCTCTGTAGGTGCTGACATAGTCGCAACTTTGAAGAAACGAGGATCGATATTCTTGATCACCTTACTTATGGTACTTCCTTTTCCGGAAGCTCCCCAGCCTTCAAACAGCACGATCACCGGAATCTTATGCTCTTTCAGAGCCATCTGCAATTCATATAATCTGGTTCTTGCAGCGCTTAAACGCACTTTGATATCCTCTTTTTCCGGAATCTGTTCCGGGTTCCAGTTTTTCAACATCTGCATCGTCCTTCCTTGAATTTTTTGAATATTCATATTATACCACAGAAGATCTTATTTTACGATAATTTTTACATAATTTTAACCTTTAGCCTCACAAAAGCAAACAAATTGCACAACAAAAATCATTCATAAGCATCGAAAATCTTTTTAACCTCTTGACATTTTTGTCGCCGCTTCATACAATAGACGCTGATTGTTATTTTTTTAACTTCATAAAAAAGCAGTGCCTGAAAACTGTTGAAATAATAAAGATCAAGGAGCCGATCATGAAACTCACAGAAAAACTTCTGCAGAAAATGGAACAGAAAAAAGAACTCTATGGCGATGGCATCATCATGCCGGACGGGGATTACCGTCTGATCCAGGATGGACACTTAAAAACTCTCATGTCCCTTCTTCCATATACAGAAAACGAAATCTGGAAAATGATCCCCGATGATGATTCCGCACTTTTCTGGCTGGTAGAAAAAACAAGCTGCGTACTGACCGATGTCAATTCCACGATCGGAATGAAGATGACCCCCGCACAGCAGAAAACCTACGAAGCACTTTCCAGTCGCGGGATCATCTCTGATGAATATTATGATCTTACCAAACAGCGGGAAAAAGTAAAAGCTGCCCGGGCTAACGCCTGAGCAGCTTTTATTTATATCTGTCAGTCCTCATACCCTTCCAGAAAAGAATGTTTCACTCCATCTTTTTTGTATGCGATAACTGTATGAAGATTAACATTTTCCACACTTCGGAAAATATTACTTTCTACATGTGGATTTACCTTCTTAAGTTCTGCAATCAGATTCTTGATCTCCATTCTCTTGGAAACACTGGTACCATCTGTACGGCAGGTAGTACAGGTATCGGTAAATTTACATGCACACTGGATAAAATGAAGGTCATTATAATCTCTCCAGTGTTTGATATCTGCCTCCCGGATCAGATACATAGGACGGATCAGCTGCATTCCCTCAAAATTTGTACTATGGAGCTTCGGCATCATAGTCTGTACCTGCGCTCCGTAAAGCATTCCCATCAGGATCGTCTCGATCACATCATCATAGTGATGTCCAAGAGCGATCTTGTTGCAGCCAAGCTCCTTTGCCTTGCTGTAAAGATAGCCCCTTCTCATACGGGCACAGAGATAGCATGGGGATTTTTCTATATTATAAACCGCATCGAAGATCTCAGTCTCAAACACTGTGATCGGAATCCCGAGAAGCCTGGCATTGTGCTCGATCACCGCACGGTTTGCCTCATTATATCCCGGATCCATCACAAGAAACACCAGTTCAAAGGGAAACTTGTTATGACGCTTCAGTTCCTGGAACAGTTTGGCCATCAGCATGGAATCCTTACCACCGGAAATACAGACTGCTATCTTATCTCCCGGCTTCACCAGCTCATAATCGTTGATTCCCCTGGCAAATCTGGAAAACAGCTGCTTATGGAACTTTTTGCGGATACTCAGCTCGATATCCTTCCGCCGCTGTTCCATTGCATCATTTTCCTCTTCTTCACTGTTCTCTTTACCGGATTCTTTCTGCATCTGCTGAAAAAGCCATCCTGTATATCCACCTTTCAGGCTCAGTGCGGGAATTCCTTTTTCCCGGAGCATCTCTGCACCCTCCTGGCTGAAAAGCCCTCTTGTACAGTAAAGGACCGGTATCTTATCCCCCCTCAGTTCTTCTGCCCGCTCTTCCAGTTCCTGTTCCGGAACAGAGATTGCTCCCGGGATCATTCCATATTCTACAGTTACTTTATCACGGGTATCTATCAGAAGATATTTCCCCCGTTCTTTCTCTATCTGGTCAAAAGAAATCTCCAGTGTTTCTTCATTCATACTGCTATTATTCCTTTCCTTACATTTTCAAAGTTTCTGGTTCATATTGTAAGCCTTCCCGTCAAAAACCTCAAGAAGATTTTCCCGAAGGTTCCCGCGTTATTGGAATGCTGCTGTTCACTTTGTTCTCAACAACCCAGCCTGTACTTTTTTCTGAAAATCAGTTATAATATTTTTGTTTGTAAAAAAATTTTCACCAAGGAGGATACCGGAAATGAAAACACAGAATCAGACTATGCTCTCTGAGAATACACTGACATCCCGGCCCACAGATATTATTGCGGGATTTCCTGTACGTCCCGGGTTTTTTGAATTAAATGGCGCTACTCCTCTTTCCAACGGAGTCAACTTTACCGCACATACCCGCCACGGTACATCCTGCGAGCTTCTTCTTTTCCACTCCGGAGAAGAGGAACCCTTCGCAGTCCTTCCTTTTCCCAATGCCTGTCGTATCGGTGATGTCTACTCCATGATCGTCATGGGACTGGACATCGAAGATCTGGAGTACGGCTACCGCATTGACGGTCCTTACGAACCGGAAAAGGGTCACATCTTCGATAAGACAAAGGTTCTTCTTGATCCTTATGCCAAAGCCGTTGCCGGTCAGCGTGAATGGGGCCAGCAAAAGATCGGAAGCTATCATGCCCGTGTGGTACGTGATTCCTTTGACTGGGAAGACATGCCGCAGTCCACCCGTAAGATCAGTGACCTGATCATCTATGAGCTTCACGTCCGCGGCTTTACACAGGATTCTTCTTCCGGTGTTATGCACCCGGGAACCTTTGCCGGTCTTCGTGAAAAGATCCCTTATCTCAAGGAACTGGGGATCAACGCCGTAGAGCTGATGCCGATCTTCGAGTTCGACGAGAATATGAATGCCCGTACTGTAAATGGCAAACGGCTTCTGGAATACTGGGGATACAATTCTGTCAACTTCTTTTCTCCAAACACCAGCTACGCTTCCAAGCCGGAGCATAACTGTGAGGGAACTGAGCTGAAAGAGCTGATCCGTGAGCTCCACGAAAATGGCATCGAAGTAATTCTTGATGTTGTATTCAATCATACCGCCGAAGGAAACGAGCTGGGAAAAACCTTCTGCTTTAAGGGCTTTGACAATAAGGTTTATTATATGCTGACTCCAGAGGGAAATTACTACAATTTCAGCGGATGTGGAAATACTCTGAACTGTAACCATCCCATTGTACGTCAGATGATCCTTGAATGCTTACGTTACTGGACCATCAACTACCGTGTGGACGGCTTCCGCTTCGATCTTGCCAGCATTCTCGGACGCCATGAGGACGGTTCTCCACTTAACAATCCGCCCCTTCTGGAGCTTCTCGCTTACGATCCGGTCCTTAGAAATGTCAAACTGATCGCAGAAGCCTGGGATGCCGGCGGGCTGTATCAGGTTGGTTCTTTCCCTGCCAGCCGCAGATGGGCTGAATGGAATGGCCGTTACCGTGACTGCCTCCGTTCCTTCCTGAAGGGAGATTTCTGGAATGCTTGGGACGCTGCATGGAGTATTTCCGGTTCCGGTGATCTGTACGGAGGCTTTTATTCTGATCATAATGACAATTATGCAGGATACAATTCCTGTGTCAATTTCCTTACCTGCCACGATGGCTTCACCATGTATGATCTTTATTCCTACAATGAAAAACACAACGAAGCAAACGGCTGGAATAACACCGACGGTTCCAACGATAACCGCAGCTGGAACTGTGGAGAAGAGGGCGATTCCACCAACCCCGAAGTGCTCTCCCTCCGCTTCCGCATGATACGAAATGCCTGTGCTGTACTGATGTCCAGCCGCGGAACCCCGATGTTCCTTGCAGGTGATGAATTCGGAAACACAAAACACGGAAATAACAATACCTACTGTCAGGATAACGAAACCTCATGGATCAACTGGAAGCTTCTGGAGAAAAATCACGATCTTTTTGAATTTTTCAAATTTATGATCCGGTTCCGTAAAGACCACCCTGTTATCTCCCGGAAGCTTCCCAACGCAGTATGCGGTATGGAAAATATCCACACTCATAACATTGACGCAAGGGATGTGACCATTCCAAGAGATGCCCACACCTTCGCTGTAAGCTTTGCAGGCTATAATAAGAGCAAAGGCACTGATGACCTGATCTACATTGTGATCAACGCATACTGGGAGGACGTAACGGTCACACTTCCGGAGCTTGCCCGTCCCGGTGCATGGTATCTCTGTGTCAACACGTTCGGTGACGGAAATGGCCGTTATTTCTACGAAAAAGGCCAGGAGCCACGCATTGAACACGATTTCTGCATGCGGCCCAGATCCGTTGCCATCTTTACCGGCCGCAATTATTAGAATTTATATCAGGGGCAAAATTCTTTTTGTCCCTGTCTGAAAGAAATGGAGTATTTTGAATGGAATTAAAAAACAGAACTTTGTCCAATTTTGCAGAACTTGTAGAAACAGGTGAATGTAAAAAATTCCGCGGTCGTCTGAAGACAGGCATCGACCTTGGTACTGCCAATACCGTTCTTGCCGTTGTCGACCGGAATAACCGTCCCATAGCCGGAATTTCCGCACCATCCCATGCGATCCAGGATGGAGTGATCGTCAATTACTATGAATCTGTCCAGCTTGTGACAAAGCTTAAAAATGAGCTGGAGGAAAGGCTTGGCACAGAACTTACTTACGGTGCTGCTGCCATCCCTCCGGGAGTTTCTGAAGGCAGTGTCAAAAGCATCGGCTATGTTCTGGAGGGTGCCGGTTTCGAGGTTACAAATATCGTGGACGAGCCTACTGCCGCAGCTGCTGTCCTTAAGATCACAGACGGTGCTGTTGTGGATGTGGGTGGCGGCACAACCGGTATCAGCATCCTGAAAGACGGAAAAGTTATCTACACCGATGATGAGGCTACTGGCGGCAGCCATATGACCATGACAGTCGCCGGTCACTATAAGATTCCTTATGAGGAAGCCGAAGTATTGAAAACTACTCCGGAAAAAGAAGACGAAATTTTCCCTGTGATCAAGGCCACTGTAGAAAAAATGGCTGTGATCACCGAGAAATTTCTAAAGGGCTATCAGGTTCCGGCTGTTTATGTAGTTGGCGGTTCTTCCATGTTTAAGGAATTTACTACCGTTTTTGAAAAGAGGCTGAAGCTTCCGGTATACCGTCCGGTCCATCCGCTTCTTGTTACGCCCCTTGGCATCGCATATCACTGTGAGCTGCCAAAAATCTAAGCTCTTCCCGGTCTGGTCCTACGATTCTCCAGAAGGCAAACAACCTCCACTGAATCGGTGAGCGGGAACATATCAACCGGCTGCATCTTCTTTACCAGGTAATCTCTCTTAGTAAGGCAGGCAAGATCTCTTGCCAGGGTTTCCGGGTTGCAGGATACATAAACAATTTTTTCCGGTGAAAGAGTCAAAAGGGAGTGAAGGAATTTACGGTCACTTCCGGAACGTGGCGGATCCATGAGAACAACCTCCACCTTCTCTCCCTCTGCTGCCATTCCTTCCATAAACCATCCTGCATCTCCCGGAACAAAACGAACATTACGGATCTTGTTTTCCCTGGCATTCATTCTGGCATCACGGATAGCATCACGGTTCAGTTCTACACCAATGACATCCCTGGCATTCCCGGAAGCGATGATCCCGATAGTACCTGTGCCGCAGTAAGCATCGATCACCCTCTCTTTTCCTGTCATTGCCGCAAACTCCATAGCCTTTCCGTAAAGTACTTCTGTCTGCACAGGATTTACCTGATAAAAAGAAGATGGAGAAATACGGAAGGTCAGTCCCATAAGTCGATCTTTGATGAATCCCGGTCCGTAAAGTACGATATTGCGGTCTCCAAGTACCATGCTTGTCTGTCTGTCATTGACATTGAGAACCACCGTAGTGATCTCCGGATGCTCTTTACGGAGAGCTTTTACAAAGTTATTCTTAGATGGAAATATTGGAGAAACCGTAACTAATACCACCATGATCTCTCCTGTGGAAAAGCCTCTCCGCACAAGCACATGGCGGAGAAGTCCATATCCTGTATCCTCATCATAGGTCTTGATCTTAAAGGATTTCAGCATACCACGTATGGTACGGATGATTTCCTGACTTTTTTTATCTTCGATCATACAGTCATCTACGGAAACGATCCTATGACTCTTCTCCTCATAAATCCCGGAAATTACGTTTCCCTTCCGGTCACGGCCAAAAGCTGCATGAACTTTGTTTCTGTAATAATAGGGATCTTCCATTCCAATGATCGGCTCTACTTTTCCGAATTTTTTCAGAAGGCCTTCTGTAATTCTCTGTTTCCTGCGAAGCTGCTCCTGGTAGGATACACCCTGATAACGACAACCGCCGCATTTCTTCGCAACTGAACAGACAGTCTCTTTCTGTTCCATTTTTATCTCTCCTCTTTTATGGGCACAAAAAAGATGTTCCCAGTTATTTTCACTGAGAACATCTTATCAGACCTTTTCTTTTTTTACAAGAAAATCCTTGACCTACTCCTGATATGGCTCATTAAATACAAGAATATGTCTCTTCACATTCTCGTAAGTACCCTGGACCATAGCCTCATTGAGGTCAAAGAAATTATGCTTGTCTGTTGATTCCATATATTTCTCCACATGAGCTGTCAGGCTGTTAAAGCTTGCTGTGGCAATATTCACCTTACGGATGCCAAGAGAGATCGCCCTCTGGAAATCTTTATCAGTGATACCACTGCCGCCATGAAGAACCAGCGGAATATCCACTTTCTCATGGATCTTCTCCAATACATCAAAAGCAAGCGTCGGCGCTACCGGATAATTACCATGGGCATTCCCGATGGCAACTGCAAGCGCATCAATACCTGTCTCTCTTGCGTAAACGACCGCATCATCCGGATCTGTGCAGCGGATACCGTGGTCACAGCTTCCATCCTCACTTCCGCCCACAAGTCCAAGCTCAGCCTCAACTGTAGCGCCGTATTTACGTGCTTTCTCCACAACGGCCTTTACTCTGGCGATGTTTTCCTCAAAAGGAAGCGTAGAAGCATCCAGCATAACCGATGTAAAGCCAAGCTCCAGAGCCTTGTCAACCGTCTCAAAAGTAAGACCATGATCCAGATGGACAGCCACATCCACCTTAGCCTCCTTTGCAGCCTGTACCATCATCGGTCCCATCAGGTGAAGCGGAGAATTTTTCAAACGCACCTCCGCGATCTGAAGGATGATCGGAGTATCCAGTTCTTCTGCTGCACGGATCGCACCTCTTACCATTTCCATATTACCAACACTGAAAGCACCGCAGCCAATATTTTTCTCTTCGGCACGTCTCAGCAGATCTTTCATTTTCACAAGTGCCATGATTCGGCCCTCCCGTCCTGTTTATCGTACACTGTTTGCATCTTCTTACAGAAAAAAGCGGTGTCAAAGCACTACTGGCTGATACCGCTTTTTCTATGCAAAGCGGACATCTTTATTCCGCTTAACTGTACATCAGCATGCACCTATTTCCCTGCCGTAATTATAAGCCTGTCTTCTCAGCAATAAATTTTCTTGCACGGATCGCATACTCAAGTGGATTAGCCTTAGCCGGATCCTGCTCAGCCTCAACAACCATATATCCTTCGTAGCCTGCATCCTCGAGAACCTTGAAGATCGGATCATAGTTGATGCATCCATCTCCCGGAATCGTGAAGGCACCGGCTCTTACGCCTGCAAGGAAGCTCATGTTTTCTTTCTTAACCTGCTCAACAACTTCCGGACGGATATCCTTCAGATGAACATGTTTGATCCTGTGAACATATTTCTTTACAACCTCAAGAGGATCCTCTCCACAGTATGTAAAGTGACCGGTATCAAAAAGAAGACTTACATATTCAGGATCTGTATTCTCCATCATACGGTCAACCTCAGCAAGACTCTGTACAACAGTACCCATATGATGATGGAAAGTAAGAGCAATACCATACTCCTCTTTTGCGATCTTACCAAGCTTGTTCATGCCTGTGCAGAAGATATCCCACTCTTCGTCATTCATCTCATATTTATGTCCGAAAACCGGAGTATCCATCTGGCCCTGAACACTGTGACTCTGCTCAGATGCGCCAATCACTTTCGCACCCATAGCTTTCAGGAAAGTAAGCTGTGCACGGAACTCCTTCTCAACCTCCTCAAACGGTTTGGTGATCAGGAAGCTTGAGAACCACTGGTTACAGATCTCAACACCACGAAGCTCAAGAGCCTTCTTAAGAACCTCAGGATCCTTCGGATACTTGTTACCCACCTCGGAGCCTGTGAAACCGGCAAGAGCCATCTCACTGACGCACTGCTCAAAAGTATTCTCTTTGCCAAGATCCGGCATATCATCATTTGTCCATGCAATTGGTGCAATACCAAGCTTTACTTTATTCTTATCAAACATTGGTCAATTCTCCTTTTTTATTTGAATTATTCCATAATCTCAGAAATCTTAACCGGTCTGTGCTCCTCACTGGATTTCTTAGCTGCAAGACCCATTAATACCGGTTTCAGACCATCATAAACATTAAGAGGTGTCTCTTTGTCATTAACGATCGCATCAATAAATGCTGCAACCTCTTTACCATAAGCGTCCATGTATCTCTCAAGGAAGAAGAACATCGGCTTCTCGCCTGTAACACCCTCAGCATTGCTGATCACTGTGGAAGACTGGCTGTCATTGGAAATAGCAGCCATACCATCAGAACCGAAAACCTCAGCTCTCTGATCATAGCCATAGGAAGCTCTTCTGCAGTTATCGATAACAGCAATAGCGCCATTCTCCATCTGAAGAGTGATAACAGCTGTATCAACATCCCCAGCCTCACCAATAGCCGGATCAACCAGATTTGCGCTCTGAACATAAACCTCTGTAGCATCGCAGCCTGCAAGATAACGAACCATATCGAAATCATGAATTGTCATATCCAGGAACATGCCACCGGAAACCTTAACATAATCAATGCTAGGCGGCTCAGGATCGCGGGAAGTGATCTTGATGATCTCCGGTTTACCAACCTTACCAGCTGCAACAGCCTGCTGAAGAGACTCAAAGTTATGGTCGAATCTTCTGTTAAAACCAACCTGATATTTCAGATTTGTGCCCTCAAGAGCATCGATAACCTCTTTGATCTTGGCAATGTCATGATCGATCGGTTTCTCACAGAAAACATGCTTGCCAGCCTTGATAGCCTCTACAGAAATCGGAGAATGAGTATCTGTAGAAGAACAGATCAGAACTGCGGAAATCTCAGGATCGTTGATGATCTCCTTATAATCCTTAGTCGTGTGCTCAACACCCATACTCTTAGCCCATGCAGCAGTCTCATCATTTAAGAAAGGATCTGCAACCGTCTTGATCACCGCATCCGGCACCCTTGTTGTGATACTGGTAATATGAACTCTACCAATTCTACCTGCTCCGATAATACCAACTTTAATCATAGTTTTGATCTCCTTTTGATTTATTTTCCCAATGTAATCTCTTTGCGTGTCCGAACACGCTCTTTATGCTTAATATAATATCATCGCAACGCACAAATCGCAACCCCTAATATTGTACAATATTACCATCTTTTTTCTATTAAAAATGACGAGAACTATTTTTAGCCACAATATGTAATATTTTTAGGTTAACTTCACCGAAAACATTTCCAACACATTCCCACACAATCGTCCCAAATCTCCCACACCCCACCACCCTCCAAACATCCAGCACAGCATCACAGCTCACATCCCTTCCAGCATCCAGCACAGCATCACAGCTCACATCCCTTCAAGCATCCAGCACAGCATCACAGCTTACATCCCTTCAAACATCCAGCACAGCATCACAGCTCACATCCCCTCAAGCATCCTGCACAGCATCACAGCTCACATCCCCTCAAACATCCTGCACAGCATCACAGCTTACATCCCTTCAAGCATCCAGCGCAGCGCCGATGCCCACAACTCTCCCGGCAAACAGGCGCAAACTCAGCCCTTGCAGTCGTCCAGCGCAGCGCTGACGACCCATAACCTATCGTCAAACGACATTTTTTCTCGCTGGAAACACCAGCCGCGGAAGGGGATGCTGTCTGGCTCTGCTTCTGCAGGAGGGGAGCTGATTCTTGGACGGCGGGAATCTGCGTTGTTTTTCAAAAGTCCGCTGTCTGAGCGGCAGCAGGCCGCGAGTTCGGACTTTTGAAAAACGCTTTTAGCAGATTTCCGGCGTCCTAGAAGCCAGCCCCCGACGAAGCCGCAGACCAGACAGCATCCCCTTCCGCGGCGTCCCTCCGCACAAAAAAGGAGACACCCCACTTCAGTGTCTCCCCTCCGGAATCGTATACTCATTCCTTATATATATTTCCGTAAAAATCTTCGCCCTCTCCGGCGCTTCCCCATTAAACAGCAGCCGGAACAAAATCATCACCGGCTCATACCCCTGTATCCTGGCATCCTGCCCGATCAGGAAATGAATAAATCCTCCCCTCATCAGCTCATAATTCCGCCCCATAAAATCATTGGCAACCATCTTCACCCGACCAGCTTTCCCCGCTCCGGCGATTGCCTCACACACCCCCTCCTCACCATGAGAAGTAAGATATATCCCGTCAAGATCCGGAACATCCTTAAATATCCCTTCCGTAATCTCCCTGGCCCGGCCATTCTCCTCAAAGCAATACTCCGGCCCAATGATCTCAATCCCAGGATACTTCCGCGCAATTTCCTCACGGAATCCAACCACCCTGCTGCTCAAAGAAGTATTGGTACTATAGCCGGAAATCACAGCAACCTTTCCTTTTCCACCGGTCAGCTCCCCCATAATCCCCGCAGCCGCACGGCCACACTGCACACCGTTCTGCCCTACAAAGCAAAGCCGTTTCGTATCCTCCACATCCGAAGTAAACGTCACCACCGGGATCCGAAATTCCTCCACAAACCGGTCAATTTCCCTTTTCACACGTTCCTCATCCAAAGGAACCATGGCAATACCACGAACCTCTTCCATCCGCATCTTCTCCATGGCGAGAATAACATCCTCCGCATTCTGATGCTCGATCTTATGGACCAGGACTGTACCACCAAGATTATCCACCTCAGCGCACGCCTCCTGGATTCCCTTCAGAACTTCTTTCATAAAAGGTGTTTCCGCACCCTGCAGGATCACGCCGATCTTAATATTATTTCTGCTCATGGATAGAGCACGGCCCAGTTGATTCGGCTTATACCCCATCTCCTCAGCGATGGCACGGATCCTCTCAGCAACCTCCGGACGGATCCTGCCCCTGTTATTTAACGCTCTGTCAACAGTACCTCTGGAAACACCGGCAGCTTCCGCGATCTGCCTTATAGTAACTCCCATACTCAGCACCTCTTTCTATGATAATCCGGATTCTTTTCTGTATTCCGCAGGACTTAAGCCCGTAAACTTCTTAAATATCTTGGAAAAATAATGATAATCTCCAAACCCGGAACGCAACGCCACATCCTTAACTTTACAGTTCGTCTCTGAAAGAAGCTTCTTTGCACAGTCGATCCGAAGCTCCTGCACATAATTGGAAAAACCGATCTTCATCTCCTGTTTGAAAAGATAACTGAGATAAGCAGGATTCACCTCCGCCGCATCTGCTGCATCCTGAAGGCTGATCGGCGCTTCATAATGTTCCCGGATAAACTCCAGAGCTTTTTTCACAGCAGCAGAGGTCCCCTCCGGAACAGCATCCTCTTCCCCTACAAAAAGCTGTGAAATACAGGCACTGCCCTTTTCCCTGAATTTCTCAAAGCTTTCGATATCTCCATACCAGATGGGCTCTTTCTCAATTCCGGCTGTCTGATTCAATTTCTTAAGCCACTGTACCAGAAGTCTTCCGTCGGTATAACGATCCTGACAGTCAGCGAGAACCTGTGTCCAAAGCTCCTCCGCTTTCTTTCGGTCTTTCCCTGCCTTCAGCCTGGAAATCTGCCCTTCCAGCTTCTCAGCACTTTCCGGTAAAACACTGTCCGCTTTCTTCCGTCCTTCAAAATAAAGGATCTCTTTTTTCTCATAAAAATGCAGCTTCATCATTTCTCTGGCCTGCTGATAAGCCTGGCGGATCCCATCCTCTCCCATGCAGACACTGCTGACACTGATACCAAAATCACAAAGATCCTCCTGACAGTGCCGGTAGCAGATCGCTGCTGCCTCAGTCAGTCTCTGCTGCATAGCCGATGTCCTGCAGTCTCCGGAAAGATCAAGAAAACAGCAAAAAATCCCTGCGCCAAGATAGACCACTTCCGTAAATTCACTTTCTGTCCCAAGAAGCTCCTCCGTACGTTCCAGCAGTCTGTGACGGAAATGATGGGAATACTGTTCCACTTCCAGCGGCGTCCATTGTCTTTCCCTCTCTGCCCAGTTCTCCATAAACATACAGATCACAGCACTGTTAAAATATTTCCCGGCGATTCCGGCTTCCACACGCTTTTCCTCACGTGCCTGATTTTTCAGCATTCCCGAGATCAGTCCGTTAAAAAAATAATACTTCAGAGCGTGACTTCCCAGATGGATCAGCTTTCTCGTCCGGGCCTGTTCCTGGCTTTTTTTTCTGCGGTTCTCGATCAGTCGGGCTGATTTTTCCAGAGTGTCATAAAGACTGTCCTCATCCAGACTGTTCTTTAATACATATTCATCCGCCCCAAGACGCATGGCTTCTTTTACATATTCAAAATCATCGTGACAGCTGAGCACGATAATATAGATATCTCTGTTTTCCTCACGGATCTTTCTGATCAGCTCAATTCCATCCATCACAGGCATGGTAAGATCCGTCACAAGAACATCGATTTTTTCTTTCTGAAGAAATCCATAAGCTTCCTCCCCGTCTTCTGCATCATCCACGATCTCATATCCTGCTTTTTCCCAGGAATCCAGGGTTTTGAGATAGCTCCTTACAAGAAAATCATCATCTGCCACCAGTGTTCTGTACATTAATTTTTTCTCCCTTCTTCAGGCATATCATAGATCGCAGGCAGAAATACCGTGACCTCCGTACCATTTCCACTGCTTACGTATTCCATTCCTCCCTGTGTCCCGTAATAAAGCTCCAGGCGTTCTTTTACATTAGGAATCCCCACTGCGGAAAGTCCGTTTGTTTTTTTTGCATGACTGTTAAAAAGATCTCGGATCTGCTCTTTTGTCATTCCTCTGCCGTTATCCTTTACTATGAGGATCAGCTTTCCTTCACTTACGTTTCCGCTGATCCAGATTTTTCCTGTTTGCCGCTTGATGTCGATCCCGTGAAGAAGCGCATTCTCCACAAGCGGCTGAAGGATCAGTCTCGGAATATAGCACCGGTATGCTTCCTCAGAGATCTCATATTTCACCTGAAAGCTTCCCTGATAGCGAAAATCCTGCAGATGGATATAATTTTTCAGTATATGGATCTCATCGGCAACAGAAAGGAAGCTTCCCTTTTTGTTGATACTGGCCTGCAAAAGCTCCACGAAATCTCCAATAAGCCCTGCCAGCTCTTTTTCCCCTTTCAGAAATGCCGCAAATTTGATGGAGTTCAATGTATTATACATAAAATGCGGTGTGATCTGATACTGCAGTGCTTCCAGCTCTGCATCTTTTTTCTGCTGTTCCTCTTCGATCACCTGGGCGATCAGAGCTTCGATATAATCCAGCATGTGGTTGAATTCTTTTCCGAGGGTTCCGATCTCATCAGCAGTAGTCACTTCTGTACGGAGGCTCAGATCTCCCTCACCAACCTTCTCAACCGTGCCAGTCATGGATCTGAGCGGTCCGCAGACTACTCTGGAGAGCCACAGTGCCAGCAGCACAGCTGCCACAAAAACTGCACCAAATATTCCGATCAGAAAGAGCCGCATCCGGGAAAGTCCGCTTAAAACTTCTTTTTTCGGTACCTCCAGATATAAGCCGCAGTCTGAAAAGCTACCTCTGCTGAAAAAAGAGATCACACCGTTTTTTTCTGCATAGCCTTCCATTTTTGGAACATTCTGCTCTGTAATCTCCGGAAATGTTTTTCCAATGTCACTGTAGTCTCCGGATGTCACGATTTCATCATTTCTGTCTACCAGAACTATTCTGGTGATCTTTTCATCATTGACAGCTTCCAGATATTCGTAATAAATTGCCCGTTCCCTGATATCTGCGACAACATACCCCAGAATCTCTCCGTTATCATCCTCTACCTTCTGGATCACAGAAAGAAAGCTACCGCCTTCATGGATTGGAGATTCCACAAGAACCGGAAAGGAATCCAGTTCCTGTATTTTTTCCAATCCCTCGATATGTTCTCCTGAAATCCCCTGCTTGTTTACCGGAAATTCCTCAGAAGTCACAGCCATTTTTTTGTCTGGAAAGACAAAGTAAAGGGAGTTGATATCTTTATATTCCCGACTGTGTTCCCGGAGAAGCCCGGCCATTTTTTCCAGGCTGTTTTCATTTCCTGTACAGCTGTATTCCTTCGCATTATTCCGTATATCTGTATCCCAGGCAGTTCTCGTATTCACATAATAAATCTCTTTCAGGGATTCGTCCAGATCTTTTATAGTCTGCTGCATCCGTCCATACAGGATCCCGGAATAATTTTCTTCGATCATCCCTGCTGCCCGAAAATAAAATACCCCTGTAAGAGAACAGGCAGTAAACATGGTTACTGTCAGGATCGCCAGTAATATCTTTGCCCGGATACTTTTTAACATAGAACTCCTCCCTTCTGTAAAGCGGATATATGCCTCTCTATGCTATATGCCCATAAACGCAGGAAACAGCAGGAGTATCCTACCCCTGCCTGATTTCCTGTTTGCGGTTGAATATATGTTTTACAATAAAATATTTATAACTGTCCGTGTGCCTCGCGCTCGGTAAGCTCCTGCATGATCGCCGGATACATTTTGTCAAGCTTATATCCAAAAAGCGTTACAATGATCACTGCTGCAATGAGGATCGGTCCAAATTTATAAAGAGAAACGATCATCTCCAGTGCTGTTTCCGGCTGTGCAGTTATTCCTGCAGATGAGCTTACATATCCGGAACTGCTTAAAAGACCTGTGATCACTGCGGAGGCAAGACCTGCGCCAACTTTTGTTCCGATGGAACCGCCTGCAAAGATCAGGCTTTCCTGACGGATATGGTTTTTCCACTGTCCGAACTCTACTACATCACCAACCATACTGAATACAACTGCGTTCAGTGGAGCAAGTCCGATGGCACGTGTGACACAGCTCATAACCATGAAGCCGAAGCTGTATGGATTCAGGAAAAACAGAACCTGTCCGCCAAGTGCAACAAATCCGCCGACAAATGCGATATTTCTTTTTCCGAATTTCTTGATCAACGGTGAGCAGATGAAGATTCCCACTACCAGAACCAGGGTTTCTGTAAGGAACAGTGCGCTGTACATCCATGTATCATTGTTGAAAATATATTTGCAGTAGTACGGAAGAATGGTTCCTGTGATCGTAAAGGATACACTCTGTACTGTCCACAGAAGCATTACTGCCCAGAAATACTGATTTGCAAAAAGTGCCTTCAGCATTGTCGGAATCGGAAGCTTCTCATCTTTCTTTCTTGCTTCGATCTGAACCTTTTCCTCACATTTGAAGAAGCAGAGAAGCAGAAGTGCAAGTGCAAGCACTGCCCATACACTCATAACCTTGATCCATGCAGCCTGATCATTTCCAAGAAGCTTTACAAGCGGCAGTGTACAGGTTGCTGCAACGATCTTTCCGATAGGTGACAGTCCCATTCTCAATACACTGAGTTTATCTCTCTCTGATGATTCGCGGATCATCATTGAAGAAAGGCTTCCATATGGAAGATTGATCGCTGTATAGCATATGGTCGTACAGAAGTTATAGGTTACAAAGAGATACAGAAACTGAAGCATCCCTGTTGTACGCGGCACTGTGAAAAGCAGTACTGCTGACAGCGCAAACGGAATGCTCATCCACAGAAGCCAGGGTCTTGATTTTCCCCATTTGGAATTGGTCCTCTCTACAATGACACCCATGACCAGATCGGAAAATCCATCAAAGCATCTGGAAAGTAACATTACCAGTCCTACTGTTGCTGCGCTTATCCCCACATAATCTGTGTAAAACAGCGTCAGCAGTGTTCCGATCATTCCGAACACGATATTACACCCTACATCTCCTCCAGCATAACACAGCCCTGTTGATACCGAAAGTTTTTTCTTCTCCATCTTATTATCCCGCCCTTTCATTTCTTTTCGTTTTTTTATTTTCGCTTTCCTTTTGATGATTCTATTTTATCGAAAATACGGGATTATCAAAGTATGAGAAATTTTAGTTTTTTCGGTATTATTTTTACCTGACTGTTAAATCTGTACCAAAGTTTTTCTGGTTCTGATATCTCTACATCCTTCTTTTGTCCTATTTTTATGTTTTGTGTTTTATTTTTGGATACCAGCCTGACTTTTTACCGAATCAGTCAATGCCTCTGCCGGATTGTAAAAAATAATAAGCAGCGGATGGAAACCTGCTTGTATCAGGGATGAGAATGTCCGTCATCCTTCATATATGTATCAATATTTTCTTCGGTAAGCACCTGGGAATCCAGAATCTCATCTTCTCCTGTTCCCTCTCCCTCCAGATCCTTCACAATATACCGGATGGTTTCATAACCGATCTGATAACCGGACTGCGCGCCAAGCGCCACGATACGCCCATCCTGAACCGCTTTCAAGGCATCTTCCTGAGCATCTACGGAAACAATAGAAATCTCCCATCCTTCAGTTGCCTCTGAAAGTCCCAGAGCCGTCACCGCACTTGTGGTCATGATTCCATTAAGATCCGGATACTTCACCAGGATCTCATCCACATCCTTCTGGGAAACCCGCATATTGCTGTATCCGTTCCGAACCATTTCAATGGTGATCCCAGGCTCTTTTTCCATATATTTTTCAAATCCGGCAACACGCATCCGGTGTCCAGCCTGCTTAAAATCACCGGCGATCACGCCAATCTTTCCTTTATGATCCAGAGCCTTTGCAAGCTGCTCGCCCAGCTCATAGCCTAGTTTTTCATTGTCAATTCCAATATAAGGAATTTCTGAATCCTCTATGGGAGTATCACAGGCATATACAGAAATCCCCTTTTCTCTTGCGAAATTTAAATAATCTTCGCATTCATAGGAATCTATAGGAGAAACTGCCATCGCCTGGATATCGGTTTTCAGAAGATCCCGGATCATATTTTTCTGAACCTCTTCTTCTGTTTCGGAATCCGGGGACAGAATCACCACATCTGCATGATATTTTTCTGCCGCATCTTTCATCCCGTCGCAGACAGACAACCAATATTCACTGCTTTTAGATTTTGTAACAACACCGATCGTTACCTGCTCTTCTTCTGTTTTCCTTGCAGAAGAAGAGCATCCGGAAAGGCTGCAAACTCCTATGACTGCCACCAGAATACAGATATACTTTTTTCTCATGAAGGATATGCCTCCTTTTCTTTTGCAGCTATATTTGCCACGGGAAAAAAGACTCCGGAGCCTTTTTCTCCGGTCCGGAGTCTTTTCCTATCTGGCAATGCAGGGTTTACATTTACATTTTACCAGAGTTTTCTGTAGATTTCTTTTACTTCCTCTTCTGTTACATCACGCATGGTATTCTGAGGACTTCCACTGTCCATGGCATCATGTGCCATTTTGTCGATGACGTTGAAGAACTCTTCTTTATTGATACCGAACTGCTCCAGAGTCGGAGTATCCAGTTCATTTACAAGTGACTCTACTGCTTTCAGGAATTTCTCAGCCGCTTCCTGATCAGAATCAGTTGCATCCGCCACACCAATATCACGTCCCAACGCTCCGAATCTGTCGTATGCTCCGGGAAGCGCAAAGGTAAGGCACTCCTTCAGAAGCATGGCATTGGAAAGTCCGTGTGCTACATGGAACAGTGCTCCGATCGGACGGCTCATTCCATGGATAATGGTAACAGATGCATTGTTAAATGCGATTCCTGCCTCAAGAGCAGCGACAGACATCTGTACACGGGCTTCTTCATTCTTTCCGTCTTTGTATGCAACCGGAAGATATTTAAAGATCCTCTTTACTGCAGATACTGCAAAAGTATCGGAAAGTGTCTGTGCTTTTCTGGATGTATAAGCTTCCACACAGTGACAAAGTGCATCAAGACCTGTTGCTGCTGTGATCTTTGGAGGTGCAGTCATAGTAAACTGCGGGTCGATAATTGCAAGATCCGGCATGAGAACTTTGCCTTTAAGAAGCATCTTGATGTCTTTTTTGGTATCCGTGATGATCGTGAACTGTGTTGCCTCAGATCCCGTTCCTGCTGTGGTAGGGATCGCTGCCATTGGCGGCATCTTTACATCGATCACTTTTCCCATATAGTCGGAAATGCTTCCACCATTTACTACCAATGAGCCGATGGCTTTCATAGAGTCAATGGGGCTTCCGCCTCCCAGAGCTACCAGGAAGTCACAATTCTCATCTTTATAGATCTGTAAGCCTTTTTCGATCATGGTATCTGTCGGCTCACCGCAGATGTCAGAATAAATGCTGTATGCAATGCCCTGATTTGTCAGCGCCTTCTCAACTTTTGCACAGTTTCCCAGGTCGATCATTACTTTATCGGTTACGATCAGAGCTTTTTTACCAAGGAGTTTCAGTGCGTCTTCTGCCATGTCCAGTGCTCCGGAACCGGAAATAATTTCTCCAGGTACAATAAATTCTCTTGCCATTGTCAAAATCTCCCTTCAGTCAGTACAATTTTTTTCATAATAGCAGCAGGTCTGCTGCCTGCTATTTACAATCCAGTATCAGTATCTCCGAATCCTTAAAACTCGGCGTCATGAAGCCAGGTATATCTCTCATCCTCGCAACGGTCTGTCTGCAGCCATGGATTTCCGTCAATGTGGCGGATCATCCAGCATGTATACATCTGATATCCAGGTGCAACTGCCTGCGGATGAAGCTCTCCTCCTGGAATCGCGGAAAAGCTCTCATCTGTGCTCTTAAATACCTGGTCACCGACAAAGCTTGCTCCGAATCCCTCCGGATGATCAAATTTGAAGAAGTATGTCTCAGGCTGCGGATGTCTGTGCGGCAGGTATCCGGACCAGTTTCCTCTGTCATTGAGAACCTCACCAAGTACCATATTGGATTCCGGTGAAATGTCGTGATCAAAAATCGTATTTACTCTTCTCTTTGCCACGTTTCCGAATTTTCCTACGCAGGAATATCCCCATGGAGCGTCTTCCGGTTTGTAAAGCCTTGCACCGAAATCTTTCTCATTCTTTGTACACTGGACAAGGATCTGTGACTCCGCATTTGCCACAACTGCGATCTCAGTTCCTGTACATCCATGAACACACCAAGGTCCCTCTGTGAACACATCTTTTCTGGTTGCTGCTGCTTCGTTTCCGTTCCATTTATAGGTGATATTTCCGGAGAGGAGGAGAACTGCTGTCTCCTCACCCTCTCTTAAAAATGTTCTTGTCTCCCCTGCCTTCATACGGTAAACACGGATGTCCATCATCATGGCCTTGTACTCATTATCGTATGTTGTAAGAATCTTTTCACCTTTTTCGTCATATTCCGGATAACCAAATACTTTACTCATTTTCTTACCTCCCAGATTAGTACAGTCTTGCCTCTTCACGGCCTTTCATAACTCCCTCGCAGGCCTTTCTTACGCTTTCTTTCTCAGATGTTGTTGCGATTCCTACATCCCACCAGGACTCATATCCGTCTGTCATGGTCTTCGGGATAACTTTGAGATCAAAGAGGCATGCGATCTCCTGCTTTTTGGCATCTTCCAGAGCGTCTACCAATTCCTGGATGGTGCGGCAGGTATAGGTCTTCAGACCATAGCCTTCGCCGATCTTTGCATAATCTACAGGGATCAGATCTCCGGTCGGTTTCTTGCCGTCTGTATAACGGAACTCTGTTGCAAGGCTTCCGATTCCGTGGTTCATCTCAAGGTTGTTGATGCAGCCAAATCCGCAGTTATCGAATACCATGATATTGACTTTCTGTCTCTCCTGCATGATAGTCATGATCTCACTGTGGAGCATCTGGAAGCTGGAATCTCCAACTACGCAGTATACTTCATTATCCGGCTCAGCAAATTTCACGCCGAGGGTAGCGGCAACCTCATATCCCATACAGGAATATCCGTACTCTGCATGATATCCGCCACGTTTGTCTGTTCTCCACATACGCTGCATACAGCTTGGAAGGGAACCGCCTGCTGTGATGATGGTTGCATCTTTGTCGATAGTTCTGTTGATCGCTGCAAGTGCTGCTGTCTGTGTGATCTTTCCGTTTGTAAGTTTTACATATTCCGGGATCGTACGAGGATCTCTTGCCTTGATCAGCGGCTCAAAATCATCTCCTGTGTACTCAATGCTTCCAAGGCGCTCCATCTCTTTATCCCATGCAGCTTTTGCTTTCTCGATCTCATCTGTGTATGCAGATTTATATCCTCTTGCACGAAGCTTTTCTGCTAGTGCTTCTACGGTAGCTTTTGCATCACCCACTGCTTTTACTGCATCCATCTTGTATGCGTGGAATCTGCAGTTGTTGATACTTACAAACTGAACATCCTCATTCTGGAACAGATGCTTGGAGCTTGTTGTAAAGTCAGACATTCTGGAACCGATAGAAATTACCACGTCTGCGTCTTTACCGATGATGTTGGAAGCGTAGGTTCCTGTTACACCGATACCGCCAAGACAGTACGGATTGCCGGACTGGCAGGCACTCTTTCCGGCCTGTGTCTCGCCGAATGGGATCTTGAATTCCTCGCAGAATTTCTCAACAGCTTCTCCGGCTTCTGAGTAACGGACACCACCACCAACAACGATAAGCGGTTTCTTCGCTCCTGCGATGACCTCTGCCACATCCTCAAGCTCTTCCTCTACTGCAACCGGTCTTGTGATCCTGTGCACTCTCTTCTTGAAGAAGTACTCTGGGAAGTCAAAGGACTCACCCTCAACATCCTGGCAAAGTGCGATGCAGCATGCACCTGTTTCAGCCGGATCTGTAAGAACTCTCATTGCATTGATCAGAGCGGTCATGACCATCTCCGGTCTTGTGATCCTATCCCAGTATTTGCAGACTGGCTTGAATGCATCGTTCGTACTGACGGCAAGGCTGCTGCTCTGCTCCAGCTGCTGGAGAACCGGGTCAGGCTGGCGAGATGCAAAAGTATCTGCCGGAAATACAAGAAGCGGAATATTATTTACAGTTGCTGTTGCACATGCTGTTACCATGTTTGCAGCTCCAGGTCCGATGGAGGAAGCGCATGCAATGATTTTTTTGCGGTTGCTCTGTTTTGCAAAAGCGGTAGCAACGTGACACATACCCTGCTCATTTCTTCCCTGAAGAACCTTCAGCTGTCCCGGATTTGTATCCAGTGCCTCACCAAGTCCTACAGCAATACCGTGTCCGAAGATCGTGAAAAATCCTTCTACGAATTTTGTCTCCACTCCGTCCATGGAAACATACTGATTATCCAGAAATTTTACAATTGCCTGTGCAGTTGTCATTCTTACTGTCTTTGACATTTTTTCCACTCCTTTTCTTTATACTCTTGCGATCATTTCGCCGAATTTTTCTTTTTCATCTTTAATGAATGCGTGAACTTCATCCGGTCCCGGAAGGGAATCGGAGCAGTTGTTGCTTTTAACCATCATGGATGCCTCAGCAGAACCAAACTCCAGGCAGTCAATGATCTCCCAGCCCTGATACAGTCCATACAGGAATCCGGAGCCGTATCCGTCGCCGCCGCCGAAGCCTTTTCTTGCCTCAACCGGGAATGGCTTGATGCTGAACTTCTGTCCGTCAACTGTGTAGGCTGTGGAACCCTTCATACCGTGTTTGATGACAACGATCTTTGCATTTTTTGCCTGCCAGTAAGCTGCACTCTCCTCATCAGTCATGCCTTCTTTGATCAGTTTCTCTGTAAGGTCAAACTCTTCTCTGGAGCCCATGATGATGTCAGCTTCCTTAGCTACGATGGAATAGTAGATGGAAATCTCATCTGCATTCTTCCAGTTGTACTCTCTGTAATCAATATCAAAAATGATCTTTGTGTTTACTTTCTTAGCAAGCATAACCGCTTTGATCGCTGCTTCTCTGGAAGGGCTCTCTGCAAGAGCAGTTCCGGAAATGAGGATCGCTTTTGCATTTTTGATATAATCCTCGTGGATGTCGTCTACATGAAGCTGCAGATCTGCGATACGGTTACGATACATGAGGATACTGCTTTCCTTTGGAGAAAGCATCTCGGTAAAGGTAAGTCCCAGCTTCTCTCCGTTTGTACATTTTGTGATCTGTGATGTATCGATTCCTCTCTCATCAAAATAATCTACAACATACTCACCGAACTGATCATCCGAAACCTTTCCGATAAATCCTGCTTTCAGGCCATGCTTGGTAACACCTACAGCGATGTTTGCAGGAGATCCTCCTACAAATTTCTCAAACATATGTACCTTCTTCAGGGGTTTGAACTCCTCCTTTACCTGATCGTTGTAAGCAGGATTAAAATCAATGGCAACTCTTCCAAGGAGCACCAGGTCCATTGGTCTGGATTCATCAAATTCGATATACTTCATGATCTTACCTCCGTTTGTTTGATGGTTTATTTTTTACTTCTTTTTTATGTGCTTTTTTGATTTGCGTGCTTTTTCTTTTATTTAGCGTGCTTTCTTGCGTGTTTCTTATGATGTTAATATAGCACCGTTTTACAATTTGGGCATGTACTTCTTTTCATTTTTCTTTTTTTCAGTTATTCTATACAATTTTTGTAGTTTTGTTTTGTTCAAAGTAGCTATTATCTACATGTGCATTTGCGTGTTGATTTTTTAGCACGCTTTTAGCACGCGATCAAATGTATCCAGACAGTCGTTTTCTTGGAATCTATATTTCATATCGTAGTATCTTACAGATTTCCTGTAATATAAAAAAGCCTGCAGTTTTCATTCTGCAGACTATTTTATATGATACTTTGCACAATACATGTTCAAAGGTTATATTTTGTTTTGATCTTGATATCTGTAAAGAGATATTCTCTCTCCGGCTCCTGTCCTTTTGTCAGGATATCCGCCAGGATCCTTGGCGGTTCATACCCCTGGACATATCCATTCTGGTCGATCAGAAAATCCACATGATCATTCTTCAGTGCCCGTTCATTCTTCGGAGTCTGATCGTAGATCACAACGTAGGGCCTGCGGTCAAGTCTCAGCTTTTCAAATGCCTTACCCACTCCTGCCTGGCCTCCGGATACCACCAGGATCCCGCTGATCCCTGAAGTACTCATCATGGCATTTTCTATAATGTGCTCCACCTCAGCTGCTTCATCAAAGCTTCCGTGAACACCGGCGATCTCCAGATGTGGAAAAGCCCGCTTGGCTTCCTCCACAAAGCCATCCACTCGCTGATTGTCAACATGATTGCTGAAATATCCGGTGATGATCAGGATCTTTCCATTTCCTCTTGTCAGCATTCCAAGAAGTCCGGCTGCGGTACGTCCGCTCTTGCGGTTATCCATTCCCACAAAACAGGTTCTTCTCGTTCCTACAATATCAGAGTTAAAGGTTACTACTGGGATATTCTTCTCTTCGATCAAAGCATTCAGTTTCTCCCGGACAGTCTCACTGTCTACCGGCATGATCGCAAGTCCCCGGATTCCTTCCTGTTCCAGTTCCTCAATGGCCTGCAGCTGTTCCTCTTCATCAACGGAAAGACCCTCTTTCAGGATCAGCTGGATCCCTTTTTCTTTCAGTTCCACGGCTGCCTTCTCAATACCACGGTTTACTTCCTGCATAAAAGAAGATCTGGCAAGCTGTGTCACCACTCCGATCTTCAGTCTTTCATCTTTAGCTGTTCTGGAATGTTTCCGTTCTTTCTGTACATATCCCATCTCGTCCGCCAGACGGCAGATTCTCTCTGCCACCTCCGGATTGATCCGTCCTCTGTGGTTCAATGCTCTGTCCACGGTTCCCCTGGAAACCCCTGCCTGTTCTGCAATCTGCTGTATTGTTACCGCCATAAATCCTTCTCCTGCCTCTGCCTTACTGTATCATTGCCAGCTGTTCCGTCCGGCAATAATCTTTCTATATACATTTATATAGTTTTTTCGAAAAGGTGTCAATATGTAAGTGCATTATACAAGGCAACCAACCCGATCTTATCCCCGCACAGCCATATGATATACTTCTTTATAAGAAATCCCTGTTTTTTCACAAAGTTTTTTTACGCTTTCGTATTCCGGATAATAATATTCCTGTCCGTCAAAAGTGCAGACCTTCACTTCTACATTTCCCAGCGGGGTTGTAACCGTTCTTTTCTCTCTTTTCAAAATGGTTCTCCCCATCTCCTGGCGACGAATCCCAATGGTTGTCGTTTCTCTGAAAATAATCTGCTCCATCGCTGAAACCTGTTCTTTTTTACATAGAACGGTAAGCAGCCATGCCGGACGGTTTTTCTTCATAAATACAGGCATGTAATTGGCCTCTCTGGCTCCTGCCTCATACAGAAGCTCCATAACATAGCCAAGCGTTTCTCCTGTACAGTCATCAATGTTGGATTCCAGCTTTATAATGGTGTCTGTTTCCGTACAAGTATCATTGCCTGAAGCCTCCTCCTCGGATTCCCGGATCAGCATGGCACGGAGAATTCCCGGGCACTCATACTGGCGCTTGCCTGCTCCGATACCGATCTTCTCCACCGTAAAATCTTCAGGCAGTTTTTCTGATGTAAGGAATGCCGCCACAATGGCTGCTCCTGTAGGCGTTATCAGTTCACCCTGCACCGATGTGATATGCAGCTTCAGCTGATGAGCACTTACAATATTACTTACCGCCGGTACCGGCACCGGAAGGATTCCGTGCTGACAGCGAATCGTTCCGCTACCCTCACAAAGTCTTGGAACGATCACTTCCTCCACATCCAGATCATCCATACAGATTGCAACAGAAAGAATATCCACAATGGAATCCACTGCACCCACTTCATGGAAATGGACCTGATCCACCGGTACATTATGGGCTTTTGCTTCTGCCTCGGCAAGAATCTTAAAAATTCTTTTTCCATAGGATTTTGCACGATCTGTCATATCTGCATGGTCGATAATCTCCATGATCTCGTTAAGGCCACGGTGTTCATGGTGATGGTGTCCGTGGTGGGAATGCATCGTTTCTGTATATATATGACTGTTTCCATGGGTTTCCTGTACATGATGTTCATGAGAATGGGGATGCTCATGGGCTTCATGACTATGTTGATAATGATGTTCCTCATGATCCTGGCTGTGAGAATCTCCATCATGCCCATACAGATATTTCATATCATGATCATGATTCTCATGATCCAGTAGTACATCAAAATCACAGGCATCGATCCCTGATTTCATCACACGGCTGATCTTTATGTCGAAACCTTTTACCGGCAGACTTTTAAGAATTCTCACCAGTTTTTTCTGATCTGCACCCAGATCCAGAAGAGCCGCAACTGTCATATCCCCGCTGATCCCGGAGGTACACTCCAGATATAATTTGTTTCTCATTTATTTTCCCTCCGCAAGCCGATTGATCTGGGTTGCCAGATATCCTGCCCCAAATCCGTTGTCAATATTTACTACTGCAATTCCGTTGGCACAGGAATTGATCATTGTCAGAAGCGCTGACAATCCATGAAAGCTGGCGCCATATCCCACAGAAGTAGGTACCGCGATCACCGGACGTTTCACAAGACCGCCCATAACACTTGCCAGCGCACCCTCCATTCCTGCTACCGCAACCACACAGTTAGCCTCCTGGATGGTATCCAGCCTGGAAAAAAGTCTGTGCATACCACTGACTCCCACATCATAGATCCTCTCCACATGTGTGCCGAAATACTCTGCTGTCTGGGCAGCTTCCTCCGCAACAGAAATATCTGCTGTTCCGGCTGTACACACTGCCACCTTTCCGATATGCTCCTTCTCTTTTTCAATCTTCAAAATTCCGGAAACCGGGTCATAAACCACATCAGGAAGAACCTTTTTTACCAGTTCATACTGATGTTCTGACGCCCTTGTTCCAAAGACCTCTCCATCTTCCTCATAAAGCTTCTGATAGATATTCAAAAGATGTTCGTCTGCTTTTCTCGCACAGTAAACTACCTCCGCAAAACCGGTCCGCGCTTTTCGGGTAGTATCCAGCTTCGCATAATCCATTTCTTCATATCCCTCTTTTTTCAGAAGGTCCTCTGCATGCTCCACAGAGAGCTGGCCTTTTTTTACCTTTTCAAGGATCTGCTGTAAAGTCATCTTTTTGCCTCCCTGTTTTCTTCGTAATATAATAACATAATAGCCAGACATTTGCATCATTTCCGCAAATCGTCTGGCTATCTGCTATTCAAACCGTTCACTGTCCGGTTCTTTTTATTTATGCGACTGCCTGGGCCGCCTTCTGTTCTTTATCTGATCATCTCCGCATATTTGGCCGAGATCTCATCAATATCTCCATATGCGATCAGTTTTCCTTTTTCAAGTATCATTGCTTTATTGCACAGGCGCTGTACCTGTTCCAGGGAATGGGATACAAACAGTACCGTAACTCCCTTATCAAACATACTTAAGACTTTCTTTTCACTCTTTTTCCGGAATTTGGCATCTCCTACAGAAAGGACTTCATCAAGGATCAGGATATCCGGTGATACCAGTGTGGCAATGGAGAATCCAAGTCTTGCCTTCATACCTGAAGAATAATTCTTAATAGGGACATCGATAAATTCCTTCAGTTCAGAAAACTCAACGATCTCATCAAATTTCGATTCCAGAAACTTCTTGGAATATCCGAGCATCGCACCATACAGAAAAATATTCTCACGTCCTGTATACTGCGAGTCAAAACCGGCTCCCAGTTCCAGAAGAGGGACCAGACGTCCGTTTCGGACCACCTTGCCTTCGGTAGGCTTGAATACACCGGCAATTACTTTGAGCAGAGTACTTTTTCCCGCTCCATTAAGTCCCAGGATTCCTACACGGTCACCTTTTTTTACCTCAAAATCAACATTCTGAAGAGCCCAGAATTCATTATATTTAATTTCTTTTTTTAAGAATTTAATCACGTAATCCTTCAGGCTGTCTACCTTTTCTTTACTGAGATTAAACTTCATACTTACATTATCTACAACTACTGCAGGTTTTTCCATATTTTTCTCCTGTTAAATATAAAGGATAAACTCATCCTGTTTCTTCTTAAAACAGAACATTCCGATGGCGATCGTCACAAGGCTGAATACCAGTGCGTATGCCGCATAATGCAGGTTCATCGGCTCTCCGAACATTCCTGAACGAAAAACATCGATGGTACAGTACAGCGGATTATATTTCAGGATCCATGAAAAACCACTTTTCAGCAGTCTGGACGGATAATAAAAGATCGCACAGGTATACATGATCAGCATCAGCGCTACTGACCACAGATATTCCATATCTCTGAAAAAAACGCCAATCGTAGCAAGGATCATTCCACAACCATAAGACAACAGAAATACCAGGATCAGCGCGATCGGGATCTGGAACATATAAAGTGTCGGCTCCACACCAAGTACTGCTCCTACCGGAACCAGCACGATCAGTGAGATCAGGAAGATCACATAGTTAAAAAGTACACTTGACAGCGGATAGAGATATTTTGGCACATAAACTTTCTTGATCATTGCCGAATTCGCTCTTACTGATTTCAATGCCGCTTTTGTGGCACTGGAATAGAATGTGTACAAAAGACGTCCTGTCAGGATATATACAGGAAATGTCCGATCCTTGTTTCCAAACAGGGTACCGAATACGATCGTCAGTACGATCATGGTAAGCAACGGCTCAAGAAGAGACCAGATGATACCAAGATAGGAACGTCTGTACTTCAGTTTGATTCCTTTTTTTACAAGCTCTCCCAGAAGAAACCTGTAACGTATAAAAGTATTTACGTATTCTTTCATAGCATCTCCAATATTCAATTTTATTTTTTCACACGGCTGTAAATCATAATATACTATTTTGAGAAATCTGGCAACCTTATTTTCGCCAAAAAAAGGCACGCCAAAGCGTACCTTTTTGAGAAATGTGTTAGTTATGATCTTATCTCTTGATATTGAATGCCCGGAATCCCGGATATACTGCTGCATCTCCAAGCTCTTCCTCAATACGGAGAAGCTGATTATATTTTGCCACACGTTCGCTTCTGGAAGGAGCTCCTGTCTTGATCTGGCAGGTATTCAGTGCCACTGCAAGATCTGCAATGGTTGTATCCTCTGTCTCTCCGGAACGATGGGAAGAAATCGCTGTATAGCCAGCTTTATGTGCCATTTTGATGGCTTCCAGAGTCTCGGATACAGAACCGATCTGATTCAGTTTGATCAGAATAGAATTTCCGCAGCCAAGGCTGATACCTTTCTCAAGACGCTCTGTATTTGTAACAAACAGGTCATCACCTACAAGCTGTACTTTTCCTCCAAGTTCTTTTGTCATGATCTGCCAGCCTTCCCAGTCTTCCTCATCAAGGCCATCCTCAATAGAGTAGATCGGATATTTTTCGATCAGATTTTTCCAGTGATCAACAAGCTCCGCAGATGTAAATTTCTTTCCGCATTTCGGAAGAACATACTCCCCCTTTTTGTTTCCTTTCCACTCACTGGATGCAGCATCCATGGCAAGTACAAAATCCTTTCCAGGCTCATATCCTGCTTTTTTCACTGCTTCAAGGATGTACTCAATGGCTTCCTCATCGCTTCCAAGGTCTGGTGCAAAACCACCTTCATCTCCAACGCTTGTTGCAAGGCCTTTTTCTTTCAGAAGTGCAGCAAGAGCGTGGAATACCTCCGTACACCAGCGAAGTCCCTCTTTAAAGCTTGGTGCTCCTGCCGGCATGATCATGAATTCCTGAACATCAACGGTATTCGCAGCATGTGCACCACCGTTTAGGATATTCATCATCGGAACCGGAAGTCTGTTTCCGTTCACCCCACCAAAAAATCTGTAAAGGGGGATGTCAAGAGAAATCGCAGCCGCACGTGCGCACGCAATAGAAACCGCAAGAATGGCATTTGCGCCCAGTTTTGATTTGTCCTTTGTTCCATCTGCTTTGAGCATGGCAGCATCCACTGCATAAATATCAGATGCATCCATTCCTGCCAGCGCATCATTAATTACTGTATTGATATTTTCAATGGCCTTCGAAACACCTTTTCCTCCAAAACGGCTTTTATCCTGATCTCTCAGCTCAAGTGCTTCGAATTCTCCTGTGGACGCTCCGCTTGGTGCTGCTCCTCTTCCGACCGTTCCATCTGCCAGATAAACCTCTGCCTCTACGGTCGGATTTCCTCTTGAATCAATGATCTCTCTTCCAATGACCTTCTCAATCTCTAAATAATCCATTTGATATTTATCCTCCTGTCTGGTCTTTTCGCCCTGTCCGTAACTCCTGTTCAGGCCGCATTTTGTCAGGGGATACGGCCCGCCACAAATTTTACGCATTAGTTAGAATCCGCTAACTGTTTACAAGTTTACTATATCTAACTTTAACGGTCAAGAGGAGTTATTGCCATTTTTTTCTCAATTACTCTTCTGATATTTCCATGTTTTTTCAGAACATTCCGCAGGATGTTGCGAATTTTACTTATTGACAAGGCTTTACTACTTATGATATCATAACCGCCGGTATCAAGCGGATATTCGTAAACCGCTCTGCTGCCTGCTTACAGCCAAATAACTGCTTCGCAGTTTGATTTGGTCAAAAAACCGAATATGGTTTATGACAAAATCCTGTCATATATTGGAAACGCACATTCTCCTGAATGATTAACGAACAACACATGCTCTGAGGTTTTACATTATCACTTAATCATTTTAAAGGAGGATTTTTTATGCCAAAAAACAAATTTCAGGAAGTTATCTTTACCCTTATCATGGTATTTTTCATGGTTTACGCCATGATTTGCTACAACATTTCCCTGAACACAGGGAGTATGACAAACCGTGTGTTCCTTGACGCTTTTCATGAACTGGTGATCATGGGACCGATCGCATTTATCCTTGACTTCTTCCTTGTATCCAAGCTTGCTTTTGGTTGTGCAATGCGCATGGTAGATTTCAAAAGCTGCCATCCGTTCAGCAGGATCCTTGCGATCTCCGTTCCTTCCGTTGCTTTCATGTGCCCGTTAATGAGCCTCGCGGCAACCATTCTCTTTAAGGATGCAGGAAATCAGTTTGTAGCTGTATGGCTTCAGACAACCGCATTCAACTTCCCGATGGCATTCTTCTGGCAGCTAATCTATGCAGGTCCGATCGTACGTTTTATTTTCAGACATATCTTTCCTGAAAAGGAAAACGTAAAAGAAGCGACAGAAACTATGTAAAATTAAAGAAAGCACATTGCTATGGTTGAACCACCCCAAAAGTCATACTTTCCGGTGGCGGCTCATTCCATACAATGTGCTTTTTATTTTTCACGCGAATCTTTCTCATCGGATCTTCGAATCTCTCAGACTGTTTTCTTTAATTCCGGCATCTTAAGTATCTTCACGATCAGCGGGATCACCATAATGACCCAGACTATCGGTTCTGCTACGATCACGCCGGTATATCCGAGAAGTGGCACCAGAGTCACCGCGATCACTACTTTTCCGATCATCTCCAGCGCACTGGAAACCAGAGGGATCACCGTTTCTCCAAGGCCCTGCATAGCATTTCTGAGGACACTGATCACAGCCGTTACGAAATAAAAGATCGTATCAAATTTAAGATAATTGGCGGCATTGCGGATCACCGTTTCATTATGGCTTCCTGTGACCAGATAGATCAGCTGTTTTCCAATGGTAAAACTGAAGATCACAGTCATCACGGACCAGATACAGGTATACAGAACTGCAAGACCAATTCCATAGCGTACCCGGTCCATTCTCCCTGCACCTGCGTTCTGGCCACAGAAGATCGCCATGGTCTGGCCGAACACGCCAAACATGATCATAAACATCTCTGTGATCTTACGAGCTGCTGTATGTGCCACAATGATATCTCTTCCCAGCCGATTGATGGAGGTCTGAAGTGCCAGTGTACCAAGATTTACAAGAGAGCTTACAAGTCCCATAGAAAGTCCGGCACTCAGCATATTTTTCATCATATTTCTTTCGAGACCGAAAAAATCCTCTTTTTTCAGCCGTAGGATCTCATACCTGCGGATCATGTAAAACCAGCATATAAGAAATGCCAGCGTCTGTGAAAGTACCGTGGCAACGGCAGCTCCCTGAACTCCTGCTTTTACTACCAGAATAAAAAACAGATCTCCTGCGATATTTAAAGTTACAGACACTGCCAGGATCACAAGAGGCGTCACCGTATCCCCAAGTGCGCGCAGAGATGCCGCGCAGGTATCATAAAGAAACGTTGCCAGCATACCTGCGATAATAATAAAGATATACTGCCTGGCAGTTCCCGTCAAATGATCCGGAACATTCAGGAACCTCAGGATCGGATGCAGAAACAAAAGTCCCAAAACAGTCAGGATCAGAGAAATCACGCTGCCCATTACAAGAGACAGCGCAAAAGATTTTCGTACTTCTTCCCGGTTTCCGGCACCGAATTTCTGTGCGGTAACAATGGCAAATCCATTTGCAAGGCCCATCAGAAAACCGATGATCAGACCGCTTAAAGGACTGGTGGCCCCTACTGCCGCCAGCGCATCTTCTTTAAGAAAGCTTCCCACGATCCGGGTATCTGCCAGGCTGTACGTCAGCTGCAAGAGATTTCCCAGAAATACAGGAAGCGCAAAGGACAGGATCAATGTGGAAGGCTTCCCTTTTGTCAAGTCTTTCATGTCATCCTCCCTCAGTCAACGATATCATTCTGAAAACGGGAAAGATGCTCATAAGGAAGGATCATCCTTCCGCGGAACAGTCCGCAGCCATCATTGATCAGGCTGTTGTTTACCGCACCAAACATATTAACGTCCAGCGCAGCAAGATCCAGTCCAAGAAGCCGCATACCCCGCTCATAGGCCTCGTCAAAATAGATACATTCCCCCTGGGGAACCGCGTCCCTTCTCCTGCGTTCACTTTCCTGTTTTTTCTCATAGCTTAAATGGTTGGCGGAACCAATCTCCGCAACATCATCCATTTCTTTGGTCCGCAGCTGTACTTCCATATAGCTTCGGGAACTGTTATCATAAAACGTGATATGCAGAGACTGATAATCATCCTCACTGTTATTACAGATGTAATCCCTATAGTAAGGCTTTGCTTCTCTGCTGAGCAGTGGCGATGTACTTTCCTGCACTCCTCTGGCCGGCTCTGCGGTAAATCCTCTTTCTTCCAGAAATCCCGGAAGTATATTGGCGATCTCATAAAGATAACGAAGCTCTTCTTCTCTGACATTCTCACCATTTTTCAGATGACATCTGGGCATGGCGATAACGATCCTGTAGGCAATAAAATCGCGGAAACAGCTTAACCGTTCCTTGATCTGGGATACAGAAGGATATTCCCCATATTCTTTATAGTAGTCATAAATAAATTCTACTACATATCCGTTAAATTTTTCCTCCGCACGGATCAGGGATTTGATTCTTCCCTTGAAGGTAAACGCCAGAAACGGATATTCCCCTGCCATATATTTATAAAATTCCCGAATCTTCTGAGACTGGGCAGTGAGGAAATCATTATGCTCCAGAAGCTCCTGGATCTGGATCAAAAAATTACAGTGTACCAGATCGATCTCATTGTGTTTTTCCTTCGCCTCTATCCTAAGATCCCGAATGTATTTCTTCAGTATCCGGAGAAGAGTATCTCCGGAATACAGATAATCGTTTAATGTTATCATTTGTGTTTCTCTTTTCTATTTTAGTCTTTTCAAGATCACATATTTACAACAACTGCTGGATGATCTGTGCTCCTGTCTTTTATTTATTTCAGTTTTTCATGGAAAAAATCTGCGATCCGGTTCCATACCTCATCCTGGAAAAACTGGATATCTGCATGGTCTGCACCATCCAGTGTCAGCAAAGTAACATCACAGTCTTTTTTCTCCAGAAGTCCGTATAAAGTTTCCGACTGAACATAAGGAACGACCTGATCGCAGTTGCCATGGATGATCAGAAATGGCGGTGCATCCTTCGTAACCTTGGAAACCGGACTGCTCTGGTATGCCTTTTCTTTATTTAACATGGAATTAAATCCAAGCAGAAGGGATTCTGCGGAAGAAGCACATTTTTCTGCAGATTCACACGGAAATGCGGAAAGATCCGTAGGCGGATACCATGGGCAGGCAGCCTGTACCTTACTGGATTCTTCCAGATACTCTCCCACATCCAGAGCCGGATCATTGTCCAGCGCAGCCATACAGGTAAGATATCCTCCGGCAGACTCTCCCATAACTCCTATCTGCTCTTTGTTGATGCGGAACCGGTCTGCATGGGCTTTCAGATAACGGATAGCTGCCTTTACATCCTGCAGCGGCATGGGATACGGGCCCTGATTGGAAGTACGATACTCCACACTTGCCACTACAAAACCACTGGATGCCAGTCTGCTCAGATAAAGATTATGTGCGGATTTATCCATCATCAGCCATGCGCCTCCGCAGATCCAGAGGATGCAGGGATAGATTTTTCCATCTTTTGTTTCTGGATAGATTATATCCAGTTTCAGATCCCGCCTGCAATGTCCGAACCAGGAGTCCACCTGTGCGTAAGTAATATCATTTACTGTAATATACTGAGGCTTCTCTGCTGGAAGCTTCAGTGTCTTTTTTTCTGCTTTTGTCATAATCTATCTGCCTCTTTTCTTCTGATCATTTTATCTTTGAAATATTTTTCTTTTATTTTATCACAATACTGCTTTTTCTGCTTTTATTTTCCGGAGAAAAAGCACTCTTTTTCTGCAAAACAGGGTTTTGATCTTTTTGTTCATAAATCCCTCCTCTTTGTAAGTAAAATTGTTTGTCAGCAATAACAAAAAGCTGTTATAATAGATTTTCTCTATTACAACAGCTTTGTTTTCCTACTTTTGGAATGGATTTATTATATTATAAGTTTTTTTCTCTGTCAACGCCCTCAGACAATTTCACAGCTTTTCTTTATCAGTAAACCTGTATCCTGCTTTCTCAGATCTGATACCAGCGGATCTCATTAGCTTCCAGATGAAGGTCAAAGCTCTTTCCATCCCCTGTGTAAACCGTAGTGTCCTGTGGCTCATAGGTGTTGTTTACCACACAATACTTTTTATTTTTCACATAAGCATGTACTTCCACATTATAATTGGAAGAAAACCAACGGTGAAGCTCACCTTCCGCTGCCGCTGACCAGAGTACGGCTCTGTAAAGAATACGGCTGTTGCAAAAGCTGTACGGAAGTCCGCTGATATAAACGCCCCGGCCTTTTCCGAAGGTTTTTACTGCCATCTGGACTTCCTGATCTTTCTGGATAAGGATCTTCGTATCCGGAAGTGCAAAGATATTCTTTTTCCCCTCACCGAAATCTACGGTTCCATCTGTATCCTTCAGGATAAAATGATCTTTATGCTCTTCCCAGTTGTATTTATCGGTATTAAGATTAAATCCTCTTTCTTCCTCTACACCAAGGATGTCATCCAGCTGGAAGAATTTTCCCTGCCACTGATGAGCTGCCGGTTCACCGACGCCAATAAATCCGCCGCCATTATAGACAAATTTCCGCACTGCTGTAAGGATTTCCGGATCTGCCCAGTTCTCACCACCGGACTGTGCAGTATCCGCATCACCTACATTGATGATCACATCAAAATCATTCAGCAGATCTTTATCCTGACGGATATCATCAAAGCTGATAAAGGACACATCAAAAGGCGCACCGCTTAATGCCTCGATAATTCCGAAATAGGAATAATTCTGCTTGTAATAGATGGCATGATGTACCATATGGTTGCCCCAGGAGCGCATTTTTCCCCAGCAATTTAAAACAGCCACACGTTTTACACAGTATGGTGTGGTTCCCTGGATATTGTCGTAGAGCACACGGAATTCCTGGCAGACTTCCTTGATATACTGTACAAAATCCGGAAATTCCAGAGCCAGTTTCAAATAACCGCCGTATCCAATTCTCTGGATCGGACTTCGAAGGATAGCTCTTCTTGCAGTCACCCAGTTTACTTTTGCCTCTTTTACAGGATCCCCGCCCTCATGGAAGGTGTCCGGGAAAAAGTACGGCAGAAATCTTCCCTCTGTATATTTTACATGTTTAATATCACTGAACAAACGTAGGGTCGCTCCGTTTCCGACGCTTCCCACTACCGCATCCAGCCCGATGGAAGCAAACTCATCCATAAAGGGCTCCATACCGATCCAGTGATCGCCCATGAACATCATGGCCTCTTTTCCGTATTCATGGACAATGTCTACCATTTCCTTTGCAAGCTTCGCCACTTCCCGTCTCTGGAAAGCCTGGAAATCTTTAAATTCTTTTGATGGGATACGGTAGGTGTTGTTCATATATCCCTGATCAATGATAAACTCCGGACGGAACTTATATCCCACTTCCTGCTCAAACTGTTCCAGAATATAGGGGCTCACCGAAGCGGAATATCCAAACCAGTCTACATATTTTTCCCGTGCCATCTCATCAAAGATCAGTGTGAACTGGTGAAAAAATGTAGTAAATCGTACTACATTCACATAATCATGGGAATCCAGAAATCTGCGGAGGCGATCCATGGAATGTGCACGTGTTGCGGGCTGACGCACATCAAAAGTGATCTGAGGCTCTACATCCTTCCAGTCATTGACAACTGCATTGTACATATGTACCGGATCCCACATGATATATGCAAGAAAACTTACCGTATACTCATGAAACTCTTTCGCCGGCCTGATCACAACATTTCCGTTTTTTTCATCGTATGACCATTCCTCTGTACTGACAGCTTCCCCTGTAGTCCGGTCAATGACTTCCCACCATCTTCTGATATCATCTCTTGTATTCACAGCCAGCATATCCGGATACAGATGATCCATCAGATGGATTTCCAGAGTATCCGACACTGCCGTGTGAAAGGATGTCATGATATACATCTGCTGGATTTCTTCCGGATGGGCCTTTGCCCAGGCATTGTCCTTTCTGGTGGTATAATAAGTTGCATAAATCTTTGCGCCGGTTTTCTTCAGCTCTGCTGGAAATTCCGTTCCGTCACAGTCACGGATGGCATCTGCACCCCACTCATCCAGCATTTTCAGTGTCTCCGGGATCACATCCAGATCTGTCGGAATGGTCACTCTTCCTTTTGTTTCGCTCATCACTTTACCTCCATTGTAAAAATCCCTGTTTTTTTATTTCTGATATTTTTTCACGATCGTCTGCATAGTATCCCATTTCTGTTCCATATCAGCCACCAGCTTAAACTGTGTGCGGCAGCGGTCCAGATTGTGTTCTTCCCGGTCGATCTTAAAATAATGATCTCCTTCCAGATAATCGGTAAGAAAGCGAATGCCACATTCATAAGTCATCACCTTAGCTCCCATGGGAAGCATCTCGATCTCTTTTGCACTAAGCTTATCTCCACAGCTTTCCAGAAAGCCTTTTACATAGATTTCATAGAGCTCCATATCACAGGAAACTTTGCTTAAATCTTTCTCATCCTCCAATGCAGTGCTGGCCCCGAAACGAATGGAATCTCCAAAATCATTCATGGCAAGTCCCGGCATAACCGTGTCCAGGTCCACTACACAGATTCCCCTTCCTGTTTCCAAGTCGATCATAACGTTATTCAGCTTCGTATCGTTGTGCGTTACCCGAAGGGGCACCTCACCTTTTGCCAGAAGCTCACCGAATACATTTGCCAGATACTCATGCTGAAACGCAAATGCGATCTCTTCTTTTACGGATGCAGCACGATGGCGGCTGTCCTTCTCTATGGCATTTTTCAAAGTCTGAAAACGTTTCTTTGTATCATGGAAATCCTTTATCGTTTCATGCAGAGTCTCTGCCGGGTAATCTGCTAGCATTTCCTGGAATTTTCCAAATGCAACTGCACTTTCATAAAAATCCTCCGGTTTTTCTGCCAGATCATAGCTTACTGCATCGGTAATAAAAATATAAGCTCTCCAGCATTCTCCGTTTTCATCTGTCAGGAATGCCTTCCCGTCCTTTGTCGGAATCAGGTTCAGAACCTCCCGTTCCGGATCTCCTCCCTTCTGAAGAACTTTCTTTTTCAGATGCCCGGTGACTCCGGCAATGTTCTCCATCAGTTCTTCCGGTTTCTGAAAGATCTCCCGATTGATCTTCTGAAGGATCACCTTAATGGACCCCATCTCTCCGATCCGATATCTAAGCATATAGGTTTCGTTGATATGCCCGCTTCCGCAGGGGCCGCAGGAAACCAGTTCTCCGGTAAATGCAAACTGATCCGCTATTCTTTTTATCTCTTCTTTTGGTGTACCTGCCATTTTACCTTCTCTTTCCCAGACAGCAGTAAAAAGCATACCGTCCGAAAACAAATATGCTTTATACTTTTTGCTGTGTTTTTTACTGTGATTATTTTTTCCGCTTTAAAATCCTGGTGGCAAGCGGAGCAATATTTTCATCTGTTGATCCGTAGAGAACTTCGTAATCCCCCGAGACAGAAACTGTTTCTGTCTTTTCTCCGAAGTTCTGGATAAACAGATATTCCGTATCCTCATTTTCTCTGGTTGTCACAGAAATACCTTCCGGTATAAATGTAAGCGGCATCTTCACGCCTGCTTCCTCTGCTGCCCTTCCCAGAAAATCCTCATAAAAGGCTGCTTCCATATCTGCCGCCACATAATAAACATGGCCCTTTCCGTATTTCTTGTGAGTCAGTACCGGATACCCCTGATAGAAATCCCTTCCATAACGCAGCAGTACTTCCGCATCGGAAACCTTTGCAAGCTCACAGAGATTTTTGCAGGTATAGCTTTCTGTAATTCTGAGATGATTTCCTGTTTCCGGGATACCTACGTTTTCTTCCCAGTCATAAAGTGCATCGATCTCTTCCGTACGGATACCAGCTGCTTCCATCAGTCCGTGAGGGGTTCCCTCCAGATAGCATTTATCTGTTTCATCTACAAGTCCGGACCAGTAGGAAATTACCAAAGTACCACCGTTTTTTGCAAAAGTGCGAAGCTTTTCGGCATATCCATGATAAAACATGTAGGCCATCGGTGCCGTTACCAAACGGTACCTGGACAGCTCATGTTCCATATTGATGATATCTGTATTATAGCCTTTTCTTCGGAGAGCACGATACTGTTTCAGTACAGTTTCCTGATAATGCATATCCTCGTTTCGAGGTCCCTGCGCATCCTTCAGCGCCCAGTCATTTTCCCGGTCATAGAGAACAGCCACCGGAGACTTCGTCACGCTTCCAGCAGTTTCCCGGATCTGCTCCAACGCTTCTCCTACCTCTGTCACTTCGCGGAAAATACGAGTATCATCCCCACCGTAGTGATCGATCACCGCACCATGGAATTTCTCAGAGGCTCCCTGGCTCTGACGAAGCTGGAAATACAGAACACTGTCTGAACCATGAGCAACTGCCTGCAGAGAGGCAGCCAGATGTATTCCTGGTTTTTTCAGCTTGTTGATAGGCTTCCAGTTGGTCGCAGAGGGACAGGATTCCATCAGAAGAAACGGTGCTTTCTTGATGCTTCGCATAAGATCATGCTGCATGGCTCCGTCCAACGCTGTGGTATAATTGTCTTTTTTATGCCAGCTTGGATAATTATCCCAGGATGCAATATCCATAACATCCTTAAATTTTTTATAGTCCAGTCCGTTGTAGTCATACATCAGATTGGCGGTTGCCGGAAGCTCGGAACCACCTGCACGGATCGCAGAAATCTCATGCTTCATAAAATCCACAGTCCTGTCTGTAACAAAACGTTTCCAGTCCAAGGTAAGTGCATGAAGAGCATTTTCCCCCTTTGGCGAAGGACTTTCGATCTGATCAAAGCTGTTATAGGTATGGCTCCAAAACGTTGTGCACCAGCTGGAATTTAAATTTTCGATGGTCCCGTATTTTTCTTTCAGCCATTCCCGGAATTTTTCCCGGCACAGAGGACAGTGGCATTCTCCACCATATTCATTGGAAATATGCCACAAAAGCACTGCGGGATGTTTTCCGAAACGTTCAGAAAGCTTCTTATTAATATTGTAGACTTTTTCCCTGTATACTGGAGAAGTATAACAGTGATTATGTCTTCCACCGAAAAATCTTCTTGTGCGATCCGGATCCATGCGAAGAACTTCTTCATATTTATCTGCCATCCATTTCGGTCTTGCTCCGGATGGTGTGGAAAGTATCGTATAAATTCCTTCTTTATACAGATTATCGATCACTTCTTCCAGCCAGTCAAAGTTATATTTCCCCTCTTCCGGCTCCAGCACTGCCCAGGAAAACATTCCCATGGAAACGGTATTGATATGGGCTTTTTTGAAATATTCGATATCTTTTTTCAGAATATCCGGTCTGTCCAGCCACTGCTCAGGGTTGTAATCGCCGCCGTGCAGATAATGGCCGTATCTGATCTGCTCTGCCATTTTTTTATCTCCTTATGATTTATTCGCATCAAGCGGACAAAGTCATCCGCTCCGCTACGAAGCTTTATACCAGGCAACTGATCCACAGTTGATCTGGTATAAAAAGAATGCTGCGTGATCCAGTTAAAGCATATTATACAATATACCTAAAGATTTCAGCAGCATCCTTTTTGTTTTAAAATTATTTTACAGCTCCAGTAATACCCTCTGCGAACTGTTTCTGTAATACGAAGAATACGATCATAGTCGGAATGGAACAGAATAATACGCCGCACATCAGCATGCCGTAATCCGTTACATATCCTGTGATCAGATTGGCGATCAACATCGGCATGGTCATCGCCTTATTATCTGTCATGATTACCTTCGGCCACAGATAGGAATTCCATGCATTCATAAATGTGATAACTGCTGCCGCCGCATAAGTAGATTTCATAGTCGGGATAAACATCTGGAAAAAGATCCTTACCTCACTTAATCCGTCAATACGAGCTGCTTCAATGATATCGATCGGGAATGCTCTTGCATTCTGACGGAACATCATGATCATAAATGGCGTGGAGATGATCGGAAGGATAAAACCTACCGCTGTATTTAAGAGGCCTGCTTTGGAGAACATCTTAAATAACGGAACCATTGTGGCAACCTGAGGAACCATCATTGCAAGAAGCAGGATGGAGAACAGTCTGTCTTTCCATCTGTCATGATATACCTCAAATCCATAACCTGCGATAGAGCAGATCAGAAGACAGATAACAGTAGTCAGAACCGCATAAAACAGAGAGTTTCCAAGTGCTCTCCACAGCGGCTGCTGTGCTGTCAGGTTCTTAAAGTTCTGCATGAAATATGTACCCGGAAGAATCCGGCCTCTGGATACATCTGTGGATGTATTGGTTGCTGCGGAGATCATCCAGTACAACGGAAATACAGAGATAAATGATACGATGATCAGGAAAATATATGTAGGGATCAATCTTCTCTGGATCGCGGATTTGTTCTTTTTCTCAGTCACGTGTATCACCTACTTTCAAGTTGATAAAGGCCAGGATAGCTACCATGATAAATATGATAAATGACATTGCTGCAGCATATCCGAAGTTTGGCACATTAATAAAACATGTATTGTAAACATAGTGAGACATTGTGATGGTTGAGTTAGCCGGGCCACCTTTTGTCAGGTTGACAGACTCATCGAACAACTGCAGTGTACCATTAATAGACATGATGAATGTCATGATGATCGTCGGTTTCAGAAGCGGTACTGTAATCTTCCAGAAAGTCTTCCAGCCATTGGCTCCATCGATCTTTGCTGCCTCATATACGGAATATTCGATATTCTGAAGTCCCGCAAGATAAAATACCATGTTATATCCAGTCCATCTCCAGATCAGCGCGATGATAATAACAATCTTTGCACTTGTGGAGTTTCCAAGGAAGTTATAACCGGTTGTTAAAATTCCAAGTTTGATCAGGATACTGTTGATCAGGCCATCTGTTGCAAACATGGAACGGAAGATCAGGGAATAAGATACAAGAGATGTCGCACATGGAAGGAATACGCATGTACGGAAAAATCCTTTGAATTTCAGATCTTTGTTATTCAGAAGCTGTGCGAGCAGGATCGCAAGGACCAGCATGATCGGCACCTGGATAATAAGATACAGAAATGTATTGACAATGGACTGCTGGAATACCTTATCCACCATAATACGTTTATAGTTACTGAAGATCGGATCCGCAAACCTCATGTTTGCTCCGGCACCTGTCTGTAAAGAAATGATAAATGCGCGGATCATCGGATAAAAACTCATGACAGCGATCATAATGGTTGCCGGTGCCAGAAAGATCCAGCCGGCCGCTCTTTGTTTCGCTACCAGAGACATGCCACTTTTTTTGGAATTCACAGGAACTCCTCCTTTCAAACATCTAAACCTTTACATAAGACAAGGGACTGCATGCAGTCCCCTGCTCTGTATTTCATTAATATTTCAGCTTTACTCTGTCATCTTGAATGCCAGTGTATCCTGTGCTTCCTGAAGTGCAGATTCTTTATCTGCGCCGTTTACAATATTAACAACAGCTGTGTTGATGCACTCTCTTGCCTCATAGTGGTACGGAGTTTTTGTAAATTCCGGAATGTGTGAAGAGTACTCTACAATTGTTGAGAAGATCGGCTGGTTATTGAAGAACTCGCTTGGCTCATTGTAAACCTCAGACTCACCAGCCGGCAGGTAGCAGGAAATTGCACCTGTTTCCGGAAGGATTGCATCATAGAAGTCTGTGCTGGAACCAAATGTACTTGCAAGGAAGTCCTCAGCAAGCTCTACATTCTTGCAGTTAGATGTAATGTACCAGGAAGATCCGCCATTGTTTGCATAGTTTGTAGCTGTATCAACGCCGTCAACTTTCGGCATTGTTGTGATCTGCCACAGACCCTTCTGATCCTCTGTTCCCATCAGTGTAGCTGTGATCCAGTTACCGTTAACGATACCGGCAGCCTCTCCGCCTGTGATTGTGGAGATGTACTCATCCCAGTTATTTACTAATTTAACAACATTGTTCTTTACAAGATCCACATAAAGATCTACGCATTTCTCTGCTACATCGTTGCCAACGATATAAGCCTCTCCGTCATCATTTACGAAGTTTGCTCCACAGGACTGGATCATCATCATCAGAGTATCGCCACCTGTTGCTTCACTTGTAAGGAGATATTTACCTGTTTTTTCGTGAACGTCTTTTCCGATCTCCATGAATTTGCTCCATGTGATATCTGTAAGATCATCAATGGTATATCCTGCTTCTTCCAGGATATCTGTACGATAGCAGGCAATTGTTGCACCGTTATCAAACGGAACTCCGTAATGTGTGTCATCTACCATGGAGTAGGACTGTTTCAGTTTTCCGAAATCATCCCAGTTGATATCCATATCCTTCAGATCTGTGAAAGCATCCGGATAACTCTTCAGATACTTCTGATAGCTGTTGTCCTGCATCAGAACGATGTCCGGAAGTGTGCTGTAATCTCCGGCGTTTGCTGCTGTTGTAAGTTTGGTCTGGCAGTCATCAGAAGATGTCTCAACTACATCAACCTTGAATCCTTCGTGATCCTTTGCATACTGCTCACCTGCAATATTCATAGCCTTGATGTTGAAGTTCTGATCCCATGCCCATACAGTCAGGGTGTTATCGTCATCACCTTTTGCATATACTGCTGTAGTAGTTGCAGCAAAAGACATTGCCATGATACCTGTCATTAATACTGCGAGTAATTTTTTCTTCATTTACTTTTCCTCCTTTATTAAGCATTTCCCGTTTGCTTATGAATGGATTATAGCATACGTATTTCCTCTATAGTTTGCAGAATTGTTCATATAATGTGCAATTTCAACTATTTTATTGATTGTGCACTATTGTCACGCTATATTTTTACAAAAAATATGCACTTTGAGGATTTTTTCTTTTTACATTCGTCAGGATGCCCCAAAAAAACCTTCTTTTTTGACATTGTGCGAACATTTTTTGTCAAAAAAGAAGGTTTTTGTTTCTATTTCATAAAATTTTATGTTGTTTTTCATACATATTTCACAAACATTTCTGCATATTATGCAAAATAAACCCTTTCAGGAAACTGCGTTTTCATCGTATGCAGCATTTCCTCTGTCAGATCCAGAAGAAGTTTTATTTTACGTCCATCTTCCTGAATGATCATGGTATAGTAAGGCACATCATCTTCATAAGAGGTATAATCGTATTTTTTCAGTTTCTCCGTTCCGGTATTCTTTTTATATTTTGCCACTTTTTCATGATAGTGAGGTGCTGTCACTTCCATCTCCTCAAGCTTCAGCACGTGAGCTGTTTTACGATATTTTTTACCATAGATCACATCTATGGTCAGTTGTCCGTTTTCCATGGTATATTCATAGTCTCTCTGGCTGAATATGTCATAAGCAAAGTAAAGCAGCGCCAGAAGAAATCCCGGAAGCATGAATGCCTGAGAGATCGTGATACCCATCAGTACAAAAATTGCCGCAAAGATCACCATTACTTTTCTGAGAGCTCCTGACATATGTTTCTTTTTTCTGGAGACCTGCTCCACAATCCTGTAATCGTACATTTCTTACCTCTTTCTATCTGCCTGATCCGCATACAGTCTGATATTTCTATTCTGTCGTGACAGATCCACAGATCTGGTTTTGTTGTTTTACCAGCCTTCCTCTGAATGGATGTCAAACTTAAGAAGCTGCTGTTCATAGTTCTCCGGACGTTTTCTCCACTCCAGCGGTGTCATTCCCGTAACCTGACGAAAATTCCGATTAAATGTGGAATTGGTGGTAAAGCCACACTTATGTGCTATATCTGCAATTGGCTGATCTGTTTTTTTCAGATAATCACAGGCCGCCTGGATACGGATCGTATTGATGTATTCCAGCGGGCTCATCTTCATGTAAGTCGTAAATATCCGGCGCAAATGAGTTTCACTGATATGACAGTATTCTGCCAGTTCGTCAATACGAAGATCCTCCATGTAATGATCAGAAATATAATCCTGGAACCTGGATATCATATCCATGACTTTTCCTCTGCCTTCGCTGTAACGTTCTTCGCCTGAATCCCGGTTTATCCTTGCGATTTCCACAAGAAGCGATGCCAAAACTCCCTTAGCTTCTTCCAGATAAAATTCCTCTCCATCCCGCATGATATCCAGGATCTTAAGGATCTTACCTGCCATGGATCGGTTTTCTTTTTCATTCAGAAAAAGTGATCTGGAGTTGATCCGCTGAACGATTTTTTCTTTTTTTACCGAATTATTAATAAATTTATCCAGGAATCCTTCTACATCAATAAAAAGATACTCCCAGCGGCTGATAGTTCCAATATCACTGTTTGTGGTATGTGGATAATTGGATGGGATCACCGTAAAATCCCGGTCATGAAACTGTACCTTATCCTCTCCAAGTATCATAAATCCCTGTCCTTCATAGCAGAATCCGATTTCCAGATAATTATGAAAATGGAGATAATCGATATCGTTCCCATAATTCTGAACCCACTTCTGTCCAAGCAATGCAAGGATGGGGCTCCCCTCCGGCATCTTATAATATCGAAACTCCATTTTGGGTTTTCGTTTTTTTGCCACAAATATTCCTCCGTATGTTTTCTGTTCCAATATTTACTGATCTTTCTGTTATATTACAGCCATACATAAAAAAAAGCAACCTGCAGGATAACAATACTTGATAACTCTTGTTTCTGCAGATTGCAATTTTTATTTATATCAGCTATTTACTTTTTATCTGTTTATTCCTCATCCAGGTAATATCTTCCATATGCATCTGCCGCTTTGATTGCTGCAAATACAGTTTCCGGTGTAACTTCAAATGGCATGTTGTGAAGTGTATCATTCTCCGCACATGCAGTTGTGGCAACTTCCATAAGCTGCTCATCAGTTACTTTCCCAGCTCCAAGCTCTGCCAGAGTAACAGGAAGTCCTACTTCAATGCACCATAAGATGATCTCTTCCAGATCTTCCTGGGGAATATTCTCCAGTACCAGCTGTGTGATGGTTCCGAATGCAACTTTTTCTCCATGATACATATGATGGCATTCTTCCAGTACAGTAAATCCGTTATGGATCGCATGTGCACCTGCAAGTCCTGCACTTTCAAAACCAATTCCAGAAAGAAGTGTATTAGCCTCAATCACTTTCTCAACTGCCGGTGTGCATACGCCTGCTTCCAGAGCTATCTTAGCTTTTACGCCCTCATCCATCAAGGTATTAAAACAAAGTTCAGCCAGTGCCATGGCAGCCTCTGTTGTCTTACCTCCTGCACAGGAAGTTGCTCCGCTTCTCTTGCATGCCCTTGCCTCAAAATATGTTGCCAGTGCATCTCCCATACCAGCCACAGTAAGACGAACCGGCGATTTGGTGATGATATCTGTATCCATCAGAACAAGATTCGGATTCGCCGGAAGAAACAGATATTTTTCAAAAACTCCTTCTTCTGTATAAATAACAGACAAAGCACTGCAAGGGGCATCTGTAGATGCGATCGTCGGACAGATAAATACCGGTGTTCCCGCATAGTATGCAACTGCCTTCGCTGTATCAAAGATCTTTCCTCCACCAATACCAATGGTAAGATCACACTGCTCATCTTTTACGATCTTTACCAGACGATCAATCTCACTGTTACAGCATTCTCCGTTAAAATAATCAAAAACCACCTCACAGGTACTCTCAGCAAAGCTCTCTTCGATCGTTTTACCGATTCTTTTATATCCGCCTTTACTGATCAGAACCAACGCTTTTTTTCCGCTCTTTGCAGCATAAGTTCCAAGATTCTTCATTTCTCCCGCACCCTGTAAATATTTGGACGGACTGATTAAAATTTTCGCCATTTTATACTTCCTTTCTTTGTTTTCAGAAGTCAGCCTCCGCATCCGGCTTTTGTATTTATATTATAATTGCTGTATTTTTTTATTGCAAGGAGTATTTGAGGATTTATGCAGCATCACCTGAGTTACTGTTACTGTTCACTCTGTTCCTAGTAATATACTTTGTGATCACATGAAAATCAGTTACAGCCAGCTTTCCAGAACATCATTCAGCTTATTCATATCCAGCGGTTTCGCGATATGTCCATTCATGCCTGTATTTTTGGCCAGCTGTACATCTTCTGCAAAAGCATTGGCAGTCATGGCAACAATAGGCAGTTTTCCCTTTTCACCCGGAAGGCTCCTGATTGCTGCAGTTGCCTCATAACCATTCATGACAGGCATTTGGATATCCATAAAAACAAGATCATACAATCCTTCCGGAGAAGCTTCCACTTTTTCAACTGCAATTTTCCCATTTTCTGCCGTTTCCACTTTTGCACCTGTCATCTGTAAAATTTCACCAGCAATTTCTCTGTTCAACTCATTATCCTCAACCAGCAGAATCCTTTTTCCCGTGTAGTCTGATTCTGACAGCTTCTCCAGATAATTTCTTGCTATTTTTTCTTTTCTTCCTGAAGTAAACTGCCGCAGTGTTGCCGTCAGCCGGGAACGGAACAGCGGTTTTGCAATAAAAGCATCTACACCTGCAGCCTTTGCTTCTTCTTCAATTTCGCTGAATTCATAGGATGTCAGTACAATGATGGGGATCTCTTTTCCTATCCGTTTCCGGATCTGTCTGGCAGTTTCTATACCATCCATCTCCGGCATCTTCCAGTCTAAAATAACAGCAAAGTAATCATCTTTCAACTCATGCCGTGCATAACAGCGCTCAACCGCTTCCCTGCCAGAGAGAACCCATTCACCCATAATACCGATTTCCTTTAATGTTGCAACTGTACTTTCACAGCATGTCCTATCATCATCCACAACCAGGACCGGCAGATTCATCAGATCTCTGTCCTGTTCTTTTTCTTTTTCCTGAAGCTCCAGATAAATTGTTACTGTGATTTTAGTTCCCTTGTGCAAGGTACTGTCCACTTTAATAGTGCCATTCATCAGGTTCACAATATTTCTGCTGATTGCCATTCCCAGACCAGTTCCCTGGACTCTGGTTGTCCGGTGGTCATCCGCGCGGCTGAACGGCTCAAACATGATTTTCTGGAATTCCGGTGACATACCGATTCCATTATCCTCAATCGTAAATTCATAGCATCCAAGTTCTGAAAATCCATTTGGCTTTTCCTCTATGGAAAAAATAATATTCCCGCCATCCGGTGTATACTTGATCGCATTACTCATCAGATTCACAAATACCTGCTGAATTCTCAAGCTGTCACCACAGACAGCCTCATGTTCAATATGATTGATGTGTATATCAAAATTATGTTTATGTTCATCAAGCACCGGTTTCGTGAGTGTAATAAGATTATCTACCAGCTCTGACAGATTGAAATCTTCCTGTGCCAGTGTCATTTTTCCTCTTTCAATACGTGCCATATCCAATACTTCATTGATCAGCCCCAGCAGATGGCGGCTTGATTCTGTGATCTTGCCGAGGCATTCAATGACTCTGTCCTGGCTCTCAACATTTGCTCCTGCGATTGCTGTCAGACCCACAATCGCATTCATTGGTGTCCGGATATCATGGGACATATTGGAAAGGAATTCTGTTTTCGCACGATTTGCATTTTCTGCGGACCGGTAAGCCTCTTTCAGTGCCTGACGGGATTCAATCTCTGCTTTCTTCTCCTGTGTCACATCCATGGATGCCAGCAATACCTTTTCCAGCTTTCCATTCTTCCATTCCAAGGGAATATAAGAAGCGATTTTATAAGTCTTTTCATCCAGGCTGCAATACTCAAACTTATAAATATCATTTTCACTTTTCAGTTTTTTCCGAATATTATCCGGGGCTATCAGGATATCTATAGCTTCCAATGGTTCCAGTGTCTTATATTTTTCAAGAACCTGCATCTGAAAATCATGATAAAATCCCAGAGGTTTATATATCATCTGTCCATTCAGATTGTAGAATTCATATCTGTCATTTTCCAGATCACAGACAACAAAGCGGTCAACCAGACGCACTATGCTCTGGATCAGCTGCTCCATGGAAGCATTATCTGCTACCATCTGCAGATGCCGTGCGCTCTCTACCTTTGTCTCTGTGATATCACGCAGAAAGATCATGGCATATTCTGAATCCTCTATTTCGCCACGTATGACCACATTGCGGACCCATCGTTCTTCTCCATTCAGAGTGATACGGCACTCTAAAGCCAATTCGGTTTCCAGCCCCTTCAGCCTTTCTGCAATATAACCACGGTCGTAAAAAGAGGATACCGCCTTCTTATCTGTCTCCACAACATAGGAATCCACAAAATGCCGGATCAATTCATCCCACGTATGACTCTGTTCAAAGACTGTCATCAGGGACGGTTCAACCTTAAAGGTATCAAAAGTATTCGCTTCCAGATTCACATAATACTCGCACAAATCTGCTTTCGTAAAAGCCCGGTGGAAAGCAGCAGATTTTTGTGCCTGCATGATTTCTTTTTTCTCCCCATCAATGTTAATAAAAATCCCGGCAATCCTGCTGGCAGAACCATCCAGACGGCGTATTACTTCTGCCGATGCCCGAAACCACTGGTATTGATTATCCTTCATTCTCATACGATACTCTACCTGGTATTTTATCTGGTTCGTCTTATCCTTAATTGCCGCCTGAAGCTGCACCATCACTCTTTCTTTATCCTGTGGATGCAGAAGATCTGACCAGGATTCCAGTTTATTCGGAAAGTCCAGGGTGTCATGATAGCCAAGCATTTTTCGGAATTCATGACTCCAGTTTGCATTCACAATCTCACTGTTTTCGTCACAGTCAAAATACCAGAAGCCGGAATAGATAGCCTCATTGAGCAGTGCCAGATTTACATGATCCCAGTTGACCTGTACGGACATAACCCAGATCTGTCTGCCCGCCTCATCTGTCGCATCCTCTTTACAAAGCCGTACATTATTCACTGTACCGTCTGCTGCAAGGATCTGTGCTTCCCCTGTTCCGTGAAGCTGCAAAAAACGGTCTCGCTCCAGTATATCTTCCTCGTCATAAAAGAAATTTCTCAATGAGCCTTTTGTCTGTTCCATGAAAGTATCGAATGTATATCCTGTACTATGCAACAGCAGATTATCCACAGACAAAATAGACAGGTTTTGGTCATAAGATCCTGTCATTATACCTACCCCGCCATTATTTTCCAGTGTTTTCTGTACGGCCTGTGACATGGCCTGTGTCTGCCCCGTTACAGTCTCACCTAAGGAATATATTTTGTCTTCATAACTTTTCATTTTATAAAAGTCCTCTCTCCGTCTTATGCCTTCTTCATCCTGCTTTTATCTGTATACAGAAAACCTGTCCCTGCTAGTTTTGTTACCCATTTTTGCATACAAAAAGGACATCTGCCAAAATCTGCCAGTGTCCCTACTATATTCTTTAAAATCACACATCTATATAGTATAAAAGGTATCGGAATCTCTCCTGTTCAAACATCTTTTCCATATATTATGATGATATGGAAACAGTGGCAACCGGCTGACATGGTCAAACTTTCTGACTTTAGTCCCTTCTGGCTTTGCGACCCTGCCTTTCAACAGGTTTGCCTTTAAAATAATTTTCATTTTTTCCAAAAATAAAATACCATGTGGTTTTTCTTACGTCAATAATATTTTGGTGGAAAATTTACATATATTTTAACCGAATCAAGTAACTCCCCTGTGGAGGTTGCGAAAAGCAATAAGCAGTGGGTGAGGACCTCTCGTAACTAACCTCTCATGTCTACCAGGATCACCATCCTCTGACGAGTCCTAAATTGTCGGGTAGAAACACCTATTACTAGGTATATCCCCCACAGATCCGTACGTGCCCAATTCAGGCATACGGCTCTTCACGACACTTATGCCTCAGATTATCCATATAGGCTCACGGCTGTATACCAGGTCTCTTATTTCGGCATAAATGCCTTCTGGCATGTATGAGATTGAATATCTCCCATCCACAACTAGTTTTGCGATTGTTTTTGGATCTTTTGAATCTGTTTTCTTTGGACTGTTATCATCAAGTTCCTTGATCTTCTTAACCGAGAATGGATTGACCATTACTAATCTTTTCTGATGATCATTTACATACTTCGCAAACGCAAACCAGTAATGACCTGTTGGCTCGCAGCCGATCAGAACTGCAGTCTTTTTATTCTCAGTCTTAAGTGTCTCTGCCCAAAGGTTGAAAGAATTGAACCCTTCCAGATCGTTATGAAAAGAAAAAATACGTTTTGTAAGTTCGCGTCCTCTGTTATCAAAAGCTCTTGCATAATGTATCTGGCTTCCTATATCAACTCCGACAACCATTGTTGAATCTGTTACTTGCTCAATCTTTTCATTCTGTGTATAATTCATTTGGAACCTCCAGTGCTTGATTGTTTTGTTTACATCCGCCAAGATGCAACTCAATCATACCTTGAGGTTCTTTTTTATTCAATTGGCGCTTTTAATGAATTACAGGAATGCTCCTTTCAAGCATATTCAGCACTTATATATTGCTTCCCAAATATTTTAAAGAAAAGCGTACCACTATTTTAATGATACGCTCATCATTATTAAATCACTTCAAAATGCTTCAATGCATCCTTTATTGCTTCAACCTTCTCTGGAGTTGGATGCTTCCTCGGCTGTTTCAATTTCTCTACCGCATTAGGAGCATCGTACATCGGCAAGCCTAAATCTCTCTTTACCTCTGCAATATATGCGGTATGTACTTTGAAGCCGTATTTAGCTTCTATGTACTCCTTTATCATTTTGTAGGTCACTCGTTCTTTGGACTTATAGCTTTCCGCTCTTTTAGCAATATTATCAAGTGGAACTTTTCCCTCACCCTCGCCAAACTCAACTTTTACGTTGATATGTCCGTCTGGCTTTTTGTGGGAAAGCAGTACTACCGTCTCCACATGCGGTGTCGTTTTTCACTGCTTTAACAGTACGCGAACCCGCATAGTTACTGAGTTTTTACACCCTTTGACAGGTTGCTAATATCTGCAATCATAAGGTTAAGACATGGCGTACAGACCGTTTGACTTTGTAAACGTGTGGCGGGTACGCCGATATTTTGTAACACTTTTATAATACAAAATTATTCTAAATACTGCTACCATATTTGGTAATATATCAGTACGCCGATTTGTTTTGGGCATTTTTGCGAATGGCATTAACACCCTTTCAATGTTCACTTTTATTGAAACCGATATTTTCCTTTTCCATGTCCTGTTACAGGTACGATTACCTCACTATCAACCAACAGTTTTATTAACTTGGAAGCTCTTGATGGCTTTAATCCAGTAATTTCTTCAACTATCGTTCTTCCGAAACAATTTTCTTTTCCACATTTTGAAAATATTTCTACTGTATGATTTATTGTTTTTTCTGAAATCGTATCTGAGAAAGAAAGTAATTTATTTCGAATGTCCACTTTTGTGCTTTCAATGTCCACTTCTCCACTCTTAATGTCCACTTTTACTCTTTCAATGTCCACTTCTGCAAACCTTCCACTAATGTGCATCGTACGATTATGAAGTTCATTCTTCTCATCCAACAATAAATTTCTTAAAAACAATTCCAAATACTCGGTTGTTTCATGAACACCATTTTTCAAATCGTTATAATTGGCCCTGACAAGTGCATTTTCTTTCCAGTGGACAAATTCTCTGCTCTCGTTACTAATACGTATTCTTTTCCCTTTAATAGTTTTTTGCATACAACTGATTTACCCGAACCAGCATTTCCCTGTATTGATACTAATTTTTCTCGTGCTGCCTGTATTGTTTCTATAATTTCTGACCTGTCAATTTCATATTCACCGTTAATAAGCTCTTCAATATTTTCAAGTTCAATTTCTTTACTTACTTCAATCGCATGCAAAAACTTCTTAATGTTTTCCTTACGAGGCTGTTCTTCTATCACCCCCAGCTTATCCATTATCTTGGAAAAATCCGATGATAGCGTATTATGTAGTGTTCTTTCGCCGCTCGACATAAGGGACTTCGCATACTCATTATATGCGTATAAAATATCCTCAATAATCTGAGTCATTTGCTTCTGTTCCTCATGCCCTATACGCAGCTCTCTATTCTGCTCAAAAAAGCCCAGAATGATATCTTGGATTTCTTCCTCTGAAAAAATATGATCCTTATATTTATCCCCCATATCAGTTTTAAATCTATCAAGACAAACCTGAACTAAAGGATCATCTGAATCCCAATTATTGATATCAATTTCTTTTCTTTTTATCTTGTCCTTAATAATTAATATCCAGCTTCTTCCCGCTTCTTCTAAAGTGACAAAAGAGCTAATCAATCCAATTGCTGATACCAAATCCATTTACTAATCATCTCCTCGTCTAATCTATAAATGCTGATTCAAAACTAGCTTCTGTTCAAACCCATTTTTGTATATGTATAGTAACCTACGCCTATCAAATACCGGATTTGTGTCATGTATTATGCTATGATGATTTGGACACACAATAAGCTGTTTACTCGCATCATTATTAAGGCTTGATACAAAATAATCGATGTGATTGCCTCCACAATATGTGAGCCAAACTCCTCACCAATCAATTGACCACAGATTTGGCATCTGTAACCATATAAAAGCTTTAAATTGTCTCAAATCTTCTTGTTAAGCTTTCTAATCTTTACAATCCTCTCTATTTCAAGAATTGTGGATGTTGAGTCCTCTACATCATAGTTAAATTCTGCTTCCATGATTCGTTCTTTCTGACCAGAAACTGTCTGCCTTAAAGAAACAATATCATCCGCAACAATGGTCTCTAATACGTAAGAATCATCATATTCTGTTGTATATATTGCAAGGTATTCCTTACACTCTTCAGGCAACCTTATCATTGTTCTGTCACCTGGTTCACGCATTTCTCGTGTGGTCTTTATAAACTGATAGCTCTTTGAAAAGTATGTCTGCAACGCCTTTGCAAGTTCACCATTCTTAGAATATCGTATTTGCAATGTGTCCTTTTTTCTCTTAAATTTTGGATCAAAATTCACATTTCTAATCTGAGCCTTATAAGATTTTCCATTCAGATAAAGCGTGATATCTTTAGACTCACCTCTATTTAAAAAACGCCCCATTACCTGCCCAAATATAACCTGATTGTCAAAGGGCAAAGTGAGCCCTTCCTGCAACAAAGACCAGTCTACTTCTTTTTTATAGACGTAATTTTCAGTTGTCATCAAGGCTCACCTCTATTTATTATCATTCATTACATGTTTTAATGTTTCATAATCTTCAAAACTTCTATCTTCGCATATTCTCAAAAAAATAATCCTATTAAGAATTCTCTGAACAACAATATTCAATGTATTTATATTAATTGATGGATTATTTTTCATTATGCTGTTTCCAAATACTAATCTCCATTCCTTAATCTGCTTTAAAAAATACTCATCAAACGGTTCTCTTCTATAAGGTCCTAAAAGCAACGCGAACTTCTTTTCAAATTCTCCCGTGATAACAGCTTCTTTTGAAAGCATTCCATATATTTCATTAAACTTTTCAACATATTCTGTATAATTATAATGCGCGATAAGAGCTACACCTATATCATCATCTTCAACTGGTCTTACACTACAATCATAAATATACAAATCTGTAAAATTTGTTAAAACAGAAATTTTTAGATTACCACTCCATCCGTATCTTCTTAACTGAAAAGCTGGAAGAATGTCTGATGTGATATCCACGGCTGGTTTCTTCGTCTCTAAATAAAACAATAATTCTGTACCTATTCTAAATGCGTAATCTGGTTTTTTATTTTTACTTTCCCCATCTTCTTCAACAGTTACATTAGCCTCATGCGTAACCTCTCTCAAATGTTGAGGCAAACCATTTTCATTAAGCACATCCCAACCTAATAATTGAAAAAGGAATTCACAAAATCAACTCTAACCTGAGTTTCATTATATGACTTCTGTTTATATTGTTCTAAATTAGCACTATATAGATCAACTTTATTTTGCAAAAGTCTGATTTTTTCTTCCTGACCATGGTTTATTATTTCTAAAAAACCTGCATTCATATAAAATCTGCCTCCTTCTTGACATAATCCAAGTGCACAATAATTTATACCAGTATTCGATACCCAGACATAATTTTCTCATAACAAATGTCCCAAAAACAGGACTTCACGTACTTTCCCGACTTGATTCTTTTATCAACAGGTTTTTGCGCATTTACTGGAATTGCCCATGATCGCCCAAATTTTATAACCCCCGGAATCATTCCTTCATTGCATATAGTTTGAAGTCTTCTCTCTGACAATCCCCACTTTGTGGCTGCTTCTTTTACAGTCATAAATTCCATAAATTTTCTCTCCATTTTTGTTCTATAAAGTGCCAAAATACTCCTCCTATATGATAAGCGGTCAAGCGCCGAATATCAATTATTTTCAATATTATTTATCCGCGAACAATCTATACTCTACCGCGTACAAATTTATATAAAAAATACCTTTTAGCAAGCAGATGTATTTTCTCGCTAAAAGGTACTTCGCCCTTGTGCATATATTCAATTTATTTTTTCATGCACATTTTTATTCATTAAATTTCTATGATATGTTTCCTTAAAAATAGCTCTCAAACCCGCTTAAACTGGGCATTTCTTAGAGAGTAAGCATACCGTCTCCACATGGACTCCTTGCGGAAACATATCAGTAGTAGAAACCCGCACCAGTTCATAATCCTCCGCACACAGCACCTTCAGATCCCTCGCCAGTGTCGCACTGTCACAGCTCACATACACAACCCTCTCCGGCTTCATTTTAAGGATCGTATTCAGAAGTACCTCATCACAGCCCTTCCGTGGCGGGTCTACCACGATAACGTCTGCATAAACGCCATTCTTCTCATACTCTCTCGGCAGCACTTCCTCTGCTTTTCCGACAAAAAACTCTACATTCTCAATGCCATTGAGCTTCGCATTCTCTCTTGCATTGTCAATGGCCTGTGGTACGATCTCCACGCCGCGGACGAATTTTGCTTTCTGGGCCAGGAACAGGGAGATAGTTCCGATTCCGCAGTACAGATCCCAGACAGTTTCATTTCCCGTAAGGCCGGCGTACTCCAGAGCCTTTCCATACAGTTTTTCGGTCTGGATGGGATTGACCTGGAAAAAGGACAGGGGAGAGATCTGATAGGAAATATCTCCGATGCTGTCCGTTATATAGGACTGTCCCCAAAGGAGGCGAAGCTGATCACCCAGGATCACATTGTTCCGTTTTTTATTAACATTGATGGTAATGCTGGTCATTTCCGGAATTTCACAGAGTGATTCCACAAGAGCCTTTTCTGCAGGGATCTTATCTCCGTTTAAGATCAGACAGACCATCATCTCATCTGTATGGAAGCCATAACGAATCATAATATGACGTACAAGACCTTTTCCCGTGGCCTCATCGTAGGGCTGTACATGATATTTTTCCATGTGTCCGATCACACGGTCCAAAACCTCTTTATTCTGTTTCACTCCCAGAATACATTCTCGGTTATCAATGATGGAGTGGGTTCTTCCTGCATAAAAGCCTGTGATGATCTTTCCGTCTTTATTTTTTCCTACCGGAAACTGTGCCTTGTTTCGATAATGATAGGGGTCTTCCATCCCCATGATCGGTTCCATATCAAGATTCTGAAAACCTCCGATTCTTTCCAGATGTCCACGAACCTTTTTCTCTTTAAATTTCAGCTGCTGCTCGTAGGATAATGCCTGAAGCTGGCATCCTCCGCACTGGCGGGCAATGGAGCAGGCAGGTTTCACACGGTATGGAGACGGTGTGATCACCTCCATCAGGCGGCCATAGCCATAGTTCTTTTTTGCCTTGATGATCTTGGCTTTGATCCGGTCTCCGATCACGGCGTCTTTCACAAAAACGGTGAAGCCATCGGCTTTCCCGATACCTTCACCGTCAACTCCGCAATCCTCTATATCTAAAGTGAGTATATCGTTTTTACGGAATTCCATGTATTAAATATCTCCTGTTCTTCTTAAATTGGACTCAAAAAGCCGGTTGAAACCAAGCCATTCTTTTTTGCCTTTGTCTGCGTGGAAAATTTCTGTCAGTGTCTCCATCCTTGCATCTGTATTGTCTGCCAGATTCAGGGCAACTGCCTCCGCAAGTGCCGGCTTCTTGGGAGAACCGTACTCCAGCTCACCATGATGTGCAAGAATACAGTGGATCACCTGATTTTCAAGCTTCTCCGGAAAATCCGGGATCTCTTTTGCAAGATCATGTACCATCTGTGCCCCGATCACAATATGTCCAAGAAGCTGTCCCTCATCTGTATAATCATTCATCGGAAAAGCAGAAAGCTCCTTCGTTTTGCCCACATCATGAAGAAGTGCGGTTGTGATCAGAAGATCTCGGTTCAATAGCGGATATGCATTCGCCATATAATCGCAGAGACGTGTCACTCCAAGAGTGTGCTCCATCAGTCCGCCGATAAAGCCGTGATGTACGGTCTTGGCTGCAGAATGTCCCTCAAATATCTTCATAAATTCCTGATCTTCCACAAAAAGCTTCTTTAGGAGCTGGGAAAGATAGGGATTCTTCACACTGTTGATAAGCTCTCGCAGCTGGCTCTGCATATCATCCACACTGTTCTCACTGGTAGGAAGATAATCTGCCGGATCATACTCCCCTTCTCCTGCCTTGCGTGCTCTCTTGATATTCAGCTGCATGGCGCCTGCAAAGCTTGTCACATCTCCCATGATCTCAATGTAATCCAGCGCATCAAACTCATCAATTCCCAGAGAATTGGGATCCCAGATCTTACCATCGATCACACCTGTTTTATCCTGAAGGATCAGATTCTCATAAGGCTTGCCATTCTTCGTTGTAGCTGCCTGTTTCTGTTTGCAGAGATAGATCCCGTTTACTCTGTCTCCTTCATGTAATTCATTTAAAAAACGCATAAAATTCTTGCCTTTCTGTTCTTTTTACTTTCAAAGCAGACATACTCACGAACACATCCGCTTCACACTTTGCATTCATAGCCAGACTTTCTTTATGATCTTTGGCCGCATCCCGGTCCGGGCTTTCTGGCATTTCTGCACAGTTTCCACTTACTTCCGGGCTTTATTCAGTATCATAACACATTTTACTTTCCTTTGCTATGGAAATCATGTAAAATAGGAAACGAAGTGTTTTTTTGCATATCTTGTGTTACGCAGAAAAGCACAGAATCAACAGAAGTAACAAAAAGGAGTAACTATAGCAACAATGAACAAAAAAGCATACAAAGCACTTGAATACTATAAAATCATAGATCTGCTCACAGACAAGGCCTCCTCCCCCATGGGAAAAGATCTCTGTCGAAAGCTTACCCCTTCCACAGACATTGAGGAGATCCGGTCCATGCAGCTGCAGACACACGATGCCCTTGCACGCCTGTTCAAAAAAGGCGGCATTTCCTTCGGCAGCGTCAAGGACATCCGCGGCACATTAAAACGTCTTACTGTTGGCAGCGCCCTGAATGCACCAGAGCTGCTTTCTGTCTGCAGTCTTCTTGAGAATACCGGTCGTGTAAAGGCCTATTCCAGAAGTGACCGTGATGACGGAATGACCGATTCCCTTGACGGAATGTTTGCGGCACTGGAACCACTGACACCACTCAGCACAGAGATCCGCCGCTGTATCCTTTCTGAGGATGAGATCAGTGACGATGCCAGCAGCACGCTTCGCCAGATCCGCCGCAGCATCAAAGCCACCAATGACCGGATACACACCCAGCTTTCTTCTCTGGTTGCAGGAAGTGCCAGGAATTATCTTCAGGATTCCGTTATCACCATGCGCGACGGCCGCTACTGTATCCCGGTAAAGGCTGAATATAAAGGCCAGGTTCCCGGTATGATCCACGACCAGTCTGCCACAGGTTCCACTCTTTTCATTGAGCCTATGGCTGTTGTCAAGCTGAACAACGACATCCGCGAGCTGGAGCTGAAAGAGCAGAAAGAGATCGAAGTGATCCTTGCATCCTTAAGCCAGCAGGTAGCTGCTGAGCTGGAGGCTATTCACGCAGATCTTTCCATCATGGTACAGCTGGACTTTATTTTTGCCCGTGCCGCACTTGCCATGGACATGAACGCCAGTGAACCTGTTTTCAACACAGAAGGCCGGATCCGGCTTCGCCAGGCCCGTCATCCACTGATCGATAAGAAAAAAGCCGTTCCTATTGATATCCGTCTCGGGGATGATTTTGACCTCCTGGTTGTCACCGGACCAAACACCGGTGGTAAAACTGTTTCTCTGAAAACCGTAGGTCTTCTTACCATGATGGGACAGTCGGGTCTCCATATCCCGGCGCTGGATCGTTCCGAACTTGCACTTTTCCACGAGGTTTATGCTGATATCGGAGATGAGCAGAGCATTGAACAGTCCTTAAGTACCTTCTCCTCTCATATGACAAACGTGGTTTCCTTCCTGAAATCCGCAGATCAGGATTCCCTGGTCCTCTTCGATGAGCTTGGTGCAGGTACGGACCCTACAGAGGGTGCCGCTCTTGCCATTGCGATCCTGTCACATCTTCACGAGCAGGGTATCCGTACCATGGCAACCACCCATTACAGCGAACTGAAGATCTATGCCCTCTCCACTCCAGGTGTGGAAAATGCCTGCTGTGAATTCGATGTGGAGACCTTACGTCCGACCTACCGCCTTCTGATCGGTGTTCCGGGAAAAAGTAACGCATTTGCCATTTCTTCCAAGCTGGGGCTTCCGGATTTCATCATCGACAAAGCAAAGGAACAGATCAGCGAGCAGGATGAATCTTTTGAAGATGTTCTGACATCCCTGGAGCAGAGCCGTGTCACCATCGAAAACGAGCGTGCTGAAATTGCCCGTTACAAAGAACAGGTAGAAGATCTGAAAAAATCTCTTCAGGAAAAAGAAGAAAAGCTGGATGAACGTAAAGAGCGGATTCTCAGAGAAGCCAATGAACAGGCACATGCGATTCTCCGCGATACCAAGGAATACGCAGATCAGACCATGAAGCTTTTCCATAAATTCCAGAAGGATCACGTAGATACCGCTTCCGTAGAAAAAGAGCGCCAGAACCTGAAAAAACGTATGTCAAAAGCCGAAAATGGAATGTCTTCCAGACAGCAGAAGCAAAAGCCAAAGAAACAGCTGAAGCCATCCGATCTTTCTCTTGGCGATACCGTAAAGGTGCTCAGCCTGAATCTGAAAGGAACAGTTTCCAGTCATCCGGATTCCAAAGGATATCTCTTTGTGCAGATGGGTATCATCCGTTCCAAGGTTCATATCTCCGATCTGGAGCTTGTGGACGAGCCGGTGATCACCACTCCGTCCATGCAGCGTACCGGCGCCGGAAAGATCCGTATGTCCAAGGCAGCCAGCATTTCCACAGAGATCAATCTTCTGGGAAAAACCGTAGATGAGGCAGTTGCAGAGCTGGATAAATATCTGGATGACGCCTATATCGCACACATGAAATCCGTCCGTATCGTTCACGGAAAAGGTACCGGTGCCCTCCGCAAAGGTGTCCACAATTACCTGAAGCGCCAAAAGCACGTAGCTTCCTTCCGTCTCGGCGAATTCGGAGAAGGCGATGCCGGCGTGACCATTGTAGAATTCAAGAAATAAAAAGGAGCTGAAGCCATGGCTACAAAACAGAAAATCCTCATTGTTGACGATGACAACAACATTGCAGAGCTGGTTGCTCTCTATCTCACAAAAGAATGCTTTGAGACTAAGATCGTAAATGACGGCGAGGAAGCCCTGAAGCAGTTCCATATTTTTCACCCGGATCTGATCCTTCTGGATCTCATGCTTCCGGGCATTGACGGATACCAGGTATGCCGCGAGATCCGTCACACCTCCGATGTACCGATCATTATGCTTTCCGCCAAGGGAGAAACCTTTGACAAAGTCCTGGGACTGGAACTTGGAGCAGATGATTACATCATCAAGCCTTTTGACTCCAAAGAGCTGGTGGCACGTGTCCGTGCGGTACTGCGCAGATTTCATGTAAAATCTCCGTCTGCCGCGCCAAAGGAAAAATGTGTTTCCTATCCGGATCTGGTGATCAACCTGACCAACTATTCTGTAACTTATATGGGACACCAGATCGATATGCCGCCAAAGGAGCTGGAGCTTCTCTATTTCCTGGCAGCTTCTCCCAATCAGGTTTTCACAAGAGAACAGCTTCTGGATCACATCTGGGGCTATGAATACATTGGCGATACCAGAACCGTAGACGTTCACATCAAACGTCTCCGTGAAAAGATCAAGGATAACCCAAACTGGGCTCTTTCCACAGTCTGGGGGATCGGCTACAAATTTGAGGTAAAGGATTCATGAAACAGCATCTTTATACTAAACTGCTGATCCTGTACTTTATGCTGGGCGGAATCTGCTTTCTGCTGCTTTCCTCCGGTGCCTCCTACCTGGTAGAAAAAAGGCTGGAGCGCTCTACCGGAGAGTCCCTTTACCGCACTGCCAGCCAGCTGGTTTCCAAAAATGAACTTCGTCAGGCTGTAAAAAGCCCCAAAAACAAATCCCTCACCCTGGCTCTTTCCTCTGCAGCAGCCTTTCAAAATGCAGATTTCTGGGTTATGGATACAGATGGGAACGTTCTGATAAACACAAACCAGCAGTCCTCTGATTCCGGTGATATCACCGTCAGGAACTTCCGACCGGAAGATTACGAAGATACCTGCTATTCCTCCGGTACGTTTTACGGGACATTAAAAACCACACAGCTAAGCACAGTCGTTCCCATAAAAGATACGGATCTGGTGACTGGTTATCTGGTGATCCACTACCCTATGAAAAACCTCTACGAAAGCCGCAGCAATATCGTAGAGGTTATGGTCCTGATCTTTATTGTGATCTATGCACTGTTTTTCAGTTTTCTTCTGATCTATTTTTACAGGGTCCACAAACCTCTGAAAGAAATCTTAAAGGGTGCCCTGGAATTTGCCAACGGAAATCTTACCTACACGATCCCCGTAGATTCTGAAGATGAGATGGGATATCTTTCCCACTCCCTGAATTACATGGCAGACAAGCTGAACAAAAACGGAGAGTATCAACGACAATTCATTTCCAATGTGTCCCATGATTTCCGCTCGCCTCTGACCTCCATCAAAGGCTATGTGGAAGCCATGCTGGACGGTACCATCCCACCGGAAATGCAGGAACGTTATCTGAAAGTCATTGCTTTTGAATCCACCCGTCTGGAGAAGCTTACCCGAAGTCTCCTTACCTTAAACGAACTGGATGTCAAAAAGCGTATGATGCATATGCGGCGTTTTGATATCAATGAAACGATCCGTACCACAGCCGCCACCTTTGAGGGAACCTGTTCGGAACGAAACATCCGTCTGGAGCTCCTCCTTGCTGGAAAAGAGCTTTTTGTCCGTGCAGATATGGAACAGATCCAGCAGGTACTGTACAATTTATTGGACAACGCAGTAAAATTCAGCAGCGACAATTCTTCTATCACACTGGAAACCACAGTCAATCATGGCAAGGTTTTTGTCTCAGTCAAAGACCATGGAAGCGGAATTCCAAAGGAAAGTCTTTCCAGGATCTGGGATCGTTTCTATAAGATTGATGCCTCCCGTGGAAAAGACCGCAAGGGTACCGGGCTTGGCCTTGCCATTGTAAAAGAAATCATCAACGCTCATAAGCAGAATATCAATGTGATCAGCACCGTAGGTGTTGGAACAGAATTTATCTTTACACTGGAAAAAGCAAAATAAAACATCAAAAAACCTCTGATCCGGAAGGCTGTAAAAGAAATATCTCTCAATATCTCCTACAGTATTTCCGGATCAGAGGTTTTTATTTACTCTTTGCAGGCTTATTTCCAGTCGTAATTTCTCAGATGGCCTTCCAGATTCATATGCGTAAAATTATGCTGTCGCAGCGCCTCATAAAGCACAATGGCAACTGAATTGCTTAAATTCAGGGAACGGATATCTCCGATCATCGGGATCCGCACGCAGGTTTCCTGATTGTTTACCAGGATATCCTCCGGGATTCCCGCACTCTCCTTGCCAAACATAATGAAACAGTCATCCTCATACTGCACATCTGTATAAGTCTGAGGTGCCTTGGTGGTTGCATAATAAATCTTTGCTCCCGGATTCTTTTTGAGAAAATCCTCATAGTCCAGATATCTGGTCACATCCAGATGTTCCCAATAATCCATACCTGCACGCTTGATGGCCTTTTCATTCAGGCGAAAACCAAGCGGTTCAATCAGATGCAGCCTGGTTCCTGTTGCCACACAGGTTCTGCCGATATTTCCTGTATTTGCCGGAATTTCCGGCTCATGGAGCACAATATTCAAAACTCCCATTTATTTTTTTCCTCTTTTCTACATAGCATTAAATATACAAAATATGCATTCGCAATCCGCTTCGCTGCTTGCTCATGAGATCAAAAAGCCAAGCTTTTTGGTCTCATCTTCTGCCGGGCGTTCCAGATATCTGGCATTTCCGCCGCTGTAAAGAAGCCTGTTATTTCCGGAATCGGTCTGCCCGATCACTGCTGCCATGATCCCCTCTCGCCGCAACTGCTGCACAAACGCATCACCGCCATGGATTCCCATAAGAATACTTCCGCCGGAAAGCAGCTTGTACGGATTCACATCAAGGATCTCACAGATCTCTATGGTTTCCTGTCGGATGGGCACACTTCGAAGATCTGCACTAAGACCTACTCCGGATGCCTCCGCCATTTTCCAGAGGGCAGCAAGAAAGCCGCCTTCTCCCATCCGATATCGGGCACTGGCTCCGGACTCTTCCGCCATTTTCCAAATTTTATCATTCTCTGTTCCTGTTCCGTAAACCTCAGGAAGCTTTACAGCATCCTCGAGAAACCGTTCTGCAAAAAACTCCCGCAGCCTGTCATAATAATTCTTTGTGATCCATGCAGTTCCTTCTGCTGCCACAGGACCTGCCACGATCAGCTCGTCTCCCGGCATAAGCCGTCCGTCTATCTCTGCCTGAAGCGCCTCCAGTGCTTTTTTTCCAAGTTTCATAACTGCCGCCTTAATAAATGATAAGCGAAAGCACAGTCGGAACTACCATTGCCAGTACCAGAATAACTGCGATGATCGCTGTGATCACTTTTCTTTTTTTCGGATCAAACATTCCCATAATTATCATTCACCTCATCTGTAATATCCGTTAATTGCGCATTGTTGGTCAAAGGATCCCTGTCTGTATAATCAAAAAGAAGCTTCTTTCCATCCCGGAACACCTCGATATGGGCGGTTTTCGGGATTTTTTTCGCTTTCCGGTAATCCCAGATCAGCCGCTCATACGGCTTCTGGTCTGAAGCAAAGGATGGTCTGCTCTTTAAATTCTCTCGAAGATAAAGATCCAGGAGCATTACATCGGAAAGTGCTTCCGACGGAATCTCTTTCTGTTCTCCGGCAAACTCCATAAGGATCTCATAGCGCCTCATCCTGGAATGAGAGATCTCCGAGTATCCTTTTTTCTCATAAAATCTGCCAAGTGCCTCATACATCCGGAAAGGATCGTCAAAATACTTCTCCAGAAATACAAGGGTATTTTTGAACTGCCCACTATTATAATACACTTCCACCATACTTTCCACCATTTTCAGCCTTAAAATCTCCCCGTAGGTCAGCCAGGCTGTGGAAAGTACCTCATAGGGTTCCCGATCCTTGTAAAGAATCTGATATTCCCCTGTCATTTCCATCATGTATGATCCCTTCAGCACCTTCAGAAAACCAAGCTGAAACTGTTCCGGACGCAGTGCGTAAACATCGCAGAAGGACTTGTGGAAGCTGTCGTATCCCTCATAGGGAAGTCCTGCGATCAGATCCAGATGCTGGTGGATATTTCCAAAGCTGTGGATCTGCTCTACAATCCTTTTCAGCTTTTCAAAATCCATGGTTCTCCGAATGGCTTTGATGGTCTGAGGATTGGTGGACTGTACACCAATCTCCAGCTGGATCAGGCCCGGACGCATGGTTTTCATCAGCGCCAGCTCCTCCGCACGGAGAAGATCTGCTGAAATCTCAAAATGAAAATTGGTGATCCCGTTATCATTCTCCGTAATATACCTCCAGATCTCCATGGCATGGTCATGCTTGCAGTTGAAGGTACGATCCACAAATTTGACCTGAGGAACTTTATTATCAATAAAAAACTGCAATTCCTTTTTTACAAGCTCAATATCACGGAACCGAAGCTTCTTATCTATGGAAGAAAGGCAGTAACTGCAGGAAAAGGGGCATCCCCTGCTGCTCTCATAATAAATAATGCGGTTTTTAAACTCTGTAAGATTGCTGTATGCAAACGGAACTTTACTTAAATCCATCAATTCCCGCCAGCCCGTGTGTACAATATCCCTGCCTTTGTTTTCATCACGAAAAGCCACTCCGCGGATCCCGCTCAAAGTTTCCGGTTTTCTTTCTATATAATAACCTGCCAGTTCATGGAAGGTTTCCTCTCCTTCTCCCACCATCACTCCAAAAAACGCAGGATTCTTTTTCAGAAATTCCACCGCATCGTAGGATACCTCCGGGCCTCCTGCCCAAAACTCCACCTGTGGAAGGATTTTCTTAAGATCCGGCACCAGCTCCCTGACAAAAGAAATATTCCAGATATAGCAGGAAAAGCAGACCACATCCGGCTGCTCCAGATAAATATCTTTTAAAATGTCATCCCTGATCTGATTGATCGTATACTCTTTGACCACAACCCTGGAGCTGTATTCTCCGGAACAGGATTTCAGGTTATATACCGCAAGATTGGAATGGATATATTTTGCATTGCATGCTGCAAGTAAGATTTTCAAATTTTATATTCTCCTAACTTCTGTCGGATAATTTCTTTCCCCGGCAGTTTTCATTATTTCTCTGTTGATCCTTTTCGCTTTATGATTATAACGTTCCCGCCACCGGATGTAAATAGAAAAACAGGGATTTCCCTCCTGCCGCAAAAATGCCGTTTTTGTTGTATTTCCATCCAAACAGCGTTAAAATGAGTACTATATATTTTTATAAAGGAGTAATCTTTTTATGGATCGAAACAGCTGTCTGAATTATTTTCAGGCGTTTCCCTTCTGGGAACATATGACGGAAGAAGATCGGAATTTTCTTCTTGATAACATTCGCGAGCTTCATTACCCGGCAGGTGCTGCCATACAGTCTGAAGAGCGCCAGTGCCTGGGAACTCTTTTTCTTCTGAAGGGAGTTCTCCGTGTTTATCTACTGTCCGCTCAGGGAAAAGAGGCAACCCTGTACCGTTTAAGGGACAGTGACATCTGCACTCTTTCCGCCTCCTGCATGCTTTCTGCCATTACATTTGATGTACAGATCGATGCAGAAACAGACTGTGATCTGCTTCTGCTTCCGGCAGTTCCTTTTTCCCGGCTGATGAAAAACAATATCTATCTGGAAAATTTCATCTACAAACGGACAACTGAACATTTCTCAGATGTGATCGCAGGAATCGAACGGACATTTTTTATGACCCTGACTCAGAGAATCGCAGCCTTTCTTCTGGATGAAGCTGCAGATACCGGTTCCGATGAGCTCGCTCTCACACAGGAAGCCATCGCCCGCTCCATCGGAAGTGCCAGAGAAGCTGTCAGCCGCAGCCTTAAAAAAATGAATAAAGACGGCTCTATCCAGATCTCACGGGGATCGATCCGTATTCTGGATAAAAGACGTCTTTATGAAATGATGAATACTTTTTAATTTGAAGATGTTTTAGGTGCCGGCTGCAGGATCCACCAGAACAGCATCGGCATAATAGTCATTACTGGCCACATATAACGGATCATCCCATTTACAGGAGACACAAGACATATCAGTATATTCAGCACCGGTATGGCAAAGATCAGAAGTTTTTTCCATTGCTTCTTCACCAGAAGATACCCCATCAGCAACAGAGTAAGCCAGGTATACGTTCCTGCACTTAAGATAAGTCCCAGCCCAGGTGCACGCATCCATAATTCATCATAAAGCCTGAATAGATACTGGATCTTTTTTGGGCCCACATAGCTGACATCGATCCCGGATTTTTTCTGATACAGTTTATCTATGTAAAACCGGTACACGCCCTGCTGTCCTCTTCCCATATGGAACGGATCATTATAACTGTAGATATTATTCAATGTCGCCTGGATATATACTCCCGGATGACGACGGAACATGGCAAACCAGGCTTTAAAATAATCTTTCATGTATCCATCCAATTTAGGATCATTATCATCATCTCTGAACCTGAATGTAATTTTCACAGGATCCGACAGTTCCGGATTATACTTCTCGGCAAGAACATCATAATCCAGGATCCTGTTGATCGCTTTCTTCTCACTTGCGGTTACATCATCCGGATATTCTCTCAGATATCGGGCAGTCTGCTGAAACGGTACCGAAAGCATTTCACATCGGGATCCAGGTGCCACGCCAAGGGCAGGTGCTGCCCCCTTTTCTACGCCCAGATAGCAGGCAAAAACACAGACAGCCACAATAAATGCATATTTCCTCGCACCCTTTACCAGGAAGAAAAACAAAAGGATCAAAGAAGGCAGGACCAGATGAATGCCATTATTTCGGGTAAGACAAACACTGATTCCCAGAAGAAATAAATATACTGCCTTTCTCTTGGAAAAGGAATGACAAATATCTATATACACTGCAAAATACAAAGTAATGACTGCCGTATACAATCCGTCTTTGATCACTGCCTGGGCATAGCTTCCAAATATGGGAACAAATGCAAACAGCAGAACAGTACCAAAAAGTATCCATTTTGGAGCCTTCCATCTGTACAGATAGCGGACTACCGCACTGTAACACCAGATTTCCACAGAAGTAAACACAATGACGATCAAAAATACTCCAAAATTATAACACCAGATAGTTTTTCCAAGTGTCAGCAGTCCACCCATGATCATCGACAGGACCCATGGATGATGATTGTCCAGCGGCATAGCTCCCAAAAATACATCCAGCTGCCGAAATCCATCTGCCGGGATCGAACCTGGGAGAAATGCCAGGATAAACGGTGTCCATCCAATGATCATAGATATCTTTGCCAGGCGGAACCACATTACTTCTTCCTCTCTGGCCGGGATACGCCCGCAGGCCTTTCGGAAAAACTCCATCTCAGGAATCCTCCAGAAATAAGTGATTCCCATATCACAGATAATATAAAATCCTATAAAGCATCCGGCTGAGATCAGGATCTGTTTCTTTGCGCCAAACAGAAAATCCCAGCTTCCATTTGTAAAATAAGAAGTTCCAAGAAGCATTCCCGCCGAAAAGATCACTGCCAAAACATGTGCCTGCCAGTTTCTGTATTTCCGGTAGCCCTCCCATCCTTTCACGTATAAAATAAGAAGCAGGATCCATGCAAGCAAGCTCATGCATCCCAATCCATTATAAACATCGCTCATTTTTTCTACAGAAGTATTTCCATCCATTGGAAGGCCCGTAAAAGAAAAGGCCAGCGCTGTGATCATTGCCGCGATCACAGGCACTGCATTCTTTTTTATTATTTTCTCATCCATATTTTTATTAACCCTTGTCTAAAATTTTCAGTAAACCAACAATGCTCCGGAAACCATTTCGGTTCCCAGAGCTGTATCTGTTTTTTCTGTTTTCTGTTTTGGTTACTGAAGCGCTGCCTCAAGCTCTGTCTTTGATGTCAGTCCCACAAAACGTGCGGTCTCTTTTCCTTCTTTGAATACCAGCAGTGTGGGGATACTCATGATCTTGTACTGCTGTGCCAGTGATGGCTCTTTGTCTACGTCAACCTTGCCAACCTCATATCCGGCTTCTGCAAGCTCTTCCACGACCGGAGCCTGACGTCTGCATGGTCCGCACCAGGTTGCCCAAAAATCTACCAGTACCGGCTTTTCTGCCTTTAATACCTCAGTTTCAAAATTGTCTGTTGTAAAAACTTTTGCCATGATAAAATTCCTCCTTGATCCTGTATTTATTTTTAGTATCAGCTTATGCCTACGCCTTCAGAAGCTTCCGCACATACTGACAGGCGGAAAGTCCTGCCTGGGCACCGTCATGAACAGCTTTTGCCACCTGGAGAAGTCCACCGGTGCAATCACCTGCTGCATACAGTCCCGGAACTGTAGTCTCCATCTCTTCATTGACCCGGATATTTCCTTTTTCATTCAGTTCCGCTCCGATCTGGCGAGCCATCTCCGAGCTTCCGGCTGTACCAAGTGCTACAAAGACTCCCTCTGCCGGCACAAAAGAATCTGCTCCGGTACCTGCTTCCTGCATGGACACATCACTTTTCAGGCGGATGCCGGAAACCCGCTCATCCCCTTCGATCGCCTGGATCTTCATGGTGTTAACCGGAAGCGGATTTTCTCTTGAAAATTCCGGTTTCTTTCCATCTGTAAAGATCGTCACACGGGAAGCGGTATGAGAAAGTTCTTCTGCTTCATGAAGAGCAAAATCACTGTTTCCAAGCACTGCCACTTCTTTTCCTCTGTAAAAAAATGCGTCACATACTGCGCAGTAGCTGACACCTTTTCCCTCAAATTCCTTTACTCCCGGAATCCTGGCAGAAGCTCTCCTGCTTCCAGTTGCCAGGATCACGCTGCGTGCCTCAAAATCTCCTGCGGTAGTTTTCACCTCAAAAGTATCAAAACCACCCATTCCCACAACCTGGGCATCCAGGATCCGTACTCCAAGTGCTCTTGCCTGGGCAAGACCTCTTTCGAAAAGTTCTCTGCCGGACAGCGGCTGCTCCAGTCCGTAATAGTTCTCGATCTTCTCCGCTTTTTCCAGTGAACCGATCCCTGTATTTATGATCAGCGGATCCATATTTCCTCTTGCCGCATAAAGTGCTGCCGAGATCCCGGCCGGACCTGCTCCTATGATAATGATATTCTCCATTTCAGACACCTGCTTTCTTCTTCGTTTGGATCTGTTCTATAATATACGCTTCGCATTGGTCTGTTTCTGTGATCAGGTCACTTTTCCTTCACAGAAGTCATTATACCACATTCCCCAAAAATTACACCTTTTTTTCAATAGCTTTTATTTGCGTCTGTTTCTCTTCTATGCTATTATTATAACGACTTTAAACCAATTAAATGAATCAAGATGATACCCCTGCGGGATCATAAATATCTGCTTAACCTGTAAGGAAACAGATTCCTTATATTTATCAATAGATCATGAATCATAAAAAGGAGCCTAATCTCTATGAGAAATTTTGAATATTTTACCCCTACCCGGGTTATTTTCGGAAAAGATACACACCTTAAGATCGGCACTGTTCTAAAAGAGCAGAACTGCAGCAAAGTACTGATCCATTATGGCAGCCACAGTGCAGTAAGCTCCGGTCTGATCGATGAGATCCGATCTTCTCTGGATGAAGCTGGAATTTCCTATGTCACTCTTGGCGGTGTGGTTCCCAATCCCCGTCTCTCCAAGGTACGTGAAGGTATTGAGCTTTGCCGCAAAGAACAGGTTGATTTTCTTTTGGCTGTTGGCGGTGGCAGCGTTATTGATTCCTGTAAGGCCATCGGCTATGGACTTGCCAATCCGGATACAGATGTATGGAACTTTTTTCTCCGCACCGAAACCCCAAAAGCCTGTCTTCCTGTAGGCGTTATCCTGACGATCGCAGCTTCCGGAAGTGAAATGAGCGGATCCTGTGTGATCACCAATGAAGAGGGCTGGCTGAAACGGAGTAGTGCCCGCAACGATCTGTGCCGCCCACGTTTTGCTATTTTAAATCCCCGCCTCACCTATACCCTGCCGCAATATCAGACCGAAAGCGGCTGTGTGGATATCCTGATGCATACTATGGAACGGTACTTTGTAAATATCGAAACCATGGAGATCACTGACAGTATCAGCGAATCTCTGATGCAAACCGTGATCTATAACTCCCGGATCCTGATGAAGGAGGCGGATAATTATACTGCACGGGCAGAGATCATGTGGGCCGGCAGCCTTTCCCACAATGGACTTACCGGCTGCGGAACCGGCGGTGGTGACTGGGCCTGTCACCAGCTGGAGCATGAACTGGGCGGCACCTACGATGTGGCTCACGGAGCCGGTCTTGCCGCTTTGTGGGGAAGCTGGGCACGTTACGTTTATGATGCAAATCCGGAACGCTTTGCCCAGTTTGCAGTCAATATCTTTGACATTCCCTGCAGTACCGACTTCAACAAAACTGCTCTTGCCGGCATAGAAGCCATGGAAGATTATTTCCGTTCCATCCAGATGCCTACCAGCCTTCATGAGCTTGGTCTTGATCTTACAGAAAAGGAGATTCATGATCTGGCGTTTAAATGCAGCTTTGAAGACACCCGTACCATCGGTGTGTTCAAACAGCTGAACATGAAAGATATGGAAAAAATCTATCTTGCTGCCAGATAAATCTGTAGCCATAATATTGCAGATGTTTTTTTGAAAATCAGATTTTTCAGAAAAACATCTGCTTTTTTTATTTTTTCCTTGCATTCTCTACATAAATGTGTTAAAGTAACAAAGTACTCGAAAGAGACATGCCCAGATAGCTCAGTTGGTAGAGCAGAGGACTGAAAATCCTCGTGTCGCTGGTTCGATTCCGGCTCTGGGCATTATTTTTTTACTCTGATCGCAGAATAGCCTCTGCTGGTCAGAGTTTTTTTATACAAAAAACTGCTGCAAATCCCTTGTGGAATCTACAGCAGTCTTTTTCTGATCACTGAAGCAAATAAACTTCTGTATAAAACACGCCCTTCTGCTCTGCTTCGGAGTGTGTTGCCACATATACATCAATGCAATTGGTCCGGATCGCTCCTCCACAGTCCTCTGCAACATAAACCTGTCCATTGATCACTACTTTGGAGCCGTATGGGATCTGACTCGGATCCACTGCGATCGTACGGTTGGTAGTGGCCGTTACTCCTGTGGAAGTAATTCCATTCGCCCATGGTCCGCAGCAGATGCTGCACGGACAATAATGCGTGATCCGGAATGTTCCCAGTGGTTTCAGGGTCGCGTCAGAAGATACTGATACCGGCGTTCCGATCTGTACGCCAGCTGCGATACTTCCGGAACCACCTGTGGAAGTTACACCATCCACCGCATCCGCAAAAACGCCCTCCCCGGAACTCTTAGTAAGGGATCCTGCTTTTGTATTCTTTTCCTGCTCTGCCTTGGCCACTTCCGTAGCCTGATAACCTTCCAGACAGCTGGTCGGAATATAGCCGACGTGATCTGAACCACTGTCATCTGTGTAAACGATCCTGCTCCAGATAGCATCTACCGTACCTGTTCTTTTCAGCTCATCATCCTGAAGAACCTCTCCTACAACCTCTCCGTCCTTCTTGCCGGGATAATCCAGGATATCACTGTCCTGTGCCGCTGTAACTGTATCCGTAAATTTATTTACGATCTCCGTATCACTGAGCACGCTGTCCGAAACATAACCGATGATCTTGTCCTCACCTTTCTTTTGGAAGGTCACCTTGCTCCAGCCATTGTCACAGACTGCAACTCTTTCAAGTTTCGTTCCCAAGATCACAGAACGCAGCTCTGTACCACTGTCTCCCGGATTGGACCGGATTTCCGTATTTTTCGCTGTAACATAAAGCGTATCACTCTTCGCCAGAGCATTTACTGTATTTCCCGCCCCATCATCGATCTGAAACTGCTGAGGTGATTTTTTCTCCTGTGTATATGTATCCATTGTTGCTTCATATCCCAGTACCTCTGCTGATACGGATGCAGGGAAAAGCATAGAAGCACATAAAATAACTGCCAGAAGCTTTTTTCGCATGAAATCTTGCCTCCTTTTTTCCGACATTCTACGGTTTGTCCCGACTATCATAGCATATCAGATCGTATTTTGCAATTTCACAGGACAGTCTTCAGAAATTTTTAACAAAAAGATCATATTTTTTAACTGGTCAAATCTATCCGTAACGGATACAATACTTATATGAATACAAAACACAAGAAACCAACCCTTACTAAAAAACAGCGCCACAGACTCCGTGTACAGCAGGTGCGAAGGCAGAAGATCTTTCTGACATGTCTTTTTCTGCTGATCGTGGGCTGTATCCTTCTGCGTTTTTCCAAATTTTCCGGCAGGCAGAAGGAAACCCATCAGATCAATGCAGCCTGTGAAGCTTATCGCGATGAGGTTTCCAGCGAAGCAGCACAATATGATATGTCCGACTATGTAGACCTGATCCTGGCTGTGATGATGCAGGAAAGCTCCGGACAGGGTACCGATCCCATGCAGTCCTCAGAAGGAGCCTACAACACCAGATATCCTCAGCAGCCCAATGGTATCACAGATCCTTCTTACTCTATTTCCTGTGGCATCCAGGAACTGAAATATGCTCTGGAAAAGGCCGTCTGTACCGGTCCGACTGATCTTTCCAAAATCCGTCTGGCTCTGCAGGCATACAATTTCGGAGCCGATTCCTATTTTGCTTATCTGGAAGAAAACGGTCAGACTGTGTGGACGGCCCAAAGTGCTCAGGCCTTTGCTCAGATGGCAAGCGGCGGCACACAACGTGATGAAGATGATCCCCTTCATGATCCTGCCGGTCCATGGGACTATGGTGACCAATACTATCCGGATCATGTTTTGCGCTATTACCACTTAGACAATAACTCATAAACCACCGAAATATTGTCATATACAAGTTCTATTTCAGACGTCTGGAATAAACTTTATATGTTGTGTATAATTTCAAAAAAATTCCAAAAAACATTTGACAGAATATAAAATCTATGCTAATATATGTCTTGTCGCTGAGGGAAACACTTGAAACGATAAGACATATGCGATAGTGGCGTAGTTGGTAACGCGCGACCTTGCCAAGGTCGAGACCGCGGGTTCGAGCCCCGTCTATCGCTCTTCAGAACTCTGAGTTTTTCAGAGTTCTTTTTTATTTTTAAAACTATCCTTTTTCGATCAAAAAGTCCCGGGTCTGATCTCTTTTTTCCAGAAATTCAGATTCGGGACTTTATATTTTTTATCTTTTATTTCAGCTGCATATCATGGCCAAGGCATGCATCTTTTAGTGGTGGAAAAGGCGGATTCCTGTAAATGCCATCACCATTCCATACTTATTACATGTATCGATAACTGCGTCATCACGTACAGATCCACCCGGCTCTGCAATATATTTTACACCGCTCTTATATGCGCGCTCGATATTATCACTGAATGGGAAGAATGCATCGGATCCCAGTGTCACGCCGGTAAGACCATCCAGCCATGCTCTCTTCTCTTCTTTTGTGAACACTTCCGGCTTCTCTGTGAATGTCTTTTCCCATGCACCATCTGCAAGGACATCCATATATTCCTCACCAATGTAAACATCAATGGCATTATCTCTCTCCGCACGTGTGATCGTGTCTTTAAACGGAAGCTCCAGTACTTTCGGACACTGACGGAGATACCAGTTATCTGCCTTCTGACCTGCAAGGCGTGTACAATGTACACGGGACTGCTGTCCTGCACCAACGCCGATAGCCTGTCCGTCCTTAACAAAGCATACAGAATTGGACTGTGTATATTTCAGGATGATCAGAGAAACCTTCATATCTCTCTTGGCTTCTTCCGTAAGCTCTTTATTCTCTGTTACAATATTGGAGATCAGCGCATCATCAATTGCCAGCTCCTGGCGGCCCTGCTCAAAGGTGACTCCAAATACCTGTTTGTGCTCCAAAGGTTCTGGAACATAGTTTTCATCGATCTGGATCACATTGTAATTGCCTTTTTTCTTCTGCTTCAGAATTTCAAGAGCCTCCTCTGTATATCCTGGTGCGATCACACCATCAGAAACCTCTCTCTTGATCAGCATTGCGGTATCTTTGTCGCAGACATCAGAAAGAGAAATAAAATCACCAAATGATGACATACGATCTGCACCTCTTGCTCTTGCATACGCACATGCAAGCGGGGAAAAATTCTTCCAGTCCATATCACCTACCCAGTAGATCTTTGCCAGTGTCTCATTCAGCGGAAGTCCGATGGAAGCACCTGCCGGAGATACATGCTTAAATGAAGTTGCTGCCGGAAGTCCGGTTGCTTTCTTAAGGTCACGTACCAGCTGCCAGCCATTAAAGGCATCCAGGAAGTTGATGTATCCTGGTCTTCCGGAGAGTACCTGGATCGGAAGCTCACTTCCATCTGCCATATAGATCTTTGATGGTTTCTGATTTGGGTTACATCCGTATTTTAACTGTAATTCTTTCATGAAAAAGCTCCTCCGTTCTCTGTGATATCCCTATTTTCTTATTTATTCTTGTTTACGATCCTGGATTCATATTTTCCTGTCTCAATGTCAATAAAACGAACAAAGAGAGAAACTTTATTATCCTGGTTCAGGCTCTTCCAGAGGAGATCCGTAAACTCATCAATATCGCTTGGGATCTCTACCAGCTTCGGCTCTCCCTCGAAACTTGGAAGTGGATTTCCATCGCATTTATAAGTATGGATAAAACGTCCCTGTCCTGCCGCCGCATTCTCATAGGCAAATGTATAACGAAGACAGGAATCCGGATTTCCGTTATTGCTCTTTAAAATAGACATCGCATAATTGAATTTACCGTCTTCAACATGAAGAACACCTGAAATACGAGGTGTATAGTTCGGCGCATCCGGCTCAAACTCTCTGCTGCGGAGAGACTGTTCAAAGGTGAGCTGTCTGTCCATTCCCTCATAGATCGTATCTGTCTGATCACCGTTTGTTACGATGGTCTTATTTCCAAGGACACGTACCGGTGCATAAATGATCAGGCTCGGGTCTGTAAGCTTGGACGGATCAAAAGCCTGTGTACGGATTCCTTCCCCATCCTCAACAAAAATACGGTTTCTGCTGTTCTCGCTTCTTCCCATAATAAAATATGCAGTAACTGCATGTTTCCCGTCAGCGGAACGTCCGATCACAATTCCTCTTCCCGGATAGGAATTTTCTTTCAGTTCTTTTTCAAGTGAAAATGTCGTCATTTTTCACAGTCCTCCTTGTCTAATGTAAGGCCCGGGGCTTATCCCAGGATATGAACGGTAACAAAAAACCGCCTGGACACCCCTTATCAGGCTGCCCAGGCGGTCGGCTTCTCACTTCACTGCACTCCCTGTAGGTAATCCTACTTTCCGCCAGTCATGCAGCTTCTGCTGTTATACTACAATACTTCTTCTTAATTTTCAAGCCCCTATTTTCAGAAATTATTTTTCCAGACTTCTTGTTGCTCACAAAATAAACAATAACACTTTATTTCCCCTGTAATGCATAATCTGTCTGGATCTGTGCTGCAATGTCTGATTTCATCTGGATCCATGCATCGGGATTTTCCACGTAATACTTCGGACAGTCTTTACCTGTGACATCATAATGACGGATCACCTGATCCGAAGTCAGTCCAAAGCGTGTACAAAGCCACGCTGTCAGCTTTACCGCCGAATCATAGGTTGCTGTATTAAACTGCCCTGTTTCATCCGGATGGCAGCATTCAATGGATATGGTATCTACATTTCTGGAATTTGTGGCATAGGATATTTCTGAAGTGGGAATACATTGTACCACTTCTCCCTCCAAACCTATCACAAAATGACTGCTGACTTTGTTGTCCTGCGTTGTCGCAAGATTTTCAAAATAATTCCGGTTGGATATGGCAGTAGATCCCGGATTGGCCGTATAATGAATGGCTATATAATTTACCTGTTCGATAGAAATCTGTGGTCTGGAATAGGAATTCGGTGTCAGAAGCTCCACATCAATAAAAGGTGCTCCTTCTGCCTGCCATTGTTCCGGTCCGCCATTTCCGCTGGCATTCCCGGATATTTCTTCCTGTCCGGACTGAGTTTCACTCTGTTCCATGCGCATCTCAAAAAATGCGTATCCTAACGCACACGCAGCAAAAGCAACGATCACAATGATACATATCAGCACAATCCTCTGCAGGATCTTGATCGGGTTCTTTTTTCTCAAAGACTTCTTTTTTCTTCTGGAAGACCCGGAGGAAGTTTTCTTTACGGAAACAGGCCGCCCGCTATGGGACGGCCTGGGTGACTTTTTACCGGTCTTACCTTTTTTTCCTTTATTATTCATCTACACTGTAGTTTGGAGCCTCTTTTGTGATATGGATGTCATGTGGATGTGACTCCTTGAGAGATGCAGCGGAGATCTTAATGAATCTGCCTGTTGTTTTCAGCTTCTCAATGTTCTCTGCTCCGCAGTAACCCATACCGGATCTTAAACCGCCAATTAACTGGAATACGGTATCCTCAACGTGTCCTTTGTATGCAACACGTCCTTCAACACCTTCTGGAACAAGCTTCTTGGCGTTCTCCTGGAAGTAACGATCCTTGCTGCCGTTCTCCATAGCTGCAATAGATCCCATTCCACGGTATACTTTATATTTTCTTCCCTGATAGAGCTCGAATGTTCCCGGGCTCTCATCGCATCCAGCAAACATGCTGCCCATCATGCAGACATTGGCGCCTGCCGCGATAGCCTTGGTGATGTCTCCGGAATACTTGATTCCACCATCTGCGATGATCGGGATTCCGTAGCTGTTGGCTACTTCATAGCAATCCATAACAGCAGTAACCTGCGGTACACCGATACCTGCAACAACACGTGTGGTACAGATAGATCCAGGTCCGATACCAACTTTAACTGCATCTACACCAGCTTCGATCAGTGCCTTGGTAGCTGCTCCTGTTGCAACGTTACCTGCGATAACCTGAAGTTCCGGATATGCAGCCTTGATCTCGCGGACTGCTTTTAAGATATTCTCAGAATGACCATGTGCGGAATCAATTACGATTACATCCACATTCGCTTTCACAAGTGCATCTACACGTGCAAGTACATTGGCTGTGATACCAACTGCCGCACCACAGAGAAGACGTCCCTGTGCATCCTTGGCTGCAAGCGGATATTTGATCTGTTTCTCGATATCCTTGATGGTAATGAGTCCTTTTAAATTAAAGTCGTCATCTACAATGGGTAATTTCTCCTTACGGGATTTCGCAAGGATCTTCTTGGCATCCTCAAGTGTGATTCCTTCCTTGGCTGTGATCAGTCCTTCAGAAGTCATGCACTCCTTGATCTTTCTGCTGAAATCTGTCTCAAATTTAAGATCACGGTTTGTGATAATACCTACAAGCTTTCTGCCTTCTGTGATCGGAACACCGGAAATACGGTATTTCGCCATCAGATCATTGGCATCTTTCAGTGTATGCTCCGGTGAAAGATAAAATGGATCTGTAATAACACCGTTCTCAGAACGTTTAACCTTATCAACCTCTTCTGCCTGTGCTTCGATGGACATATTCTTGTGGATGATACCGATACCACCCTGTCTGGCCATGGCAATTGCCATTCTGTGCTCTGTAACTGTGTCCATTCCCGCACTCATCATGGGGATATTCAGCTTTACTTTCTTGGTTAAATACGTTGAAACATCTACCTGATTCGGAATCACTTTAGAATAAGCCGGAACCAGAAGGACGTCATCAAACGTAATGCCTTCACCAATAATAGTACCCATTGCATTTCCTCCCTTGTGTAAGATATTTTAAATTTGTGAACTAGTGTAACAAAAAACAAGATTCATGTCAATCCAAAAAAACTTTACTTGGTGCAGAATTTTTCATGGTATTTGCAAGTGCGTCATCCAGTTCCAGGATCACTTTGCAGGTTTCTCCACTGTCTCTTATGATCATTGCATAGCGTTTATGATCCTCAATTCCTGATGAAAAATCATACTCTTTCATCTTCTGATTGCCATTATAATAGTCCATTCTGTGGGACTTTAATGGTGCCACAAGGTCTGCCTCCGCAAGCTGGAGCGATTTCACTCTTTTCCTTTTTGATTTTGACATGATCATATCAATGTCCAGTTCTCCGTTAACAAACAGATACTCGTACTCCAGATCTGTCTTCGGTATTACAAAATAACATGCAATACCAAGTGCAATAGCCGGTACCAGCAAAAGTACATTCAGCACAAGGCCTCCCAGGACCATGATCACCGTCAGCGCTATCAGACCGTATTTCACAACCAGATCTTTCGCTGTCTGCTTCTTTTTTACCAGAAGCTCTGAATATAAGTCACTCATTTGTTTCTTCCTTTCGTAATTTACTGACTTTTTGATTATAACACAAAAAGAGAGCCGCGTCTATGGCGCAGGCCCTCTCATTTTGTGAATTAATTATTTCACCTGCTCAGCTGATAATTACATCATTCCCATTCCCGGGTTTGCAGCCGGAGCCGGAGTATCTTCTTTGATTGTGGAAACTACAGCCTCTGTTGTAAGGAGTGTAGATGCAACACTTGTAGCATTCTGAAGAGCACTTCTTGTAACCTTAGCCGGATCAAGGATTCCGTTCTCAACCATGTTTACGTATTTCTCATTGAGAGCATCGAAGCCTGTACCGATCTCAGACTCTCTTACTTTGTTGATAATAACAGCGCCTTCCAGTCCTGCGTTTGCAGCGATGTGGAACAGCGGAGCCTCAAGAGCTTTCAGGATCACATAAGCACCTGTCTTCTCATCTCCTTCAAGTGTTGTTGCAAGTTTTGCAACCTCTTTGGAAGCATGGATGTAAGCAGATCCGCCACCTGCGATGATACCTTCCTCAACAGCTGCTCTTGTTGCTGCAAGAGCATCCTCAAGACGAAGTTTTGCTTCTTTCATCTCTGTCTCAGTAGCAGCACCTACACGGATAACAGCTACGCCGCCAGCCAGTTTTGCAAGTCTCTCCTGAAGTTTCTCTTTATCGAACTCGGATTTTGTCTCCTCGATCTGCGCACGGATCTGTGCAACACGTTTTGCAATGGCATCTTTGTCACCGAGACCATCAACGATAACTGTGTTCTCTTTTGCAACTTTAACAGATTTTGCACGTCCAAGCTGCTCCATCTTAGCTTCTTTCAGGTCAAGACCAAGCTCATCGGAGATCACCTGTCCGCCTGTCAGGATCGCGATATCCTGAAGCATCTCTTTTCTTCTGTCACCATAGCCAGGAGCTTTTACAGCTACTACCTGGAAGGTTCCTCTCAGTTTGTTGACGATCAGAGTTGTAAGGGCCTCACCCTCAACATCCTCAGCGATGATGAGAAGTTTCGCACCGGCCTGAACAACCTGCTCAAGAAGTGGAAGGATCTCCTGGATATTGCTGATCTTCTTGTCTGTGATCAGGATGTACGGATCATCAAGAGTTGCCTCCATTTTCTCCATATCTGTGGACATGTATGCGGAAATATATCCACGGTCAAACTGCATACCTTCTACAAGGTCAAGCTCTGTATGCATGGTCTTGGACTCCTCAACAGTGATAACACCGTCTTTGGAAACTTTCTCCATAGCATCAGCAACAAGCTGTCCAACCTGCTCATCACTTGCAGAGATTGCTGCTACGTTAGCGATCTGCTCTTTGCCGTTGATTGCCTGGCTCATGTTCTTGATCGCTTCTACTGCAACATCTGTTGCTTTTTTCATACCTTTTCTGAGGATGATCGGGTTGGCACCTGCTGCCAGGTTCTTCATTCCCTCATGAACCATTGCCTGAGCAAGTACAGTCGCTGTTGTAGTACCATCACCTGCTACATCGTTTGTCTTGGATGCAACTTCCTTGATGATCTGAGCACCCATGTTCTCGAATCCGTCCTCAAGCTCGATCTCTTTTGCGATGGAAACACCATCGTTTGTGATAAGCGGAGCACCGAAAGATTTGTCAAGTACTACGTTTCTTCCTTTCGGTCCAAGTGTTACTCTTACTGTATCTGCAAGTTTATTTACACCAGCTTCAAGTGCTGCTCTTGCTTCTGCGCCATATTTAATTTCTTTTGCCATGATAAAATGACCTCCTATTTATATTGATATACGATAAGATGTTTATATTATTTAATAACTGCCAGGATATCTTCCTGTTTTACAATGATGTAATCCGTACCATCCATCTTAACTTCTGTTCCTGCATATTTGGAGTAAATAACAGTGTTTCCGACTTCTACTTCCATCTTTACTTCTTTGCCATTTACAACTCCGCCAGGACCAACTGCGATAACTTCTGCCTGCTGTGGTTTCTCCTGTGCCTGTCCCGGAAGTACGATTCCGGATGCTGTTGTCTCTTCTGCTTCAACCTGTTTTAATACTACTCTGTCGCCTAAAGGTACTAACTTCATGATCTATGTTCCTCCTTTATAAGTTCCATCTTCGTCTGCTAGCACTCACTTTATACGAGTGCTAATCACTATGGCTATATTAGTGAATTTCACATATTTTCGCAACCCTTTTAAGATATGGTTTTTCTATATTATTCTGATTTTATCTCTTTTATACTCTTGTTTTCTCTTGTTTTCTCAATTTCATTATTTATTTTGATTTTATGAAACAGACAAAAAAGAGACTCCCACGCTAGCGGGAAGTCTCTTTTGTCACGTTCTTTATCTTATATCAAGCATCTGACAGTGCTGATCACATTATGCCTTCTTGCTTCTCTGTGCTTTTATCTCCTCAAGCTCATCAAAGATCACTTCATTAAGAACTTTAATGTAAGTTCCCTTCATACCGGACGAACGGGATTCGATCACACCTGCGCTCTCGAATTTACGCAGTGCATTTACGATCACGGATCTGGTGATACCTACACGGTCAGCGATCTTGCTGGCAACCAGGATACCCTCATCACCATCCAGCTCATCAAAAATATGGATGATCGCCTCAAGTTCTGAGAAGGACAGTGTACTGAATGCCGATTTAACGATCTGCTGTTTTCTGTCTTCTTCTGCGTTCTCGTCATGAACCGCACGCATCATTTCCAGGCCAACAACTGTTGTACCATACTCGCTGACATAATATCCTCAATATCATAGGGATGATCATTGCGGTACATGAATAACGTTCCCAGTCTCTCACCTGCAATATCGATCGGATTCACGATTCCCTGATAATTTCCGGGTACATGCTCAAAGCCAAGTGTCTGGAGATTGACATTCTCCTTTGTGGAAAGAACACCAAGAAATCTCTCATTCAATAACGGGTCGATATGTCCGCCGATCTTGTCATCGATCAGCTCTGTGATCTCATCCACACCCGGGCAGATACTGACTCCCAGAACCTTACCTTTCTTACTGAGTACCAGGATATTGGAACTTAAGGTTTCCATGAGCACCTGGCAAATATCGTTAAACACTACCTTGCTTGAGCTGCTGTTATGCAGAAGCTTATTGATTTTTCTAGTTTTATCTAGCAACTGAACGCTCATTTTTCCTCCTTTCACTTTCGTACCTTGAAAGAAATCGTTTTTCTAGTCTAATATTACACGTTATTCTGGAAATTTACAAGACATTTTTATATTTTTTTTATTTTTAACGGGATTTTCTGAAAATTAATAGAAAAGCATTTATTCAATCAATCTTCATCTTTTGGTTTTTGTTCCACATATCCGCAGGTTTCCTGGCTGCAAACCAGCTTATTTCCCTTTTCGAGCATATAATTACCACATTTCGGACATTTCTTTGCAGAAGGTTTCTGCCAGGACATAAAATCACATTCCGGATTATTCTCACATCCGTAATATTTTCTGCCTTTTTTCGTTTTTTTCATGACAATTTCGCCGCCGCACTTCGGACATGCAACACCGATCTTCTCATAATATGGTTTTGTATTACGGCAGTCCGGAAATCCGGGGCATGCAAGAAATCTTCCATGAGGACCGTACTTGATCACCATGTTGCGGCCACAGTTGTCGCAGATCACATCCGTAACCTCATCCTGTATATCAACTTTCTCAAGCTCTTTCTCAGCCTCATCCACATCATGCTTCAGATCCGGATAGAAGTTACGTACAACCGTTTTCCACTGTACGGTACCTGCTTCCACGCAGTCCAAAAGTCCCTCCATAGTTGCTGTAAAGTTTACATCCACAATACTTGGAAAAGCCTGTTTCATAATATTATTAACAACCTCTCCAAGCTCTGTGACGTAAAGATTTTTCTGTTCCTTGGATACATAGCGTCTGCTGATGATCGTTGTGATGGTCGGCGCATACGTACTTGGACGTCCGATTCCAAGCTCTTCCATAGTCTTTACAAGTGAAGCCTCTGTGTAATGTGCCGGCGGCTGTGTAAAATGCTGCTCCGGCTTCAGTTCTTTCAGCTTCAGCTCCATACCCTTTTCCAGACTTTGACTTAAAACATTGCCCTTTTTGTCATCGCCCTCTTCTGTGTACACAGACATAAAGCCATCAAAGGCAACCTTGGATGCTGCAACCGTGAACACATACTCACCTGCTCCGATCTTGACAGACGTGGTCTCATAACGTGCCGGTGCCATTCTGCTCGCCGCAAAACGTCTCCAGATCAGCTGATATAAACGGAACTGATCCCTGGTCAGGGATTCCTTCACCAGAACTGGTGTCCTCGCAATATCTGTAGGACGGATCGCCTCATGAGCATCCTGTATCTTCTGTCCGTTTTTGATCGCCTTCTCTGTCTGAGAAACATAATCCAAACCATACTGCTCAGAAATATAAGTTCTTGCTGCTGCATCTGCTTCCTCTGAAATTCGAGTAGAATCTGTACGCAGATAGGAGATCAGACCTACCGTACCACTGCCTTTTACATCCACACCTTCATATAACTGCTGTGCCAGGCGCATAGTCTTCTGCGTAGAAAAATTCAGTGTCTTGGCAGCTTCCTGCTGCAGAGTACTTGTGGTAAACGGAAGGGGAGCGTTTTTGATCCTCTCACCTTTTTTTACTTCTGTGATCTCATATTTACAGTCTTCCAGACTTTTCAGGATCTCATCCATTTCCTGACGGTTTCTGATCGGAAGTTTTTTATCTGTTCCATAGAACTTGGCTGTCAACGGTTTCTTCTCACCCTTTACCTGAAATTCACCCTCCAGGCTCCAGTATTCTTCAGGAATGAATGCATTGATCTCATCTTCTCTGTCACAGATGATACGCAGTGCCACAGACTGTACACGGCCTGCACTTAAGCCTCTTTTTACCTTGGCCCAGAGCAGCGGACTGATGGTATAACCTACCATACGATCCAGCATACGCCTGGCCTGCTGTGCATCTACCAGATTCATGTCCAGTTCCCTGGCCTGCTTGATGGACGCCTTAACTGCTGTTTTTGTTACTTCATTAAATGTGATCCTGTGCATCTTTGCAGTATCTGTCTTCAAAGCCTGCATCAGATGCCAGGAAATTGCTTCTCCCTCACGGTCAGGGTCAGTTGCAAGATAGATCTTATCTGCTTTTTTTGCTTCTTTACGAAGTTTTGCAAGAAGCTCACCCTTTCCCCGTATTGTAATATACTTCGGTTCAAAATCATTGTCCACGTCAATACCAAACTGGCTCTTGGGAAAATCCCTCACATGACCGTTGGACGCTTCTACTGTATAATTTGCCCCCAGAAATTTCTTTACTGTCTTCATTTTAGCAGGTGACTCTACTATCACCAGATTTTTGGCCATTTTACCTCTCCTAATCTCATTCTGCCTTCCTGTCCGGCTTAAAAACTCCTGCTAAATCTCCGGGCAAAAAAGCATTTATTCAAGTCTGATATAATACTGTCTCCCGGTTTCCTTCACAAGCCCCATCAAAATAAGCTGTCCCAGGATCCCGGCTGTTTTTCCCGGTGAAAAACCGGTTTTTCTGATAATATGATCCAGATTTTTTGGTCGTAAATCGAGACAACTATACACCAAATCCAAATCCGTTGCAAGTCCTAACTTGCTTTTTTCAGACAAATTTGTCTTTTTTTTCACAGATAATCCCCACTCATCCAGAAGTATTTCCGGAGAGTATGCAATTCCTGCTCCGTCGTAGATCAGCTTGTGACAGCCTCTGCTCAGCGCATCATTTACCGCTCCTGGAATGGCGTATACCATCTTCCCCTGTTCCAGTGCACAGGCAGCTGTGATCAGTGATCCGCTCTTTTCTTTTGCTTCCACCACAAGCACCAGATCTGCCAGTCCGCTGATGATCCGGTTCCTTGCCGGAAAATAATATGCCCTGCCTTTGGTACCTGGTTCATATTCGCTGATGATCCCTCCGTTTTTTTCGGGGATCCTCCGGTAAATACCTCTGCTGGATGAAGGATAACAGATGTCCACACCATTTCCCAGCACGGCAAAGGTCGGGGTACCACCTTCCAGAGCACCCTTGTGGCCCTCAGCATCAATGCCGGCCGCCATACCGCTGATCACCTGTACACCATGTTCGCTTAAGAATTTTCCGTAATTAAAGGCCTGTATCCGTCCGTAAGGACTGCACAGCCTTGCTCCCACGATCGCCGCTGTAGGTTTGGCATCATCCGGAAAGCTTCCAATGTAATATAATTGTTTTGGCATACCGGGAAGTTCCTTAAGTCTTGCCGGATAAACACTACTGTCCTTCCGGGCACACCGGATCCTTGTTTGCTGTATTTCTTCCATATAAAATACCTTCCTTTTTTCTGTTTTATGACCAGTATTTCTTGTCATATGCCCGGTAAGCCAACGCCTCGCAGATATGTTCTTCCTTTATCTTTTCGGAAGATTCCATATCCGCGATGGTCCTGGCCGTTTTCAGGATCTTATGATATGCTCTGGTACTGAATTGAAACTGCTCATATGCCTGCTCCAGAAGTTTGTCTGCCCCTCCCGTCATTACACAGTATTTCTCCAGTTTTCTTCCGTCAAGCTCCCCATTGAAGCAAAATTTTTCCTTTTTGTAACGTTCTCTCTGGATCTCCTGTACTGCTTCCACCCTCTTTCTTATTTGAGCAGAGGATTCCCCTGCAATTTTCTTTTTCATTTTTGAAAAACTCACTGCCGGAACTTCCGTGCAGATATCAATACGCTCCAGGAGAGGCTGGCTGATCTTTCCAAGATAATGCGTGATCTCCCCTGATGTACAGCGACATCTGTTCATATCCGGGTAAAATCCGCAGGGACAGGGATTCATCGCTGCCGCCAGCATAAAACTGGCCGGAAAAATATAAGTTCCGGCAGCTCTGGACAGATGGATCTCCTTATCTTCCAGCGGCTGACGCAGGATCTCCAGGCTTTTTCTGGAAAATTCCGGCATCTCATCCAGAAAAAGCACACCTCTGTGTGCAAGAGTGATCTCCCCCGGTCCCGGTATCCTGCCGCCACCTGCCAGAGCCTGAGGGGAACTGGTATGATGCGGACTTCGAAAAGGCCTCTGCCGGATCAGCGGATCTTTTTCCGTGAGAAGTCCTGCCACACTGTATACCTTGGTGATTTCCAGGCTTTCCTCAAATGTCATCTCCGGCATAATAGTAGGCAGACGTCTTGCCAGCATGGTCTTTCCGGATCCTGGCGGTCCGATAAAAAGAATATTATGAAAACCGCTCACTGCGATCTCGGCCGCGCGCCGGGCTCCTTCCTGCCCGCAGATGTCCGCAAAATCAACATTTGGTTTTTCCGGTTTATTTTCTGTTTTTTCTTTTTCCTGATACTCATTTGTATAAGTGTTTGGGTCTCTCAGACATCGGATCATGTCATTCAGACTTTTTACTCCAAACACCGGCATATCCTTCACCAGATTCCCCTCCCGGATATTTTCCTCCGGAATAACGCAAAAGCGTAAGCCCATCTCTCTTGCGCGGATCACCCGTGGCAAAACTCCGGCAACCCCATGGATCTCTCCATTCAGACTGATCTCTCCTACGATCATAACTCCTTCCAGAAGATCCGGTTCCAGAATTCCGGCAGCCGCAAGTACTGCAGCCGCCACAGGCAGGTCAAAACCGGCTCCTTCCTTTTTCATATCGGCAGGTGCAAAATTTACAGTTACTTTTTTTGGTGGCAGACAAAGCCGGTTGTTCTTAAATGCAGTCCGGACTCTTTCCTGGGCCTCTCTCACCTGGGCAGAGGGAAATCCTACCATAGCAAAAGAAGGCAGACCATCACTGACATCTGCCTCAACCTGGATCTCACGTACTTCCATTCCGTAGATCGCTGCTGATAAAACACTCGCAAACAAATACATTCCTTTCTGCGAAAAAAACGGATCCCGATCTTCCATCTTTTCGTCTTTTCAGGTCAGGCGGATATTCGAAATCCGCATTGGTTAAAAACAAGGGAATTTTCAGATAGACATTTTCTGAATTTTAGAAGATAATAAATTTAGTATAGTCCATTTTGCTCTCTTTTGCAAGGGTGCATTTCGTTCTGTTTTATACTTTCAATAGAAAGAAGAGGTGAGCACAATGAAATTTCAGCGTATTCAGGATTTACGTACAGACGCGGATCTGTCCCAGAGAGAATTAAGTGAGATTCTTCATATCAGTCAGCGTTCTTATTCCCATTATGAAACGGGATCCCGTAATATTCCTATCGAAATGCTTATCCTGCTGGCAAATTATTACGACACCAGCATCGATTATCTCGTCGGCCGCACAGACCGCAAAAAAATGATCAAATAAAGAGATCCCCGGAAATGTGGAACAGTTTCGGGAATTCCTGTATCGGGATTCCCTGATTGCCAAAATCCGGGGATTCTTTATTTTACCGTGTTTTATTTTTTTTGATCATTCTGTATAATAGGTTTCTTCTTCTCCGTAGGGAATCTCATATTCTTCTGTATTTTCATCAGAAGAATCTTCACTGCTTTCGCTGTAGGATTCCTGTTCATAGGAACTTTCGTTGCTTTCATTATAGGAAGCATCTTCTTCGGAATTTTCGGATACTTCCAGGGATGGCTCCTGCCGGGTCATAATAGACTCTGTTTTCGGATAGGTCAGAGATCCATCTCCCCGTTCATATGTTTTTACCTTCACATAAAGCTCACCACTTTTATCGAAAACAAACTCTCCTTTTGCCTTATTCCCTTCGGAATCCTTAAAACGGAACTGTGTGGCATTTCCTGCTACCTCTGCAGTCACATCTGCTTCTGCGGTCATGGAAGGATCTTTTCCATTCACTCTCTTATAGGTAAAGGAAACAGATTTCAGACTGATATCATAAATATCGATCGTTGTCAGCCCGTCTTCGCTGTACCAGATTCCCTGATAATTTTCCGGTTCAAATGCCGGAAGGATTGTCGGGACCGGTGTCAATGACGGTGTCGGCGTCGCTGTCGGAACCGGTGTTGCTGTTGCTGCCGGAGTTGCTGTCACCTCCGGAATACTGTCCAATGCAGCCAATGCGGCCTCTCTTCGTTGTTCTTTTTCCACTTTATCCCTGTGGGAAACATACAGCATCCCTCCCAGTCCTGCCAGAATAAACAGAATGATCAACAGGATCAGAACTGCTCTCAGCCGTTTTTTTCTTCTTTTGTTTTTTCTCATCTGCATTACCTCTGTTTACTATAGCATACAGGAAACCCTTCTTGTATTTCTCAATTCTGCTTATTTTTTCTCTTTGATGATACCTTTTCTGTAAACTTCCAGAAGCTGGATCAGCTCACTGATCCTTTCCTTCAGAGCAGTTCCGGTATCGGTATCACCGACCAGAGTACGTTTGTTATTGTAGTGAACTGCCACCCTGTTGGAAACAATATCCTGCTCCTTGGCTACCGCTTCTTCCGCAGAAGTAAAAGGCTCATGAGCAGACAGGATCAGCCCGTAGGAATTATAAACCAGTGTATAACCGGCAATCCCCGTAACCTTCTGATATGGTCTGGAAAAACCGCCGTCGATCACAAGAACTTTGCCATTGCATTTTACAGGACTCTCTCCCTCACTCTGGTGAACCGGCACATGCCCGTTGATGATGTGACCTTTTTCCGGATCCAGTTCGAATTCACGGAGCAGATCATCTACAACATCCTCATTTTCCAGAAGATGATAGTAGGCATTTTTAGTTTCTTTATGTGTTTCCTTATCTTTAATAAAATAACGCTCAAAGGTGGTCATCTTGTCTTTTCCGAACAGCGGTGAATTCGGAGCTGCCCAGATATACCACATAATATCTCTGCCTTTACGCTTTTCATCCTCATTTACAGAGAAAAACGCCCGGCGCACATAAGTCTCAAGAACATCGTACAATTCTTTTCCTTTGTAGGTTTTTCCATAAATCTGGACTTCTTTCAGACTTCCATCCTCATTAAGCGGAATACTTCCATGGAACAGAAGATTTCCATTATAAGTTTTATAAAGGCCTCCCTTGTCCAGAAGAAGCCGGACATGATTCTGCAGTTTCTCGCAGTTTCGGAACGCGGAATCCAAGCGTTCCATTACATCCTTTTCCTCTGTAGTAAGTTCATATGGCTTTTTCCAGTCAATAGTAGGAAAATATGTATCGGTCAGCGGATATTCTTTTCCGTCCGGAAGTGTGATCATTCCCTTTTTCGGATCGATCCTATGAAGCAAACAACGATTTTCCATATGGAATTCTTTGTGCCGGCGGATCAGCTGCCCCTCCAGCTTAAACTGGATAATGGCAATAGCCTTGTGCATTTTCCGTCCAAGCTCTTCTTCCAGAATACTATAGTTATTGGCATCTCCCTTCATCTCAAAAGCAGTACATGGATCATCCTTATAAGCCTCCATTGCAAAGGTTGCCAGGGGCATGAGATTGATCCCATATCCATCCTCAAGAATATCCATATTTCGGTAACGGATGCTGTTCCGGATCACCGTTGCAATGCAGGCTTTCTGTCCTGTAGCAGCTCCCATCCAGACCACATCATGATTTCCCCACTGGATATCCAGCGAATGATATTTCATCAAACGATCCATGATGAAATGCGGGCCCGGACCTCTGTCATAAATATCTCCCAGCACATGAAGATGATCCACAACAAGACGCTGGATCAGTTCTGCCAGGGCAATGATAAAATTCTCTGCCCGGCCGATCTCAATGATCGTATTGACGATGGCATCGTAATATGCTTCTTTGTCCAGAACTTCCGCTTTCTCTGTGATCAGCTCCTCGATCACATATGCATAGTCTGCAGGAAGTGCCTTACGGACCTTGGAACGGGTATATTTGGATGCCGTTGTCTTGCATACTTCGATCAGACGATAAAGTGTGATCTTGTACCAGTTCTCCATGTCTTCTTCCTGTTTTTTTACAACCTCCATCTTTTCCTTCGGATAATAGATCAGTGTGGCAAGAGAACGTTTGTCGCTGTTGCTTAAGGTATGTCCGAATACATCATCGATCTTTTTTCGTACAGCCCCTGATCCATTCCGAAGAACATGGGAAAACGCATCGTATTCTCCATGAATGTCCGACATGAAATGCTCGGTACCTTTCGGAAGGTTTAATATAGACTGCAGATTGATGATCTCTGTTGAAGCCTTTGCTATAGTAGGATATAGCTCCGCAAGTCGCTGCAGGTATCTTAATTCTTCTTTTTTCATAGTATCTGGTATCCTCCTGGGAGTTCTCACTGCCAGATCAGCCTTCAGGATAAACGGCAGTATTTTTTATTTATTGTAAGCCCTTCCGGTATCATATATCAACCCGTAAAATCAAACAGTGACATCTGATTGGACTGCGGGATATCTCCAAAAAGATCCATATCATCCATCAGATCGATAACGGTCTTGCTGACCTTGGTACGATCACGGAAATCATCCTTGGAAAGGAATCTGCCTTTTGCGGCAGCATCCACAACTGCCTCTGCTGCCTTATCTCCAAGACCCTCTATGGTATCCAGAGCAGGCATCAGTTTATCTCCGATGATCTGGAACCGGTGTGCCTTTGCCTTATAAAGATCGATCGGCACAAAATCAAAACCTCTGGCGTACATTTCCTGTACGATCCTCATATCCTTCAGTGTATCCTGTTCCTTCTTGGATGCCTCATCACCTTTTTTCCGGATCTCCGCCATATAATATTCCAGACGTTCTTTTCCCATGCACATCAGTTCATAGGAAAAGGAAGTGGCACGGATACTGAAAAATGCTGCATAATAAGCCAGTGGATGAAACACTTTATACCAGGCGATACGATACGCCATCATAACATAGGCTGCCGCATGGGCTTTCGGGAACATGTACTTGATCAGCTTACAGGACCAGATATACCAGTCCGGAACATCATGCTCTTTCATAGTCTGGATCCATTCCTCACGAAGACCCTTTCCCTTACGGACACTCTCCATGATGGTAAACGCCAGACCACTTTCCACTCCTTTTCCGATGAGATAGATCATAATATCATCTCGCGTACAGATTGCTGTGGAAATGGTAGCTGTACCATTCTGGATCAATACCTGGGCATTTCCAAGCCATACATCCGTGCCGTGGGAAAGTCCAGCAATACGTACCAGGTCGGAAAAATATTTCGGCTTGGTATCGATCAACATCTGCATGGCAAAGTCTGTACCAAACTCCGGGATCCCGAGGCATCCCAGCCTGCAGCCGCCGATATCCTCCGGACTGATCCCCAGAGCCTGCGTTCCCGCAAACAGGGACATGACATCTCTCTGGTCCAGCGGAACTGTTCTTGCACTGATGCCGGTCAGATCCTCCAGCATACGGATCATGGTCGGATCATCGTGTCCAAGTATATCAAGCTTCAGAAGATTTCCGTCAATGGAATGGTAATCAAAATGTGTGGTGATGATATCACTGTTCACATCATTGGCCGGGTGCTGCACAGGTGTAAATTTCTCAATCTCCTCACCCATAGGCAGTACGATGATACCTCCCGGATGCTGGCCAGTGGTACGGCGGACACCGGTACAGCCCTTCACGATACGGTTGATCTCACAGTAACGCTTGTGCTGCCCCCGTTCCTCATAATAGTTCTTCACATAACCAAATGCGGTTTTTTCCGCAAGGGTACCAATGGTTCCCGCCTTAAAGGTCTGCCCTTTTCCGAAGATAACCTCCGTATACCGGTGGGCATTGGCCTGATATTCACCGGAAAAGTTCAGGTCGATATCCGGCTCCTTATCACCTTTAAAACCAAGGAATGTCTCAAAAGGAATATCAAAGCCTTCCTTGTTCATCCTGGCACCGCATTTCGGACAGATCTTATCCGGCATATCACATCCTGCCATACCCGCGTATTTTTTCACCTCAGGGGAATCAAAATCACTGTATTTACAGTCCGGATTCGGACAGAGATAATGAGGCGGCAGAGGGTTTACCTCCGTGATACCGGACATGGTCGCTGCCAGAGAAGAACCTACAGAACCACGGGATCCAACCAGATAGCCGTCCTCATTGGACTTCCACACAAGCTTCTGTGCAATGATATACATTACCGCATAACCATTGGAGATAATAGAATTCAGCTCCCTGTCCAGGCGGTCCTCCACGATCTTCGGCAACGGATCTCCGTACATTTCGTGGGCCTTCGTGAAACAGATATTCTTAAGATCCTGCTCGGAGTTCTCAATGACCGGTGGAAATTTATCCGGATGAATCGGTGATATCTTCTCGATCATATCCGCGATCTTATTGGTATTGGTGATCACCACCTCTTCCGCCTTTTCACTTCCCAGATAGGAAAATTCCTCCAGCATTTCCTCCGTTGTACGAAGATAAAGCGGGGCCTGGTTATCTGCATCAGAAAATCCGTTTCCTGCCATGATGATCCGTCGGTAAACCTCGTCCTGAGGATCCATAAAATGCACATCACAGGTGGCAACCACCGGTTTTTTGAACTGTTCTCCAAGTTTTACGATCTTCCGGTTTATCTCTTTTAAGTCTTCCTCTGAATTGATCATATCATGTTTTTCATCCGCAAGCATAAACGCATTGTTCCCAAGAGGCTGGATTTCCAGATAGTCATAAAAATTTACCAGTCTGGCGATCTCCTGATCCGGTGCATTGCGAAGAAGTGCCTGATAAAGCTCTCCTGCCTCGCAGGCACTTCCCACCAGAAGGCCTTCCCTGTATTTTTCCAGCACACTTTTGGGAACCCTTGGTCTTCTGTGATAGTACTTTAAATGGGACTGGCTTACCAGCTTGTACAGATTGATCCTTCCGGTCTCATTTCTTGCAAAAACAATAGCATGGTATGTGGGCAGCTTTCGGATGGTATCCGGTGAAACCGCACCCTGCCTGTTCATCTCATCCACATCAAAAATATCTCTTTCTTCCAGCATCTTTACAAACCGCACAAAAATCTCTGCGGTACATGCCGCATCATCCACAGCTCTGTGGTGATGATCAAGAGAAACACCTACTGCCTTGGCTACCGTGTCCAGTTTAAAACGGTTCAGGGCAGGAAGAAGGAATCTAGCCATACCAACGGTATCCACATAAGTAAAATCATCCGAAATCCCCTGCCGTTTACAGTTTTCAATAATAAAGCTCATATCAAAGTCCGCATTATGGGCCACCATTACGCAGCCCTCACAGAATTCCAGGAATTTCGGCAGTACTTCCTCTATCACAGGTGCATCCAGGACCATGGAATCATTGATGCTTGTCAGCTGCTCAATACGGAACGGAATGGGCACTTCCGGGTTTATAAAGGTGGAAAAACGATCTGTGATCTGTCCTTTTTCCACTTTTACCGCGCCAATCTCAATGATCCTGCAGGTTAGTGCTGAGAATCCCGTAGTCTCAATATCAAAAACAACAAAATCTCCATCCAGCCGCTGCCCTTTGGAATTGGTGACCATACCCTTCAGATCGTCTACCAGATACGCTTCCATTCCATAGAGCACCTTAAAATCAGACTCCTTTGGAACACAACCGCCCCAGGCATCAAAGCAGTGATTTGCCTCCGGGAAGGACTGCACCACGCCATGATCCGTGATAGCGATAGCCTTATGTCCCCACTCATAGGCACGTTTTACCAATGCCTTTGCATCGCTGACACCATCCATATCGCTCATCTTGGTGTGACAGTGAAGCTCCACACGCTTCTGAGGACTGGTATCCATTCTTGTGCTAGTAAAATTGGCGATTTTCTTGATACCTGTAATATTTCCAATAGTAAGCTCACTGTCAAAACGGTCAATGGTGGTAACTCCCTTCAGCTTCAGGAATGCGCCTTTTTTTACACTTTCCATCACTTCCGGAACCTGCTCGTTACGCAGAAACATCTTCACAACAATACTGTCCGTAAAATCGGTCACAGGGAAGATCAGGATCGTTTTCTCATTTCGGATCTCACGAGCTTCCACATCCATAACCTGACATCGGATGATAACCTCCCCCATCTCACCGGTAATGCTCTCCAGCGGAATCGTTTCTCCATCAAAATCTCTGCCGTAAACCACATCCGGATTGCTGTCCCTGCGAAATCCGAAGCTGCCGCGGAAATCTCCCTTCTGAACCTTCTGCTGTTTTTTGTCAACGGATTTCTTCTCGTTTGTCTTTTCGCCCTTCTTATCTCCTGAGGTTTTCTTTGTCTCTTCCTTGGCTGTATCCTCCTGCTTCGGTTCACTTTCCTGATCCCCGCTGAGTTTGGCATGCTTCAGGACATTTTCCACTTCCTGTTTGATCTGAAGTGCAGCATTTTTCCGGTATTTACTCTCTTTCACTTCCACAAAATCCAGTTCCACTTTCAGATCCATACCGCAGCGTTCACAGAAAACCTTATGAAAATATTCAACAAGTATTTCGCTTTTCTGTCTGGAAATAACCGTATCCGGAAGCTCCATACGCAAGGTATCTTTTCCTGTAAAAATGATTTTTGATCTGCGGAACAGATTGTACTCCAGCATGTTATAGTTGCGCAGCTCCATCTCCATACTGGAACGGTAGCTTTCCAGAAAGTTCTCCGGTGTATACTGCTCGGAAAGATGAAATTTTTCCACAACTGTTACAGTCATGGGAATCCCCGGAAAGCACTGCCGTTCGATCTCATCCTCCAGCGCAAAAATATTCTTCTTGTGTATCCAGCGGCTGCTTTCAATATAAACCCTCAGATGAGTTCTTCCGGGGTTCATGGAAACCTTTGTCACAAATACCATGTCCAGAAGTTCTTCCAGCTCTTTCTTCACTTTAAGATGCGGAAATACATCAAAAAAATCTTTCTCCATTATGACTCCTGCTCATTCCAGGTAAGAAGTTCCTGACGAAGTGTATCCAGAAGATCCGTTTCCGGTACTTTTTTTACAACCTCTCCATGCCGGATCAGAAGACCAACACCATCGCCTCCTGCAATTCCAAGATCTGCTTCCTTCGCCTCTCCCGGTCCATTTACCACACAGCCCATAACTGCAACCTTAATATCAAGAGGAATATCCTGTACCATGGTCTCTACCTGGTTTGCAAGGCCGATCAGATCGATTTTTGTTCTTCCGCAGGTCGGACAGGAAACAACCTCCACTCCTCCTTTGCGAAGTCCCAGCGTTTTCAGGATCCTTTTGGCTGATTTCACTTCTTCCAGCGGCGCGCCTGTCAGAGAAACACGGATGGTATCTCCGATTCCCTGATACAGGATGATCCCAAGTCCGATAGCTGATTTGATATTTCCCGAATACAGAGTTCCTGCTTCTGTAATTCCCACATGAAGAGGATACTGTGTTTTTTCTGCGATCAGTTCATGGGCTCTGGCGCACATGAGAACATCAGAAGATTTGATGCTGATCACAAGATTGTCATATCCCATCTCTTCAATGATGTGCACCTTATCAAGAGCACTCTCCACAAGTCCTTCGGCTGTAACACCGTGATATTTTTCTACCAGTTCTTTTTCAAGGGAACCGCTGTTTACTCCTACACGAATAGGGATATTCCGTTCCTTTGCTGTATCCACAACTGCCTGGATTCTCTCTTTGGAACCGATATTTCCCGGATTGATACGGATCTTGTCCGCACCGTTCTCCATGGCTGCAATGGCAAGGCGATAATCAAAATGGATGTCCGCAACCAGCGGAATATGGATCTGTTTTTTGATCTGGGATAAAGCCTTCGCAGCTTCCATAGTAGGAACTGCGCAGCGGATAATATCACAGCCTGCTTTTTCCAGTGAAAGGATCTGCTCAACCGTTGCTTCCACATCTTCAGTTTTCGTATTGGTCATGGACTGGATAAGGATCGGATTTCCTCCTCCGATAACACGATTTCCAATTTTTATTACTTTTGTATGATCTCTGTACATAAAAATCTCCTTTATGAATCCTGAAAGGCAGGTGTCTTCAAACGCCCTGCCTTTCCTTTCCGAACTATCTTTTTACTCTTACTCCTAACGTCGGATCTCCAGCAGCTTTGTTTTCAGTTCGTTTTCCATACGTCTCATATCTGCCTCTGCTGCCTGACGTTTTTCACGGCCTTCCTGCTGGATTTTCATCACATCATCCAGTGTCTGGATCAGTTCCTGATTGGTTTTTTTCAAAGTTTCAATATCTACAATACCACGCTGGGATTCCTTTGCCGTTTCCACAGATGCCAGGTGAAGCGTTTCCGCATTTTTCTTCAGAAGTTCATTGGTAAAATCCGTAACCTGCCGTTGTGCCTGTGCGGCTTCTGTGGAGTGCGCGATCCCTAGAGCCAGCACCATCTGGCTTTTCCAGAGAGGAATGGTATTTACAATGGTTGTCTGGATCTTCTCGATCATCGTCGTATCATTGTTCTGGATCATGCGGATCTGCGGTGCAGTCTGCATAGAAATGGTTCTGGTAAGCTCCAGATCATGAAGCTTTTTCTCAAAGCGGTCACATTTGCTTTCCAGATCATTGGCAGCCTGTGCATCTTCCGGAAGTCCGCTTGCCGCTGCCTTCTGATGCAATTCGTTGAGCTTGCCTTCTCTGACTTCCCTAAGCTTCTTTTTACCCGCAAGAATGTACATGGAAAGTTCTTTAAAGTATGCAAGGTTCTGCTCATACATTTTATCCAGCACGGCAGAATCTTTCATCAGACGCATCTGGTGCTGCTCCAGAGCTTCCGTGATCTTCGTCACATTTCCCTCGGCCTTTGTGTAACGGTTTTTCAGAGTTTCCACCTTCGCTGTCTGTTTTTTGAAAAAGCCGAAAAATCCCTTTTCCTCTGTGGCATCAAAATCCTTCAATTCTCCTACCACATTTGCAAGAAGCTCCCCTGCCTCCCCAAGATCCTGTGTCTTCACATTTACCAGCGCTGCATCAGAAAAATCTGCCATCTTCTTCTGAGTGCCGGCTCCGTACTGCAGGATCTGGTTTGTATTTTCAATATCGATCTTTGCTGCAAAATCTTCTACGATTTTCTGTTCCTGGGGAGATAACACCGGTTCCTCTACTGCCGGCTCCTGGGGTTTCTCCGGTTCTTTTTTTGTAATTTCTTCTTTTTCTTCCGTGAGATCCGGTTCCAGAGTCAGCACCGGTGCTTCTACCTCAAAGTCTTTAAATTCTTCTCCCATAAGCATTCTCCTTGATCAGCTGTACCTTCCGGCAGATGTCTGTATTCCAGCTTCTTATCTGCTCGTTGTACTTATTTCATTTCCGCATTCTGTTTCATTTTTTTGAAATCATCCTCTGTCAGCCCCTCCTGTGCCAGAACCGTATGCAGCACAGAAATATCGGTGGATACATCCCACGCGGTATCCCGGAATATGGAATCCAGAAGTTTCTCAAATGCAATATTCAGTGTATCAATGGTTTCTTCAATTTCTTTCTTGGAAGCCGTGATATTCTCACCCTGTACAGGCTGTCCATCCATATCCTCATAAGCATCCAGAAGCTTCACAGTCATAGGCAGATAGTAGTCCATCATTTTCTTAAGATCCGGAATCACCTCCGGATGCTCTCCTGCACGCTCAAAAATTTTCTGAACGATCATTTCCATCCTGGAAATCTTTGCAGAAATTTCTTCTCCGGGAATGGCGTCATTGCTCTCACGGATCTTTACCAGAAATTCATTTCCTTTTCTCAGGACTTCCTGGGCTTCCGGACTCATATTCTCCTCCAGCTGAACCTTAGGATCTGCTTCCTGTTTACGAAGCTCCAGCTGCTTCTGTGTTTCCAGATACTGCTGATAGGTCTCATTACTGGTGATCAGACAGGTTCCCTGCTCATCCACATGGCCTTCCAGAAACCAGCCCTTCTGGATCATTCTGCTGATATCTTTTTTTACAAATTTCTCGTTCTTTCCTGCTGCCTGGGCAAGCTTCTGAAAATTACAGTAGGTGTGGTCTCCCAGCGCACGGATATATTTCTGGAAACGTCCCAGTCTTCCGAGACGGCTTGTTCCTGCTCCCAAAAGAGCACCGCCACCTGCTGCGCCTGCACACATCACTCCAAGCACACCTGCTGCAAGTGCACCGCTGTGTCCAATGCCCATCCAGATCAGAAGCACCATGGCTCCAAGCCCCATGCCACTTAAAAGTATCCCACCGGAAACTGCCATCATCATGCCTTTGAGATTTTCACCGGTAGTCTTTCCGTAGAGCAGTTCCGACTGTTTCCTTGCAGCCTGCTGCTTTGCTTTTCTGCTTCTTCCGTAATAAGGGCTCTGGTATGTATAGCTTTTCTTACGGAATTCCGGATCAGCACCCGGATCAAACACGGAATTCAGCGCATTTTTCAGCGCTTCGCTTCCGGAATCAATGGCCTTATTTACTGTCTGGTTGATCGTATGGCTTAATTCGTGATAGCTGTTTGAATTCACTGCATTATCTACAATATCCTGAATCTTTTTTCCAAGGTCTTCAAATTCGTGATTGTCCATTTTTCCCTCCAGTCCATAGATAATTTTTATTATATCGAAATCATATTAAAATTACAAGCAAATGAAAAAAAGGAACAAAAAACTATTGAAGTCATCACGTAAAAGTTTTACAATGGTAAAAAGTAAAAATTGTAAACGGAGGAATCGTTATGGAAAAAAAGAACATCGACTGGTCCAGCATCGGATTCGCTTACATGCCAACCGACTACAGATACGTGTCTAATTTTAAAGATGGAAAATGGGATGAGGGTACTTTAAGCACAGACCCTAATATCGTACTCAATGAGTGTGCTGGTGTGCTTCAGTATTCTCAGAGTGTATTCGAGGGTCTGAAGGCATACACAACAGAAGACGGACATATCGTTACTTTCCGTCCTGACCTGAACGCAGAGCGTCTTGCTGCATCTGCAGCAAGACTTGAAATGCCGGTATTCCCGAAGGAAAGATTTATCGACGCTGTTGAGCAGGTTGTTAAGGCAAATGCTGCATGGGTTCCGCCATATGGTTCCGGCGCAACACTTTATCTTCGCCCGTACATGTTTGGTTCCAACGCCGTGATCGGTGTTAAACCGGCTGACGAATATCAGTTCCGTATCCTTACAACACCGGTTGGTCCGTACTTTAAAGGCGGCGCCAAACCGATCACGATCCGTGTCAGCGACTATGACCGTGCCGCACCTTGCGGAACCGGTAACATCAAGGCTGGCCTGAACTACGCAATGAGCCTTCATGCTATCGTAGATGCTCACAAACAGGGCTTTGATGAGAACATGTACCTTGATCCCAAGACTCGTACAAAAGTTGAGGAGACAGGCGGAGCAAACTTCATCTTCGTTACTAAAGACGGCAAGGTTGTAACACCGAAGTCTGACAGCATCCTTCCTTCCATCACACGTCGTTCTCTGATCTACGTTGCAAAGGAGTACCTTGGACTGGAAGCTGAAGAGCGTGAGGTCTACTTCGATGAGGTTAAAGATTTTGCAGAGTGTGGTCTTTGCGGTACTGCTGCAGTTATCTCTCCTGTCGGAAAGATCAATGATCACGGCAAGGAAATCTGCTTCCCAAGCGGAATGGAGAAGATGGGACCGGTTATCCAGAAGCTGTACGACACACTGACCGGTATCCAGATGGGACGCATCGAAGCACCGAAGGGATGGATCCACGTAATCGAGTAATTACCAGATTTTCGTCATTATACATAACATTAAGTACAAAAAACAGACCGCCGTATTTTTTTCGGTGGTCTGTTTTTTTATTATTTCTTCATTGTTTTTCTGTACAAAGCGGGCATTCTCATTCTGCTTTATGATCTGTGCTCACATTACCTATCTTTTCTCTCGTATTTTACAAACGCATATTCCAGATCAAAGTATGTCTGTTCTTCACTCTCCGCTGTGATCTCCCAGTCCGGGTCCTCATCCAGGTTTGGAAAATACGCATCCGCTTCATATGCAAAATCGATTTTTGTCACATGAGCTGTATCACAGTACGGGAGCATCTGTTTGTAAATACTGTCTCCGCCGATACAGTACACATCCTCTGCCGGATATTTCTCCACTTCCTTCAGTGCTTCCTCGATGCTGTGAACGATCACCGCACCTTTTACCTGATAATCCCTGTTGCCGGTGATCACAATGTTGGTTCTGTTTTTCAGAGGAAGTCCGTTTGGAAAAGACTCCAGTGTTTTTCTTCCCATAACAACCACTTTTCCTGTAGTTTCCTCACGGAACATCTTCATATCTGCCGGAATACTTACCAAAAGTTCATTATTTCTTCCGATTCCCCAGTTTTTATCTGCTGCAACAATAATATTCATTCTTTCTTCCTTTCTTTATGCAATTATACTGCAATGGGAATATTTTTGATCTGTGGCCATGTCTCATAATTCTCCACGATCAGATCATCGGTGGTGAATTTATAAAAATCCTTTATCTCCGGATTCAGTTTTACTGTCGGTGCAGGATACGGTTTTCTGGAGATCAGTTCTTTAATTACCGGAATATGACGATCATAAATATGGCAGTCTGCGATCACATGAACAAGCTCTCCGGCTTCCATATCGCAGGCCTGTGCGATCATCATGAGAAGAAGAGAATACTGACACACATTCCAGTTGTTTGCAGCCAGGATATCCTGCGATCTCTGGTTCAGCACCGCATTAAGGACCAGCTTGTCTTTTCCGGGTTCCTTGGTTACATTGAAAGTCATGGAATAGGCACATGGGTAAAGATTCATCTCGTGGAGATCCTGATGTACATAAATATTGGTCATGATCCTTCTGCTGTACGGATTGTTCTTAAGATCAAAAAGAACTCTGTCTACCTGATCCATCATTCCCTCTTTATACTGATGCTTCACACCTAACTGATAGCCGTAGGCTTTTCCGATGGAGCCCTTCTCATCTGCCCAGCTGTCCCAGATGTGGCTGTGAAGATCATGGATATTATTGGATTTCTGCTGCCAGATCCATAGAATCTCATCCATTGCACTCTTTAACGCTGTTTTTCTTAAAGTCAGTGCCGGAAACTCCTTCCGGAGATCATAACGGTTCACAACACCAAATCTCTTGATGGTATAAGCCGGAGTTCCATCCTCCCACACAGGACGTACCTTCTCACCTTCTGTGCTGGTTCCGTTTTCTATGACATCTTTGCACATGTCAATGAATATATTATCTGCAAGACTCATTTGTTGATTTCCTCCTGTAATTTTCTTCTATTCGATCCCGGGCTGCTTTTTTCTTAAAAATGCCCCTGAAATTTATTTTATATTCTAACACATTTCAGTCCTTACTGTCCACTTCCCCTTTAACCTCCTATCCCATTTAACCTTCTCTCCCTGTTTTTCCTTTTCCCTGTTCTTTTTCTGTATTTTTCTGGACTTTTCCATGCGGGAGTGCTATATTAAGAGCCATGAAAATACTGATTACATTATTAAAACCTTTTTCTTTTGCACCTGCGATCCTGATGATGTGCGTGATCTACTCTTTTTCCGCACAGACCGGAGATGTTTCCGGTGCCCTGAGCTATAAGATCAGCTACCAGATCGTAGAAACCAAAAACGAAATATTAGCTTCCGGCAAAAGCCTGGAACAGCTTTCCCAGGAAGCTGCAGGTATCGAATTTTATGTCCGTAAGGCTGCTCACATGACAGAATACTGCCTGTTGGCCATATCTATTTCCTTCCCCCTCTATGTATACGGAGTTCGGGGAATCTGGCTGATGCTCCTTGCCGGATTTGTATGTGTGGGATTTGCTGGACTGGATGAATACCATCAGTCTTTTGTAGAGGCCCGCGGACCTTCCGTAAGGGATGTAGGGATCGACAGTTGCGGAGCAATGATCGGAATTTTGCTGGTACAGGCATTCTGCTGGTCTACCTTACATACCCCCAACAGAAAAAAATCTCGAAAAAAACGCAGAAACGCGCAAAGACGCAGATAACTGTTTTGCGATCTGCCTGATCTAAAAAACGGAACATACATAAGGATTTTTGGGCCTTATGATGTTCCGTTTTTGCTATTACTAATCGTCATATCTCAGCAGGCATTTTACTCTCACCTGCATCCAGTTTTATTTTTCGTCTTTCTCCTCCGGTGCGTCATCCAGATTTTCCGCAAGATGCGCCCGCTCCGCAATTGACATTTTTTTCTTTGCCACGGTTTCCGGATTTTGAGAAGCTTCCTCTGCCGCTTTTTTCGCAGCAGCTTCTTCCAGCTCATGTTTCTGTGCGCCAGCCTTTGCAAGATTACGGATCGCCATGATCAAAAGCACTGCTCCGATCACAACAAAAATACCTCCCGCTGCCAGAAATACCACACCGGAGTCTTCTGCTCCGCTTATGACACTGGCGCAGAGACGATATCCTGTATACACAAGATAGCCTCCTGCAAAGATCCACAGAAGACTGCTTCTTGTGGAAGAATTTCCCTGTCCGGAATTCTTTTCCTCAGCAGTTTCCTGCTGCAGCTCTTCCTTATTTTCTCTTTTCTGTTCTTCCATGATGTATTTCTGTCCTTTCTGATATCCTTATATTTCTCTATTTGTCAGATATCTTTTCCCTGTCAGCTTCTGTTTTTTCCTTCTCTTCCGTTTCTTCTTTTACAAGTCTTCCATAAAGCTTTGTCATTTTATAAATCTTCTGAATAATTGTTTCATTGAGCTGGCCTTTTTTCATACGCCACTTCCAGTTGTCACCAAGAGTTGACGGTTCATTGATCCTTGCCTCATTTCCAAGGCAGAGATAATCCTGTACCGGGATCACACAGCGATCTGCAACACTGGACATCGCCGCACGTATCATGCTCCACACTGCCGCAGTCTCATGCTTGCCCTCACAGCCAATATAGGCCCTGGCAAAATTTCGGTCATGCTGGCTCAGATTGCGGAACCATCCTCTTGTTGTCTCATTGTCATGAGTACCTGTGTAAACAATGCAATTCCTTTCATATCTGTGCGTCAGATACGGACTGTCCTCATTCTCGTCAAAAGCAAACTGCAATACCTTCATTCCCGGGAATCCGGATTCTTCCACCATCTCGATCACACTGTCTGTAAGGAGACCAAGATCCTCTGCGATCACATCCAGCTTTCCAAGATTCTTTTCAAGCGCACGGAACAGATCCATTCCCGGTCCCTTTTCCCAGTGACCGAACTGGGCAGTTTTATCTCCGTACGGAATGGAATAATACTCATCAAAGCCTCTGAAATGGTCGATCCTTACCACATCATAAAGCTTCATACAATTTGCCATTCGGCGTGTCCACCATGCATAGCCTGTTTTCTTGTGATATTCCCAGTCATAAAGCGGATTTCCCCAGAGCTGCCCTGTGGCGGAAAAAGCATCCGGCGGACATCCGGCAACGCCGATCGGAATATTTTCCTTATCAAACTGGAACAATTCCGGCTGTGCCCAGGCATCCGCACTGTCAAACGCAACGTAGATCGGGATGTCTCCGATCATCTCCACTCCCTTAGCATTTGCATAAGCTTTCAGTGCTGTCCACTGTTTAAAAAAGCAGAACTGCTGGAAACAGTAAAATCCCACTTCTTTTGCAAGCTTCTCTCTTTCTTCAGCCAATGCAGCTTTTTCTCTGTTTTTAAGTTCCGTAGGCCATTCGATCCAGCTGATCCCATTCAGGCTGTCCTTGATTGCCATATACAGGCTGTAATCTTCCAGCCAGGCAGCATTTTCTTTTACAAACTTACGGTACTCCTGGTCTGTCTCACAGTCATAATTTTCAAAGGCTTTTCTCAAAAGCCGAAATCTGGAATTATAAATCTTCTCATAATCCACATAGCTCTCGTTTGTACCCCAGTCACAGTCCTCGCAATCACTTTTATCCAGATATCCCTCTTTTACAAAAGCCTCCAGATCAATAAAATACGGATTTCCCGCAAAGGTAGAAAAAGACTGGTATGGTGAATCTCCATATCCGGTAGGTCCGAGAGGAAGAATCTGCCAGTATTTCTGTCCTGCTCTTGCCAGCTGGTCTACAAACTCATATGCTTCCTCAGAAAAGCATCCGATCCCATATTTCGATGGCAGACTGGACACTGGAAGTAAAATCCCACTTGCTCTCATAATTTACGAATCCTCCTGTTTTCTCAGTAGTTGCGCCCTCTCACAGATGTCTGCAGGAGCACTCAGATTTTTATTATATCACTCTGTCACAGAGCGTTCAAAGTCCTTTTTTGCAGATATATGTAAATATATCATGATAAACCTTTTCCCTGTCTTTCTCATTCAGGATCTCGTGGCGCATTCCCGGATATAATTTTCCCCGGACATCCCGGTATCCTGCACAACGCATGGCACGGACAGACTTCGCAAACTGTCTCACATTTCCCATGCAGGGATCCTCCGCCCCACTAATAAACAGCACCGGCATTTCCGGCTTTGTACACTTCCAGTGCTTCACATCATAGGCTCTTTTCATCAGGTCAAAAAGTGCCAGATATGCATCATCCGTAAAGGTAAATCCACAGTATTCTGAATCCGAATAATCCTGCACAACCTGCGGATCAGAGCAGATCCAGGAAAAACGGTTTTTTTCTTTTTTAAAGTGCATTGCATAGCTTCCAAAAGACATCATCTCGATCAGACCCGCACTGTGTTTAGGCCCGAAAACAGTCTTTCCCGCTTTTGCCAGAGCTACTCCGACCGGACGAAATACATTATAGCTGGGTGAGCCGCAGACGATCAGCATATCCATACAGCTGTCATGATGAGCTGCATAGGCACGAACTGCCAGAGAGCCCATGCTGTGTCCGAAAAGGATCAGCGGAATACCTGGGAAATGATCCTTGATCAAGCAGTTCACCGTATGGATATCCTGCAGCATGGCATCCGCCCCACCACCGTACATATACCCAAGATCCTCTTTACTGCGTACGCTTTTCCCATGGCCACGGTGATCATGGATCACACTTATATATTTTCGCTCTGCCATATATTCCATAAAAGGAATGTAGCGTTCCTTGTACTCACTCATTCCGTGAACGATCTGTATGATCCCACGGTATTTCTCATTACGTTCCAACTCCGGCACTACTGCCAGGCAGGAAATTTCCAATCCGTCTGCTTTTGAAGGAAATGAATACTGAATTGTCCGTAACATATATTTCACCTCACCTTTTCTGCTGCATAAAGCGGGCATTCGCATTCCGCTTTGTCACCTGTACTCAACCACTTTTTCTGTGTCTTCCAGTATATCATAACACAGGGGGTTTCTCAAACAGTAAACCTATGATATAATCGTTACGGTAACACAGGGTGATGCTGTTTGCCCGCAAATGCAAACAGATATCCTCTGACTTACCCACCCGAAAACCAGAATGACTTATTGTAAGGAGGAATAATGAATACAGAAGACAATAATGATTTTTATGACGATGAGCTCTCCAGATCATTGATCTCCAATGATTTTGAAGGCGACACTCCCCACAGAAAGAAAAAAAGCAAAAAGCCTCTCGTGATCTGTCTGATCATCCTTCTGATCGCTGCCGCAGCCGGCGGAACCGCCTGGTATATGATGCAGCGCCATAAACCGGTAGAAGCCACAGAAAAATTTCTCACAGGAATGCAGAACATGGATTTTACCACAATGGAGAACCTTCTCCAGAGTCATGATCTCAGCGCTCTGGATGATGCAGATATCCGTGATTCTGCTTACACAGATTTCTTCACTACCGTCAACAAAAAAATGACCTACAAGATCACCAAAAACAAATTTGACATCCAGAACGGAACTGCCAGGATAACGGTTCACATGAAATATATTGACGGAACCAATATCTATGCAGCAACTATTCAGGAATACACCCGTAAGGTTGCTGTCGCAGCCTATGCCGGAAAGGAAATGACACAGGATGATATCCAGGAAATGCTCGCTGCACTTCTTGCCGAAAATGCTTCCACAGCTGATGAGAAATACAGTGAGATCGATATTACCTATCCTCTGATCAAAATCGGCAGCGACTGGAAGATCGTTTCTCTGGATGACACCACAGTCAAGGTTATGTGCGCAAACTTCAAAAGCGTAAAAGACGAAATATCATCCCAGCTTACGGATGACAGCACAGATAGCAGTTCTGCCGCTGCAGAGGATTCTTCCACCCCAGGCAGCACGGCCTCTGCTGAGGGCACAAGTGCATCCATTGATATTACAACTGACAAATTCTCCGTCCGTTTCAAACAGTTTGCGATTTCCAAGGACTACGGCGGAAATCCCTGTCTGATGATCTACTACGACTATACAAACTCCGGCGATTCCCAGTCCAGTGCATTTGTAGACTTCACCCTGCAGGCTTCCCAGAACGGAGAAGTTCTGGAAGGAACTTATCCGGAAGCCAGCGATGATGCTGTAGATAACTACATGAGCACCATTGATCCCGGAAAAACCGTCACTGTATGCCAGGTATTTCTTCTGAAGGATACTACCAGTGATGTAACGCTTCAGGGCAAAGAAACTCTGAATGTAAGCGGCGGACAGACAACCTCTCAGATTCTGAAGCTGAAGTAAGATATCGGAATCGCCTGGCGGATATTTACGATCCAAATTCGATAAACCGGAAATTTACATTTTATCTTGCATATGAAAAGAAAACGGAAATTTCTCCTTCATGATTTTTTCATGGCTGGCAGAAATTTCCGTTTTTCTTTTTCTCATTCCTGTGTATATTTTTTCGATTCCATGAAAAACTATTTCCTGTATAACGAAAGGATGGTGACTTATGTCAAATAAATGTCTGCAGTACTTCACCCTGACCATTGCTGTGGTCGGTGCCATAAACTGGGGTCTGATCGGCTTCTTTAATTTTAATCTGGTAGCATTCCTGTTCGGAAGCATGAGCTGGCTCTCCCGGATCATCTACGGACTTGTAGGCTTATGCGGGCTTTATCTTCTGACCTTCTATACTCTGATCGATCAGGGTGAAACAACTGAATAAGCTACGCAGTAACACATAACGCGAAAAATCCTCTGCTGCATAAAAATAAAGCAGAGGATTTTTTCGCAATAAAAAAGAACTCTGATCATCCTCAGAGTTCCGAAGAGCGATAGACGGGGCTCGAACCCGCGGTCTCGACCTTGGCAAGGTCGCGCGTTACCAACTACGCCACTATCGCATAAGCGGGTGATGGGAATCGAACCCACGTATCCAGCTTGGAAGGCTGGTGTTCTACCATTGAACTACACCCGCGCATCGTCGCTTCGGTGATTACCGATCGCTTGACCGCTGCAACGATGATTAGTATATAGCATGCTGTTTTATTTGTCAACAGGTTTTTTTATTTTTTTTAATTTTTTTATTTATTGGATTTTTTATCAATACTCCCATACATTTGTGGCAGAAACCTGGGCCTTCGGTTTCTTGATCACAAGCTCCGGACTTTTGGCACTGACCTTGGTATTTGCAGGAATGGATTCTGTGATAAAGGTATTACCACCTATAATCGTATTCTCTCCTACAACCGTCTCACCACCGAGCACTGTGGAATTAGAATAGATCGTTACATTATCACGGATCGTCGGATGACGTTTTACATTGGCAAGCTGCTGTCCCTTTCTTGTGGAAAGCGCTCCCAGTGTCACTCCCTGATACAGTTTTACATTATTTCCGATCTCTGTAGTCTCACCTACAACCACACCGGTACCATGATCGATAAAGAAATACTCTCCGATGGTCGCTCCCGGGTTGATATCGATTCCTGTACGGCCATGAGCATATTCCGACATCACGCGCGGGATAAATGGGATCTCTTCTTTATAAAGAACATGTGCCAGACGATACACGTAGATAGCAAATAATCCCGGATATGAAAAAATGATCTCTTCCTTGCTCTTGGCTGCGGGGTCACCATCAAAACCAGCCTGTACATCTGTCAGAAGCAGTCTCTGGATCTCAGGAAGCTGCTCAAAAAATCCACAGGCAGTTCTGTCTGCATGAGCTGCTGCTTCTTCCGGTTCCTCTCCGTGATAAAGAAGTGCGATCTCGATCTGATTCTTCAATCTGTCATAAAGATCATTCAGTCTGTGTCCCACATAATACTCCGGAAATACGGTAGCACTGGTATCCGTACTGAAATATCCCGGAAATACAATAGATTTCAGATCTCTTACTATATCAATGATCACCGAACGGTTCGGCAGACGTCTACCGCTCTTCGGCATAAAAAGTTCTTCTGAAGCATAATTCTCAGTAAGACCCTTCGCCACTCTGAGAATCGCTGATTTCTTATCGCTCATAATTCCCTCCATTTCTGCACATCCACTTCTGTCTGTACACTTTATCTCATTATCATATTATAGTCTGGAAGATTCGTCAATAATACAAAAAAGAAAAGTTTTAAAAAAGATTGACCTTTCTCCTGATACCTTATATAATAATAAAGGTTTGCATCCGGAGATGTACCCAAGTGGCTGAAGGGTCCGCACTCGAAATGCGGTAGGTCGGGCAACCGGCGCGAGGGTTCAAATCCCTCCATCTCCGCTTTTCTGCCGATTTATGACAGGAAGAATTTTTATTTATATTTTATTATACAAAAAGCACTCTCATCCCTTGACAATTGTATATTTTATATGTATAATTGCAACAGTGATGAAAACACAATTTAATATAGGGGATTGGTCAAATGGTATGATAGGGGTCTCCAAAACCTTTGGTGGGAGTTCGATTCTCTCATCCCCTGCTATTAGAATCGCTGAAAAATCTTAGTTAAGGATTTTCAGCGTTTTTTATTGTATGGCAGAAAAAGTGATCGCCCGGCCTGTCATATCAACATCCGGGCGATCACTTTTCAATATTTTACTTCTCACTGCATTCATATCGTGAAAATCTCTGCACGTATCCACATGCGCTTATCACTTCAGTTTCTTCAGATTATCCGGTCCAAATCCAAATGGCAACAGTTCCTTTAACGTAAAGATATCATATTTTTCTCTGCTGACTGCCAGTATGATCTGAAAGGTTTCCGGATCACAGAACTCCATCATAACCTGTCTGCATACTCCACAGGGTGCTGCATACTCTGTAGGAACACCATCCTTGCCGCCAACGATACAGATTGCCTGAAAGTCTCTCATGCCTTCACTGACCGCTTTGAAAAAAGCAGTTCTTTCCGCACAGTTTGTTGGAGTATAGGCAGCATTTTCTATGTTACATCCGGTATAATAGGTACCGTTTTTTGCAAGAAGTACCGCCCCTACATGAAAATGTGAGTATGGCGCATAGGAATAGTCCATCTGTCTGATCGCCAGATCGATCATTTCTTTGATCTGTTTTTCTTCCATAATTTTCCCACCTTTCCTGAATCAGGCATGTATACGTTATTCTTCTTTTTTCTGTGCCTGATCTGCACGGATCAGTTCACGGATCGCCTGTACTGCAACCTGGATTGCCTTATCGGTATCATGTACCACAGGATTATCCAGACCCAGCTTCTCTCTTTCCTGATTTGCAAGCACCAGGAAGCAGGAGCCCACACGTACTTTTAAATGGCTTGCCACTATAAAAAGAGCAGCGGATTCCATCTCCGACGCAAGACAGCCGAGACGTTTCCACGCTTCCCATTTATTCATCAGTTCATAGCTGACCGGCTTGGTTTCCGGCTCATGCTGGCCATAAAAGGAATCTTTGCATTGTACCACACCTGTGTGGAATTCACATCCTTCTTTCTTTGCTCCTTCCACAAGTGCATTGATCACTTCCAGATTTGCCACTGCCGGGAATTCAATAGGTGCATACTCTTTGCTGGTGCCCTCCATACGGATTGCGCCCGTTGCAACAACAATATCACCACTTTTTACCTCCGGCTGCATTCCACCGCAGGTTCCGATGCGTACAAATGTATCAGCCCCGCACCGATAAAGCTCTTCCATTGCGATAGAAGCGGACGGTCCGCCGATTCCAGTAGATGTCACACTTACCTTCACTCCGTCCAGTGTTCCAGTGTATGTTACGTATTCCCGGTTATCTGCTACCAAAACCGGATCATCAAAATACTGTGCGATCTTTTTGCAGCGTTTCGGATCTCCCGGTAAAATAACGTAACGTCCCACTTCTCCTTTTGCTACCTGAATGTGATACTGTCTGTCCGCATCCTCTGAATAATTTTTCATGTTTGTTTCCCCCTTTCTCAGCTAACAGTTTCCCTGTTCCTTATGAATAAAAAAAAGACTGCATTTTCATACAATCCAGTCCTTTATTCTTTTATTTTAACCTTGCTTCCCGTCGATCCCTGCAAAACTATATCCTGCATTACAATAAGAAGATCATTCATAAGATATAAGGATCTTCTTACAATGCTCGCAGCGATAAGCCCCGATCCGATCACCATATAGCATTTTCGACAGACCTTTTTCGGTGTTTAATCGCATAGATTCACCTCTGCTCCTCCATTCTATTCCTGAATTGAAGGAATGGATCTGGCCTTCACACATTTCGCCTCCGCAATATGGACATTTCATCTTATTTTTCTATGCCTCCTCCGGCTTTTCGTATTTACTCAGTCAATGTCAAACCTCTTTTGTCTTTATCCCATTATAACATAGATTCATTTTCTTCAAAAGCTTAATATAAACATGTTCCACAAACCACGGTTCTGTTGATCTCATCAATGCTTCTTCCGGTGAAAACCAGGCTACACCGCTGTTTTCATCTGCTTTTATGGAAACAGCCTCTTCTGAATCTGCCTCAAGGAGATATGTTAGGTTAAAGTGCAGATGGCTGGATACATATTTTCCTTTTTTCACATGGCCGTCTACAGTCAGGGATTCCAGGGAAAAAATCTCTTCTGACACCGGATGAACATTGGAAATCCCTGCCTCTTCTTTTACTTCTCTGACAGCAACGGACAGTAAATCCGTCTCACCATCTGCATGTCCTCCAAGCCAGGACCAGGAATTGTATATGTTGTGATATACCATAAGGACTTTCGTCCGTTCTCTGTTTACTACCCAGGCAGAAGCTGTCATATGGGCTACTGCATTTTCCCTGAAAAAAGCATTCTCATTATTTCTGATCCAGTCCAGGATCAGGATTTTATCTTTTTCTTCCTGCTCATTATATGGCTTGTATTTTTCTATCTGATCGATCAGTTTCTGGCGTGTTATCATTATGCGCTCTGCCTCTTTCTTAAATTTATTTAATACCCGTCCTTTAACCGGACAATATTTTTTAATTTTTTTCCATTCAGATATCGTTCCAGATTTTCCATGCAGATGTTCCAGATCATATCCTGGACTTCAGCGTTTCCACCGAAACTCGGTCCTGCAATGTGTGGAGTGATAAGGACGTTTTCCATATTCCAAAGAGGTGATGTCTCCGGCAATGGTTCTGTTTCAAATACATCCAGGACCGCTCCTTTTAAGTGGCCTTCCTCCAGTACTCTGATCAGGTCTTCTGTTGGAATGAGGCTTCCTCTTCCTACATTAACCAGAATTGCATCTTTTTTCATGGAATACAGCCGTTCGTAATTCAGAAGGCCTTTTGTTTCCGGTGTTCCCGGGAGACAGCCGATCACAATGTCCGCTTTCTGAAGCTGCTGATCCAGCGCTGTCAGATCATATACCTCATCAAACTCTTTCATTTGCTGCAAATGCTCCGGGACTGCAGTTCTTTTTATTCCAGTCACATGCGTTTCAAACGCTTTCATTCTATGGGCAATATTTCTTCCTATATCCCCGGTTCCCAGGATGAGAATGTTTTTTCCATATATGGTTTCTGATGATCGATTCTGTACCCAGAGGTGTTTCTGTTTGTTCTTCCAGTAGTTCGGAAGTTCACGGTACAGCGCAATGATATTCCCGATCACATATTCTGATATGATCTTTCCAAAAGCGCCGGAAGCATTGGTTAATGTAACTCCTGTCGGGAATGCTTTCATTTTTGTATATTTGTCCGCACCGGCCCAAGTCAGCTGGATCCAGCGAAGATTTTCTGCTTTCAGGATTTCTTCTTCCTCTGGCTCTCCAATCACTACTTCTGCTGCTGCGATCGCATCCTCAGTTTCTTTGCCCTGAAATGTAAATTCGCACTGATCTCCGAATTTTGTTGCAAACTGATTTTGAATTTCTGCATTGCATTGTGGTTTTAGTAAAACTTGTATTTTTTTCATGTTTTTCTCCGCAAATCATCTTTATCAGCTATATCCTACCATAATTAACAGCCATCTGCTATTATTTTCTGTTATTTCTGCCGCTGATACCTGGTCACTGCCAGGATCATGCAGACAAAAACTACCGCAAACATAGCTTCCAGTCCAATGCCTTTCCACACCGATACAGCTGCCTCACCTGTTAGGTGGCTATAACTTCCAAGAGTCTCATTTACGTTTTCATACCAGTACACAGGAAGAAACTGAGACACCTTCAGGACGTTTCTATCCATAATATTCATGGGAACAAACACACCACACAGAAAGCACATTCCAAGCGACAGGATATTTGCGATCCCGCTTAACATATTGCTGTTTTTTACAAAAAGACCGATCAGATAGGAAAGTGAAAGTGCCACTGCCATCATTACCAGAGTGTTCAGTACATAGTATCCTAAATTTTCTGAACCGAGAAATGTTTTTCCATACATAAGGATGGCTCCAGCCATACCGATTCCCCATAAGCCCCCGCCCATGATAAACATGGCCAGAAGCCCTTCCAGACTCTGTCGTCTTGCAGAGATCGCAGATGCCTGCATTCTCTTTGGTATATCGTCTTTTTTGAAAGCCATCAGAACATATCCCATCACATAGCAAAGTAATGCAAGAAACAGATATGGAATATATCGGAAATAATAGAGCCATCCGGACGTACCACTGTTTTCATCTGTATCCAGCATAGTGACTTCTCCTCTTTTTTTATCCAGGATCGCTGTTGCCGCTTCCTTCTGGGAAAAACCGGCTTTCAGATATGTCCGCATTGTATTCAGACAGCTCTCAAGCTGCTGATCCACATAATATGCCGAATAAGATCCGGGCACCTTGGTCACAGAAATACTTTCGCCGTTTACCATACAGCTCTCATAAAAATCCTCAGGAATCACCACGATGTACTCTACATTTCTGTAAAAAAGCTCTTCCTGAAGCTTCTCCCTGTTATCCTCCAGCATGGTCACGTGATGCGTACCTTCAAGCCATTTTACCAGTCCTTCTGCAAGTGGTCCGTTGTCTTTATCCACCACTCCGATCTTTATTTTTTCGCTTTCATAGCTGGTATAAGTTTCCTTACCGGCCGCTGCCTGAAGTGCCATTGTCACTCCGAAAAAAATGCCCAGATACAGGAGGATCAGACCTGTATTTTTTTTCATGATCCTCATATAGCCTTTAAATACTGTCATAACGTTCCCTCCTGACCATGAAAAAGGATGCCGTCACCAGCACCACGCACATTACCGCCAGTGTGATCAGATTTCTATAGTATCTGGTCATATCATCATATACATTGATACAGTAAAACGCATCTGAGATCAGTGATGCAGGATTGATCCGGTTCACAAACGGAACACTTTTTTCCACGATATCCTTCATATTTCCGTTCATCAGTCCGGCAAGAAAGCTGCTTACCATAGAGATTCCAAGCATGAGCCCGATTCTGACGCCTTCCTGCATTTTTCCGAAGCTGCCTATAAACATTCCCATAGATACACCGATAAGACTTCCGAAAAAAGATACCACCAGCATTTTTCCCATCTGTCCCTGAAAATCCAGATTGAGAATATACCGGAGATACAGGATCAGAATGATCACGTCCACATAGCCCAGAGCAAAAGATGTCAGCTGGTCTGTAAGGATCAGCTTCAGCTTGTGGGTCGGCGTTACACACCGTCTGGCTGCCAGAGGTGTGATATTGGCCTGGATCCCGATCGCAGAACCAAATCCGATAAAGCATCCATACAGGCAGGCCATGGCGATCAGTGCGTAAAAGAACTGCACATTTCCGTCAATGGTCCGGCCACCAAGGGAGACTTCCCTTACCAGGCTGTCGGAACTTAACAAGGATTTCATGGTTTCCATATCCATCTGCGGATTTTTTTTCATGATATTGGTGATGGTCGTTCTGGTGTTTTCGCAGCTGTCGAGAACTGTCTGAAGGATACTTTCTTCTATTCCGGTTCCTGCTACTGTAAGGGAAGGCTCTTTTCCCACATAATAAATCCCTTCTACTTTTTTATCCTGCAGTGCTTCCAGCGCTTCCTTTTCCGACATTTCTTCTGCTTTTAAAAGATCCGGACTGCTTTTTTCCACTTCATCCAGATAGGTCATAAAAAACGTATCCGCAGAAGCTTCCTTCACCACTGCCACCGGAACCGTCTGAAAATCTGCCTCATTGATATTTCCGAATGCAAAATAGAAAAAAGTTCCAAGCACAAGCGGAAAGACAAGCGGCCAGAATACAATGTTAAAATTCCGGATCTTGGAAAGAAAACTGTATTTCAGTAAATGCAACATCTCCCATCCCTCCTAATCTCTCAGCTGTTTTCCGGTGATCTCCAGAAAGACATCATTTAATGTAGGCAGTTCGGAAAAGACTCTTCCAAAAGAAATATCCTGGCTTTGCAGATAATTAAGAAGACGGATCAGGTTATGCTTCGCATCGGTACAGCGCACGACCAGCACCTGTTTTTCATACTGCACATCAAACACATGCTCCAGTGTGCGGATATCCCGGAGATTTTTTTCTTCCAGGGCAATGGCTTCTACGGTAATGGTCTCTCCTGTTTTGATCATCTGCTTCAATTCTTCCTTTGTTCCCTGAGCGATGACTCTTCCGTGATCCATGATGGCGATCCTGGTACAGATCTGCTCCACTTCTTCCATGTAATGGGATGTGTAGATAATGGTGGAGCCCTGGTGGTTCAGCGTCTGGATCCCTTCCAGGATCTTGTTTCTGCTCTGTGGGTCTACAGCTACCGTCGGCTCATCCATAATGATCAGTCTTGGCTTGTGGGCGATCCCGCAGGCAATGTTCAATCTTCGTAAAAGGCCCCCGGAAAGCTTCTTCGGGTACATTTTGCGAAAATCTTCAAGACCTGTAAATTCAATGGCATCCTCCACCAGCTCTTTTCTCCGTTTCCTGTCCCGTATGTAAAGGCCGCAGAAATAATCGATATTTTCCTGCACTGTCAGCTCATCAAAAACGGCTACATTCTGAAGCACGATCCCAATCTGTTCCTTGAGCTTATAGCTGTCCGGCTTCATCTCTTCTCCGAATATCTTTATTTCACCTCTGTCATATTTCAGAAGTGACAAGAGGCAGCTGATGGCCGTTGTCTTTCCCGATCCGTTGGGGCCAAGTAATCCGAAGATCTCACCCTCCCGGATATCCAATTCCAGATGATTCAGTGCGGTAAGATCACCGTATCGTTTTACCAGATTTTCTATGTGGACCATACTCTGTGGCATATGTTTTCCTCCTTTTTTACAGTCCGTTAAGCAGGACTTTTATGTCTTTTTCGCAGAAATTCATATTTCTTCGATGATGACATTATATCCTTTTCTTCTGTCTGCTCCAAGTGTTGAATGTCACCACCTGCGAATGACAAATGTCATGTCTTTTTCAGAAGGATAGATTTTTCTTTGCAGGGAAGGAACCGGTATATTATAATAAAGGCACATTGATTTCAGAAATTTGTGCAGCAAAAGGGGTTCTCCCGGAACAGGATACGATAATTTTAGCCGGTTATCTGCCTGACTTTCGGAAAATGCTGTAATTCTGAGAAAGGAGGGTATATTTTTTATGCGTTATTTTACAGATTCCATACTATTGCTTTTATACAGTACTTTAACATTTTTTTATGTGCCTGCAGATCAGGCTCTTGTGTTTGCCCTCCTTTTTGCGGTGATCCTTTGCTGCATTACTTATCTGTGCAGGGTATGTAAAACAGAATCCTGTTCACACAATTCTTTGCCAGTATTGAAACCCGCCGGAAATATCATTCCGGTTCTTGCAGGAAGCTATGTGATCTTTGGATTATGTTCCCTGTGGTTTTCGGATCTTCTTCTATTTTTCCCGCTGCTGCTGTATCAGACCTTATCTGCTGGGCTTTTTCCTCTGGCAGTGGCTGCGCTTCCACTTTGGGGATTTCTGGTTTTTCAGATCAATAGATTTCCGGCAGTTCTTTGTCTGCTTGGGATTTTTGGTTTCGTTCTCTCATTTTTTCTCTGGCTCTATGCCGGAAAATATCAGGCTCTTTACCAGGATTTTCATCAAATCCGGGATGACAGTGAGGAACATACGCTTCTTCTTTCTGAAAAAAACAAGGCACTTCTGGAAAAACAGGATTACGAGATTTATGCTGCTACATTGCGCGAGCGAAACAGAATTGCCAGAGAGATCCATGATAATGTGGGACATGTACTATCCCGTTCTATCCTTATGACTGCTGCCTGCAAAACCATCAACAAAAATGATTCTCTTGATCCTCTGCTTGGAAATCTGGAAGAATCCCTGAACGGTGCTATGAACAGCATCCGTTCCAGTGTACATGATCTTCATGACGATGCGATAGATCTGGAAGATGCCATAAAAAGACTTGTAAAGGATTTCACCTTCTGCCCGGTGAATCTTACTTATGATATGTCCAGGCATATTCCAAGAGAGGTGAAATACAGTCTGATCAGTATTACAAAGGAAGGGCTTTCCAATGTGATGCGGCATAGTAATGCGGATTCTGTGAATATTCTTCTGCGGGAGCATCCTGCACTTTATCAATTGTGCATTGAGGATAATGGGACACCGGAAAATGGAATTCCGGATATTCAAACTGGATCAGACAGCAATAAGGCCAAAAATATTTCCAGTGGTATGGGACTGTCCAATATCCGTGACCGTGCAAAGGCGCTGGGCGGTACGGTCCAGATTACGCAGGAGAACGGTTTTCGGATCTTTGTGACGATCCCGAAATCTGTTTCTAATTGAATCAGACAGATATTTCTCACTTTGCCGGAAACCTTCCTGATTTGATCAAAGTACTTTCCCGGCATATTAGATCCGTCTGTTTTTTCTGATCTGTAAATTTATTTTTTATAACTCATAAACAGGAGATTTTGACATGAAAATTATAATCGTAGACGACGACTGCCTGGTTGCAGGAGCACTAAAAACCATTCTTGAGGCAAACCCGGATATCGAAGTGACTGCCACCGGCTCTGATGGTGAAGAAGCCTGCTCTCTGTACAGAGAGTATCTTCCGGATATTCTTCTGATGGATATCCGTATGAAAGGAATGGACGGACTGGAAGCTTCCAGAAAGATCCTGGGCGAATTTCCGGAGGCAAAAATTCTTCTTCTGACTACTTTTTCCGATGATGAATATATTGTAAAAGCCCTCCGCCTCGGCACAAAGGGTTATCTTCTGAAGCAGGAACATACCAGCATTCTTCCGGCTCTTCAGGCGGTTTACTCCGGCCAGACCGTATTCGGCACAGAGATCATATCCAAAATCCCTGAACTCCTGCAGTCTTCCGACGGATTTGATTATGCTTCCAGAAACATTAGCGAACGGGAGCTGGATATCATCCGGCTGATCGCCAACGGATACAGTAATAAGGAGATTGCCGCAGAACTGTTTCTCAGTGAGGGAACGGTACGAAATTATCTCAGTTCCATTCTGGATAAACTGCAGCTGAGGGATCGGACTCAAGTTGCTGTTTTTTATTATCAGCATAAGTAAAAATCTCCTGCATCCAAATTCCTGTAAATATTTATTAATTTAATAGAATCGGAGGATTCCTCACAATGAACCGCTATCTTACTATCTATATCCCGAAAACAGCTGTTCCGGCACCTGTCTCCCGCTTTCTTCGCACGCAGGCAGGTCTTACAAAAAAGCAGATCAGCCAGGCGAAGTTTCGTCCCGGTGGTATCCGAAAAAACGGACAACAGTGCCGGGTAACGGAAACCGCTTATCCCGGGGATCAGATCATAGTATGCCTGGAAGCGGACGATGTGGATTCTACCCAGCTGGAATCTTCATCCTTTACTGTCAATTTGTCCAATCACAATTTCCAGTTCTCCGCAGACGCAATTTCATATTCTGATTCCGCAACTTCAGAATTTGCAGGTTCTGATGTCAATTCTCACATTTATCATTCACTGTCTGCAACGTCACAGTTTCTTCCTGAGTTGGCGATTATATACGAAGACCAGGATATCCTCGCCATAAATAAACCTGCCGGGATTGTCACTCACCCTTCCGGTTCTCACTACAGTGACAGTCTCTCCAACCAGGTGGCTTCCTATTTCCGTTCCAAAGGAGAGCCTACCAAAGTCCGGTCTATCGGACGATTGGATAAAGAAACCTCCGGTATCCTGCTCTTTGCCAGGAACCAGACTGCTGCCGCCAGATTACAGAACCAGCGTGAAGAAGGGATTTCAGAGAAAACCTATCTGGCTGCAGTTTCCGGTTTCATGCCTGTGGATGAAGATGGAGCTTTTCACAGGATCTCCGTTCCCCTTGCACCTGACCCGGATAACCGTCTGAAAATGGTCGTATCCACAGATGGCACGCTTCCCGGAAGCAAACATGCAGAAACCCTTTATTCTGTTCTGAAATCTACCGGCCCTGACGTAGCAGCTCCGGCTTCTCTTGTAATGCTCCGTCTGAAAACCGGCCGTACCCATCAGATCCGTGTACACATGGCATCTCTCGGGCATCCTCTTCTGGGTGATTCTCTGTACTGTTTATCGGACATATCGAATCCGTTTTCCCGGGCTGCACTCCACGCATGGAAGCTTAAATTTCAACTTCCATTTTCAATTGATGAATCTGCTTCCGACACCCGGGCTTCCATGCATCATGACAAAAATGCCAAAAAAGAAATCTCCCTGGAAGCACCCCTCCCGGAAGATTTCAAAAAATTCTATGAAACGATATTCTGAAGCCATACGCCTTTTTTTACAAGGATAAATCCAATGACACATTTCATCATATCCGCTGCCTGGACCATTGCGTAGATCACAAGTACAGGCAGACCTGTAAAACGGCTTAAGGTAAATGCGATCGTTACACTTACCACCCAGATAAACACACTGTCAAACAGAAATGTAACGATGGTCTTTCCACCGGAACGCAAAGTAAAATATGTTGCATGCAAGAATGCATTCTGCGGCATGAAAAATGCTGTGAGCATAATAAAATATTTCGCCAGAGTACGTGCCTCAGCATTGGTATTGTAAAGCCTTGGAAACAGTGGTGCCATTACAAACATCACAGCTGCCACGCAGGTACAGCAGAACACAGAGAATGCGATCATCTTGTTGTCCGTATCTCTGGCTTCCTTCATCTTACCTGCCCCCAGAAGCTGTCCTACAACAATGGCTACCGAATCTCCAAGTGCGATAAATATGATATTAAATACATTGTTGATGGTATTGGAAATATTTAATCCCGCAACCACGTTCAGTCCACGGACTGAATAACATTGTGTCAGCATGGCCACTCCGGCTGCCCATAAAGTCTCATTCAGAAGCAGCGGGGTTCCCTTAATAAGTATCTTCTTTGTCAGGTTCGCCGGAACCTTTAATGTTGAATACAGACCCTGTGCAAAAATATTCTTTTCTGTATGCTTATGTGTCCAACTCAAGACAATGCAGGCTTCCACATATCTGGAGAGCACTGTGGCAACAGCCGCACCTCTTACTCCCATTTCCGGGAATCCGAATTTTCCATAGATCAGAAGATAATTAAATATCAGATTGATCAGCACTGCCACGATCCCGGCCTTCATTGGAAGTACGGTCTCACCGCATTCACGTAAGGTACTTGCATAGACCTGCACCATCATAAATGGCGGAAGTCCCAGAAGCATGATCCATAAATACTGTTTCCCATAAATAAGAGTATCCCTGATCTCCTGTGCGGTTCCGTCACCTTTTAAATACATGCTGATCAGTGAACCCCCTGCTGTCAGAAACAGTATAATGGTGATCGCTGTCAGAATCACTGCCATCCACAGTTTATAACGAAGTGTCTGGCGGACACCCTCATGATCCTTCTGTCCGAAATACTGTGCTGTAAAAATTCCCGCTCCGGACACCCCGCCGAAAATACATAGATTATATACAAAGATCAGCTGATTGACGATCGCCGCTCCAGACATCTGTTCGGTACCGATACGACCGATCATAATATTGTCCAGAAGACTGACAAAATTTGTGATCCCGTTCTGTACCATGATCGGTACTGCAATAGACAGGACCATCAGATAAAACCTCTTATCTCCTACGAACTTTCGGAAAAAAGAAGATTTCTCTTTTACCTTCTCCATAAATTCTTCCCCCTTGTTTTTCGTTTTCCTTCATCCAAAATTCTCCACAAAAAGGAGACTGCCCACCTGAAACATTCTTCCCTTTCGTAAGCGTTGTAGCTACTACCTTACTACAAACTTCTTTTATTTTCAATAGTCTTTATAACGATAAATCTCCGCTTTTTTTGTATCTTTTTACTCCACCATACGACTCTCGTCTGCAATATCCTGATCTTTGAACTTTTGTTCCAGCTGTGTCACAATTTCAGTGTCAAAATTTTTCAAAGTGATCTAAGCCGGCAGAAAAAAGATCTGGACCGACTGAATCTGGTGCTGAATTATATTTCTGAGAATTACAAACGGCCTATTTCTCTGGATGAGATCGCAGGTGTTGCTTATCTCCAGACTGGATATTTCTGCCGTTTTTTCAAGAAAAAGATGGGGGTTACATTTCTGGAATATCAGAATGAATACAGACTTTCTTTTATCTACAAAAATCTGATCAATACGAAAGACCCCGTGCATGTGATCCTAGAATGCCATGGGTTCACCAATTATAAGCTGTTTCGACGGATGTTCCAGGAGCACTTCGGGTGCACACCTACGAAGATGCGGGAGAATATGCGGAAATAACAGTACCTTCTCTTACACCATCCAGTCTTCCCGCAAATACGAAGGAAAGTACCGCAGCAATCACTGCCATGGATACGTCAAAACAGATCTTGGTTGTTCCGAAATTTGTTTTCTATGTGAGGATAACCATATAAAAAATGATCCTATACACGCATAAAAAAACAGCGAAATGAATTTTAACTTCCATTTCGCTGTCTTGTGTTATTTCTTGTTTTTTATTATTTTTTTAGTATGTCGTTTTACGCAACCTGATTTTTGTTGTTGGTAACTGTGATCAGATGACTTTTGATCAGTACCGGACGTACTGCATTATAGATGATCGCTACCAAAATTACAGATACAACTGCATTGATAAAGGTTGCCGCCGCACTCATTTTTGCAAGTGCCTGTGCCAGTTCCTGTGGCTGTCCCAAAATGTACTGTTTGTAGAAATATCCTACGATAGGATCTGCAATTACGTTAAATGCAAGTCCTGCGACAGATGCGATCACACTCCATTTGAAAACATATTTTTTATCTGTACTCTCATTGATCTTTGCAACCTTGTGTGCCACAAGACCTACGATCAGACCGATACAGAATTTCAGTACAAAGGTTTTCGGTGCGCCTGTGATATAAACAGGGTCCATGATATCTGCAATTCCCATTCCGATAGCTCCGGCAAGTCCGCCATATACGCCACCCAGAAGCAGTGCTGCAAGTACGCAGAAAGCATTTCCGATATGAATGGATGTTGCGTCTCCGCCCGGCACCGGGATCTTAATCTGCAGAAATGTGAAGGATACATAACATAAAGCTGCTAATAACGCAGTTTCTGCAAGTTTAACTACTGTGTTGTTCTGTGTGTTCATAATGATTCCCCTCTCGTTTCGTTATTACCTTTGTTATTACTTTAATGTATGATTGTATTAATGTAGGAATGTAATAACTTGGATGTTATAGTACCGCTTGTTTGGGTATATTACAAGGGGCAATTTTTATGTTTTTTTAGGGGACAGTTTTTATGGGTAATAAAAAAGTGGCTGTTTAAGCCACTCTTTCATGATTGTATATTCAAAACTACATACATGTTTTGTTGATAATCATTAATCGTTTGTTGAATCAATTTTAACCTGCGTACCGATTCGCCTTTTTTCACGGGCTCGCAGCTAAAGCTGCATCGCCTGTTTTGTAGGCTACTCCAGCGGGGGTCATCTCGCAACTCCGTTGCTCGATGTCATTTGCTTCGCAAATGTCCAGTCTGTACCATAAATGATTCTCCACAAGCAAGCTTGTTCCGCCCCATTTCTGTTACATCCTGCCCGCTTCCTCGGCTGGTTGGTCAAGCCCTCACCCGATTAGTAACAGTCAGCTCCATGTGTTACCACACTTCCACCTCTGCCCTATCTACCTCGTCGTCTTCAAGGGGGTTTACTTCATAAGAATGGGATATCTCATCTTGAGGGGGGCTTCACGCTTAGATGCCTTCAGCGTTTATCCCTTCCGGACTTGGCTACCCGGCCATGGCTTTGGCAAGCCAACCGGTCCACCAGCGGTCCGTCCATCCCGGTCCTCTCGTACTAAGGACAGCTCCTCTCAGATATCCTGCGCCCACGCCGGATAGGGACCGAACTGTCTCACGACGTTCTGAACCCAGCTCGCGTACCGCTTTAATGGGCGAACAGCCCAACCCTTGGGACCTACTACAGCCCCAGGATGCGATGAGCCGACATCGAGGTGCCAAACCACTCCGTCGATGTGAACTCTTGGGAGTGATAAGCCTGTTATCCCCAGGGTAGCTTTTATCCGTTGAGCGATGGCATTCCCACTTAATACCACCGGATCACTAAGCCCTACTTTCGTACCTGCTCCACCCGTCGGTGTCGCAGTCAAGCTCCCTTCTGCCTTTGCACTCTTCGAATGGTTTCCGTCCATTCTGAGGGAACCTTTGGGCGCCTCCGATACCCTTTCGGAGGCGACCGCCCCAGTCAAACTCCCCGCCTGGCATTGTCCCACCGCCGGTTCACGGCGGCTGGTTAGAAGCCCAATATCACAAGGGTGGTATCCCAACAGCGGCTCCGCGGCAACTGACGTTACCGTTTCTCAGCCTCCCACCTATCCTGTACATGCAACACCGGACCCCAGTGCCAAACTGGAGTAAAGCTCCATGGGGTCTTTCCGTCCTGGCGCGGGTAGCCAGCATCTTCACTGGCACTTCAATTTCACCGGATGTATTGCCGAGACAGCGCTCAAATCATTACGCCTTTCGTGCGGGTCGGAACTTACCCGACAAGGAATTTCGCTACCTTAGGACCGTTATAGTTACGGCCGCCGTTTACTGGGGCTTAAATTCAAAGCTTCGCATTGCTGCTAACCTCTCCTCTTAACCTTCCAGCACCGGGCAGGCGTCAGCCCATATACCTCACCTTTCGGTTTCGCATAGACCTGTGTTTT
>NZ_NALB01000003.1:0-597500 GCF_008680535.1 Blautia sp. LMAG:36 | reverse complement strand
ACTACTTGGGCTGCGGGAGACGGCGTTATTGTGGCAGGGTCTGCTGTCTGAGCCGGAGGCGAGTTCTGGCCCTGCCACAATGCTTTTAGCCGTCTCACGGAGCCCTAGTAGTATCCCCCGACGGAGTCCCTGCCTGGAGCGATGCCACCTTCCTCTGGCGTCCCTCAAACACATCCACCTCTCAAAATCTCAAAAAGCATCCCCGACTGCATCCACTCCCGGAGCGATGCCACCTTCCTCTGGCGTCCCTCTATACATCCGCCTCACGAGTCCACAAGCCCTTCCCGAACCCGCTCCGTAAGACTGTCTCCACCCTTACGATACCAATCTTCCACAAAAGAGTCAAAAGAGCTCACAGGCATCCTCCCCATAATAATCTGGATAAATGCATTCTTCTCCAGCAAACGCAAAGTCTGAGGAATCTCCCCGTCACCATCCCCCAGAAACTTTTTCTCCGGAGCACGGTAATTCGCATCCACCAGAAGTCCCACCGCCGAGATTCTGGACTTATACGCCGCCCAGGCCTCTACCGAAGGCACCTCCGCCTCAAGATACTCCTTACACGCATCAAAATAAGACGCCTCAATGGCACTGAGATCCTCCCTGGTCTTCTCATCGCCCGGACTGTAAAGAACCTCACGGATATGCTTTGTCACTATATAAGTAGCCTCATTATAATCCACATTGATCATTAGCGGACGCGCCGTAGGATCCACATTCAAGGCAAAATAAGTGTTCATCTCATCCGCATCCTCCGCTTCATATCTGGAATAGTCGAACAACACACTCAAAATCTTCATTGCAATCTCCGGATGCTCATACCCTTTACGCACAACTACATATTTATTATCTCGAAACGTAGAGTATACCTCCACAGTCCGCTTTACATCCGCAGTCAGATAATACGGTTCCCAGTCTGCCTCTTTATTCTTCCGATACTCATCCATAAGAGGATTATTCGGAGTCCACCAGAGCCCGAAAAACGCTCCGCATTTTCCATTCACCACAAGATCACGGATATTATTCTGTGCACGTAAAGCAAAATCCGAATCCAGTATTCCCTGCCTGTAAAGCTCTCTGAGACACCCCAGAGCCTCCTTTGTCTCCTCCGTCAGCGATCCATAGACAATTTCTCCATCTGCATTTTCAATCCACTGCTGCGGATATGCCCCGAACTTTTCAAACACAGAGTCCACCGAATAGCTGGTGCTGACCGTGCCCACAAGTCCCGGATCACAGACAAGTCCCACAGGATCTTCACCATCCTCTGCACCCATCCGGTTTTCCTGAAACGCACGGATCACTGAAAAAGCCTCTTCCAGTGTCTTCGGTTCTTTCAGTCCCAGCTGCTCCATCCAGTCATGTCTCAGCCATAAAAGCTGCTGCCCATCATCAATGGCAGTCTCCGGAAGTGCATACAGTTTTCCGTCAAAAGTCCCGGATGCCAAAAGTTCCTCTCCATAGCTCTCATACATTTCCTTTATTTTATCGGAAGCGCAGCTTTTGTATACTTCCGTCAGATCCTCGATAAGATCATTTTCAACCAGTTCTTCCAGAGTTTCCCTGTCCAACACCAGAAAAACATCCGGAAGATTCCGATCTTTGACCAGGATGTTCAGGGCTTCGTCATACCGCTCCTCACTCTCCATAAAAACATTCTTATTCTGAATATTCAGTGTTTTTTTCAGATACCGGGTATATGCATTGTCCTCATAAGTCTGCCCGTCCGGAAGATTAGAATTATTAGCCCCTTTCATCTGTCCCAGAGTATAAGTTACAAGCTCCGGATATTTCCCCAGAGGCGTGGTTTCTGCCTGTTCCCAGCTCTTACTGCTCTTTTCGGACAGAACATCTATATCTGTTTTTTCCATTTCTGCAGTTCCTAAAGAACACCCCGTCAAAAGTGCCAGGCTCAGTATCGTACTCAGAAATACCACTGTTTTTCCCAGACTAAGTCTCATCTTTTTTTACCTCTTTCGGGATCCTCATATCAACGCTTGTCCCCTCACCTACCTTGCTCAGGATCCGGATGGCATATTTCTCTCCATATAAAATGCACATACGGTCATTGACATTTTTAAGACCATAGCCTTTTGCCTGATATGTGAGCAGCTTTTCTGCCTGCTCCTGCTCCATCCCTATTCCGTTATCTTCAACCCGGATCACTACATCTCCATTCTCTTCAAAGAAATAAAGTTTCAGAAGCTTTTCCCCTTCCTCCTTCACATCCAGGCCATGCTCCAGAGCATTCTCAACGATGGGCTGCAGGGCAAGCTTCGGAACCAACTCCTGCTGAACAGACGGATCGATATTCCACTCCACCTTAAAATCATTGTCATGCATGATCAGCTGGATTTCCAGATAAGCTTCGATATTCCGAATACAGGTTTCCACAGTCACCATATCTGCTCCCTTACTGAGCGCTGTCCGGTAAAATGTAGATAATGCCAGTGTCACACGGCTGATCTCCTTCTGACGGCTCTTAATCGCCATCCAGTTTATAATAGAAAGAGAATTATAAAGAAAATGAGGATTGATCTGGGCAGTCAGCGCTTTCAGTTCAAATTCCTTCAGAGCGATCTTATTTTCATACACTTCTTCGATCAGTCGATTAATTTCATCCATCATATGGTGAAAGCTTCTCACCAGCTGTCCTACCTCATCTCCGGAATCACTGTAAACCGTAACTTCACGGCTTCCCTGGTTCACCTGTTCCATATTTCTGGTAAGCTGCTCAATCTTTCTGGTAAACAGCTTGGAAAACGTCATTCCAAGCACAATGATGATCACAACGCAGAAGCCGATCAGTGGGATCTCACTGATCAATACTTTTGAAACCGAGCTCTCGATCACAGCCGGAGGTTTGTAAAAATAATAGGTCCATCTTGTTTCATGTCCGCTGCTGCTGACATAGGTATATTCTTCCCTCAGACGATCCAGCTTTTTTGCGGTTTCTTTCTGTGCTGAAATATCACTGGCCGCCAGATTTTCTCCATGATAGACGATATTTTGCTGATCATCCACCACAAAGCCTCCGGAATTCCGTTCAATAATATTAGCCAGAGGCTGGAATACTTTTCCGTAATCCAACAAAATACAGAGCACAGCCTCCCTGATCTTACCATCATATATTTCCCTGACTGCCGCAATCTGACGATTATCCCGGTCCACGATCCACTGAACCGTCACGGTATTATTTAATTTGTCACTCCACCATTCCCCATCAACCTCTGAAAGCGGAGCCAAGGTATATTCATGGCGCACGGGAATGCTTTCTGCAAAAAGATGTATCCCCAGAATTGCTTCGTGGTAGGATTTCGGCACCGTCAATAGCGGATCCACAACTTCCGTATACTGTTCATATGCAGTATAACGATCCATATCTTTGTTGAAGATCACCTCCTGGATTTCAGGAGAATAGGTAAGATAATTCAAAAGGCTGGCATAAATTTCGATCTGCCCGTCAATGTTTTCTCTGGTCTGCTCCAAAATGGAGTACATATCCTCCATCTCATTTTTCCGTACAAGACTACTCATACGACTGTGACTATACAGTGCCAACACAGTCATCGGCACCAGGGATACCACCACAAGAAGATTTGTCAGCTTGTACCGGTATTTCATATTATTATACTTCTTCAGAAGACTCTTCATCCTCATTGTTTCCTTTCCGATAGGACTCCGGGCTGCTTCCGTAATATTCCCGGAAGCTCCGGCAGAAATACGAAGAATTGGCAAATCCTACCTGCTCGCTGACCATGGCTACTTTCATGTTGGTGGTTCGTAGAAGCTCCTTGGCCTTTTCCATGCGGAACACACGGATAAAACGATTCAGGTTCATCCCCGTCTCCTTCTTGAAAATAAAGCTGAGATAGCCGGAAGAAAGATATACTTTTTCTGCCAGTGTTTCCAGATTCAGATCTTCCGCATAGTGATTGTAAATATAATTTTTGACTGCTGCCACCTCATCTCTGGATTCGCTCATGGAACGGTCCAGGAACTCCTCGTACTGGCGGATATTTTTTTCTGTAACCTCAATGATCTCCTGAATGGTAGAACAGCCATACAGATGATCCACCTCCAGATCCAGCCTGTGCTCTCCGGCAAAACGATTCTCCTGAAACAGCTCCCTTATCACATTGGAAAAAACAAATTTCACATACATGGCCGAAAACTGGGTATTGGACTGATATTTTGATGCCAGGCTGCGGAAATGGCTCCACAGCTGCTTCACATCCTTTCTGGAAATATCTTCTGAGATTTTTTCCATAAGCCTGGAATCCTGCTCCTCTTCTCCGGTATTTTTTTCCTCGTCCTCCTCGCTGGTGTAGACATGGATATCCGGATGATAAAATTTTTCTTCCATCTGCTGCTCCAGCTGTTCCATGATTTCCGGCAATTCCTGATATCCGTCAAAACGCCGGCTTACAGCCAGATGAAAGCGAACAGGATGAAGGCGCTTCAGAAGATTATAGACATTTTTTGCCACAAGGACATAATCACAGTACACATCCTTAAAAAGAAGCAAAGACTGACGGCCATTAAGATTCAAATAGAAGAAAGAACGGCGAAGCTCTTCCCGGATCTCAAGGGGAACCTCATCACTGGCAGAATCAAAAAAAGCTTCATCCGATTCAATAAGAATTGCACAGTGCCACTGCTCCCAGACAGAAAAATCCACAATTCCTTCCGCTTCCTTCAGACGCTCCTGATCTCCGGAATAAATGTAGCCCAGCAGAAAATACTGCTGAAGAAAGCTCTTTTCTTTTATGGACTGCTGCTCTTTATTTTTCCGGGATGCGATCTCCTTCTGGATCTTCTGTATGGTGTCATGAAAGCGGTCCGGATCCACCGGTTTCAGTACATAATCCGTCACACCATAGCGGATCGCCTCCTGAGCAAAAGCAAAATCTCCATAACCGCTGAAAATGATAATTTCCAGATCCGGATATTCCTCTCTTGCTTTTTTTGAAAGCTCCAGACCATCCATATGCGGCATTTTGATATCTGTCAGCATCAGATCCACCGGATGCTTTCTCAGCTCATTTAATGCCAGCTTGCCATTAGCCGCCTCATAAATTTCCCACTCTCCCTCCTCCATAGACAGAAGAAAGCGGATTCCGTCACGTTCCAGTTTTTCATCATCTACCACCAAAACTCTGTACATTCCTCACCTCGCCAAATATGGCCTGATCCACGTAAAAGCACGCAGATCAGGCCGTTTTTCTTTCATTTTAACATTATTCAACTAATTTGTCAGCCCTTAACAGCTCCTGCAACCACACCTTCAATGATATATTTCTGGCATGCAAGATAGAAGGCAATGATCGGAATGATGGAAAGGACAAGAACGCCCATCATCGCTCCCATATCAATGGTTCCGTAACCGCCCTTCAGATACTGGATGGCAATGGAAATGGTTTTATATTTCTTGATATCAAGTACCAGATATGGAAGAAGATAATCATTCCAGATCCACATGGTTTCCAGGATCGCTACAGTTACACAGGTCGGTTTCATAACCGGAAGAACCACTTTAAAAAATGTCTGGATCGGGGTACAGCCATCGATCATGGCAGCTTCCTCGATCTCGATCGGAATGGATTTTACAAAACCGCTGAACATAAATACCGCAAGTCCTGCTCCATATCCAAGATAAATGATGATCAGTCCCCACGGAGTATTCAGTTTCAGGATGTTTGCGATCTTGGAAAGAGTAAACATTACCATCTGGAATGGTACGACCATGGAAAACAGGCACAGCATGTACATGGTTTTTGTCAGCGTGTTGGTAACACGGTTGATGTACCAGGCACACATGGAGGTACAGAGCAGAATTACCGCAACAGAAAATACTGTGATAAATAATGTCCATCCAAATGCCTGGAAAAATCCGGTTTTTGTGAGACCATTTACATAGTTTTCCAGACCTACGAACATTTTATCCGTTGGGATTGCAAAGGGATAACGACTAATGTATGCTTTTTTCTTAAAAGAATTAATCAAAACCAGAAGGATCGGGAAAATATAAGCAACAGATACCACACTCAGGATCGCAGTCCACAGACCGCTGAATTTTACTTTTTTATTCATTACTGCTGTACCTCCTTACTTCTTGTGAGACGATTCTGGATCATGGCAATTGCTCCAACCAGGATAAAGAAGATCACGGCCTTCGCCTGTCCTACACCTTCCCATCCGGTACGTCCATAGAAGGTATTGTAAATATTCAGTGCAAGCATTTCTGACATATTGGAAGGCTCACCATTTGTAAGAGCAAGGTTCTGGTCAAAAAGCTTGAAGGAGTTGGTAAGTGTCAGGAAAGTACAGATGGTGATGGACGGCATGACCATAGGAATGATCACATGCTTCAGAAGCTGTCCTTTGTTCGCACCATCGATCTGTGCAGCCTCGATCAGTTCACCCGGGATATTCTGGATACCTGCAATGTAAATGATCATCATATATCCGATCTGCTGCCAGCACATCAGGATCACAAGGCCCCAGAATCCGTAAACAGAAGAATATGTAAGTGTTTTATTGATCTGAAGAAGCAGACCGTTTAACAGAAGCTGCCATACATAACCAAGGATGATTCCACCGATCAGGTTTGGCATAAAAAATACAGTACGGAATATATTGGTTCCTTTGATCTTCTTGGTCAGAAGCAACGCAACTGCAAAACCGATCACATTGATCAGAACTACTGATACAACCGTAAATGCGGTGGTGTACCATAATGCATGTCCAAAGGTTCCATCCTCAGTAAAAATCTTCACATAGTTCTGTAATCCCACGAATTTTGCATCCGTTACTGTGGTAAATTTACAGAAGGAAAGATATACGCCCATGATAAAGGGAACGATAAATCCAATGGTAAATGCCAGCAGGGTAGGCAGGACAAAAACCGGAAAATACTTTTTCATCATCTTATTCTGCATGTTTTCTCTTCCTTTCTCCTGAGGATGCATCCTTCCCTACTTTACACATCCTCTCTTCATTAAAAGAGGCAGGCGGAAACCGCCCACCCCTTCGTGATCACGTTTCAGTTATACCTTATCAGCCTTCATTTGCTGCTTTGTACTCTTTTGCCCATCCGTCAACAAATGCAGTTTTCACAGCATCCCACTCGCCGGTACCCTGTGCATACTCAAGCATTGCACTGCCGACCTGGTTTTTCCACTCTTCAGAAGGCATGGTTGTAAAGTTCCATGAAACCGGAGTTTTACCAGCTTTTACATATTCGTCGGCTGCTTTTACAAGCGGATTTGCAGACTCATAATTCTCATCAAAGGTCTTGAATGGTGTTGTAAATCCCATTTCCTGGCTTATAGATTCTCTTCCTTCATCACTTGTGATAACCCAGCTGAGGAAATCAAGAGTTGCCTGGATATCCTTCTCATCTGCTTTTTTGTTTACGCACCAGTAGTTCTCACTGCCTGTGCAAAGTCCCTGGTCCTCTTCACCATCTACACCAATATAGATTGGAAGCATTCCCATATCCTCGTCTGCTACTTCGTTATCTTTGATGTTATCATAAGCCCAGGTTCCATTCTGATAGAACACAGCCTCTCCAAGACCAAATTCAGCATTTGCATCATCGATAGTCTTGCTGGAAAGAAGGCTTGGCTCACAGGTAGAATCTGTGATATAAAGGTCAAACAGGTTCTTGAAGTTGTCAAGATAGGTCCCTTTGATCGCATCTGTGGATGTGATTCCGTCTTCTTTGTACTCATAATAGATTGGAAGGTTTGCAAGGTGTGTCTTGAAGCGCCAGTCACTGGAAGAATCAAAGCCTGCGGAAGTAAATGCACCGTCAACTCCAAGGTCATCTTTCTTAGCCTGGATATCATCTGCAACCTTCTTTAATGTCTCAAAATTGTTGATCTCATCTGCAGACTTGATCACAGCGCCATCCATCTCACAGTATTTCTTAAGAAGCGCTTTGTTGTAAATAATTCCATATGTTTCAATTACATAGGCGATACCGTCAACTGCACCGCTGTCCTCCTTCAGTACGAAATCGTCACTCTCCACATTTTTGTAAACATCGCTGTCTTTCAGGTCATAGCAATAATCCTTCCAGGATGCAAGTCCAACCGGTCCGTTAACCTGGAACAGTGTCGGAACCTCATCCTTGGCCATCTCTGATTTCAGAGTAGACTCATAAGTTCCGGAAGCAGCTGTAACAACGGTAACCGGTACACCAGTCTCATCGGTGTATTTCTTTGCCAGGTCTGACCACTGATCTGCCTGCTCCGGTTTAAAATTCAGATAATAAACAGAGCCTTCACTGTCATCCCCTTTTGCCATAGCAGGAACTGCCGGGAGCATGGTAGCTGCCATCAAAGCTGCAAGACCAAATGCTGTTGCTTTTTTCATTCTCATAATCGTACCTCTCCTTTACCTTATATGATATTCAATTTGTTTCGCGGATATGCTTAAAACGTCCATTTCGCATATTCCTGACCGATAAGCTTCAAATCAGCTTCTCGATTAACTTGATATTATTGTAAATCGAAGAGGTCATTTTCACTATATAAAAAAATCAAGAAACATGTTGATTTTTTTATATAGTAAAAATATTGATATTTTACCATGAAAAAAGAAGCCGGAACAGGCTTGCTCCCATTCCGGCTTCTTCCATATATTATTTTCGATTCATCATGCTTTATTGACAGATCCGAAAAGCTCCATTTTCTCTTTAACAGTAGCTTTGATCGCTTCTGCTCCAGGTGCAAGAAGCTTACGTGGGTCATATCCTTTACCCTGCTGATCCTTACCCTCTTCAATGTATTTACGTGTAGCTTCAGCAAATGCAAGCTGGCACTCTGTATTTACATTGATCTTGGAAACGCCAAGGCTGATCGCTTTCTTGATCATGTCTGCCGGGATACCTGTACCACCGTGAAGAACAAGCGGCATATCTCCTGTCAGTTTCTGAATAGCATCCAGAGTCTCAAAGCTTAAGCCCTGCCAGTTAGCCGGATATTTTCCGTGAATGTTACCGATACCAGCTGCAAGGAAGTTGATTCCAAGATCTGCAACTCTCTTGCACTCCTCAGGATCAGCGCACTCGCCCATACCAACAACACCATCTTCCTCGCCACCGATGGAACCAACCTCTGCCTCAAGAGACATGTTGTGCTCAGCAACGATCTTAACCAGCTCTTTAGTCTTAGCTACGTTCTCATCAATCGGATAATGAGATCCGTCGAACATAATGGAAGAGAAACCAGCCTCAACACATTTCAGGCATCCATCATAGCTGCCGTGGTCAAGATGAAGAGCAACCGGAACAGTGATGTTCAGCTCTTCCATCATACCGTTAACCATACCTACAACAGTCTTATAACCTGTCATGTATTTACCGGCACCCTCGGAAACACCAAGGATTACAGGAGAGTTGAGCTCCTGAGCTGTCTGAAGGATAGCTTTTGTCCACTCAAGGTTGTTGATGTTGAACTGACCAACTGCATAATGGCCTGCTTTTGCTTTTTTCAGCATTTCTGTTGCGTTTACTAACATGATAAAATCCTCCTAACCTGTATTAGGATACGGAAAAACCGTGTCCTTTATATCCAACCGTACTCATAATAGCAGATTTCCTTTGGTAAGTCCAGTATTTTACCAAAAATGCTGATGCTGTGGGAATTATTATTTTTTTTGAGAAAAAGCTTGCAATTTTATCAAATGTTATGTATAATATATTTGTTGTTCACGGATGGATTCCCGAGTGGCCAAAGGGGGCAGACTGTAAATCTGTTGGCACCGCCTTCGAAGGTTCGAATCCTTCTCCATCCAGCGAATTTAGCTCTTACATCTTTGCGATGTAGGAGCTATTTTTTTGTGCAAAAAGAAAACCGCAAAGGGGCCGCAAAGCCGCGGCCCCTCTGCACACCCCTCGGGCTTTTTTTAAGGAGTTCTTGGTTGTGGATGAGGGGAGGGTGTTGACTTGTGTCTGTATGCTTGGATATTGGATGTGGGACGCTGTGCCGATCTGGTTCCTGTATGCTTCGGTGTTGATTGTGGGACACTGTGCCGATCTAGTTTCTGTATGCTTCGGTGTTGGTTGTGGGACGCTGTGCCGATCTGGTTCCTGTATGCTTCGGTGTTGGATGCGGGGTGCTGTGCCGATTTATTTTTTTGGGGATACGGCCGGCTGCTTTATTGGTTATGGATTGTTTTGAGGCCGTTTTCTGTATGCTTCGGTGTTAGTTGTGGGATGCTGTGCCGATCTGGTTCCTGTATTCTTCGGTGTTGGACGTGGAACGCTGTGCCGATTTATTTTTATATATTGTGTTTTTTGGGCACTGGGCAGAATGTACATTCGCTTCTATTGTCTGCTCTCTGCGGTTGAATTTTCAGCCGGGGATGTGGCAGCGGTATGGGCTGCTGTGGAGGAGGTGTGATACTGCTTAGGCTGCGGGGATCGGCGTTATTGAGACAGGGGCTGCTGTCTGAGCCAGAGGCGAGTTCTGACCCTGTCTCAATGTTTTTAGCCGATTTCCGGAGCCTTAGCAGTATCCGCCGACGGAGCCCTGCCCGTACCGCTGCCACATCCCCGGCGTACGGTTCATTCCATCCACCACACTTCCATCCACCACACAAAGAAAAAGACGGCCACCCCAAAAAACGAGACAGCCGTCCTTTCCTCACACATCATACATAGGAAATCGAAACACCGAAAAAAATCTATTTGTTAACTCTGTTAACCGTATTACCATCCAGAAAAGCCTTGATATTATCAACCGTAATATCCATGATCCTCTGTCTGGAAGCCTGCGCAGCCCAGGAGATATGCGGAGTGATGATGCAGTTTTTAGCCTTGAGAAGCGGATTATCCCCCCTTGATCGGCTCAGTAGAAACAACATCAAGACCAGCAGCATAAAACTTCCCACTATTCAGAGCATCTGCCAGATCCTGCTCAACAACAAGCTGACCACGGCTGTTGTTGATAAGGATAACTCCATCCTGCTTCCTTTGTTTGCAGGAACGATAACATCTCCCGGCTGAGCCATATCCAGTGCTTTATGGAACAGAAGGTTATCTCCTGCCGGTGCATTTACTGTAAATGCAGTTCCCAGAAGTCTTGCCTTCGGGTTCAGCGGGAAAATACTGGAATCTACGGCAGCGATCTTTCCACAGTTATCATCAATATTTGCAACTGGAATTCTACGGAAGGCTTCTACTAATTCTTTTGACGGTCTTTCAAAGTTTCGTCTGATCCTACATCCTAATGCCATATGAAAACCTCTCTTCTTTTGATTTTCTTTTTTAATTGTATTTATCATATCATACAAGCTTACTATTGAATAACGAATAATTTCTCTGTATAATATAAATAATTTTTATATTATCAAAGCTTAAACCATCCTATAGACAACACCAAAGAAAAGGAGCTGTTCATATGAATCTTGCTGAAATCGAAACCTTTCTCACCATTGTAAATACCAAGAGCATCACCCGTACAGCGGATCTTCTTTTTCTTTCCCAGCCTACTGTCAGCCACCGGCTCACATCTCTGGAGAACGAACTGGGTTTTCCCCTTGTGATCCGTCAGAAAGGCCACAAGCAGGTGGAACTGACTGCCAAGGGAACAGATTTTATCATCCTTGCGGAACGCTGGATGTCTCTCTGGAAGGAAACTATGGAGTTGCAGCGCAATCAGGATTCCCTGCTACTTACCATCGGCTGTACAGACAGCCTGAACGTAGCTGTTTTCGCACCACTGTATGACAGGATCTTAAATGAACAGACCAAGCTGGACCTGAACATCGAGTCCCATCACTCTTCAGAGCTCTACGGTCTTCTTGGAGAACACAGCATTGATATCGGATTTGTCTACCACAAATTGCATTACAAGAATATCATAACAGAGAAAATCTTCGAAGAAAAACTTTATCTGATACAATCGGATCAGCCAGTGATTCCGGCTCCGGCAATACATACCGATGAGCTGGATCCATCCCTGGAGCTGTTTTTAAGTTGGGATGACAATTATCAGATCTGGCATGACCGCTGGCTTTCCTCCGCTTCCAGGCCTCACATTGCGGCAGATACCATCACACTTTTGGACCGTCTCTGGAAAAAACCGGGAAACTGGATGGTCGCACCACAGTCTGTGATCCTGGAGCTTTCCCATTACCGGCCTCTTTTTATCAGTGAACTGAAAAACACACCGCCAAACCGTGTCTGCTATAAGATCAAGCATAAATATCCAAAGTCCACTAGCAAACGTGCCGTGGAATTCTTCGAAAATGCACTGGAAGACTTTCTTGCAGAATCCACTCCGTCCTTCCCGATCGGCCAGGTATGGGAACGACAGAAATAAAAAAAACGGTAAGCACAAGTCCGTCAGGAAGATTTTCTGCTTTACCGTTTCTTCTTATTATATTATTTATACCAGGATTTTTGATCCACCGCTTTCCGCCACATAAAGCAACAACGGGCTTCGACTTGTTTCATCATATATCAAGAACACTTTGTTTACAAGGATTTTCAGCATTTCCATGAAAAACAATATTTCGTCTGATTGCGTCTATTTTCTTTTATTTGTCACAAAAATTGTCATAAAAGAGCCACGCCCGATAAAGGGAATGGCTCTGATTATTACATTATATTTTCAAGCTTTTTTATTTCATTCTGTACTCTTGCAGCATCTACGTGATTGTATATGTTCATTGTAATGCTTATGTCACTATGTCCCATAATCATTTGTAAAACTTTGATATCTAGGCCAGCTTCTGCACATCTGGTGCAAAACGTATGCCTCAGCATATGTGGATGTGTCAAGTATAGGACAAAAAAATTTTATTTTTTTCTGCCGAAGACTATCTGACGTTTCCATCAGGTAGTCCCAGCACCTTTATTATCTTCTGATAAATCATTCTTGTCCTGCTCAAGTTATCTCTGTTCTGAAAAAATATCGTCAAAATTCCATTCGATTTCAATTTCATCCTGAATCAGAGAAACAGCAGCACCCGTCACTGCAATCAGCCCCACTCTCCAGTTCATACAGGTAAGCCACAAAAGAATACAGATAAAATTCAGATGCGCACTGTTCCATGTACATGTCTGAAAAACAAATCATCACACCTGGCATTACTCGGTAAACCGTCATAACGCCCTCTCCTGTCGCATCATTTAACATAAGAACAGCGCAATTCTCATTCTGAATCACAGGCTTCACATTACTTCCAAGACTTGCAATTTCATTTACATTCAAATTTCTTCTCCTTTCACATAGTGGTATTTCTTTGTATTAGTTTCATCTAACCTTTTTTTCTATTATCTTAACATGAGAATCGAGCATTATCCAGACCTGAACGGACGACAATAATCCATTTAGACAAAAATAAAGTGCCAGACTTATTATCTGAAACTTTATTATAAATCCAGCATCATTGCATTACTTCACACAACGGAAATATACCATAGAACCGTCAACATGGATATCCGTTTCTTTATATAGTTTTTGAAGGATATCTCTCAGCTCTTTCTCCGTCTGAAACGGTGGAGAAAACCACCCTTTCTTTGCAAGAATATTTTTTACCAGCCAATCTGTCCGTTTCGATTTTCCCCTGATTTGACACTCCCCACAGCTAAAGTAGGGGGATTCTTGCTTCTCCCACTACTGCATTGGCAAACACCTTACGGTACTGCAATGTCTTACACAGTGTCCACAAGCTATATTTATACTGTTCCCGTATGCCCTACGGTACAGTTTTTATCTTTATGCAGACTGCATCTGCAGTCCTTTTTTCAGAATATTGATACTTGCATTCGTATCCCGGTCATGAACCGCATGGCATTTGGGACACTCCCAGATACGAATGCCCAGATTTTTTATCCGTGGATTTCTGTAGCCACAACAGCTGCAGGTCTGACTGCTCGGATACATCGTTGGTACTCTGTGAATTTCATTTCCATACCAGCCAGCTTTATATTTCAGCATTTCAAAAAATTTTGCCCAGGAAACACTCGCTATCGATTTTGACAGTTTATGATTCCGGATCATCCCCTTAACATTCAGATCTTCAATACAGATGGTTTGGTTTTCACGCACCAGCATCGTTGACTGTTTCTGCAGGAAATCATTCCGCTGATTGGTTACTTTCTCATACACTCTTGCCACCCTGATCCGCTGCTTCTCGCGGTTATAGGAATCTTTTTGTTTTCGGGAAAGCCTGCGCTGTTCTCTTATGAGTTTTCGCATTGAGCGTTCCAGATATCTGGGATTTGATACCGTATTTCCATTACTGTCGGAGTAGAACGCTTTGATTCCGACATCAATCCCTATCGTTCCGCCAGCATTTGAGCGTGGTTCCGGTTCAAAATCAACATTTAAAACCGCAAAATATTTTCCAGCCGGTGTGTGCTCAATGATCACGTGATTAATCTTTTCCACTTCCATCGACTGCCGTATTTTAACAAATCCAAGTTTCGGAAGTTTGATATATCTTCCCACAATACGAATATTATCTTTTTGATTTACCGTTCTGTATGACTGGAACCGGTTATGTTTACTTTTGAAGGTTGGATAGGAAGCCCGTTTCTCAAAGAAATTCACAAATCCCCGGTCGAGATCCCGCAAAGACTGCTGTAATGCAATGGAATCTGCTGCTTTCAGAAAGGCAAACTCCTCTCGCTTTTTCAGTTCAGTCAGCATGGCGGAAGTCTGGGAATAGCCGATCTTTTCCCCATTTTCATAGCCTTCCTTACGCATGGCAAGTCCCCGGTTGTAGATGAACCGGCAGCATCCCAGGGTCTGATGGATGAAGTTTTTCTGTTCTCTGTTCGGGTAGATTCTAAATTTAATTCCTTTTTGCATTATCCCATCTTCTCCTTTTGTCTCTGCGATGTTTTCTGGTTTTCAATATACTGTTTTACTGTTTCCAGCGGAGCACCGCCCACCGTCGATACAAAATAGCTGTTTGTCCAGAGAGTCGGCATTTTCGTTTTAAGATAGGGAAATTCCTGTCTTAAAATTCTGGACGTATAGCCTTTAAATGACTTTACAGCTTTGTGGATGCCAAACTGAGGATCTACTTCCAAAAGCATATGAACATGATCTGGCATGATCTCCATTTCCAGAATGTCTACAGAAAGATTTGTAGCATACTCTGTGAGCAGCTCCTTCAGCCGGACGTCCACACCGTTAATTAATACTTTTCGTCTATACTTTGGACACCATACTACATGGTATTTACAGGAATAGACGACATTGTTGTTTGATTTATATGTTGTGTTCATATTTATATTATATTATGGTTCATTAGTTAATACAATTACTATTTTGTCCATCTTCAATTACTTGCATAAATTCGATGGACGCGTCTTATATCCCCATAACTGAAGCAAGGGGTTTTACGACGCATTGGATAAAAACAGGCAATGAAATCGCCGCCTGGTTTCAAAACACGCCATATTTCATGAAATGCTTTTTGCTTATCAAGAAATGCATGAAAACCATTCATACTGACAACGGTATCAACGGATTCATTCTCCATTTGCAGGTTCCCCACATCCCCCTGAATACATTTGATATGCGCATGACTACCAAGTCTTTTTCTGGCTTGTTCAAGCATATCCATGCTGTAATCAATACAAGTAATATGTGCATTTTTCAGAGAGCTCCATTTGTTTTCCGTAAATACAGCAGTTCCAACCGGAACATCAAGAAGCTTTCCTGAAAAGTCATTAGGAACATATGATAAAACTTTTCGTGCTATATCATTATCATCCGTGCCACTCCAAAATAACTTAATATACAGTTTGCTGAAAATATTTCTTTGCGTAAGAACATCGTCATATATATTTTTTGATGTTTCATAAGCATTTTGTATTTTGTCTGCCATATTACCCTCCAAATTTAATTTTAATTCTAAAAGCTTAAAACTATCGTTCTCTAATCTTCCTGACATTACGATTCATGAGGTGTCTTCCAATATGTCTATAAGCAAATGCTTTAAAGGCTGAAATTTCTTGATGATGTTCCTTCAACAGTTCATCTGGACAATCATAAACACCAAGATCCTGATTGATTCCCTCGCTCTGAATATAAGTATTGTTCCTATCAAACTCAATAATGAGATTTCTGAAATCCTTGACTGCTACTCCATAACCGCAAAATGCACCTGTACATTCCGAATTTTGTTCCTGTAACTTCTTTATGTAGGTTTTATCCAAAATGAAAGCTTCCAGTTCGTACCACTGATTTTCGAAATTAATTTCTACCCAGCTATGGAAAATACTTTTTGGAGCATTACGGTAAACAAACCCAGTCATAGCCCCTTTCTGCAATCTTTTATCAATCGTAAAACCATGTACTCTGCATGGAATATTGCAGGCACGTAAAAGTGCCATAAATAAAGTTCCTTTTGTATTACATTGTCCATAACCATCTGCAAGTACTTTTGAAGCTGAAATTCCGTCATCAATATTATATCCAAATAAAACATCATCTCTTACATAGTTGTAGATTGCCTTAATCCTTTCAAATTCACCCATTTCCTTCCATTTCATATTTTGAATAAGTTTTTGAATTGCCGGATTAGAAAAATCAACCATTCGTGTTTCCCTAAGATACTTATCTTTCATTTCCTATCGCCTTTCCCATAGGTTTTCTCACAACACAATGCATTCGCATACCTTTACGAATTTCAAATTTTTCTACTTTTAATCCTGCTTTTTTGCAACATTTTATGACCACATCTCTTGTTGGCACTTGGACATCTCCATGTCCGCATATATTTGCCAACGGCATTTCCAATGTATTCATTAGCCATACCAATACTTTATTGTCACTGGTCACATCTCTCAGTATCAATCTTCCATTTGGGCGAAGACATCTTTTCACACTGTCAAAAAATGCCTGTGGATCCGGATAATGATGGAAGCTCATAGAACAAATAATTGCATCAAATGAATCCTTTTCAAAAGGAAAGTTCTCACAGTCTCCTACAACAAATGTTGCATTTGGAATATTTTTCTTTTTTGCCTGTTCAATCATGGCAGGAGTCAGATCCAGTCCTGTATAATGCCGGTCTGGATGTTTTTCTGCTAATAAAGAAATCATCGGAGCAGGCCCACAGCCTGCATCTAATAAATCTCTAAATGGCTCCTTCTCTAATTCTTCCAAAATATCCGGATAATCTTTCTTGCACATTTCGTAAATGCCAGCATGGTTACTTTCATATCTTCCTGCTGCTTTTGTAAACTCTTTAATTGACAATTTTTTATATTCTTCATTTTTCATGCTTTTTTCTCCAATCACTGTATCTTTTTCGCCTTGCATCCGCATTTCTTCATTTTTTTCATATAAGCATAAAACTGCTTATGCAATTCCCTCATTTCATCTGGTGCCTTCATAGCATGTTGATACATAAATTTATCTCCAAAACTGCTTCCAAATGTAACTGCCAGCATAATCGTCAGAAATGACAATGGTAAAAAGCGAAAAATATTCATTTTCCATGGTGACAGTTTACCCTTTTGTTTTCGCAAAAAATTAAAATTTCTTTTCAGCCTTTCTGCTGTTTTCCTCATGATTTTCCATTCTTTTCCCACTTTCTCCGGATCGTCTGATTCATAATACGCATCTGCAATCGGTACCACCATAGCAAGATGACAAAGCTGCCATAGATGCATATCCGTTACTTTCTGGTATGGTATATGAGCATGCCTCAATATCTCTGAAAACTGCTTAGTTCTTACGGATTTATTTCCTGATATTTCTGCAAATGTTGTCGGCTGAATCAACCTTGGAGTAAGTGCTGCATCAAGGATACCATCATCATTTATACTTCCGCCTGCTCCTGGAAAAGCCGGTAATATTCTTCCTTTTCCGACAATGTCTTCCCATTTATTGTAACTGTCCAGTGAATTTATCATTGTAACAATCGTATTACTTTTATTATTTTTCAATTCAGTAAGTGCTTCATACAGCTGGTTTTCCCGGACAGTAAGCAAGACAAAATCATAAATATCATCGTTTGGTAGTTCTCCAAGAATCCTAATCTCTGCCTTTATTACTTCCTGATTTTTCTTATATTTCAATCCATTATTTCTTAAAGCCTCAAGTCTTTTACCTCTGGCATAAATATTTGTATCATAACCGGCTTCTGCAAATAAAGCCGCATACAAGGATCCAATCACACCAGCACCATAAATCAATATTCTCATAAGAATCATTCCTCTCCTCTTACCCCAGTGCCACATCCAAGATCATCATCAAACTAAATCCAAGTGCAAAGAAAAGCGTACCGATATTCGAGTGCTGTCCCTGAGACATTTCCGGAATTAGTTCTTCAACCACGACATATAACATAGCTCCTGCTGCAAAGCTGAGTAAATATGGTAATGCCGGGATTACCAGCTGTGCGACAAGAATCGTCATTACTGCTCCAATCGGTTCAACGACTCCTGAAAGTACACCTCCCAGAAATGCCTTTCTCTTACTTTCACCCTCTGCCCTAAGCGGCATGGATATAATCGCTCCTTCTGGAAAATTCTGGATAGCAATTCCAAGTGATAAAGCAAGTGCACCTGTTGCTGTAATCTGTGCATTTTCAGCAAGAAATCCTGCATACATTACACCAACTGCCATACCTTCAGGGATATTATGTAATGTAACTGCCAACACCATCATCGTAGTACGGCCAAGTTTGCTTTTCGGTCCCTCTGTCTGATCACTTCCAACATGAAGATGTGGAATCAAATGATCAAGTGCGAGTAAAAACAATATACCAATCCAGAACCCAACAACTGCCGGAACAAACGATAAAGTTCCCATATTCTCAGATTGTTCAATTGCCGGAATCAGAAGACTCCAGATTGAAGCAGCAACCATTATACCTGCTGCAAACCCTGCAAGTGCACGTTGCAGTAACTTGCTAAGTGTTTTTCTCATAAAAAACACGCATGCTGCACCTAGCGTTGTTCCAACAAATGGAATCAGTATACCTTCAAAAACATTCATTAGCATTATGTATTCCTTTCTGTATAGTCAAAAGTACTTTCACATCGTTCTGTTGTTAGTTTTAACTAACTATCATATATAAAAGAAACCGTGCAAAAAGCAAACTGTAATTTCACACGGTTTTCCTTATGTTTAAGTATATCACTTACGAAATCATATAACAATATAATTCTTTTAACAATTTACAAGAGAAAGATCATCCATGTATGCACGATCTGCAAAAATCTCAGATGCTGTGCGAAGTCCCTTGCTCTCAGCGATATCACCAAGAACTGCTCCTGCACAGTAATAAACGATCAGATCTTTGTCATACTCGCAGATTGCCTCACAGATCGCTGTGGAAATATCCTCGTCATACTGGCAGCCATTCCCCATTGCTCCATGAGGAGCGACATGCTGAAGCTTCATTCCGTAGCTCTTGGTAAATGCAGCCAGTGCTCCGATCTGGTATCTGACATAATTCTTAACTTCATCATGAGAGAGAACCATCTTTCTTCGTCCAAAGCCAAGAAGATCCGGATATCCAGGATGGGCTCCAACCATAACGCCACGTTCCTTTGCCATGCGGACTACCTTATCCATTACCATCGGATCGCCTGCATGCCAGCCATATGCAACATTTGCTGTTGTGACATATTTGATGATCTCTTCATCGCCGCCAAGCTTATATGCGCCAAAGCTCTCACCCATGTCACTGTTTAAGTCGATACTGTACATGTTGCTACCTTTCTTTCTTTACTTGTTGAAAGTATAACATGTTAAATAAAAATAATAAAATAGATTATTTTTTCAGAATATATTAATATTTTCTATATTTCTTTTGCAATAAATTTTACTTTTCTTTGATCCGTTCTTTGAAAAGCTGTTGACAAAGATTTTTATATATGATTAAATAGTCATATGAACATTGATTCATATATTCATATAAAAAACAAACGAATCAGCAAGGAGAGTTCATATGGAAGAAAAATTAAAGAAAGATTCCATGAAGTCCGCAGATTCCTGCGGCTGCGGTCACGAGCATGCGCATCACAGCCATGATGAGCATGAAGAACATCACGATCATGAGCACCATCACCATGATGAGCACTGCGGCTGTGGCTGCGAGAATCATGACCATGAAGATCATGAACATGAGCCTCCTCACCACCATGAGCACTGCAGCTGTGGTTGTGAGGATCATAAACATGAACATCATGAACACGAGCACCTTCACCACCATGACGAGCACTGTGGTTGTGGCTGCGAGGATCATGAGCACGAACATCATGAACACGAGCACCATCACAGCCATGGCGAGCACTGTGGTTGTGGCTGCGAGGATCATGAGCACGAACATCATGAACATGAGCATCATCATCACCATGACGAGCACTGTGGTTGTGGTTGCGAGGATCACGAGCACGAACATCATGAACACGAGCACCATCACAGCCATGGCGAGCACTGTGGTTGTGGCTGCGAGGATCATGAGCACGAACATCATGAACATGAGCATCATCATCACCATGACGAGCACTGCGGCTGTGGTTGTGAAGATCATAAACATGAACATCATGAACACGAGCATCATCACCATGACGAGCACTGCAGCTGTGGTTGTGAAGATCATAAACATGAACATCATGAACACGAGCACCTTCACCACCATGACGAGCACTGTGGTTGTGGTTGCGGAGATCATGAGCACCACGGTCACTCCCACAATGCTCTCACCGCAAAGCGTATCTACATTCTGGAGAACCTCGGCTGCGCTCACTGTGCTTCCAAAATGGAGGAACGGATCCAGGCTCTTGAAGGCGTCGAAAGCGCTACCATTACTTTTGCAACAAAACAGCTTCGCTTAGGGGCTGCAGATTCAGACGCTCTGCTTCCGCAGATCCGCAAGATCTGCACATCCATTGAGTCTGAAGTTAAAGTTGTTCCGAGAAATCCAGCTCCGGCAGCTTCCACTGACACAACAACTAAGACCTATCTTCTGGAGAATCTAGGCTGCGCTCACTGCGCTTCCAAAATGGAGGAACAGATTGCAAACCTTGAAGGCATTTCCGAAGCAACCATCACTTTTGCAACAAAACAGCTTCGCTTAACTGCAAAGAATCCGGATCGATACCTGGATCAAATCCGTAAGATCTGTACATCCATTGAATCCGAAGTTCTTGTAAAAGAAAAGGATCCGAAGCCAAAGGCTCAGTCCCCAACAACAGCGACTCACCAAACCGCTTCCAAGAAGAAATTTTTCTCCAGGGAAAACGTAGATATCATCTGTATTATCATCGGTGCAGTACTCTTCGTTGCCGGAGAGATCATGGAACACAAAGGCTTTGGTACCAGTGCCACTCTTCCTGTATTTGTGATCGCATACCTGGCGCTTGGGGGTGTTATCGTTGTAAAAGCTGCCAAAAACATCTCTCACGGACAGATTTTTGACGAAAACTTTCTCATGAGCATTGCAACACTTGCCGCTTTTGCCATCAATGATTCTGCTGAGGCCGTAGGCGTTATGCTCTTCTACCGCATCGGCGAGCTTTTTGAGGAAAAAGCCGTTGAACGAAGCCGCGGGCAGATCATGGATGCCGTAGACCTTCGTCCGGAAGTTGTAAACCTGGTCACAGGCGATGATATCCAGGTAATTCCCTCTGAAGAGGCTCAGATCGGAGACATTCTTCTGGTCCGTCCCGGAGACCGCATCCCTCTTGATGGTATCGTAATTGAGGGAAACAGCCGTATCGACACTTCTCCGATCACAGGAGAGCCTGTACCGGTTGCTGTAAATGAAGGTGATGAGATCACTTCTGGTTGCGTCAACACTTCCGGCCAGCTTAAGATCCGCGTGGAAAAACCTCTGGAAGAATCCATGGTCACTCGTATTCTGGATTCCGTAGAAAACGCGGCAGCAAGCAAACCGAAGATCGACCGCTTTATCACACGTTTTGCCAGGGTTTATACTCCTTGTGTTGTAGGAATCGCAGTGGCAACTGCCATACTCCCATCCCTTGTTACCGGAAACTGGCATTACTGGATCTACACAGCCATTACTTTCCTGGTAATGAGCTGCCCTTGTGCTCTTGTACTTAGTATCCCGCTGGCCTTCTTCTCTGGGATTGGTGCCGGTTCCAAAAAGGGTATCCTTTTCAAGGGTGGCCTTTCCATCGAAGGATTAAGTAAGCTCGGCGCTGTGATCATGGATAAGACCGGTACTATCACAGAGGGTAACTTCCAGCTTCAGAAGGTTGTTGCCACCGGTAAATACACGGAAAATGAACTCCTTTCCATGTGTGCAGGCTGTGAACAGAACTCCACACATCCTATTGCAAACAGCATCGTTGCTGCCGCAAAGGAACGTGAGATCCAATTTGAAAAACCGATCTCCCTGGAAGAAATTTCCGGTCACGGGATCGTTGCGGAAATGCCGGAGGGAAAAGTTCTCTGCGGAAATCGCAAGCTGATGGATAAATTCGGAGTTACAATCGGAGAATTAAAGGAAGCCGCTTACGGCTCTGAAGTATTTATGGCAGTAAACGGAACCTTCGCAGGATATATGCTGATCTCCGATACCATCAAACCTGACGCAAAGGAAGCCATTGCTTCTCTGAAAAAGCTTGGTCTCCACACCGTTATGCTCACTGGAGACTCCGAAGACAGTGCACAGGCTGTAGGAAAAGATGCCGGGATCGATGAGATCTATGCAAAGCTTCTTCCGGAGGATAAGCTCAATGCCCTGAAAAAGGTCCGCCAGGCACATGGAACGGTTATGTTTGTCGGTGACGGTATCAACGACGCTCCTGTTCTTGCAGGTGCTGATGTAGGTGCTGCCATGGGAAGCGGTGCAGATGCTGCCATTGAAGCCGCAGATGCCGTATTTATGAATTCCAATGTAGATGCGATCCCTCAGTCCATTGCCATTGCACGAAGCACAAACCGTATTGCATGGCAGAACGTAATATTTGCCCTGGTGATCAAGATCGCAGTTATGATCCTTGGTCTTGCCGGACATGCCAACATGTGGATGGCCGTATTTGCAGACACTGGCGTTGCCATGATCTGCGTGCTGAATTCCATTCGTATCCTGTATAAAAAATAAGATCCGTTCTGCAGGGCAGATATCCTGCAGCGGATCCCTGTGCATCCATACAACTCCCCAGTGATGCAGAAAAGAATTTGACCGGTGCGTTTTTTTCAGCTACAATAGAAGTTAACAGTTTGGAGGATACGCAAATGAAGAAAACACATATAGATTACCCGATCAATGATGATACACTGTACCGGCTTGCCGACCTGTTCAAGGTTTTCGGTGATCCTACCAGGATCCGTATCCTGTACGTACTTTCTGTGGAAGAACTCTGTGTTCAGGATATTGCCGATCGTCTTTCCATGACCCAGAGTGCCATTTCCCATCAGCTCCGGGTACTGAAGCAGATGTCACTGGTCAAATTTCGAAGAGATGGAAAAACCATTTACTACTCCCTGGCAGACAGCCATGTGGCAACCATCATGAATCAGGGTCTGGAACACGTTACAGAAGAATAACGCATAAAACACAATGCAAAAAGCCAATCTGCTTCCCAATGGAAGAACAGATTGGCTTTTTTTCTCTGCCTTACTCGTGCATCATTTATATTTATCCCTCGCCCTGTGGTGAAGCACCATCGCTCCGTATGCAGGCATCTTCACCTGAAGAATCCCTGCATCTGCAATATATTCTTCCGGCATTTCCGTATAACCCTCTCCGGAAGAAAGCATCAGGCGCTGAAAAGCCGTTGCTTCTTTCCGGCTTACACCGGTTTTCCAGGCTGTTACCCTTATGTCTCTCTCCTGATCCTGATTATTAAGGATCACTAGGATCTGTTCAGAATCAGAAAAACGACCATAGCTCAAGCCCTGATGATCGTTCCACAGAAATTCCAGGGAACCCTTTGCAAGAATCGGATATGCCTTGTGTATGCAGATCATACGTTTATGAAAGTCCAGCATCTCCTGGTCTTCTTTTCCCCAGGGATAAGTTCTGCGGTTATCCGGATCTGTAAAGCCGCAGACGCCGGCCTCATCCCCGTAATATACCGTAGGCGCACCAGGCCACGTCATCTGGATCACAACAGCCTCTCTCATGATGGCAGGATTGATGCCTGCAGATGCTGCCTCTGCGCCTGCATAGGAAAGCCTTCCTACTCTGTGATTGGTCCTTGTCAAAAATCTGGAATGGTCATGGTTTGAAAGCTCATTCATGGCTCCATAAAGCGCGCCCATATGCAAAGACTGCATATGATGCTTCATCGCCCCGATAAAGGCCTCGCTGTTGCCATAAAGGTCCTCCCGGTACTCATCACTGTGCTTCTCCATTCCGGTCAGGAACCAGGTTACAGGCTCCATAAAAGCGTCATAGTTCATAACCGTATCCCACTCATCGCCGCGAAGCCAGCTTTCCGGATTTCCGTAGTGTTCTGCAAGGATCACTGCATCAGGATTGGCTTCTTTTACTGTCCTCCGGAACTCTTTCCAGAAGTGATGGTTAAAATCATTACTGTGGCCCAGATCTGCAGCTACATCCAGTCTCCAGCCGTCTACGTTATACGGCGGCGAAACCCATTTTCTGCCCACATCAAGAATCGTCCGGCAAAGCTCCTCAGATTCTTCGTAGTTCAGCTTTGGCAGGGTATCATGGGTCCACCAGCCGTCGTAGGTTGGATTATAGGGCCAGCGGTTCTGATCCTGGAAGCAGAAGAAAGAACGATAAGGGCTGTCCGCCGAAACATAGGCCCCCTTTTCGTAGCCTTCCTGATTTTCGTAGATCCGTTCCCTGTCCATCCATTTATTAAAGGATCCGCAATGGTTAAATACCCCATCCAGGATCACTTTCATCCCTCTTCTGTGAATTTCCTCCACAAGCTCCTGAAAAAGCTTATTACTGGCCTCCAAATTCCGTTTATCGGTCACACGGCGGATATATTTAAGGGCATGACTGTTGTCACTGTCTCCGGGACTTAACAGACCATCACAGTCCTCTACGATCCTTCCGATATGCGGATCGATATGATCGTAATCCTGACAGTCATACTTATGGTTGCTGGGAGAAACAAAGACCGGATTCAGATAGATCACATCTACTCCAAGCTCCTGAAGATAATCCAGCTTATCCATAACTCCCTGAAGATCGCCGCCATAAAATTCCCGGACACCCATCACAGCCGGAACCTTTTCCCAGTTATCCACTTTTACGGAAGTGTCCCCGATATAGAAATATTCCCCTGTTTCCACATCATTGGAAGGATCTCCGTTACAGAAACGATCCACATAAATCTGATACATCACAGCACCCTTCAGCCACTCAGGCACATGATATCCGGGATAGATCTCAAATTCTGTCCTTTCCTCATGTCTGGTGCTTACACCATTTGTATCATAATAACAGGTAACAAGTCCTGAATGGATCTCAAAGTAATATCGTACAAGATCTTTTCCCATTACGATCTGTGCAGTATAATAATCAAAGCTTCCGGAAGTTTTTTCCCGCTTCATTTCCAGATATTCTCCGTCATGCACAAGACAGACGTTGTCCACGTTATTTCTCTGGGTACGAAAACGGATCGTAACTGTATCACCTTCCCGCGGCTCCACAGGTGTACGGTAATATTCCGTCCCGTCACTGAACATTGCGTCTTTATTTAATACCGGACTCATATTGAGTATATACCGCATCTTCTTTGCAGTCTCCATGCTTTCATATAACATTCTATTTTCCTCATTCCGTTTTTAGTACCATGTTTTTAAATATATTATCTTAATTTTTTCCATCCCGCAAGCATATATATCTGTTTTCTCCGTAATCCGTCTTTTATTTTTGGGCAGTAAAAAAGGCAGCTGGTTAAGCTGCCTTTTTTGGAGAAGGTATTTCTTCTTATGGGGTGTAGCAAAAACTATATAATGTATTGGGGGGTTTTTACGGTATTTATAGTACCATGTGTCCACCAAAAAGTGTGCACAAAGTTCACAAAATTCAATATTTTTTTTTGTGCATTTTATTCGTTTGTTTTTGCAACCTCTTCTTTTTCTGTTGTAAAAAGTGCTTCAAACTCTTCACGATGTATCTTTTCCTTCTCGAGAAGAAGGGCCGCACAGCTGTGAAGAACGCCGATATTCTCACGGATGATGCTCTCTGCATTCTCATGGCACTCACGGATGATACGGGAAATCTCCCCATCAATCTCTCTTGCCACTTCCTCACTGTAGCCTCTGGTATGTGCCAGATCACGGCCGATAAATACCTCATCGTCATCGTTGCCATAAGCGATCAGACCGATTTTTTCAGACATGCCGTATTTCATTACCATAGAGCGTGCAGTCTCTGTGGCACGTTTGATATCATTGGAAGCACCGGTGGTGATATCTCCGAAGATAATCTCCTCAGCCACACGTCCGCCAAGAAGCGTGGTGATATCCTCCAGCATTTTGTTCTTTGTATTAAACATCTCATCATTATCCGGCAGCGGCATGGTGTAGCCGGCAGCTCCCATTCCCGTAGGAATAATGGAAATGGTGTATACCGGATCCATATGAGGAAGTACATGGAACAGGATCGCATGGCCTGCTTCATGATAAGCTGTGATCTTTTTCTCTTTATCAGAGATGACCTTGCTCTTCTTTTCTGCACCGATCCCAACCTTGATGAATGCTTTTTTGATATCCTTCTGCATGATATAAGGACGACCCTCTTTTGCAGCATCAATGGCAGCTTCGTTAAGAAGGTTCTCCAGATCTGCGCCTGTAAATCCTGCGGTTGTCTGGGCGATCTGGCGAAGATCCACATCATCTCCCAGCGGTTTGTCCTTGGCATGGACCATAAGGATCTCTTCTCTGCCCTTGACATCCGGGCGTCCCACACCGACTTTACGGTCAAATCGTCCCGGACGGAGGATCGCAGGATCCAGAATATCCACACGGTTGGTCGCTGCCATTACGATGATTCCTTCATTTACTCCAAAACCATCCATCTCTACAAGAAGCTGGTTCAACGTCTGTTCTCTCTCATCGTGGCCGCCGCCCATACCGGTTCCCCTTTGACGGGCTACCGCATCGATCTCATCAATAAAGATGATGCACGGTGCATGACGCTTGCCCTCTTCAAAAAGATCTCGTACACGGGAAGCACCGACACCAACAAACATCTCCACGAAATCGGATCCAGAAATGGAGAAAAACGGAACTCCGGCCTCTCCTGCAACTGCCTTCGCGAGAAGGGTTTTACCTGTTCCCGGAGGGCCCACAAGGATCACTCCCTTCGGGATCCTGGCACCTACCTTCGTATACTTCTGAGGGGATTTCAGGAAGTCAACTACCTCCTCCAGATCCTCCTTCTCCTCCTGAAGACCTGCAACATCTTTGAATGTTACTTTCTTATCATCAGGGGATGACATCCTTGCTCTGCTTTTTCCGAAGTTCATCATCTTCGCATTGCTTCCGCCGCCTCCGGACATCTGCCGGTTCATCATCATAAAGAAAAAGATAAGGATCGCGCCGGTAAGCACTACCGGAAGTACCGTTCCGATCATGGAGCTGTCCTTGGGTACATTGCGGATCGTCGGATCGATACCATGTTCTTCAAGAAGCTCCTCCGCTTCCTTTACATCGGTTACGTAGACTGTCTTCTGACCGTCTGAAACAATGTTTGCTGTTACATAACCGGTGGGCACTTCTCTGTTCTGATGGATCACCGCATCCGTCACTTTGTCTTCTTCCAGAGCCTTTTCCAGCTGGCCCATTGTGTAGCTGCCCTGGGTAGATACCTGGTCATTGAGATACAGATATCCTGCGATCAGTGCCACAATAAGCAGAAGGTACAGGCCTATCTTACCTGAATGCTTGCTCACTTGGTTAAATCTCCTTTCAGTCCTGAAGCTCCACTACTCCGATGTAAGGAAGGTTTCTGTATTTCTGGGCATAATCAAGTCCGTATCCTACTACAAACTCGTCCGGAATATTGAAGCAGCAGTAATCTACCTCTACATCTGTCACACGTCTCTCAGGTTTGTCAAGAAGTGTACAGAGTTTGATGCTTGCCGGATGTCTGCCCTTCAGGATACGCAGCAGATAGCTTAAGGTTCTGCCTGAATCAATGATATCCTCTACGATCAGAACATCTTTCCCATCCAGTGGCTGATCCAGATCCTTGACGATCTTTACAACACCGCTGGATTTCGTATCATCACCGTAACTGGACACAGACATGAAATCCAGTGTTACCGGACGTGTGATTCTCTTGGCAAGCTCACACATAAAGAAAACGCCGCCTTTCAGAACGCAGATCATGTGTACATCTTTTCCTTCATAATCCTTGTTGATCATGTCTGCAACTTCCTGGATACGGGCATCTACCTCTTCTTCACTGAGTAAAACCCTGATTTTTTCGCTCATGCTAAAGCTCCTCCTTGGTAATGTAATTCTAACACTCTCCCTGTAGTGGAAGTGATCTTATACTTCTCGTTCATCCGTCCTCCCGGGATCCAGAGTATCTCAGATCCTGCCGCAACAACCGGAAGCCTGTCTCTCATCTCCGCCGGAATCTTCTCATCAATAAAGATCCGGTTCAGCTTCTTTTTTCCGCCTTCACTGTTTACAGTAAGATAATCTCCCTGTCTTCTGGTCCGAACGCATGGACTGTCTTTTATTTTATCATAATCAAACCATTTCGTATACTTTTTTTCTTCAATCTTCTGTTTCTTATAAGAAAAAATTTTCGACTCAAAAACTCCGAAAGGACTTTCCAGAATCCCAGGTACCGGAAGCTCCATAGACATTTCTCTGAGACCTGCCAATACTTTTTTTTCAGTGGAAGCAGCGTTCTCTCTGTCTGATGCAGAGTTGTTTTTCAGACATACCCCTCCATACTGTCGTATTACCCGCAGCGATTCCGGAAGGTTGATATAACGACCGTTTTCTTTTTTTTGAAGCGAAAGGACCTGGTCCACATGAAGAGATGTAAAGTCCTTACGTTTTCCTGCCAGTATCTCAAATGCCTCCATCACCGCATATTCCTGAAGGATAGGATCCTGTGCAAAAAATTTTTCATCCAGAAGATAGCCATTTTCTTTCCGGCAGCTTGCCAGAAGCTCCCTTCCCTTTTTCTGAAGATACGAATCTGCTTCTGCCAGAACCCGTGCGGTTTCTGCCATATGCTCCACCGCTTTTGCATTGATCTTCTGTTCCATAGCCGGAAGAATATGGTTACGGATCCGGTTTCTTGTATAGTCATCTGAAAGATTGCTGCTGTCTGTGATATAGGAAATACCTCTCTCCTTCAGATAATTGACGATCTCCTTCCGTTCTAAACACAAAACCGGCCGGATGATCTCACCGTTTACCGCCTGTATCCCGGAAAGTCCCCGGATACCGGTTCCCCTTGCCAGATGATGCAGCATAGTCTCTGCCAGATCGTTGCGGTTGTGTGCCAGTGCGATCCGGAACTGTCCGTTCTTTTCTGACTGTTCCCCAGAAAAACCAAGTCTCTTTTTTTCCTCCTGAAATGCCTGTTTTCGCACGATCCTTCCGGTTTCTTCTTCTCCCAGCTTCCACTTTTCGGAAAGCTCCGGAACCGGATAATGCCTGGACCGGAAAGGGACTCCCCAATCCCGGCAGATTTTTCCCACAAACTGCTCATCCCGGTCCGCCTCCTGGCCCCGGATCCCATGATGGACATGAACCACTTCCATGGAAAAACCAATCTCTTTCTGAAGATTTTTCAGAATATGAAGCATTGCTATGGAATCTGCCCCTCCGGAAACCCCTGCCACAACCATATCCTCTGCTTTCAGCATCTGATGGTCTCTGATATATTTTCTTACACGTGTGATCATTTTTTCTCCTGTAACCAAAAATACTCTATTTTTTCCACAATCCTGCCACAACTACTGTCATATCATCCCTGGCATGATAATCGCTGTATCCCAGGACCCTTTCCAGTATTCCCCGTCCCATCTCCCGGGGCTCTTTTTCCCGAACATCCATAATGATCTCCTTCATAGTTTCTTCTTCCCGTTCTGCAGGAAGTGCATCCAGAACTCCATCTGTCATCATGATCAGGTAATCTCCATGATAAAGCTTTCTTGATGCAGTATCAAAATCCAACTGCTGGACCAAGCCTGCGGCAAGATTTTCCGAAGCAATGGATTCCACCCAGTGATCTCTTTTAATAAATGTGGAAGACGCCCCTGCTTTCAGGAAATCACAAATCCCGGTATAAAGATCCACCGCACAGATATCGACAGTAGAAAACATCCCTTCCCGTCCTTTCAACAGCAATGCGGAATTCACCATTCTGGCAGCTGTCTCCTGAGAAAAGCCGGATTCCAGAAACTGTTCCAGAAGTTCTACCACGATCTCGCTTTCTTTAAACGCTTCTATTCCGGAACCCATCCCATCAGACAGACAGAGAAAAAACCTGCCATCCTCTTCCTGACGACAGATATAATTATCTCCGGAAACTTTTTCCGCTTCTCTTGTAAGCCGCGCTACTCCGTAAAGCATCTGATAACTGACATCCTCCACAAAATGAACCATACGAAAATCTCCATTTACAATACTGCGGCTGCCAGCGTCCGGCGTCATGGAGCTTCCGCAGATCCTGGACAGGATCTGTGCGATTTCTGTCATAGAAACACACTGTCCGCTCCTGGCTCTCAGATTCAGAAATATCTGCCGTCTTCCTTCAATCTTATCCATGACCCAGACATTTTTTACAAGTACATGCTTTTTACGAAGAGCCTTTTTCAGATCTTCCTGAAACTGCGGATCTGCCGGCATGATATCATACAGCTCTTCTGCCATATGATCCATAATCCTCGAGATCTCCGTCAGCTGCTGTGCAACTGCAAGCCGGCTTTCGATCATCCGGTTGTCCCACACGAGATTCTGCCTTTCTTCACGAAATCCCTCATTCAGGACCTGAAAATACTGGGCGGAACGGCCACATGCTCTCATCCATTCACTGCGGGCTCTCTGGATATTCTCCTCATTGCCTTCCTCCATGGTACGGATCATATTCTCACTGCCCCGCATGGTTTCCCCGGCATGCTCTCCCCAGCAGATCTCTCTCTGATAACATCTGGAACATACAGCCGCACTGGTGTCCGATATGATACGGTTCAGCTGTCCTCCGCTCAAAAATTCCTTACGGTAAGGCATTCCGTAGAATGTATCCGCAAGCTTCCGGAAGGATGCTGCATACCGTTCCACTTTTTCCTTCTGGGGATGGCTTTCACAAAGCGGCAGCATTTCTTCTTTTTCCTTCGTTTTTCCCGAAAAGACAGTTTTTGCCATGTCCCGGAGTATCAGCAATATGCTGACTACGAGCATGGCAATGATCCATTCCTGCATATTTTCCCCTCCCCTTATAACCTTCACTGACTGAACATTATAAAGGAAGATCCCTGAAATATCTGTCAAAGCCGCACGAAAATGTCAAAAAAAATTTCGTCGAAACCTTTGATTTTCAGCTATTTTTCTTCCTGAAACACGATCTCGTTGTCTTTCACAAGTCCCAGTTTCTCACGAGCCGCCTCTTCCACATATTCGTCGGTCTTCATATATTCTTTCTCTGCTTCGATCTCCTTGGTACGTTCCTTCTCACTTTCAATCGACTTCTCCAGTGCTGTAGCTTTGGAATCATAATAATCCCTGCGCCGTTCCAGAGTCTTACTCTGTAACATAAGGCTTCCCAGCAACACCAGTGCGATCACCATGATCCCCGCCATGCCAAGATAATTATATCCGATCCGTTTTTTTTCTTTTCCCTTTTTTGGATTTTTCAATCTGCTGCTCCTTTTTTACACGATCTGATCTCTTTACCTTTTACGAGCTTATACATCCAGATTTTACAACTTCTTCAAAAAAATATCAACCGGTTTGCTGTCTTTTTAGCTTTAATGGAACAGTCTTTTTAAAAGGGATCCTTCTTTTTTGTCTTTTTTCCTGCCAAGATAGGTAAGACTGTCGATTTTTCCCTCCAGGCTAAGCTGCCCGCTTTTCAGATCAAGATGTTTTACATGAAGTCCTTCGCCTTTTATGGATAACTTTCCTTCCTCTGTATGCAGCAGTATTTCTTTTTCATCGAAAGAGATCACCTCCCGGATTCCCGTTATGGTGCCACCTTTCTGCCGCTCCAGCATCAGACTGTGAAATGCTGCCGTTCTCTTCTCGTCCAATCCATACCTCCCTGGGGATGATTTCTCTTTTATTTTATGAAAAATCCATCCGGAATAGACCATCACGCCTAAACGGCAGCTGTCCCTGCATCAGATATAGCGGAACATGCTTTCCACTTCATCTTTTTTTACCGTTTCCTTAACTTCCAGGACTTCAACCTTTACATTACGGCTTCCAAACTGAATCTCCACAGTGTCACCGGTCTTTACCTGTACAGAAGCCTTAGCCGGCTTGTCATTGACCAGAACTCTTCCTGCATCGCAGGCTTCATTTGCCACCGTACGGCGTTTGATCAGTCTGGATACCTTCAGATATTTATCAAGACGCATAATTTTTCCTCCTAAAAAAGCAGGGGAAACCAAAAAACCGGTTTCCCCTGCCGTTATCACTCTGAACCAACAGATTATTTGCCGTTGACAACGTCCTTTAAAGCTTTTCCTGCTTTGAACTTCGGAGACTTGGAAGCCTCGATCGTCATGGTCTCACCAGTCTGAGGATTTCTTCCCTCTCTTGCAGCTCTTGTGCTTACTTCGAAAGTTCCAAATCCAACCAGCTGAATCTTCTCGCCTTTTTTCAGTTCGTCTGTTACAACATCGATAAAAGATTTCAGAACAGCTTCTACATCTTTCCTGGAAAGATTGGTGTCTTTCGCCATTGCTGCCACTAACTCTGTTTTATTCATGGTGTTTCCTCCTATAATTGATGTTCTCTTATTTTTGACTTTGCTTTATATATATACCGCTTTTGGCTTATAATGTCAAGGTTTTTCGCATATTACAGGCGGAATGTGACCTATTTTATTATTTCATGGAATCAACCATTTCAAGAACAGCCTTGCCCATTGCATTAGACTTCTCGTCCGCGTCTGCAAGAGATGTTCCCTTAACGCCATAATAGAATTTAACCTTAGGCTCTGTTCCGGACGGTCTTACGCAAACCCATGCATCATCAGTAAGCTCATAGTAGAGAACATTGGAATTCGGAAGTCCTGTCGGCTTCTTCTCACCTGTTGCAAGATCTGTGATCTCATCCAGCTTGTAGTCACGTACAGCAGTCACCTTATGTCCGGCAAACTCGGCAGGCGGATTCTGACGAAGTGTTGTCATGATCTCCTGGATCTTCTGAAGTCCCTCGATACCCTTCATGGTAACTGCCTGGATGGCATCCTTATAGTAGCCGAACTCCTCATACATATCGATCATTGCATCCCAGAGAGTCTTGCCCTGTGTCTTATAGTAAGCAGCAGCTTCACAAAGTGCCATGGTAGCAACAATGGCATCCTTGTCTCTTGCATAGGTTCCGATCAGGCAGCCGTAGCTCTCCTCAAATCCGAAAAGATATGTACCCTTGCCACTGTTCTCAAATCCGAGGATCTGCTGTCCGATGTATTTGAATCCGGTAAGCACTTCGATAAGCTTCACGTTGTATCCCTTGGCAATAGCATCTGCCAGGTTTGTTGTAACGATAGTCTTTACAAGAGCTCCGTCCTCCGGAAGGCTTCCGTTCACAGCCTTTCTCTGGCTCAGCTCATAGTTTGCAAGAAGGCATCCGGACATGTTACCAGTAAGATCATGATACTCTCCGTTTTTGTCCTTTACGCGAACGCCAAGACGGTCTGCATCCGGGTCTGTGGCAAGTACGATGTCTGCATCCACTTCCTTCGCAAGCTTCAGGCCAAGCTCAAATGCCTCTGCTGCCTCCGGGTTCGGATAGCTGACTGTCGGGAAATCCCCATTCGGAAGCTCCTGTTCCGGTACTACATATACATTCTCAAATCCAAGCTCCTTAAGGATCCTTCTGGCCGGAATATTGCCGGTTCCGTGAAGAGGTGTGTAAACGATTTTCAGGTTCTTGCCCTCTGCCTGGATCGCATCCATATGGATGATCTGTTTCTTAAGCTCTGCCATGTAAGCGTCATCGACAGCCTGTCCGATCACTTCGAAAAGTCCTGCATTTACTGCTTCTTCCTTATCCATGGTCTTTACGGTATTCCAGTCGGAGATTGCCTTTACCTCGCCCATGATACCGGAATCATGAGGTGGTGTGATCTGCGCGCCGTCCTCCCAGTAAACCTTGTATCCGTTGTATTCCGGAGGATTGTGGCTGGCTGTTACGTTGATACCTGCCACACAGCCCAGATGACGTACTGCAAAGGAAAGCTCCGGTGTCGGACGAAGTGTCTCAAAGATATAAGCCTTGATTCCGTTTGCTGCCAGGCAAAGTGCTGCTTCCTGGGCAAACTCCGGTGACATATGACGGGAATCATATGCGATGGCAACTCCCTGAGATTTCTTGTCAACCTTGGCAATATAGTTGGCAAGCCCCTGGGTCGCTCTTCTTACCACATAAATATTCATACGGTTGGTACCTGCGCCGATGATACCACGCAGGCCTGCCGTACCAAACTCAAGATCCATATAAAAACGCTCTTTGATCTCATTTTCGTCGTCTTTGATCGCTTTCAGTTCTTCCTTTGTCGCCTCATCAAAGTATGGGTTTTCAAGCCACTGATTATAGATTTCTTTATAATCCATGTTCCAAAATACCTCCCTGTTTCTTTATATAAGATACTTAGTATTATATAACAATTTTCAGAAAAAGGGAAGTTTTGTTTTCGTTACATTCAGAATCATTACTGTCTGAAGCACTGTTTTGAAAATTCCTCCCACTGTTTTTTCTGATAAATCAGGGTTCTCAGCTTTTCCACATTTTTTCCGGAGATCACAGCCTTGTTATGTGTATAATAATGGTTTGCCAGTTTCCAGTATTTTTCCGGATAACAGAACCGGACTCTCAGGTTCTGCCACTCAGACTCTGAGAGCGGCCGCACGGAATCATATTCAGAAAGCATCTTCTGCGCGAGGTGCAGATCCCAGCTGTATTTCTCCAGGATTTTCCGCATAAAGCGGTACAGATCTGCCATCTGCACATCAAAGCTCCAGTGGCTAAAATTCGTCACCGCTGTGTTTTTCCCAAGCATCAGCACATTATGCTGATTATATTCGCCATGACAGATACTGCCGCTTTGAAGAGACTGCTGCCGCAGATTTTTATAATCCGTGGTTTCCAGCATAGCTGCCGCTTCTTCTCCTTTTTGCAGAAACCATTCCACGCTTTTCAGATAATCTTTCTCAAAAGAATTGACCGCTCCTTTTTTTCGGATAAAACGACGTATTTTTTTCATTTCCTGATTATGCCGGACGTATTCTTCCTGCAGATTTCTTCCCGCGTAATCCATTTCCACAGGAAGCTGCATGATCTTGTGGATCTGCGCCAGAGTCCGGATGCTTTTTAAAATATCGTTTTCGGATCTCGTGTCACATTCCCGTCCCTCAAACCAGACCTGTGCAGTATATGGAACAGAATCTTTGTCCCTGCTTACCAGTACGCCTTCCCTGTTTCTGAGATAAGCGTCCACAAGACAGTTCTGTTCTTTCATTTTTTCAAGAAGCTGCTGCTGCATGGAAAGCTTTTTTTCCGAGCCATGAAATTCCCGGAGTATCACCGGACCTTTTTCTGTCCGGCACAGAAGTGCCCCCCGCACCCTGACGGAGAATGAAGCCGTAAGCCCATACTGCTCCAGCACGCTCAACCCATAATCATACAAAAAAGTTCCCCCCTGCCTTATTTTACGTTCTATCTTATGCAGGGGGGATTTTTGTTATTCTATTCGGTTTTTATGCTGTCTTTTTCTGCTGTTTCAAGAAGTTTTTCTTTTGTATTAAGGGTTGGATCTTTCAGCACACAGTCAAGAAGTCTTTCGAGCAGCGCTCCCAGTGCCGGTCCGGCCGGATGTCCTGCCTTTATAAGATCCTTTCCGGAAACTGCCAGGGTTTTCAGGGATGTACATTCTCCTCTTTCAAGGATCCCCTGATAAGCTTCCGTCACACCGCCTAACCGTGCCAGCTTCTCCTCCCTCTTGTAAGTACTCTGGGATAAAAGATCTGCCTTCTGTACTTTCAGATACAGCGGAAAAAGCTCTTCTCCGATAAGATTCACAGCTCTCCGCACATCCTCGGCGTCCGGTGTGGGACGAAGATCATGATACCGGATCAGCCGACAGGTATTTCGGATCGTTACATTATCAAATTTCAGACGGCGCAGGATCTTTCCTGCCAGCTTCTCGCCTGCCGGTCCGTGAGTCTTAAAGTGGTCTCTTCCATTCTCGTCTGTCTTTTTTACAACCGGCTTGGCAATGTCATGAAGAAGCATGGTGATACGAAGAAGCCTGTCATTCTCAATCTCCGTAAGGCTTTTCAGGATGTGTTCGCCTACGCTGCAGCAGTGATGGGGGGTATTCTGCGCTGTTTCCATGCAAGCATCAAATTCCGGAAGAAATTCCCGGGTAAGGCCTGTCTCCCAGGCTGTCCGGAGGTAATCCGGATGATCTGATACCAGAAGCTTTACAAGCTCTGTCTGGATACGCTCTGCACTGACATGCTCCAGATTCCCCGACATCCGTGCCAGTGCCGCTTTCGTATTCTCTTCCACAGTAAAACCAAGCTGTGCGGAAAAACGCACTGCACGGAGCATCCGAAGAGCATCCTCTGTAAAACGTTCCACCGGTTCCCCGACACAACGGATGATCTTCCTATTGATATCCTCCATTCCGCCAAACAGGTCCACCAGTCCATGCTCCGGATGATAAGCCATGGCGTTAATAGTAAAATCTCTTCGTTTCAGATCTTCCTCAAGACTTCTGGTAAAGGTCACGGCATCCGGGTGGCGGCCGTCATGATATTCTCCGTCTACACGGTAGGTTGTCACCTCAAAGCCCTCTTTGCCCATCATTACAGTTACTGTTCCATGCTGAATCCCCGTATCTACAGTTCTGTGAAAAAGCGCCTTCACCTGCTCCGGAAGTGCGGAGGTAGTGATATCCCAGTCCCCAGGCACCCGGTTCAGGATGGAATCCCGGACACAGCCGCCAACAACATATGCCTCATAGCCGGCTTCATTGAGAGTGCACAGGATCTGTTCTGCCTTTTGTGGTATGTTTATCGTCATAATAACTCCTCTTGATGATCGCTGCTGTCCGGTAAAGCGGACATTCGCAATCCGCTTCGCTACTTGCTCATGAACGCAGTCGCTTCGCGATCTGCGTTCAAAACACGTTTACATTTCGCTGTATTATCTCCATGTCAGCAGCCGAATAATATTCTGATATGTTTTCCTTAACGCTATTATAACATAGATTCATAAAAACAGCGGAGCATATTTTGCCCCGCCGTTGTTTCTACAATATGATCGTCCCACTTTTTTGAAGTGGCCTGCTATATTTTTTAGTATGCGCGTCCCCAGTAAACCATCTTCTTAGCCGGTTTTCCACAGCATACGCAAACGTCGCTTAACTGCTCCTGCTCAAACGGCATACATCTGGATGTTGCCTGGAAATCTTCCTTGATCTTGTCCTCACACGCACGATCTCCGCACCACATAGCTTTGATAAAGCCAGGCTTGCTGTTGATGATCTCGCCAAACTCCTCATAATTCTTTGCTACATAAGTATGCGCCTCTCTGTGTGCACGTGCGCGCTCCAGCATATCATGCTGAATGGTATCCAGAAGCTCTTTTACCTTATCTGCAAGCTCCTCGAAGGATACTGTGTATTTCTCACGGGTATCTCTTCTGCAGAGAACTGCCTGGCCATTCTCGATATCCTTCGGTCCACATTCCACACGAAGCGGGATACCACGCATCTCCTGCTCAGCAAACTTGAATCCCGGGCTCTTGTCTGTCGCATCAACCTTTGCACGGATACCTGCTGCCTTCAGTGCTGCAAGAAGCTCGTCAGCCTTCTCCATAACGCCCTCTTTACGCTGCTGGATCGGGATAATCACAGTCTGTACCGGAGCGATCCTCGGAGGAAGAACAAGTCCACTGTTATCACCGTGAACCATGATGATAGCACCAATCATACGGGTTGTCATTCCCCAGGATGTCTGGTGAACATATTTCAGTGTGTTATCTTTATCTGTGTACTGGATTCCGAATGCTTTGGCAAAGCCATCTCCGAAGTTATGGCTTGTACCGGACTGGAGAGCCTTACCGTCGTGCATCAGAGATTCGATGGTGTAAGTAGCCTCAGCACCTGCAAATTTCTCTTTATCTGTCTTCTGGCCTTTGATGACCGGAATCGCAAGAACTTCCTCGCAGAAGTCTGCATAGATGTTCAGCATCTGGATGGTACGCTGCTCCGCTTCCTCAGCTGTTGCGTGAGCAGTATGTCCCTCCTGCCACAGAAACTCTCTGGAACGAAGGAAGGGACGTGTTGTCTTCTCCCAGCGTACAACGGAACACCACTGATTATATACCTTTGGAAGATCTCTGTGAGACTGGATCTCTTTCTGGTAGAAATCGCAGAACAGAGTCTCAGAAGTCGGACGCACGCAAAGTCTCTCCTGCAGCGGATCAAGGCCGCCATGAGTCACCCATGCAACCTCCGGAGCAAAACCTTCTACATGATCTTTCTCTTTATCAAGAAGAGACTCCGGAATAAAGATCGGCATGTAAACATTCTCTACACCGGTCTCTTTAAATCTGCGGTCAAGCTCATGCTGGATATTCTCCCAGATCGCATAACCTGCAGGTTTGATCGCCATACAGCCCTTAACACTTGTATAGCCACAAAGCTCAGCCTTCTTAACAACGTCTGTATACCACTGAGCAAAATCCTCATCCATAGATGTGATGGCCTGTACTAATTTCTTTTCTTTTGCCATGATAAATCTCCTTTTTCTTGTGATCTGTTACATATTGCCGGCTGTCAGGCAGCCACAGCAATCCGGAATCCTTCCAGCTTGCTCTTATGTCCCATAAACCGTACACTACATTTACAGTCCCGTTTTACGGACAAAAAAATAAGCCCTCCGGATCCCTCACAAGGGACCGAATGACTTCGGCGGTACCACCCCAGTTAACAGCCAGAAAAGCTGTTCTCTCAACACCCGTTAACGCCGGAAACACACGCCACGCTTCAATCACGCAGAGCTCCGAGGCCGGTTCCACAGTTCACGCACAGGATCCTTCCACCAAAGCAGATCCCTCTCTGAGATAATTCCCTGTGTACTATTCTCATCATCGCCGTATCTCTGATATATTTTAGGTGAAAACCGCCTCAAAGTCAACCCCAAACAAAAAAATATAACAAGTCTCTCTGCTATGAGTTACTGCTCACTCCGTTCTCAGTAACACGCTTCGCGATGCACAGAATTTATGCTAATCGCATAAATTCGCGCGGTATGTCTCGGGTTTTCTGTGACCTTCGCTCACAAAAAACACCTCGCGGAACATTGCCAGTGAACAGTAACTGCTATGATCCTATTCCTTCACAGACACAGCCGGCATCTCCAGATACCTGTTCAGATCTTCTGTGAGAATATGGATCTTAGTTCTGGTATCCTGCTCCTGGTAAGTCAACCGGCCTGCGATCCTGGTGATATAATCCTCTTCTTCGATGATCTCACAGGTCTCAGGAAAATTAATATCATAATACTGTGCAAGATAAGATACCCAGTAATCCACCGGCACATGTCTGTCTGCGGATAACACGGATTCTCTTCTGAGACAGGACTCCCACACTGCCGGTGAGATCAGCCCTTCCCCGGCAACCTCTTCTGATACACCAAACATGGCCCCTATTGATGCTTCCAGCTTCACCCGGCAATTATCCAGCTTATCGGCATCACGGATCAATTTTGCATGGAAAAGTGTTCTGGCATCGTGGATTCCTTCCAGTTTGAAATCACTGTGTTTCCGAATTGCTGCATCGATCAGTTCATCAAATTTATCATCCTTCACGAAGCGCCGGATCAGCTTCTCCTCCCCGAAAAGAAGTTCTGCACCGAACACTGCATGATCCATGGTCCCCGGCTCAAAGCTGTGAAATCTACGGATCTGCTCAAAACGGCCAATATCATGAAGCAGACCGATCAGCTCCGCAAGTTCCACATCTTCATCGGAACATTCCATTTTTCTGGCGATCTCTCCTGCGTATTTCACCACTCCATAGGTATGTACGATCTTCAGATAGATCTGTTCATCCTCCCGGTCGTACTCATCCAGATATTTTTCGAATTCCTGTTTTGCATGTGCAATGTCGATCATTCTGCCACATCCCTTCTTTTGTTCATTCTGTAGTTCTGTAAACACTCTGTATTTATTATACCGAAGGTCTCTGACGAATTCTACTGTATTTCCCGGAATTTTAAATCTTCTCGCTGCTGCCGAATGACTTCCCTGCTCAAAGAGCCAGTTATCCCCTTCGTTTTCGGAAATGATATCCGGAACAACATGGGCGACACCGTCCTCCCCTGTCTGGTCTGCCTCCACATCACGGAGCCATTTTCGGTAGAAGGAATAGGTATTTTCAAGGAAGCATGCCGTACGGCAGAAGATTTCTGCATCACCGGTCCATCCAAGACGCTCATCTCCCTGTGGTGTCTCAAAAATATTTTTTGGTTTTACTTCCTCCATAAGGGAAACCTGTCCGGTAAACCGTTTTTTTCGGTTTCATCTATTCATACTTTACGATTTCTTTCCGCAGCCGCTTCATGATCCGCTTTTCCAGGCGAGAAATGTAGGATTGCGAAATTCCTAAAAGATCCGCTACCTCCTTCTGTGTTTTCTCGCTTCCTTCCCGGTTTCCGATACCGAATCGCAGACGGATGATCATCTGTTCCCGCTTTGTCAGTTTGCTGATGGCTTTTCCAAGAAGTGCGATCTCCACCTCATCTTCCAGACGTCTGGAGATCACATCGTCATCCGTTCCCAGGATATCCGAAAGTAGCAGCTCATTTCCATCCCAGTCCACATTCAGCGGCTCATCAATGGAAACCTCCATCTTTGTTTTGCTGTTTCTCCTCAGATACATCAGGATCTCATTTTCGATACATCGTGATGCATAGGTAGCAAGCTTGATATTTTTTACCGGATCAAAGGTATTGATAGCCTTTATGAGCCCTATGGTTCCGATGGAGATCAGATCCTCCACACCTACCCCTGTATTATCAAATTTCTTTGCAATATAAACCACCAGCCGTAGATTGTGCTCGATCAGAACCGACTTTCCCTCTTTTTCCTTTTCTGTTCCCAGCATTTCGATCACTTCAGCCTCCCGTTCCGCTGACAACGGCGCCGGAAGGATATCATTTCCACCAATATAAAAAACCTCTCCCGGACGATTGAACATAAATTTCCGGATCACCTGAAACGGATAGGATCTTGCAGCTGCTCTGTTCATAACATAAGCCCCCTTCTCAATTTAATAGTCTGGAATTCAAAAGTATCTCGTACTCTTCTCCCAAAGCTGAGGGCTCGGATGTTATGGCAAGCACCGGTTTTCCTACATGTACCACCCTTTCGGGAGTCTGGATCAGAAGTTCATCAAGGATCACTGCCAGCAGCAGTCCTTTTTTTCCATCTGCGGTATGGCAGCTCAGAAAATGCGGCTGCAGACTGACAAATCCTGTATTTTCCAGTGCCTCTGGTTTATCTTTAATATCCATCAGTTTTTTCACCTGCTCTTTCGATATCAGGCTTCCCAGGAGTTCCTGTTTGATGATCGATACCGGCTGTTTTTTCACAGGATCCATAAGGAGATTTCCGGTATCATAAAAGCCGTATGTCTGCTGCAGCTTCCCCTGATATTTCAAAGTGACCGGAAAAATATTTCTTCTTCCAAACCGGAAGGTCTCGGTCACACATCCCAGAGTATAAAGTGTGCCATAAATCCCTGCCAGAAAAAGCAGAAATATTTTCACCGTCATGGTTCTTTCCGTTTCCAGTGCCTGATAGATCCCGCCAACCACAAAAGCTGTGAAATACAGAGCCAGAATGGTTTTTACAAGAAGGCCGCCTTTTTTCAGTCGAAAAGCAAACGACGCCATAAAAAAAGCGCAGCCGCCATGGATTAGTACAGCGGCAGGAAAAATGATCTTAAAAGGTGCACATACAAGCAGGCAGGATACAAAAGATCCAAAGGCAGCGGATATCACACATCTTCTGCGTTTCCCATCAAGATGCAGAAATTTTCCCACAAGTCTTAAAAGCATGTAATCCATAAGGAAATTCGTCATAAAAACGATATCTATGTACATCCTCTGATACATAAGCTTCCCCCACTGCTGTTTCGTCTGCCATCGATTCTCAACTTTGGTAAGTGTATTTATTATAGGGCAGGCTCTTTGCATATTTTGTCAAATCCGGATGTCGATTCTTCTAACTTATCGGGTCGTTTCTGTCTGCCTCGACATTTATAGATTTTTTCTATGAATCGGCGACAAAAATGTATAAATTTCCGTACAATATTTGTATTTGTTGATTTTCGCACTTTATAGTGCTAAAATATTTTTTATTATATTTCGTAAAGAAATTCTATTTTATGAGATACAGGAGGGAATCGAACAATGATCAATATTACCGGACATACCGGGCTTACCGGCCTTCTGGGAAGCCCCGTGGCACACAGCGTATCACCTTTAATGCACAATGAGGCATTCCGTTATCTTGGACTTGATTATGTGTATCTCTGTTTTGATGTAACAGAGGAGACCCTTCCCCAGGCTGTGGAAGGACTGAAAGCCTGTGGGATCAAGGGCTTTAACCTGACCATGCCAAACAAGAATAAGATCGTGGAGCTTCTGGACGAGCTTTCTCCCACTGCCCAGCTGATCGGAGCGGTAAATACCGTACGCAACGACAACGGAAAATTAAAGGGGTTTAATACGGATGGTTATGGATTTACCCAGTCTGCCAGAGATGCCGGCTGTGATGTAAAAGGACGCACCATCACCGTTATGGGCGTCGGCGGTGCCGGAATGGCGATCTGCGGCCAGTCCGCCCTGGAGGGTGCAAAAAAGATCCATGTTTTTGCACGTCCTACCAGCCGTTACTGGGAACGCGCCGTTTCCATGGCAGAAAAAATGTCTCATATGACAGAATGTGAGATGATCCTTCATGAGATGGATGATCACACTGCGCTGAAGGACGCACTGGAGGAAAGCAATCTCCTCATCAATGCAACTTCTGTGGGAATGGTTCCGGATGTGACAGGCACCGTGATCCCGGACAAGACTCTGTTCCATCCGGAGCTTACCGTAGCCGATGTTGTATATGAACCAAGAGAAACAAGACTTCTCAGGGAAGCCCGGGAAGCTGGATGTCCGACCTTTAACGGAATGTACATGCTGCTCCACCAGGGTGTAAAGGCTTTCCACATCTGGACCGGACTGGACATGCCGGTTGAGCTCGTGAGGGAGAAATATTTTAAATAAAAAATATCCGGCAATACTGACCGCCTCCGCATCACAGCGTGGCCTCAATATTGCCGGATCAAAAATAAAGGCGGCCCGCCTATCACACGGGTCGCCTTTTATTTATCCGTCAATCATCTGTTTTGTTTATTTCTTCTCTTCCTGAACCTCGATCTTACGGATTGTTTTGTTCTTGATCTCTTCTTTGATGAAGTCAATGAACTCACCAAGCTCTTTCATTCCCTCATCACCAAGGTAGCGGCTTCTTACAGAAACCTTACCCTCTTCTTCCTCTTTTGCACCAACGATAAGCATGTAAGGTACTCTCTCAAGACGTGCCTCACGGATCTTGTATCCCATCTTCTCGGAACGTCCGTCTACAGAGCAGCGGATTCCTGCTTCTCTCATCTGAGCTTCAACCTTCTGTGCATAATCGTTGTACTTCTCGGAGATCGGGATCACACGAACCTGCTCCGGGCAGAGCCATGTCGGGAACATTCCTGCGTATTTCTCAATGAGCCATGCCAGTGTTCTCTCATAGCATCCCATGGATGTACGGTGGATGATGTACGGACGCTGTTTGTCACCATTCTCATCGATATAGTACATATCAAACTGCTCTGCAAGAAGTGCATCCCACTGAATCGTGATCATGGTGTCTTCTTTTCCGTATACGTTCTTTGCGTTGATATCAACCTTCGGTCCGTAGAAAGCAGCCTCGCCCACATCCTCTGTGAATGGAATGTTCAGCTCCTCAAGCATCTGGCGGATATGGCCTTCTGTCTCTTCCCATACCTCCGGCTCACCGATGTATTTTTCTTTGTTTGTCGGATCCCATTTGGAAAGATGATAGGTTACATCTTCCTCAACACCAAGTACCTGCAGACAGTACTGGGCAAGTGCGATACAGTCTTTGAACTCTTTTACCATCTGGTCCGGTCTTACGATCAGATGTCCCTCGGAAATAGTAAACTGACGAACTCGTGTCAGGCCATGCATCTCTCCGGAATCCTCATTACGGAACAGTGTGGAGGTCTCGCCGAGACGGATCGGCAGATCACGGTAGCTATGCTGCTCTGCTTTGTATACATAGTACTGGAACGGACATGTCATCGGACGAAGTGCATAAACCTCTTTGTCCTTCTCCTCATCACCAAGTACGAACATACCATCTTTGTAATGATCCCAGTGTCCGGAGATCTTGTAAAGATCGCTTTTTGCCATAAGAGGAGTTTTTGTTCTTACATATCCACGCTTTGTCTCCTCATCCTCGATCCAGCGCTGAAGCTCCTGCATTATGATCACACCGTTTGGCATGATAAGCGGAAGTCCCTGTCCGATCACATCTACAGTTGTGAAGATCTTCATCTCACGGCCAAGCTTGTTATGGTCACGTCTCTTTGCTTCTTCCATCTGCTCCAGATGCTCTTTCAGCTCATCCTTTGTAGCATAGGCTGTTCCGTAGATACGTGTGAGCATTGCGTTTTTCTCACTGCCTCTCCAGTATGCGCTGGAAGAAGAAAGAAGCTTGAATGCCTTGACGCCTTTTACACTCATCAGGTGCGGGCCTGCACAGAGGTCTGTCCAGTCTCCCTGTGAATAGAAGGAAATCTCTTCTCCCTCCGGAAGATCCTCGATCAGCTCAACCTTGTATGGCTCATTTTTCTCTTTAAAGTATGCGATGGCATCCTCACGGGATTTTGTAAAACGCTCGATCTTTGCGCCTTTTTTGATGATCTTTTTCATCTCTTTCTCAATGGCGTCAAGATCCTCACGTGAAAATGGCTCGTGGTCGAAATCATAGTAGAAGCCTGTATCAATGGATGGTCCGATGGCAACCTTTGCCTCCGGGTATAAGTTCTGTACAGCCTGTGCCATTACGTGAGATGCTGTATGACGGAGAACTGCAAGGCCCTTCTCGTCTTTCGCTGTAAGGATATTCAGCTCACAGTCGCTGTCAAGAACTGTACGAAGATCTACGACCTCTCCGTTTACTTCTCCTGCACATGCAGCACGTGCAAGGCCTTCGCTGATGTCATATGCGATATCGATCACAGCTTTTGCTTCTGCATATTCTTTTTTTGAGCCGTCTTTTAATGTAATGATCATTGTTGTTTCTCCTTTCATTTTAAATGAAGTTTCTATGGTACACAGTATGTGTCTGCTTTTGCAAGAGATTCTGCAATAAAAAAATCCCTCACAGCACATCACATACTGTAAGGGACGAGTTCATTCATTCTCGCGGTTCCACCCTGCTTGCTCTGCTGCCCGGTCATGCCAGGATGCAAAGCCTCTCAATTATGATGATAACGGAATCACCGGACCGGATTGGGGCCACTCGGAGGTAGTCTTCGGCTGTTTCCCGATAAGATGTTTCCAGCACTTCACATCTCTCTCTGTAACGTTTCACAGCTTACTCGTCTCGTCAACGTGTTTTTTATTTCTTTTTCTGTGGTTCATTATAAGCGCAGTATTTTTATTTGTCAACGCATGTTGACAAAATTTTTGAGATTTCTCTTCTCGCACAGATCTACAGATTTCCCATGAGTTTGTCTTTGATAATGGCCAGAATCTCACGGGGAATGTAAATAAAAAGACGCCAGCTTCGATACCTGGAAGGTACCATGGCCACTTCCCGGAATCCACATTTTCTTGCAATGGCTGCTCCTCTCCATACATGAAAATTGTTCGTCACCACGCCTACGGAACAGTCTGTGGTTCCGATCCTTCTGCGGCTGAATTCCAAATTCTCTTTTGTACTGGTAGATTCCTCTTCCCGTATCAGTCTGTCCCTGTTTATTCCGTGACCGGTAAGATAACGATACATGGCCTCTGCCTCGGAAATGTTTTCTCCATCGCCTTTTCCTCCGGATAGCACTGCCTTCGTACCCGGATTTTCTTCAAGATAAAGAAGAGCCCTTCTGGCTCGTTCCAGAAGGGCAAGTGTCATCCGTGTTCCGTCCACATGGGCACCTAACACGATAATGTAATCCAGATTCTTCTTTACGCTCATTATCTTCCGCAGCAGTGTTTGTATTTCTTGCCGCTTCCGCATGGGCACGGATCGTTTCTTCCGACCTTGTGCGGTTTCACAACTGTGCCGGATTTTTTCTGCTCCATGTAGAGGGTTTTCTTTTTCTCTTCTGTGAAGATCTTGTCCCACTGAGGAAGATTGTAAAGCCAGTCAGCCTTGGCATCTACCATGTTCTTATAGAGTGCCTCTTTATCAAATGCAAGGTTTACCTTGGTATCCTCATCCATAGTCTCGATCGGGTTCGGAACCTTCAGACTGTCATTGATTCCGTCAAGGAAACCAACCATAGTCATAACATCCTGACCGTATTTCTCAGCAAGCTCTTTTACAGTTCCGGAAACGATCTCATCCGGGTTCTCAAGAAGCTGCTCATAAATATTCTTCTCAATGTTAAAATAATTTGCCCAGAAGCGCTGAAGCTTATTCTTATCTGCATTCTGATTATAAGCAATGGAACGCCACTGCTCAAGAATTGTCATATCGCTCATTGTCTGATCCTCTTTTCCAAAATTTTAGATAAATAAGACGGAGATTTATATTCCGCTTCGCAATTTCTATTTATTATATCATCTTTTGGCGAAGAAATCAAATACATCTGTTTCATATCAGTTTTGAAAGGTAAATTTATTTTATAGCCTACCCATTTTGTGATTTCACATATTTACACATTTCTTATAAATTTAGGAAAGTTATCCACATTGAATGATTACACGGATTCCCTCTCTAAAAAAATGTGCATAAATTTGTGTTTTCCTCTTGGCAGGCATCACCTTCTTTGCTAAAATTAAATCAGTTTAGAACTGCTCTATGCAGCTCCACTTTTATATCTTCCCTGAATCCGTGAAGTTGATTTCTTCACAGGCTCCTTAAATCCTATAATTTCAAGATTTTGCGATACTCTGTTGTTCAATATCATTATTCACCCAACCGGTCTCAGCATCAGATTAAGAACGGTGATATTGTACTCACTTACCTTGGAATGCTTTGCATGGGCAGAATGTTGAGATGCTCCTTACAAACAAAATACAACCGACAGCTCTTGCAAATGGTCTTGTTCCGGTAGATATCGACGTGACACCTATGGATAATTCGAAATCCAAAAAGGAAGGTGTTTCACGAACCTACAAAGGGGTGACGGCTATGCGCCTATGATGGCATATATAGATACAGAGGGGTACGCCATCAATTTCGAACTCCGTGAAGGAAAACAGCATTGTCAGAAGGGGACGGTTGAATTTCCGCAGGAAACAATAACGCTTTGCCACAAACTGACAGATAAGCCGCTGTTGATTCGCCTTGATTCCGGCAATGACTCCATCGACACTGTTGCTGTTCTGATGGATGCAGGCTGCTTTTTTATTATCAAGCGGAACCTTCGCCGGGAAAGCACGGATGATTGGTTTGAAATGGCAAAGCAGTACTGCCAGAATATAAACAGCCCCAGAGATGGAAAAACTGTTTATATAGGCAGTGACTGGAAAACCGTTACCAATAAGCAGTTCAATAAAGAGTTTACACTCCGTACCGGCTACGAGATTACGGAACGAACCATTGATAAATATGGTCAGTTCAATCTGGTTCCCGATGTTGAAGTTGAAACCTGGTGGACAAACCTTGGTGACCCGGATGAGGAAATCATCCGTCTGTATCATGCCCATGGAGAATGCGAGCAGTTTCATAGTGAGGTAAAAACTGACATGGATCTGGAGCGACTTCCATCTGGAAAGTTCACGACCAATGCACTGATACTCGAATTAGGGATGATCGCATATAACATTCTCCGTATGATCGGTCAGGGCACAATTGGAGGACGAACACCTTGTCAGAAGAGGGATGTTAAACGCCGTCGTTTACGCACAGTTATCAGCAGCCTGATCATGATGGCAAGCCATGTAACCATGCATGCACGCCAGTTGATAATCGGCCTTGGAAAAAGCAACGTCTGGCGGCATATATTTTCTGATATCTGTCAGAAATATGCTGTCACAAACGCATAAGTAACAAAGCAATTTTATAGTAGGCTTATTTCGTGTACCTTTTTTTGCCCAATGAGCGCTTGGAGTCACGACATTGGTATTGAAAATAGACAGGGAAGTATATTTTTATCATGGAACCAACTTGCCCTTGGCAGGTTGGTTCACTTAAAGGATGAATTTCACGGATTCAGGAAATTATTTATTCTTATATATGTACATATAGCACGGAGGTGGTTTTATGAAGTATATTCAGGATAATGGGAAAATTAAATTATGTGAAACTGATAATATGGATCATCTTGTGCGGTTAACACAAGCGTTGAATGAAAATAATATTCCTTATGAAACCAGATTGAAAAAAGCAACATTTATCAATAATCTTTTTTTCTTGATTTTTTATCATACTTTTGCATCGGGAATTGATCATAAGAATGAAACAACATGTATTTATGTACTAGAAAAGGATTTTGATGCTGCCCAAAAAGCAATAGTAAACTACAGAGAGACTGTGAGAAAAAGTCTGTAAATAAGATTCTTCTATGATAATGAAGGGTGAAAAGTTCTTTCACAGAGCTTTTTGCCCTTGCTCTTTATATATAACAGGTGCAAATCTGCATGTCAAGAGCAGGCGGATTTTCCGCCTGTCTTAACTGTTTCAGAGTTACTGTTCACTCCCAATGTCATTTACTTAAGGAATTTCCTTGTAAAAAAAGGATTTTGATATGGATCACTTAAAAGAACTCTACCATCTCAGATGGTCACAGGAAACAGCATACCGGGATCTAAAATACCCACTATGTTTAAAAGCATTTCATAGCCAAAAGTATGCTTATATTGTACAGGAAGTATTTGCCAGGGTACCCATGAGCTTTTGTTACCGTTAGCAGTAACTGCCCATGTGCTGTACCGCAAGACCGTGGGAAATTATCTGATCTTTCACAGTGGAAATGATGCACAGATCCATGACATGCTGGAAAATCTCTATATCGAATATCTCGGCCACGCCAAATACAGCTGCACCTTTCTCAACTCCATGCTGGTCATGTTCTGGGCCATGCTGCTGCGTTTTCACGAAAATGATATTGAATCCATCCTTACAAAGAACAGCACCGGGAAATCTGTGACGGAAATCCTAAACTACCTGAACTGCAACTATCAAAGCGTCACTTTACGTGACGCTGCGAGGCATTTTGGCTACAGTATTTCTCACTTCAGTACTCTGATCAGAGAGAGTACCGGGCGCACGTTTTTGCAGATCATCCGGGATATCAAGCTGGACCAGGCATGCCGCGCCCTGCGTGAAACATCTCTCAGCAATCTTGCGATCTGCGAACTTGTAGGATATGAAAGTCCGGAACATTTTATGCGTACTTTTAAAAAAGCATATGGAATGACTCCTGGTGAATATCGGAAGAAAAACAGGGAATAAATCTTATATATTTTCTGTATAACAGATGCCGTTCCGGGATATACTTATCATATCCTCCCCTTTAGAATGCAGAGGGCTTCGCGATGGTGCAGGTCCTCTGCGTTTCTCTTTTCACACTGAAGGTCATTTCACACCAAGCTTCTCAAGCGCCTTCGCCGCCTGCTTCAGATTCTCAAACTGGATGGTATGGATACCGGCTTTTCCGGCTCCCTCACAGTTCACGGCACGATCATCCAAAAATACCGATTTCTCCGGTTTCAGGCTGTAACGCTTCAGAAGTGTTTTGTAAATATCCACCTCAGGCTTGATCTGCTGCACATCACAGGAAAATACCACTCCATCCATATATTTCAGAAAAGACATATCCTGCTTTGTACGATCCAGCATATAAGTTCCGTAGTTGGAAAGGACATAGAGATGATATCCCTGATTTTTGAGATATTTCACCCAGGTTTCCGCATAATCATACAGATGCATACACTCCGGATCACGTCGTACCACCTCACGGATATCTGCTTCATATTCCGGTGCACTTTCCACAAATTTATCTACATACCAGGACTCCTCATGCTGTCCACGGTCCTGTTCCTCCCAGATCGGGTTTCGAAATACTGCATCTGCAATTTTCTGATACTTTTCTTCCGGGAAGTCATAGCTCCGAAGATACTCTTCCCAGTCATAGCCCATCAGCACATTTCCCACATCAAAAATAATATTCTCGATCATACGGTTTTCATCCTCTCTCGGCTTCTTATTTCCCCAGATCCGGTACGCCATCCAGAAAACATACGCTACGATCGGTACCAGAACTGCTGCCGCAAAAGCCCCCCGGAACAAAGCCTGGGCGTTTTCACTGCTTCCCCAGGCAAATGCCATTGGAAGGCAGAATATAAGAAGTAATATGACAACACCTGCAAGTGCCGCGATTCTTTTAAAATTTTTCATTGAGCTTCCTTTCACATGATACATCCGCTATTCTATCTGTTATTTTAACTGAATATCTCTTTGAACCAAAAGGGCGCCGGAGAAATTCTTCCCCGGCGCTTCCTGTTGTCATAATCCTGATACTGTAAAAATAATTATCTATAAATGATGTCGTTTCTTCCTGGTCCGTTAGAGATCATTGTGATCGGGAATCCAATATGTTTTTCTACGAACTCTACATATTTTCTGCAGTTCTCCGGAAGATCCTCATATTTTTTGATTCCACGGATATCGCATTTCCATCCCGGAAGCTTCTCAATAACCGGTTTTGCTTTCTCAAGCTGCACAGTTGTCGGGAATTCTGTTGTTACCTCTCCGTCGATCTCATAGCCTGTGCAAACCGGGATCTCATCCAGATATCCCAGAACATCCAGTACTGTAAAAGCAACGTCTGTAGCTCCCTGGAGACGGCATCCGTATTTGGATGCAACACAGTCGAACCATCCCATACGTCTCGGACGGCCTGTAGTAGCACCGAACTCACCACCGTCACCGCCACGTTTTCTCAGCTCATCTGCTTCCTCGCCGAAGATCTCAGAAACGAATGCACCTGCTCCAACTGCACTGGAGTAAGCTTTGCATACGGTTACGACCTTCTTGATCTCATATGGAGGCAGGCCTGCACCGATAGCACCATAAGCAGCCAGTGTGGAAGAGGATGTAACCATCGGATAGATTCCGTGATCCGGGTCTTTCAGAGTTCCGAGCTGTCCCTCAAGAAGAACCTGTTTTCCCTCTTTCAGCGCATTCCAGAGATAGAGAGATACGTCGCATACGTATGGCTCAACCATCTTCTTGTATTCCATCAACTCATTCATGATGTCTTCCGGTTTCAGAAGAGGCTTATGATAGAGATGCTCAAGTGTTACGTTCTTGGTCTCGCAGATACGTACAACCTTCTCTTTCAGTGCTTCCTCATCAAAAAGCTCACTTACCTGGAAGCCGATCTTTGCATATTTGTCAGAATAGAACGGAGCGATTCCAGATTTTGTGGAACCGAAAGCCTTGCCGCCAAGACGCTCCTCCTCATACTGATCGAACAGAATGTGGTAAGACATTACCATCTGTGCTCTGTTGGAGATCAGGATCTTCGGTGCCGGTACTCCACGGCCTACTACTTCGTTGTACTCCTTGAAGAATACCGGAATGTTCAGTGCAACACCGTTTCCGATGACACTTGTTGTATGTCCGTAAAACACACCTGACGGAAGTGTATGAAGTGCGAATTTACCGTAATCATTTACGATGGTGTGGCCCGCATTGGCTCCACCCTGAAATCTTACGATGATATCGGCTTTCTCAGCAAGCATGTCAGTGATCTTGCCTTTACCCTCATCTCCCCAGTTTGCTCCTACTACTGCAGTTACCATAACACAGTTTCCTCCTTGTGTCTTTCTCTATTATTCAGAACGGCATGTTCTCTGCCTGTAATACACAGAGACACGTCATTCCTGTCTGTGTTCATTTCTTAATGTTTATAACATCTTGGAATTATACGTTGATCTCAACCTTAACGCCAAGCAGATCCTTATGTGCATCCAGAACCGGCTGTACCACATTTGCAATGAAAGCTTCTGTCTGCTCTTTGGCACGTCCTGTATATCTGGACGGATCCATGGATTTCTGAAGATCCTCAAGAGTCAGGTTAAATGCCGGATCCGCAGCGATCAGCTCAAGAAGGTTGTTATCTTTACCTTCTACCTTCACGTTCTTGCCTGCTTCCATGGAAAGCTCACGGATACGCTCATGAAGCTCCTGACGGTCTCCGCCTGCCTTAACTGCATCCATCATGATATTCTCAGTTGCCATAAATGGAAGCTCAGACATCAGTCTCTTCTCGATAACCTTCGGATAAACAACCAATCCGTCTACAACATTGAGGCAGAGATCCAGGATTCCGTCGATTGCAAGGAATCCTTCCGGAACGCTGAGACGCTTGTTTGCAGAGTCGTCCAGAGTTCTCTCAAACCACTGTGTTGCAGATGTGATCGCCGGGTTCAGTGCATCGATCATCACATATCTGGACAGGGAAGCAATTCTCTCACTTCTCATCGGATTTCTCTTATATGCCATAGCGGAAGATCCGATCTGGGATTTCTCAAATGGCTCCTCTACTTCTTTCAGATGCTGAAGAAGACGGATATCGTTGGACATCTTATGTGCACTTGCAGCGATTCCCGCAAGGATATTCAGCACACGGGTATCAACCTTTCTGGAATAGGTCTGTCCGGAAACCGGATAGCAGGATCTGAATCCCATCTTCTCTGCGATCATCGGATCGATCTTGTCGATGGTCTCCTGATCCCCGTCAAAAAGTTCCAGGAAGCTAGCCTGTGTACCGGTTGTTCCCTTGGAGCCAAGAAGCTTCATAGTGCTTAATACATACTCAAGGTCCTCAAGATCCATCAGGAATTCCTGAGTCCAGAGAGTTGCTCTCTTACCTACGGTTGTCGGCTGTGCCGGCTGGAAATGAGTAAACGCCAGAGTCGGCTGATCCTTATACTGTGCAGCAAACTTGGAAAGCTCAGCGATCACGTTCACAAGTTTCTTGCGGACAAGTTTCAGTGCCTCTGTCATAACGATGATATCCGTATTATCTCCTACATAACAGGAGGTCGCTCCCAGATGGATGATACCTTTTGCCTTCGGGCACTGTACACCAAACGCATACACGTGAGACATTACATCATGGCGAACCTGACGCTCACGCTCCTTAGCCACATCATAGTTGATATCATCCGCATGAGCTTTCATCTCGTCAATCTGCTCCTGGGTGATGTTAAGGCCAAGCTCACGTTCCGTCTCAGCAAGTGCGATCCACAGCTTTCTCCATGTGCGGAATTTCATGTCCGGGGAAAAAATGTACTGCATCTCTTTGCTTGCGTACCGCTCTGACAGCGGGCTTACATATCTGTCTGTATTCATTATTATCCTCCTGATTACATACATCCGGGCCGGAATGGCGAATGATCCGTTATCTGCCCGAATCTGGTTAATTCACGCCTCTTGAAATTATATAACATTGCCTCTTTAAAAGCAACCGTTTGTTACTCCATACCCTGATGGAATTTTCCCAAAAATTCCTTCATTCTGCCATTTTCGGAAGAAAATACCTCCTGCGGCGTTCCCTCCACTGCGATCACACCCTTATCCATAAAGATGATACGGTCGGAAATATCTCTTGCAAAATTCATTTCATGAGTAACGATCACCATGGTGATATGCTCCTGAGCAAGATCCTTGATAACCTTCAGGATCTCACCGGTCAGTTCCGGATCAAGTGCAGATGTAGGTTCATCAAAAAACAGGATCTTCGGATTCATACAGAGCGCACGGGCAATGGAAACTCGCTGCTGCTGTCCTCCGGAAAGCTGAAAAGGATATGCCTTCTCCTTGTCTGCAAGGCCCATTTTCTTAAGAAGGCTTCTTGCCTGGACGTAAACCTCATCTTTCTTTCTCTTCTGCACCTTCAGAGGTGCATCCACTATATTTTTCAGTACGGAAAAATGCGGAAACAGATTGAACTGCTGGAACACCAGTCCCACATCACCGTTTTTGATGATCTCGCCGCTGTCCGGCGTCTCAAGTCCTGTGGCACAACGCAGGATGGTTGACTTGCCGGAACCGGAAGGACCGATGATACTTAAAACTTCTCCCTCTTCCACGTCAAGAGAGATATCTTTGAGAACTTCCAGTCCGTCAAAGCTTTTTTTGATATGTTTCATTTCAAATAATTTCATATTTTATACTCTCCATTCCGGTTAGCGGTAGTAATTCATACTTTTCTCAACCTTCTGCATCACAACAGCCACGATCAGGTTGAACACATAATAAAATATCGCAGCGATCACAAATGGCATCATTGTTGTCTGTGCACTTGCGATCTGCTTGGCAATGGTAAACATCTCCGCAACTGCCACAACAAACGCAAGGGAAGTATCCTTGACCAGCGTAATGACCTCATTCGTAATAGACGGCAGGATCCTCTTGATCACCTGTGGAAGGATGATGCGGAAAAATGTCTGTACCTTATTGTATCCAAGGATCTTTGCAGCTTCATACTGTCCCACCGGCATGGATTCAATGCCGCCGCGGTAGATTTCTGCAAAGTAAGCTGCATAGTTGATGGCAAATGCGATAAATACAGCGATCAGACTATATCCCATGGAAATACGGATCCCGAAGATAAAATAAGGGCCGAAATATACCACCATCAGCTGCAGCATCAGCGGCGTTCCTCTCATGATGGATATGTACCCGGATACAATGGTACGGATCACTTTGTTTCTGGACATTCTGCCAAAACAGATCAGAAGTCCCAGCGGCAGAGAAAACAGCAAGGTTACAAAAAAGATCTCAATAGAGACCAGCATTCCTCCTGCCAGCTGCTGGAGCATTACACTAAAACTCATTTTTTTCCTCCTGGTTCGGAGTATCAGTCCCATTTATCGGACTGATACCTGTAATTCCTGTAAACAACAGGAAATGAGCGTGTACGGCAGCTCTTTCTGCGCCGAAGCACCCTCATTTCCTTTTTATGCGGAAGCTTCAAAAGCTTCTGCTATGTTTCTTATTTCTACTGCTATTGGATAGCTTAAAAAATATCTTCACAGCTTTTACTGTACCGGATCTGTACCGGATCATTTGGATTCAGAATCGGTTTCTTTCTCTGTGCTGTCTGCACTTTCTTCTGTATCAGCTTCTGCTGAATCAGAATTCTCTGTCTTATCCTTGTCCGCGCTGATGCAGAGCATGCTCTTATCCAGTTCATACTTATCTGCAAGCTTGTCAACCTCACCAGACTCGTCAAGCTTCTTGACCTCATCCCATACGAGATCCTTCAGTTCATCATTTCCCTTCTTGAATCCGATGCCATACTGCTCGTTCTGGATCGGCTCGTCAAGGATCACATATTTATCCTTGCCTCTCTGGGAAAGCTGATAGTTAGCAACACCGATATCAACAGCAACAGCGTCTGCAGCTCCGGAATCAATATTCATAAATGCAGTGTTGTAGTCCGGATTCTCTGTAAGAGATGCAAAGCTGTCCTTCAGTTCCTTATTGTCATCGTTGTTCAATGCGTCCAGTGCAGCGGATGCAGCCTGTACAACTACGTTCTTGCCCTTAAGATCCGCAAGCTTCTCAATTCCGGAATCCTTGGCAACTACGATCACCTGCTCATTGTTGATGTATGGATCACTCCATGTATAGTCATCCTCACGTCCGTTGATAGTAAATCCATTCCATATACAGTCGATCGTTCCGGAGTTCAGCTCCATATCCTTGGAATCCCAGTTGATAGGCTTCTTAACAAGTTCCCAGCCAAGATTATCACATACTTCCTGGGCAAGGTCAAGGTCAAATCCTACATATTCTCCGCTATCATCCTTATATCCGAACGGAGGATATTCAGCATCAAATCCTACGATCAGGGTCTTATCCTCAACACCTGCCTGTACACTCACTCCTGTTACCATCATTCCTATTGTCATCGCTGCCGCCATTACTACTGCAACTGTTCTTTTCTTCATGGTCATTCTCCTTTTTTCGGTTATCTCTTTATCACATGGTCACTCTACCACGTGAAAGCGTATGGTTATAGTAACATACCCAAAAGGAGCTGTCAAGAGCAAACCTTCTGCTCTGCCAGATAATCTTTGTATTTCTTTCTGGCCGTTTTCAGATATGTTCTGGAAATTGGGATTTCCGTCTGTCCGACCACAAAACTGTTCTTCTTAAGTGAAGTTACCTTCTCCATGTTGATACAAAAACTCTGATGACATCTCAGAAAGCTGCTGTCTGACAGCTGTCCCGAAAAATCCCCCAGCCTGGCTCTGCAGCTGATCTTTTTTCCATCGGTAAGATGAAATGTCACACTGTGAAGACTACTGGATATATATGCCAGATGATCGTGCTGCAGTGTATAAACATGTGTCCTGTAGCGAAAATACAGCGCTCTTCCGCCTTCACGCCTGCATACCTCCAGGATATGTACCAGAACATGTTCCAGTTCTCCACTTTCAACCGGTTTGACCAGATAGTTATAGGCAAACACTTCAAATGCTTCTTTATAGAATTTTTCATTCTCTGCCACCAGCACAACCGGGATATAATGTCCTTTCAGGCGCATTGTCCGTACAGTTTCCAGACTCCTGCCCTGATCACCATCCAGCCCCAGAAATATCAGATTGCAGATCTTGTGTCCCTCTGCCAGTCCTTTCAGAAGACTCTCTCTGGTCCGATACAGAAGGAGCTCTGCATCAGGGACCAGTGTGGAAAGCTGCCTGTACAGCTTCTGTGCATCCTTTCGTATTTCATCACATATCGCGATCGTCATCACTGCCATTGCCGTGTTTTCCTCCCTCATGCTCTTTCTGATATTAACATTTTATTTTCAAGGAAAGACCTGCGCAATATGTGCTTCTAATTGTGCCTTGTTTTTTTACAAATTATTGCAATTCATGATCTGTTTTCGTATAATAATGCCATATAAGCACAAAAAGGAGTACTATCATGTCTGATTTCAGCAGCAAATGCCGGGAATACCTAAAGGATACAGGAGAAAACGTTTATCAGTTATCTGCTTATTCGGGACTTGACCGTACCTCTCTGCAGCGTATGATCACAGGGAAACGTCTTCCCGGTATTGATTTTGTGCGCCAGTTCTGCGATTCCCTCCGGATCAACCCTTCCCAACGCCGGGAACTGATGGAATTATATAAAATAGAAAAAATCGGAAAAGAAATTTATTACAACCGCAAATATATACAGGAACTTCTGGGTGTTATCAGCTCCCGGCAGGTCATTTCCCGGGAAGGTTTTCTCAGGCTTCCATCCTTTCCCTTTTACCGTGGAACTTTTTCTCTTGATGTGGAAAAGAAGGTCCTGAGCCTTTTTGAGGACATCCTGTCTTCCGGTTCTTCCGAAACGATCCGTACCAACCTTCCGGCCAACTGCCGGCTTCTTGTACAGATTTTTTCCCATCTTTATCCCAAATATGAGAAACTGCCACCGGTGATCCAGATCCTGCCGCTTCACCAGAACCCGTCCTCCTCACCGGATTACAACATGAATCTGGAAACCTTTCTCTGCACACTCCTTCCGATCCTGTCAGGTTTTGCGGGCTACCAGCCATATTATTACTATACTCAGGCAGGCCGGGAGTTTTCCAGCTATGAACTGTTTCCTTTTTTCTTACTCACTGAAAAAAAACTGCTGCTGTTATCCTCGGATATGATGACCTGTATTTTTACCGAAAATCCGGAAGCGATCCACGCATATCAGCAGGAATTCCGGCGGGTTCTTGAGAATTCCAGTCAATTCTTCCTGCAATCGGATTCTCCGGACAGGATCCTTAATATCTTTGATTCTATCATGCAGACAAATATCTCAACAAATTTTGCACTGGAATCTCATCCCTGCCTTGCACTGATGTCCTATGGTCCGGGCTTTATTCAGTCATTGTTTGATAACAGGGATATCGATCTTTCCGATCCGGTCTATACCCAGCTGGCAGCAGTCCTGAACCAGACTTCCTTTGCTTTTACAGAAGCTGCCTTTTCCTGCAATTATTTTACACTGAGCGGGATCCGGAAATTTGCCCGTACCGGACTCCTTGACGGACCTTATTCCTACCATCAGACCCCTCTTCCGAAAGAAGAACGAAAAAAAGCCCTCAGGCATCTTCTTGACACAGATATGGGACATGAAAAATGCAGGATCCTGAAGCCTTCCGTACTTCCGGAAACCGGGATCCATCTGGAAGTTCTATCTGACTATTCCGTTTTTCTCTGCTTTCTTTCCGAAAAAGATACTTTTCTCTGTATCTATCTGAAAGAGACCAGTATCGGACAGGCCCTGAATGATTACCTCTGTTCTCTGTCTGAGGAAGAATCCGTATATACAAAAAAAGAAGCCCGGCAGATCCTGCTGGGACTTCTTGAACAGCTTTAAGAGCCGGTACTTCTGTGATATTCTCTTGTAAGATCCTCCAGGATCCTGTCGGTTTCTCCGGATACGATATGCTGCTCCGGGAGACCGGCAAAGTTTTTCAGAGCCTGGTCTGTTTCCTGTATTACCCTTTCATCTGTCTTCAGCTCTTCTTGTCGTTTCCTGTATTCTTCTTCACTGTGAACACTGCGGTAGGCCAGAAGATAAACCTTCATTGCTTTCTCTGAATGATTCTCCTTCCATGCTTTCCAAAAGCAATCCAGCGCCTTATCCATCTGGAACAGATAACCGTATGCGCATCCCTGGTTATGCAGGATTCTTTCACGCATCTCTCCGGTAATCTCTTTCCCGCCGTGCTCAAGAAGCTTCTGATAAACACGGAGCGCATTCACATACATCCGGTTTTCCATCAGTGCGTCGCCTTTTCGCTTCTCCCGTATTTCTTCAGGTTCACGTTTTCTGGCTTCGATGCGCCCGTTTAAGGTCTTAAGTTCTTCATAAGCCAGATAATTGATCTCTTTAAATATCGGATACAGTACTTCTTCAAGTCCGGCCTCTCTTCCAATATAAGGTTTCAGCTTGGCCGCAAGCTTCGGAAGCTCCAATTCTTCCTCCAGCCAGGTACAAAGCTTACTGCTGATCAATGAGCTGTCCACAAGATAAAGATTGTTATAAAGATAATAGCAGAGTTCTTCTATAGAATAGATATTGGTACTGATATTTTCGATATAAAACGGCTTCTCTGCTTTTTTTACCTGACATAAAATATATCCGCTCATGCCTGATTCCTTTCTTCCTGCTCATCCCATCGTACCAGTTCCCTCCAGATTTTTCCACTGGAAGGATACATTTCGCCAAATCCCAGATCCTTCACTGTGATCTCGCAGTCTCTCGGCGATACGTATTTCAGCGTGAGGGAAAGCCTTGAAGTCCGATTAGGCCGCTTTGGCAGACCGTCAAGTGCCATGGCCACACGTTTCTTCTCGGTTTCTTCCGGAATACTTACCACAAATACCAGTTCACTGGTATCATCCAGGATCAGCTCGCAGGATGCACTGCATTCATACCAGTTGCTGCCGCTTTCGATCAGCGGATAGTAAGCCGGAGAGCCCATCACCCGCATATCCATTCCTACGTCCACAGCCACCAGCGAATCACTTAAATAGCGGTAACCTTTGAGTTTTTTATCCTCCAGCCTGTCCTTACCGGCTATGCAGGCTCCCTTTGCAAAAAGATTGTTTCCGTAAAAAACCTTCCGTCCCTGATGACACAGGAGCTTTACAGACTGCTGTGCCCACTTCTGGTCAAATCCTTCTCCCGTGATCTGCACACTGGAGAAGAGTTCCTTGCCGAGAGTCTTACTGATAAAACGGTAAAATTCCACATCACGGATCTCATCTTCCGGTTCAAGCTTTGTGCTGACCGGATCCTCCAGTTTTACAAGCACCGGTCTGGAAGAGCCGTTGATAGTCAGCTTCCGGAAGGTTACCGTATCGCCTGCAAAGGCATACCATCCTACACTTCGATTCCAGGTTTCCCGTTTCTGCCCCAGCGCATAATAATAAAAACTCTCGCCATAGTCCATAAGCATATATTTCTCACGTGAAAAACCTGCAAGGCTGCAGGCCTTCTGATAATTCCGTACCTGAAGTGTACTAAGTTCCGGCGATGTGATACAAAGGCACCGGGTATTCTTTACAATATCCTGGATTCCCAGAAATTTCAGGATTCCCCTCAGAAAATGTGCCAGAAGCTCTGCCGGCTCTTTTTCCTCTCCTGCCACCTGGATCTTTTCTTCCTTCTGACAGATATCATAAATATTTCCGATCATGATCCCGCCCTTTTCCCTGGCAAAATACTCTGCTTCCAGGCCTACGCAGTAATCACCGTGATCGGTACGATAGCAGATACAGCCCGGAGCTTCGTACTGACTGGCTCCTACCTTCATGGAAAGAGAACGGGCTTCTTCTGCTTTTCTGTCATAATAACAGATCTGTGTGTATTCTTTTCCAATATCAATTCCTATGATCAAGTCACGAATTTCATTCATCTTTCCGGTTCCTTCTCTATGACAAACATTTCATTAACGTACTGTTCCTGTCGGAGATACTGTGCCAGCTTCTCCTTCACTTCCGTTTCTTTCTCAAGTTTTCTTGCACAGAGTATCTGATTGATCAGCTGATATTTGCTGGATGCCTGATCACTACTCTGGTTCATGGTCAGTATTTTTTCTTCCGTTTTGTGTACACCGGTTTCATCTTCTGTCTGGAAATAATATCGCAGGGTTTCTCCATAAAACAATGTAAATGCTCTGGCAAAAATTCCCTCATAGATATTTTTGAGCGGTTCACTTTTATAGTCCGGTACAGTTCCAAGTCCGGTATCCAGGGAATAATACAGTGTGACTGAAGCCTCCGGTGAAGTATGATACTCTACAAAAGTCTTATCATCCAGCTGATACGGTCGCAGGATACTCTGATCCAGGTTCCGGAAAAACTCAAATATCATTCCTTCCTTTACACAGGAAGAGAGGATTTTTTCCTCCATTTCCAGATTTTCTTCATCAGAAGTTTTTTCTTCGGAAAGCAGTTTCAGAAGGGTCAGGTCACAGATCCGGTCTCCGGGCCACTCCTTTTCTCTACGATTTTTCAGATACTCCTTAAGTCCCGGCATCTCCGGCATTTCTTTTACAAACATTCCGTAAGACATCAGAGTCAGATACGCACCGATCACACTCTCTTTTCCGGAATGGCGGATATATGCTTTCAGGATATCCGCACCCTCTGACCGGTAATCCCAGTTAAACATCAGAAGAGAAAGGATCCTCTCCTCCAGATTATAGGTATCCATCTCAAACCCACAGGCACTTTTCCAGATATCCAGAAGCTCATCCACAGGTCCAAACCGGAATTTCATCAGATACATGAGGATCACTTCATCATAGATTCCCTGTCGGTATACATGAGAGGAAAGTGCGATCAGCTCTTCGTCTTCCGCACAGTCACAGCGGATGATCATACGGCTTACCAGCTTCAGAAGAGCACGCTCCTCTACTCCTTCAAATCCAAATGCTTCCACCACGCTCATAGCCTGCGGAAACAGTCCCCGCTGGATCAGGATCTCCAGAAGGGTTTTCCGGTCGACCATGGCATATTCCCGATAATCCATCATCTCCAGACAGGCATCCAGATCTTCTCCCTGCACGTGATCCCGATAATAATCCAGGATCTTTTTGCGGATCAGCCTCTTATATTCATCGGTAAACGCTGGTGAAAGGACCAGTTTCTGAAAAATTCCCAGATTCTTACGACTGATCTCCTGACCCTGACAGTAATACAAAAGCACAGCCGGTTCATCCGCCCCTTTTTCCAGCACTGCCGGAACCATCTCACGATCATCAAAAAGTGGTGTCAGATTATAATCTACCGTAGCAGCATAACGTCTCTGTTTTTCATCCTGAAATACAACGGCCGCATCTTCGCTGCAGATCCTTGGGTAAGCGATCCCATGGATACACGGATAGATTTCTTCCTGTTTCATCTGTCTGTGACGGACGATCACACTGCGAACCTTCGGATCATCCGTATACAGCCGGCAGGTAAACATTCTGGAGGCGATCACCTGCGCTTTTTCGCTGTCCGATGGTTCCCGCATGAATTCCTGATAAACAGCGGCATAATTTTCATTCATCCGGCCTTCCCGTAACTTACGGAAAGCAAATTCCTCCATGCTTTCACGATAACTTTCGTATGTCTGTGGATCACGTTCCTTCCCTGCAATGATGCATGCATACAGATAGGCACGCTTGGAATCACCGAGAGTATTGTTGTTATAGGTAAAATACATCAAAAGCGGTTTCGGCAGGACTCTCCGATAAGAAGTATCCAGTGTTTCCACATAATATTCATACAGCCGTGTGATCCGGATCCCGCGGTCCACGGCAGCGGAAAACCACTGAAAATATTCCGGTTTTCTTGGATTTCCCTTCATAATATATTTACAGATAGCTTCCACGGTATCATCCGACGGAAAGGCTTCACATCCCATGGCCATAGCACGGTACAGACTTTCGTTAAAAGCTTTCTCATAACCGGAAAGATATGCCAGGCGCATGACCAGCTCTTCCGTCAGCATCTGTTCTTTTCCTGCAAAAAGGAATACCTGGGCCCAGAACCCATTGATCCGATGCAGCAGAGACATATCTGCACAAATACGGTTCCATGCTTCCAGATACAGAAAAGGACTTGTACATCCCCGCTCAAAAAGTTCCTCCATCAGAAAGATCTTTTTTGACGGAGAAAGCGTATGATCCATTTCAAATACCAGTTTCAGAAGGATAAAGCTGTCTTCCTTCTGCATCTGGAAATTCTGTACCTTGCGGAGGGCCTGTTCCTTATCCCGGTACAGCCCGGTCTGTGTACACAGATACAGATAAATCCCTGCCAGTTCCAGTTCATTGTGATGAAAGGATTTATTCTGATAACGCTCAAGGATTTCTGAAGCCTGGTCATCTTCTCCTTCCAGATGAAGAAGATAGGCTTCCAGAAGCTGATATTCCGGATATTTCAGTCCGTTTTCGCCCATACGGTCAAGCTTCTCATGAGTAGAGGCTGTCCAGGCCTGAAAATCTGTTCTTTTACAGAGATATCCCAGGTATTCCTTCATCAAAGATATCCGGTACTGTTTTTCCAGAAGATCCAGGTTCACGGCACTCTCAGTTCCTCTGGATGCAAGAACGTGATATACCAGTTTCTGGTATGGGGTTTTTACAATGATCTCGCCGTACTGATTTCCTTTTCCCAGTTTTTCCTGGCGGATCACATAGTTTATTTCACAGGTACTTCCGATAAAATCCTCTTCTGTGACCACATGCTTGCCTGCCTCCAGAAAATCCCCGTTTACCTCAATATCTGCCCGCAGGTGTCCCCATCCGCTCCTGTGGATATAAAGGGATTCCTGAACAGATTCACTGACATCATAAAAACTCGCCTCTTCTCTGTTCAGACTCAATGTCACCTTTTCCTTGGCACCGGCTGCGATCAGAAATTCCTCCAGATGCTGATAGGTCACCGGCTGCTGTGACATTCCTGCATAAAGAGAACGGATCTTCTCACTCTGATCACTCAGAATCAGGGAAAAATGTCGTTCTGTAAAGATCCGGTAAGCCTCATGGAAATCTTCCCTTGCAATGTGCAGAAATTCTTCCAGAGAAGCTACCTTTCTGCCTGCACTCTTCACCTCTTCCGTCTGTACCTGTACAGTGAACGGCAGCTTATATTCTCCGATACTGGTAGTAAAACACAGCCAGCCTTCAAAGCTCTCTCCCGGTTTCATTCCCTCTGCATCTACCCCATAAGGCATGCGCACTGTGGTTCCGGAAAAGCGGTCAAATCCGGGCACCAGTCTCCGGTCAGATGAAGTCACAAAGCCACTGATCCTGCGGTTGTCATCGGTACCGAAATAAATCTCATCCTTTGTAGTCTCTCCTGCCTTCAGCGTAGCGAAAATACGGTCCTGTGAAAACAGAAGCTCAGGCTGTTCATAAATAAATTTTCCGTTAAGAAGCTGTTCTATCCTCTTTTTCAAAATATATACTCCTCATCAATATACACTGATTGTTGTCACTCGTATTTTATGATTATACACCAGATCAGAATGTGACGCAACAGGTGTTCGCCTCTGTCCTTTTTATAAAGTTTCTGTTGGAAAAGCACGAAAAGCACGTCCGGCTCATAAGCTATAAGGAAATCCCCTTTGAGGTGAACCCTTGAAAACCTTTCTGAAACCGCTTTCTTTTGCGGAAGAGCAGTTCTATCTTCTACAGCTCCAAAGGGGCGATCCGGAAGCAAAAAATATCCTTATCGAACACAATCTCCGCCTCGTAGCACATGTTGCAAAAAAATATCAGGGATGTGACGAGGATCCGGATGATCTGATCTCCATAGGCACCATAGGTCTGATCAAAGCCATTTCCACCTTTGATCCCAGCCGGACTTCCAAGCTTTCCACTTATGCTGCACGGTGCATTGACAATGAGCTTCTCATGATGTTCCGTGCCCGCAGGAAACGTTCCAGAGAAGTTTCTCTCTATGAACCCATCGGCACAGACCGGGAAGGCAACGAGATCAGCCTTCTCGATATCATTGAAAGTCCACCCGTTGATGTTGTGGATGATTGTTTCAAAAGGGACAGCATTTCCTATCTTCTCCGTTATATCCGGACAGTACTCTCCCCAAAGGAATACCAGGTGATCTGCTGCCGCTACGGTTTGAATGGTCAGGAGCCACTGACCCAGCGAGAGATTGCTGAAAATCTCTCCATCAGCCGCTCCTATGTATCCCGTATCGAAAAGAACGCTCTTCGAAAACTCCGTACTCTTTTTCCTGAAAATCAGTAAAGGGGAGAACGTTCTTTTCGTTCTCCCCTTTACTCTCTTATCCACCCTTTCGGATCATTCACCTCTTCGAAGAATATCAAATACCTCCGGCATCTCAGTCAGTTTCACATAGATCCTCTGCTGAGCATGTGGTGCACTCTCCATAGCTTCGCCCTCTTCATTATAAATGGCTTCCACTGTGACCGGAATATTCCTTCCGTCCGGTTTCATGATTTCGATGGTCTCTCCTACAGAAAACTTGTTTCTCTGTGTCAGTCTTGCCAGACCTCTCTCATCGATCTCTTCTGCAAATCCAAGATATGTGTATTCTCTTACATATGTGTTGCTGTCATAGATCTGGGTATTCTCATCCGGCTTTCCGTAGAAAAATCCGGTGGTAAACTGACGGTAGGTACAGTTTGAGATCTGCTCCTGATACCACGGCATATTTGCATGATATTTTTCCGGACTTTCCATACAGTCGTCAATGGCTTTGCGGTAGGTTCTTGCCACTGTTGCCACATAAAGAGCTGTTTTCATACGTCCTTCGATCTTCAGGCTGTCAATACCGCTTGTAAGGATATCTTCCATATGTTCTACCATACAGAGATCCTTGGAATTAAAAATAAAAGTTCCTCTCTCATTTTCAAATACTGGCATGTATTCTCCCGGACGCTTCTCCTCCACAACAGAATATTTCCATCTGCAGGGATGGGTACAGGCTCCCTGATTGGCATCTCTTCCTGCCATAAAGTTACTGAGAAGACATCTTCCGGAATAGGAAATGCACATGGCGCCGTGGATAAACGTTTCTATCTCCATATCCTCCGGAATATGTGCCCGGATCTCCCGGATCTCTTCCAGAGAAAGCTCTCTTGCACTTACCACACGTTTGGCACCAAGGTTATACCAGAAACGGTAAGTCTCATAATTGGTATTATTTGCCTGTGTACTGATGTGACGCTCGATCTCCGGGCAGATTTCCTTTGCATACATAAAGATTCCCGGATCTGCGATGATCAATGCGTCCGGTCCGATCTCCTTCAGTTCCTGAAGATATTCCCTTACACCCTCAAGATCACGGTTATGCGCCAGGATGTTTACTGTCACATAAACCTTTACACCATGGGAATGGGCAAATGCGATTCCCTCACACATATCTTCTTTTGAAAAATTCTTAGCCTTTGCACGAAGTCCAAAAGCTTCTCCGCCGATGTAAACAGCATCTGCACCATATATGACGGCAACCTTTAAAACCTCAAGGCTGCTCGCCGGAACCAATAGTTCTGGTCGTTTCATAAACCTGTTCTCCTGTTTTTACACTTACAGCCGCTCCGTCTCCAAGAGGAAGCACCGATGTACGAAGCACCGGACTGTGAGTCAGCTGCCAGAGATATTCTCTCATTCTTTTATAGATTGTACGGTTACGCCGTTCCACAAGATAATGAGATTCAATAATATCCCCTTCCTGCAGCACGTTGTCAGATACCAGCACGCTTCCCTCTTTCATCAGTCTCAGCACGTCAGGAAGCCAGTGGATATACTGGCCCTTGGCTGCGTCCATGAAGATCATATCAAAGGTTCCGGTAAGATTCTTCAGGATCTCTCCGGCATCTCCCTCCAGAAGCGTGATCTGTGACTCTCTTCCTGCGCGCCTGAAATTATCCTTTGCGACAGGAATTCTTTTTTCATAATTCTCTATGGTAACAATTTCCATATCTTCCGGCCCATACTCACACATAAGAAGTGTGGAGAAGCCTACGGCAGTCCCCACCTCCAAAATGCGCTTCGGTTGTTTCAGTGCCAGAAGCATCCTCATAAAGCTCTGCATATCTCTCCGGATGATCGGCACCCGATCTGCAAGTGCCTTTGTCTCCAACTCCTGCAGAAATGGAGTATTCCCCATATCCAGTGAATTGATATAGGTCTGCATGCGTTCTTCTACGATCACTGGCTGTTCGATCCTTCCTTGCTCTCTTCTCCTGACAGCACTGCAATGATCCTGGTCGGTGTATAAGCTGTACTGAGAAGGTATGTACCTGCTTTGATCTGTCCGTGATATGCGGACATTCTTTCCTGTATGGTAAATGCAAGCGCATCCTTGATAAGACCCTTCTGCTCCAGTGTCTTGCCTACTTTATATGCAGAGGCACCTTCTTTTATGACTACCGTGACCTGCTGTCCCTCTCCCGGGCTCATAGCCTGCTGGTTAAACACATCGTAGCCAAACTGATAGGCTGATTTTCCAACCCAGATCAGAAATACGATAATAAAGATATATACAGCGGTTTTAAATACCCCTCCAGCCAGAAAAACGCCGGCCCTGCCAACCTTGTCTCTTGTGTCTGCCATAGTCTTTCCTCCTATAAGTCAGGAATCTGTATGTCGATCCCGTCCACCAGCGTCCTGCATATCCGCTGCATCAGTCTGCACAGCGCAAGCTCTGCGTCGAGATAGGCATTTACTTTCAGGTTCTGTCTCAGACTTGCAGACTCCTGATTGAGCTGTTCCGCAATATGGAACAGCTCATCCTTGTCTGAATGATTCTGCAGTCTGAAATTATCTCCACGGAATCTCATCACTCTGGCTTTCAGCTCAGGATCCGCTTCAAGCTGGGCTGCCTGTTTCTGATATTCCTGATATTCATCGCTTCTGTGCACAGCATCGAGAAGCTTCTCGATCTCCATGCTGATCTCATCCATGAACCTACGCCTCCATAATGATAGGCAGGATCATAGGATTTCTCTTGGTCCGTTTCCACAGATACTCTCCAAGGGCATCCTTGACCTCGGTTTTGATCTTGCCCCAGTCAGTGATATTGTTCTCCAGGCAGGAATCCAGTGCAGTTTCCACAACCTGTCTGGCATGCTCCATAAGATCCTCAGATTCTCTTACATACACAAAACCTCTGGAAACGATATCCGGACCTGCGAGAACTACATTACTGTGGCGCTCCAGTGTCATAACTACGATCATGATTCCATCTTCAGACAGATGCTGACGGTCACGGAGTACGATATTTCCCACATCGCCAACGCCAAGTCCGTCTACGAAGATCGCACCTGTATGAACGCTTCCTGTCACCTTGGCATCCTGTCCATCCAACTCCAGAACATTTCCGGAAGAAAGGATAAAAATATTCTCCTTCGGGATTCCCAGATCTTCCACAATGTGTTTCTGTGCAGTCAGATGACGGTACTCACCATGGATCGGAATGGCATATTTCGGTTTTACGAGGGAGTAGATCAGCTTGATCTCCTCCTGGCAGGCATGTCCGGAAACATGGACATCCTGGAAAATAACCTTGGCTCCCTTCATAGACAGTTCGTTGATGACCTTGGAAACTGCCTTTTCATTTCCGGGGATCGGATTGGAGCTGAAAATGATGGTATCGTTAGGCTTGATCGTGATCTTCTTATGGATATTGGCTGCCATACGGGAAAGTGCCGCCATGGACTCACCCTGGCTTCCGGTTGTGATCAGAACCACCTTATCGTCCGGATAATTCTTCACCTGATCGATCTCGATCAGTGTGTTCTCCGGGATCTGCAGATAGCCAAGCTCTGACGCTACGGAAATAACATTGACCATACTGCGGCCTTCCACAGCAACCTTTCTTCCGAACCGGTATGCAGTGTTAATGATCTGCTGCACACGATCCACGTTGGATGCAAAGGTTGCAATGATGATCCTGGATGTCCGGTACTCATTAAAAAGATTATCAAATACATGTCCCACTGTACGCTCGGACATTGTAAATCCCGGTCTCTCTGCATTGGTACTCTCACACATCAGTGCAAGCACACCCTTCTTGCCGATCTCTGCAAAACGCTGCAGATCGATGGCATCTCCAAATACCGGTGTATAATCAACTTTAAAGTCTCCTGTGTGTATCACGATTCCCACCGGTGAATAAATAGCAAGTGCGGATGCATCCTGGATACTGTGATTCGTTTTGATAAATTCCACAGCGAAATCCCCAAGATTGATCACCTGTCCGTGTTTTACTTCTTTCAGTTTGGTAGAACGCACAAGGTTATGCTCTTTCAGTTTGTTGCGGATCAGTCCCAGTGTCAGCTTGGTAGCATAGATCGGAACATTGATCTCTTTCAACACATACGGAAGGGCTCCGATATGATCCTCATGTCCGTGAGTGATCACAAAGCCCTTCACCTTGGAAATATTTTCCTTAAGGTATGTTACATCCGGAATGACCAGATCGATTCCCAGCATATCGTCCTCAGGGAAAGAAAGACCACAGTCTACAACTACAATACTGTCACCATACTCAAAAGCAGTAATGTTCATTCCGATCTGCTCCAGACCGCCAAGTGGTATAATCTTAAGCTTGGATGTTGCTCTGCGGCCGGTTTTCCGACCGGATGGCCTGCCGCCGGTCTTTGCCGGTTTCTGTGTGTTTCTGCTGTTTTTTACAGCGCCACCGGCTGCTGTTTTCTTTGTTGTTGGCCGGAAAGGCTTATCCTGACGGTTTTTGCTGCCACCACGATACTGTCTTGTTCTTGATCCGGCATTCTTTTGTCTTGCTGCGGTTCTTCTGGCACCGCCTGCGGAAACTTGTACTCTGCTCTCCGCATTTTTGTTGTCATCGTTGTTCTCGCTTTTCAAAAATCGCTCCTCCATTCAAAATTCACGTCATCCAGCATCTGCTGAAAAACTGCATATACAGCCTGAAGTTCGTCATCATCCTCGACCATCTCATAACAGGCTTCTGTACTTCCCGGAGCTGAAATATCCTTCAGAATATATGCGTCTGCTTCCTCATCCTGTGAATCGGACACCAAAAGATAAGTCACACCCGCAATATTGGTCTGCTCCTCTACGTAAAACTCAGCAGCTGTGCCGTCGTCTGACTGAAATATTATTTTTTCCATATTTAATTCTTCCTTATCCGTTCTTGTCAAGCGGATATTCGCAATCCGCATTTGCTACCTGATCCGCTCAAAATATCTATTTGCGTTTCCGATCATTCTTCCACGCCTTCCTGCTGCTCTCTTCTGTGTGCGGCAGCATCCAGATATCCCTGCAGGATAAAAACTGCCGCTACCTGATCCAGATACTGTTTGCGGTCTTCCTTATGCACACCGGTCTCTTCCAGAGTACGGTCTGCCGCCATGGTAGTCAGTCTCTCATCCCACATAACAACAGGCAGGCCTGTACGTTTCTCCAGCATTTCCTTAAACTCCAGAGATTTCTCGGCCCGCTCTCCTACTGTATTGTTCATGTTTTTCGGGTATCCCAGAACGATCTCCGTAACCTGATACTCCGAAATGATCTCTTCAATACGTGCCAGAGTACGACGAAGCTTGTTTTCCTGCTTGCGCCATACGGTTTCCACACCTTGGGCTGTCAGACCAAGGGGATCGCTCACTGCAACCCCCACAGTCTTCGAGCCATAATCCAGTCCCAGTACTCTCATATTACCGTTCCCAGGACTTGTTCTTGATATACTCGGTGAGAAGCTCTTCTACCAGTTCATCACGTTCCACCTTCATGATCATGCTTCTCGCACCCTTGTGGCTTGTGATGTAGGTCGGGTCTCCGGACATAATATATCCTACGATCTGATTCACCGGATTGTAGCCCTTCTCATCCATTGCATTGTACACCAGATCCAGGACTTCTTTTACCTGAAGCTCCTGATCCGGTTTTGTTCTGAAATACTGTGTATTTCCCAGATTATTCTCTGCCATTGTCTCTCACGTCCTTAAAATATATTCTTTTTTATTTTAATATAAATTTACATAAATTACAATCTTAAATTTAACGAGGATTGCGGATACAAACTGTCAACGTTACTGTTCATTCCGTTCTCAGTAACACGTTTCGCAAAATATTACCAGTGAACAAATAACCTTTCAACATACGATCCCGTTCTTCACTCCACGGCTTCACCGGTCATGATATGCTCTTCAAGAAAGCCTTCTGCCTTTACGATTACGATATCATTTACGCCATAAGCTTCCGATTTCGGTACAGCAGTTTTTATATACTCCCGGCTGTGTCCCAGATACCAGGTCCGTCCATCCTTTGTATACTCTTCCTCGATCAGTACCTCCAGGTTTTTGCCAAGCATGGATTTCTCATAATCCCCTGCATGACGATGATGCAGCTCGATCATCTTCTCACTGCGGAAGGATTTCTCCGCCTCTGTCAGCTGTCCGTCCATGGCAGCCGCCTTTGTTCCCTGTCTTCTGGAATATTTGAAGATATGAGTCTCGTAAAAACGGATGCTGTCCACAAAATCATAGGATTTCCGGAATTCTTCCTCCGATTCCTGCGGAAAGCCTACGATCACATCCGTTGTCAGTGCCGGATTTCCATACACTTCTCTTAAAAGCTCACAGCGCTCTCTGTATTCCCCTCTTCTGTATCTGCGGTTCATCCTCTCCAGGGTCTCATCACATCCACTCTGCAGGGAAAGATGGAAATGCGGGCATACCTTCGGCAGCGCCGCGATCCCTTCCGCAAATTCTCTTGTAACGATTCCCGGTTCCAGCGATCCCAGACGGATACGCCTGATTCCTTCGATCTCATGCACAGCACGGATCAGAGAAAGCAGTGTCTCTTTTTTCTCCTCCGGGAAATCCACTCCATAGGAGCTTAAATGGATTCCTGTAAGGACCACTTCCTTATACCCTTTTTCCGCAAGTGCACGGACCTCCTTCAGCACACTTTCAATATTCCGGCTTCTGACACGGCCTCTTGCATAGGGAATGATACAGTACGTACAGAACTGATTGCATCCGTCCTGAACCTTGATATATGCCCTTACATGTTCTGCTGTATGATCAATGGAAAGTTCCTCATACTCTTTTGTCTGATTGATCTTGATCACATGGGAACCATGGCCCGGTTTGTTTTCCGCATATTCGGCCAGTGCCTCCACAATATTGATCTTCTGGTTATTTCCCAGAACAAGATCAATGGCTTCGTCTTTTTCCAGTTTCTCGCCACCGGTCTGTACATAACAGCCCGTTGCCACCACGATCGCTTCCGGATTCATTTTTTTTGCTTTGTGGAGCATCTGTCTTGATTTTCTGTCTGCAATATTGGTTACTGTGCAGGTATTGATCACATAAATATCCGCTCCCGGTTCAAAAGGCACGATCTCATATCCCGCCTCCTCCAGAAGCTGCTGCATGGCCTCGATCTCATAGGCATTTACTTTGCAGCCCAGGTTGTGTAATGCAACTTTATTTCCCATTTTTCCTCACTTTTTTTACACTTTAACTAATTATTAAAACAATTTTTATCTCTTTTCACCTTGACTTTTTGGGTACTGACAGGTAAGATGAAAGCTGTAAAACAACAAAAATTTATCAAGGGAGGTTATTATAATGAAAACAGCTAAAATCTCACTGAATTCCATCGATAAGGTGAAAGCATTCGTAAACGAGATCAGCAAATTCGACTGCGATTTTGATTTAGTATCCGGAAGATATGTGATCGATGCAAAATCCATCATGGGTATCTTCAGCCTGGATCTTTCCAAGCCGATCGACCTCAACATCCATGCAGATGGCGCTGCTCTGGATAACGTAATGCAGATTATTTCCAAATATACAATCGACTAATCTATACTGTATATTTGAGAGGAACTGTATCGGATACAGTTCCTCTTTTTTCATGCTTTCAGAATCCTTCTGTTCTCAATGAACTCCCTTTTCCTGATATATCGGTAATTCCAGGGAACCTCTGCAGCGAGGTTCCCTGTTTGTTTTTTCTTATCTAAAAACGGATTACTGAATTTCAATGATCTCTGTGGTATTCAGAGCCGTTTCCATAAGCTCATCGATTTTCTCAGAAAGCTTCTGCTCAGAACGGCGGATCACTTTAAGATTCGGCTTTGTTACAGGATGTTTCGCTACAAAGATGGTACAGCAATCCTCAAACGGCTGAATAGAAGTCTCAAAGGTATCGATCTTTCTGGAAATACGGACGATCTCCTCTTTATCAAAGCCGATCACCGGACGATATACCGGAAGTGTGCAGACCTCATTTGTAGAAGCAAGGCTCTGTAAGGTCTGGCTTGCAACCTGTCCGATGCTCTCACCTGTGATAAGTCCGAGACAACGGTCTTTTTTAGCGAAATGCTCGGCAATACGCATCATATATCTTCTCATGATAATAGTAAGCTCATCATGAGGACACTGATCATAAATATAAAGCTGTATATCTGTAAAGTTAACTACATGGAGACGGATCGGTCCGCTGTATTTGGCTACCAGGCGGGCAAGATCCACTACCTTCTGTTTTGCGCGCTCACTGGTGTAGGGCGGTGCATGGAAATATACCGCATCGATCTTGACACCACGTTTTGCGATCATATAGCCGGCAACCGGACTGTCGATCCCACCGGAAAGAAGAAGCATGGCTTTTCCGTTTGTTCCGATGGGCATTCCGCCTGCGCCCGGAATGGTCTGGGAATATACGTAAATCTTGTCACGGATCTCAACAGAAAGATCCAGCTCCGGATGATGAACATCTACACTTGCCTCCGGGAACGCATCCAGGATACGTCCGCCAAGCTCAGCGCTGACTTCCATGGAGCTGATCGGATAGGATTTCTTTGCGCGGCGTGTCCAGACCTTGAAGCTTCCGTTAAAGTCCGGATGCCACTGCTTCATATAACCCACAACATCTTCGGCAAGCTTCTCAAAGCCCTGTTCTTCATAGATCATAACCGGGCAGATGCCTACAATACCGAATACATGCTGCAGCGCATCTACAGCCTCATCGTAATCATAATTCTCCGGGCAGAATACATAAACTCTTCCCTGCTCTTTTTTTACTTCAAAATCTCCCTCGATCTTGGAGAGTGCGATCTCCATCTGATGTACGAGAGCATCTTCAAAACGATAGCGGTTTTTTCCCTTAAGGGCAATTTCCGCATATTTGATCAGAAATGCATGTACTAACATAAAAATCCCTTTCTTCTGTATTCTCTATCGACGTGCATACCTGCGCAGCATCGGAATTGTTTTTCCCAGTGCTTCCAGGCAGTAATCTACCTCTTCAAAGGTATTTTCCTCACAGAAGCTGATGCGGACGGTACTTTCCACATCGGCTCTGCTCAAGCCTATAGCTGTCAGTGTTGCACTTGGTTTTCTCTTATGACTGGAGCATGCACTTCCTGCGGAAATATATACTCCGAATTCTTCCAGCGTATGGAGAAGAACCTCACTCCGTACTCCGTGGAAGGTTACACTCATGATGTGTGGCGCTCCCTCCATTAACGGCATTCCGTTGACAGTGATATCGCCAAGCTTTGAAAGACCCTCTGCCATCCGCTCCTTCAGAGCATAGAGGTGCTGTATCTTTTTATCAAAATCTGTGTATACCATATCTGCGGCAACGCCAAGGCCTGCGATTCCCGGTACATTGTCCGTTCCGGAACGCATGCCGTTCTGCTGTCCGCCTCCAAGAATCTGTGGCTGTACTCTTACTTTTTCGTTGATGTAGAGGAAGCCCACACCCTTTGGTCCGTGGATCTTATGGCTGCTCACAGAAAGAAGATCGATCCCCAGCTTTTTCGGATAGATACGATACTTTCCGAATGCCTGGATGGCATCTACATGAAAAAGTGCTTTCGGACTTTTTTCATGGACAAGCTTTCCGATCTCTTCTACCGGCATCACGGCTCCCACCTCATTATTCACGTACATCACAGACACCAGAATGGTATCCGGACGAAGAGCCGCTTCCAGTGCATCCAGCTTTACAACGCCCTGATGATCAACTGGAAGGATGGTCACCTCATAGCCCTGTTCCTTCAGATAAGCAAAAGGCTGGGCCACTGCTGCATGCTCTACTGCAGTTGTGATGATATGGTTTCCCATTCGCTTATTGGCTTCCACACCACCGATGATAGCAAGGTTATCCGATTCTGTTCCACCGGAGGTAAAAAGAATCTCTTTTTCATTCACTTTCAGTAATTTTGCAAGGGTCTGGGCACTTCTGCGGACATAATTCTCCGCTTCCATTCCCTTTTTATGCATGGCAGAAGGATTTCCGAAATCTTCTGTCATGGTTTTGCAGACAATATCCTTTACTTCATCGAAGCATCTCGTTGTCGCGGAATTGTCAAAATATGCTTCCATAGTTTATTCATCCTCCAGTTGAAACATCAGAACAGAAAGTACTGCGAGTCCCGCAGTTTCTGTCCGTAAGATCCGGTGTCCCAGGGTGATGGGTTTCGCACCGGCTTCCATGGCATCTGCCACTTCCTGCTCTTCAAAACCACCCTCAGGGCCGATAAAGACACCGATGCTTTTTCCCGGTTCGATCGACCGGATCAGTTCTTTCGTCTCTTTCATTCCCTTTGCAAGCTCATAAGGGATCAATAGAACGTCCAATTCTTTTGCATAGACAAGGGCTTCTTTAAAGGTCATCACAGAATGTACCTCCGGCACCAGCATACGCTTGGACTGTTTTGCCGCACTTTCTGCGATCTGCTGCCAGCGGGATACTTTTTTTTCTGCTTTTTTGTTATCCAGTTTTACCACGCAGCGCCTGGTTGAAACAGGAACAACAGAATATGCTCCAAGCTCTACTGCCTTCTGGATGATCAGCTCCATCTTATCAGCCTTCGGCAGTCCCTGAAAAAGATAAATACGGTTCTGCAGCTCATAATCCGGCTCCTGTACATAGAGGATATGAAGCAGGACTTCATCCTCCCCCGCGTTTTCGATCACACAGTGATATTCTTTTTCCTTATCGCTGATCCAGAGCTCCTCGTCTTTTTTCATGCGGAGTACATTGACAATATGATTGACATCATTTCCTGTGATACGGATCTCATGTCTGTCCCTGTCGATCTGATGAGGTTCCACAAAAAATCGCTGCATGAGATCAGTCCTTTCTTGCTGTCACAGATACCCACTCGCCCTGATGAGTCACCTCAACAAGCGTCAGACCGGCGTCTTTTACAGCCTTCACTACGACATCCTCCTTTACATCCAAGATGCCTGATGTAATGTAGTAAGCGCCTTTTTTCATCTGTGCAACAATCACCGGAGTCAGCGGTACCAGAACATCTGCTAGGATATTTGCAGTTACGATATCATATTTCTCATATCCGACCTGTTCCTGAACTTCTTTGTCATCGATGATGTTTCCGATCATCATGTCAAAGGATTTCTCCTCGATCTGGTTGGCCTCCTTGTTCTCAGCCACTGCCGGAACTGCACAGGGATCAAGGTCTGTACCAACCACATGGCCTGCACCAAGCTTCAGTGCAACGATCCCCAGGATTCCACTTCCGGTTCCCACATCAAGGATCTCCATTCCCGGCTTCACAAATTTCTTCAGCTGACGGATCACAAGCTGTGTGGTCTCATGCATTCCTGTACCAAAGGCAGTTCCCGGATCAATGTGGAGGATCATCTTGTCCTTATCTTCTGCCTTCACTTCTTCCCAGGACGGTACGATCAGAATGTCGTCTACATAGAACTGATGGAAGTACTGTTTCCAGTTATTGATCCAGTCCTTGTCCTCTGTCTGGGATTCTGTGATGGTTGCCTCTCCGATATCCACAAAGCTTCTCAGATCCTCCAGTGCAGCCTTCACATCTTTCAGGATTGCCTCGGTATCCGCATCCTCTTCCAGATAGAAGTTCAGATATGCGATCCCGTCATCTGCTGGTCCTTCCGGCATGATATCCACAAACATCTGTGCCTTGTCCTCATCGGTCAGCGGCTGTTTATCCTGGATTTCCACACCTTCAATTCCCACCTCGGCAAGTGTACAGATCACAATATCCTCTGCCTCTGTTTTTGTCTTAAGTGTAAAACGGTTCCATTTCATCTTTTATATCTCCTTATGCTGTATACACATTTACGGATTTTCATTCCAGTCTGTCGCCTGTTTTCTATTGTCCCGAAAACGGGCACTTCTTTTAATATACACGAATACAGAAAAAAAAGAAAGAGGCATTTTGTGCCTCTTTCCTGTTTTCACTTTATTTATTCCTCAAACATTTCCTTAACTTTCTCACGGAAACCTTTTTTCTTCTTTTCGGTTTTTTCGGAAGTCTCGGATGTGCTGTCCTCTGACGGACGGTTTCCACATGCCGCATCAAAAGCTTCCAGAGCTTTCTTTGCTTCCTCATTGAGATTTGTCGGAGTCTGGACTACCAGGGTTACATAGTGATCACCACGAACATTCTTGTTACGTAATGACGGAACACCTTTGCCCTTCAGGCGGATTCTTGTATCCGTCTGTGTTCCCGGTTTCACCTCATAGGAAACCTCACCGTCAACGGTATTAATACGCATCTCACCGCCGAGTGCAGCCTGTGCAAATGTGATCGGAGCTGTTGAAAAGATATTCATATCCTGTCTCTGGAAGATCGGATGACGGGCTACATTTACCTCAACCAGCAGATCTCCTCTCGGACCGCCGTTGGTTCCCGGCTCACCTTTTTCACGGATACGGATGCACTGACCATTGTCGATACCGGCCGGTACAGATACCTGGATCTTCTTTCTGGAAGAGGTATATCCGGTTCCACGGCAGGCGCTGCATTTATCCTTGATCACCTTACCGGTTCCATTACAGTCCGGACAGGTCTGAACATTACGTACCATACCAAACATGGACTGCTGGGTGTAAACGATCTGACCCTGGCCTTTACATTTCGGACATGTGACCGGTGATGTTCCAGGTTTCGCTCCGGTTCCGTGACATGTGGTACACTCATCCTTCAGAACGATCTCCAGCTCTTTCTCGCATCCGAAAACCGCTTCCTCAAAAGTAATGTTCACACGTGCACGAAGGTTGGCACCCTTCATCGGTCCATTGTTGGCCCGTCTGGTTCTGCCTCCGCCGCCGAACAGGTCTCCGAAGATATCTCCGAAGATGTCTCCCATATCCGCACCGTTGAAGTCGAATCCACCAAAGCCGCCGGCACCGCCTCCGCCGCCGTTTTCGAATGCTGCATGACCAAACTGATCATACTGTCTTCTCTTGTCGGCATCACTTAAAACGGAGTAAGCCTCTGTCGCCTCTTTGAACTTCGCCTCAGCCTCTTTATCACCCGGATTTACATCCGGGTGATATTTCTTGGCCAGCTTACGATATGCTTTTTTTAATGTTGCGTCGTCGGCGTTTTTATCCACACCTAAGACTTCATAATAATCTCTTTTATCAGCCATTGTAATTATTTCCTACTTGTCTTAGACTTCCTTGTAATCAGCATCTACAACATCATCGCCGTATCCTGCTTCATTTCCGCCCTGAGCACCAGAGTTTCCGCCCATGTTGCCCATATCCGGTCCAGGACCAGCCTGACCCTGAGCTCCCTGAGTCTGCTCATACATCTTGGAGAACAGCTTCTGAGCGCTCTCCATCATCTTCTCCTGTGCAGCTTTGATGTCTGCAACCTGAGAATCAGTAAGCTCCTGTGCATTTGCTGTCTGTGCAAGAAGATCCTTCAGTGCATTGAGGTCAGCCTCAACACTTGCTTTATCGTTTGCGTCAAGCTTGTCGCCAGCTTCTTTCAGTGCATTCTCAACCTGGAATACCATGGAGTCTGCATTGTTTCTTGTGTCGATCGCCTCTTTACGTTTCTTATCCTGAGCCTCGAACTCAGCTGCTTCTTTGACAGCTTTGTCGATATCGGAATCGGACATGTTAGAACCAGCTGTGATCGTGATGTGCTGCTCCTTACCTGTTCCAAGATCCTTAGCAGATACATTAACGATACCGTTGGCATCGATGTCAAATGTTACCTCGATCTGCGGAACACCACGACGTGCTGGCGGGATTCCATCCAGACGGAACTGGCCGAGGGATTTGTTATCCTTTGCGAACTGACGCTCACCCTGTACAACGTTGATATCTACAGCTGTCTGGTTGTCTGCTGCTGTGGAGAAGATCTGGCTCTTCTTTGTAGGAATTGTAGTATTTCTCTCGATCAGACGAGTTGCGATACCACCCATTGTCTCAATGGACAGAGACAGCGGAGTAACATCCAGAAGAAGGATATCACCGGCACCTGCATCACCTGCAAGTTTACCACCCTGTACGGAAGCACCAAGTGCAACACACTCATCCGGGTTCAGGTTCTTGCTTGGCTCTTTGCCAGTTAACTGTCTTACCTTATCCTGTACAGCCGGGATACGGGAAGAACCACCAACCAGAAGTACCTGGCCAAGCTCAGAAGCTGTGATACCTGCATCAGACAGTGCACGGCGAACCGGCTCTGCTGTCATCTCTACAAGATCATGTGTCAGCTCATCAAATTTAGCTCTTGTAAGGTTCATATCGAAATGCTTCGGTCCCTCAGCAGTTGCTGTGATGAACGGAAGGTTGATGTTTGTTGTTGTTGCGGAAGAAAGCTCTTTCTTAGCTTTCTCAGCTGCCTCTTTCAGTCTCTGAAGAGCCATCTTGTCGTTGCTTAAGTCTACGCCCTCTGTTCTCTTGAACTCAGCAAGCATGTAATCTGTAACTTTCTTATCAAAGTCATCTCCACCAAGACGGTTATTACCAGCTGTGGAAAGAACCTCGATAACGCCATCACCGATCTCGATCACGGATACATCGAATGTACCACCACCAAGGTCGTATACCATGATCTTCTGCTCTTTCTCATTGTCAAGGCCATATGCAAGAGCTGCTGCTGTAGGCTCGTTGATGATACGTTTTACATCAAGACCTGCGATCTTACCTGCATCTTTGGTAGCCTGACGCTGAGCATCGTTGAAGTAAGCCGGAACTGTGATAACTGCCTCTGTTACTTTCTCACCAAGATATGCCTCTGCATCCTTTTTCAGTTTCTGAAGGATCATTGCTGAGATCTCCTGTGGAGAATATTTCTTGTCATCGATGGTTACACGGTAATCGGTACCCATCTCTCTTTTGATAGAGGAGATCGTTCTGTCTGCATTTGTAACTGCCTGACGTTTTGCAGGCTCACCTACCAGACGCTCTCCTGTTTTTGTGAATGCTACAACGGATGGTGTTGTTCTTGCGCCTTCTGTATTTGCGATAACTGTCGGCTGTCCACCTTCCATTACGGCTACACAGCTGTTTGTTGTACCTAAGTCAATACCAATAATCTTTCCCATGATTTTTTCCTCCTGTTTTAGTCTGTATCTGTTAAAATAAAGTTTGTTGTCAGTTAGTTCGCAACCTTTACCATACTGTGGCGTACTACGAAATCCTTGTAGGTGTAACCCTTCTGGAATTCTTCCACCACGATGTTCTCTCCAACCTCTTCATCCTCCACATGCATCACTGCATTATGGAAATCCGGGTTGAATTCCTTTCCCACTGCTTCGATCGGTTTCACACCGAGGTCATCCAGTGTTGTGGTAAGCTGCTTGTAGATCATTTTCATTCCATCTGCAAAAGCATCGCCTTCCTGTGCCTGTGCAAGACCTCTTTCGAAGTTATCCACAACCGGCAGGATCTTTTCAACGATCTCTTTCGCTCCGATGATGTACATGCTGGATTTTTCTTTTTCCGTTCTTTTACGGAAATTATCAAATTCAGCCATGGTACGCTTCAGGCGATCGGTAAGTTCCTCCACCTTCTGCTCAGATTTATCTTTTTTCTTCTTTCCAAAGAAGGAAGTTTTTGATTTTTCTTCTTTTTTATCCTCTGAGGCAGCTTCTTCGCCTGGAGTATTGTTTTCTTCCTCCGGCAGATCTTCTCCCTCCGGTGTCAGGTTTTCTTCTTCCTGATCTCCGTCAGTTACGGGGATTTCCTTCTCCGCTTCCTGCTCTTCGGATGTTTTCTTTGTTTCCTCCGACACTTTTTTTCTACCGCCTTTCTAAGTTTTCTTCTTTTTCAAAACGTCATCCAGATGATTCTTCAGTTCCTTCAGACTGTCCACTACATTCTCATAATCCATTCGTTTGGGACCGATGATACCGATGGTTCCATACATTCCGTCTCCCAGTTCATATCTGGCAGTTACAATGCTACAGTCCTTCATGGTCTGGATCGGCATCTCATCACCGATGTAAACCTGGATTCCTGTATTCTCTCCATCTGACATCTGTTCTTTTACAAGATCGGCAAGTTCATGCTTCTCCTCAAATGCGGAGATCAGCTCCGTTGCCTTCTCTTTATCGGCAAGCTCCGGATACTTGAAGATGTTAGTTGCACCTGAAGTATAGATCTCCATATCTTCCTCTTCCACATGAATGGTGGCTGCCACTGCATCCAGAACCGTTGCCACCACACCGCTGTGGCTGCCTGCCTGTTCCTTCAGTCTGGCGATCATCCCAAGGTTGATATCCTGGATCGGGATCCCATTGAGATTGGTGTTAAGAAGAAGATTCAGTTTCAGGATCGTCTGGTCGTCCATTTCCTCATCCAGATTGATGATCTGGTTCCGGACTGTGTTGTTGTCACTGACAACCACTGCCACAAGCTGAAGCTCGCTCATTCTCGACAGCTGGATGAACTTGATCTTGTTGCCGCTGTACTGCGGAACGGAAACCATGGTAGCATAGTTGGTATTGGAAGCAAGAACCTTCGCAACCTTCTTAAGCACCTTATCCATCTTATCTGTCTTCTCAATGATCAGATCTCGCAGCTCTGCAACCTCTGCTTCCTTCTCCTTCATCAGCTCATTGACGTAAAGTCTGTAGCCTTTATCTGAAGGAATCCTTCCTGCTGAGGTATGAGGCTGGACGATATAGCCCATATCTGTCAGGTCTGACATTTCATTTCGGATCGTTGCGGAACTTACATTGAGATCCGCATACTTGGAAATGGTCCTGGAACCAACCGGTTCTCCGGTCTCCATATAGGTCTTGATGATTGCTTTTAAGATTTTTTGCTTGCGCTCATTCAACACCTCTTCCATGAAGCCATCTCCTTTCCTTTTTATTCTTCCTGACGGATGTTGATTCTTTTTTTATATCTGTTAGCACTCATTTTAGTGGAGTGCTAACATCTACAGTCTTTAAGATATCACCATGTAAAATATTTGTCAATATGTTTTGAAAAAAAGTTCTTATTTTTTCAAAACAAAAAAAGCATCAGTACGATGCTTTTTTGTAATACTGGTCTATGCAGTTCTGTGCCCCGGCAAAAAATTCCGCTTCTGTTTTCTGTCCCAGCACATATTTCTGAAATTCCGTACCCATAGCCGAAACAGCTTCTATGGAATCGGCACACAGTGGTCTTGCCTTCAGCTTATAATCTTTCAGATATTGCCGGATCATTTCAATGCCATCCAAATCAAAATTCTTATCCTCGATCACATCCAGTCTTGCCGGACACATTTTTGTCAGCTGTCCGTAATTTTTACTGGCCTCATATCCGGACACATACTGAAGGAACTTCAGAGCTGCTTCTTTATGATCAGAATTTTTATTCAGTACATACTGCCAGGTTGCGATATTGGTCACCTTCTCGTCAAATTCCGGAAATGGTGCCATATGGATCTTATCTTTTCTATACACGCCTGCATTCTGAAAAGTACTCAACACACCGGTATACATAAACATACATCCATACTGGCCGTTTATAAATTTTTCATTCAGCTGGTCATGCTGGTCGATCAGATTCTCCTCTGATATCATCCCTGTATCCAGCATTCGCTTCATATATTCTGCCGCTTCTCTTGTTTTCGGATCCGTCCAGTCTGTATAATCTCCTCCGAAAAAATCGACATACTCGCTGATACTATTATATATGTAAGAAATCTCCCATGCATCCCCATATGCATATTTTCCCGTATTCTGAAGCTTTTTCTGAAGGATCTCAAGATCACTGAGACAGGAGAGTCTGTCCAGACCAGCCTGATCCAGCATTCCTGGTTCACCCAGAATGCCATGATATCCATCCTGAACGGTACCGAAAAAATATGTCCGTCTGACATGCATATTTCTTTCAGGTATTCCTGCAGAAAATTCGCCGCTGTCTCCTCTGTCATAACCGTATCTTCCAACGGAAGAAGAAATCCCTTATGTTTAAATTCGGATATCATCTCATCATTTACTGTGATCAGATCAACAGAATCATCTCCTGATGTCAGAAGAGTTGCTATTTTGGCCTGGCGATTGTCCGCATTGGCCGGACATTTTTCAATATGGATCTTTATTCCAAGATCTTTTTCCGCCTGGCTGATAAAAGAATCAAAGCCTTCTGTGCCTGCATCCACATGAAGGATCGTCAGTTCCTGTCTGTTCTCCGGCACAATATCAGATGCAGCCTCCTTCTTCTGGACTCCACATCCTGTCACTGCCAGAGCCAGGGCAAATACCCCGCAAAATACCTGTTTTTTCAATCTCTACCACCCTTTTTATCTGGGCCATCTATCCTCTTTTGACATCAACGGCTGGAACGGTGCATGAGGAAGTGTCTGATACCAGTACGCTACACTTGCCACATCATCCTGTCGTTCAAACAGGCCACGGTATCCGACGCCTATCTGCTGAATCGTAACGCGAAGATCCTCTTCAAAGCAGATTGGATCCTGTAAATGCCATCTGTAAAAGCCTCTCATTGGCGGGCAGTCATCATTATGATAAAAATTGTGGATCAGCTCGTCATGGGCAGAATAATACGGATATCCCAGATACGGCGTGTTATAATTCTGTTCCACGGTTTTTCCATCCACCTGTTTGGCAAAGCTCCAGGAACCACCAAAGTAATCTTCCGTTCCTGTTCCACAGATGGTCGGATACTCCTCATCTCCGTCAATATAAAACTTCATTTCTCCCTCGCCCCACCAGTAACGTTCCAGTGTGGTAAGTGCCATGTAGGTTCCTATATAATGGCCTTTTCCTTTTACTCCATCCAAAATTGTATAATCTTTTGTTTTTTCTGTCAACCGTTCCCTTCTCCACTGCGCATGGAAATAAGCAATATCGTCCGGAAGCTCATCATAGAGACAGTAATCTACCTGATAAAAGAAAGCCGGGATTTTATTTGCATGCTGGTTTTCCAGTGTGATCTTTGCTTTCTTCTTAAACGGCATCGGGAAATAGCAGTTAAAGCCCCTGTTTGGAACAACAGCCACCGGAACAGAATTTACAAAACATTCCCTTCCGAATCCGCAGCAGAAGAAATCACCCAGAGGACTTTCCACGGAAGGAGTTTCCTCGTCATCCCAGTACATACGGATTACAAGATCTCTCAGTACAAAGCAATCTGCCTCTGTAGTCTTGTTATCAACGGTGATCCAGATATGATTGATCTGTCCCGGTCCTTCCATTTCTGCCAGAGTTACCACAGTTCCCGGCTCAATATCCCTGAGACACGGGCTTCCTTTTCTGGACGGTCCCAGATGACTTGCAGCCATACCGCCTCTGCCTTTTTCTCCATGAGGATTTTCTGCGTTGATCGCACGGCTTTTTCCATGCTTTGCAAGTGCGATCCCTCCCAGTCCGCCTGTAAATGCCTGATACATATCTGTTTTCTCCTCTCTTTTGGAAATTAAAAATATTATATTTACGCTTTTACTCCACCTGCCATGATACCATCCATGATCTGTTTCTCAAAAACAGCTACAAAGATAATGATCGGAAGAAGGATGATCCATCCCATGGCGCTGACCAGATCCCACGGAACTCCATACATGTTGTCACGTAACGGAAGCTGTACGATGGAAACAGAAAGTACCTGAATACCATTTGAATAAAACAACGGTGTGAAAAAGTTATTCAGACAGGTAATAAAGTTGATAATGCAAACCGTAGCGATTGCCGGCTTCATCAGCGGCAGAACGATCGTAAACAGTCTCTGTGAAAAAGATGCGCCGTCAATAGCAGCTGCCTCCTCCAGTGAGATCGGGATCTCACCGACAAAGTTTCTGAGGATCAGAACCGTAAACGGTATAACGGTACTGATATAAAGAAGGATAAGTCCCGGATATGTATCATACAGCTTTACCTTCTGCATAAACTCATACAGCGGGCGGGCTGTGACAACCTCAGGGATCAGCATGGTAGCCAGAACAAACGCAAATGCAACAGAAACTCCCTTTGAGTTAAATCTTGAGAAGCCATAGGCAGCCATTGCACACAGCACGGTACTGATCACAAGTGTAATGCCTACGATCAGAACTGTATTTCCGATCTTTGAAAGCAGTCCTACATTCTGTATCAGAAATTTATAGCTTTCCAGTGTGGGATGATCCGGAAGATAATCGATCGGTGTTTTAAACAGTTCTCCTGACGGTGTGATCGAAGAAATAAAGATCCAGTAAACCGGGAACAGGATCAGAAAAGCCACAACTGCAAACAGAACCCATCTTCCAACGGCTACCACTCCATGATAAACATTATATTTTCCTGTATTCTTCACGATAATTCCCCCTAACTGTCAAACTTATTCATAACACGTATATTCAGCCAGCTGAAGATCGCCATTACAACAAACAGCAGCATAGCCAGCGCCGAAGCATATCCTACGTTTAGATTTGTAAATGCTTCTGTTGTGATTCTGTATGCGATCAGCGCAGTATCCTCTCCAGGGCCTCCAGATGTCATGGAATAAACCAGATCGAAGGTTGTCAGTCTCCAGAGTGTGAACGGAATACATAAAGTCAGGACATTTTTTGCGATCAGCGGAAGTGTGATCCGGAAAAAGCTCTGGATCCCGTTTGCACCGTCTACCTTTGCTGCCTCATAGATATCGCCGGAAATAAACTGAAGTCCGGAAAGTACAAGAATTGCAAAGAACGGAAGGTCCTTCCACAGGTCCATTGCAATTACCGCTGCTCTTGCAGTACCTGTATTGATCAGCCAGCTGTTCTGGTAACCCGGTACAAACCAGCGGATAAAATCATTGATCAGACCATAATCATTGTTAAATGCCCATTTTGCAGCCATACCGGCTACTACTGCAGGCATAGCCCACGGGATCAGCACGATGGTCCTCAGAAAACGGCGGCCTTTGAATTTCATATTCAGGATCAGTGCCAGGATAACTCCGAGGATCACATGAAAGATCATGGAAGCAACCACAAATATTGCCGTAAAGCTGATCGATGTGAGCACTTTAGGATCAGAAAATACCTTCAGGTAATTCTTGAAGCCTATAAATTCATTGATACCTGCAAGGATACTGATATTAAAGAAGCTGTTTTTCACAGTCATCAGAATGGGATATACTGTTGTAAAACCTCGAATCAGTACAACCGGCAGGATCAAAAGCCATGGTATCCACTTCATATTTTTTTTGCTTATTGTCATGGAACTTTCCTCCCTGTTCATCAAGCAATGTAAAGCAGACTTTTACCTCTGCTTTACATTGCTGTTTTTTTATATCTTTTACTTATACATATCTACCACATCCTGAGCCTTCTTGCAGAACTCATCAACTGTAATCTCGTCTTTCATACAGGACTGGAAGATTGTTCCCATATCGCTGATAAATTCCATTGTCTGTGCCACCATCGGACGTCCCTGTACATTGCATTCATTTGCATATCTGCTGTACATTTCTTTTGCCGGGTCAGAATCCGGAACTACCTTCTCTGCAACATCCTTTCTTGCAGGATATCTGTCAAATGCTTTATAGGAAGCTTCCATTCCGCCTTCATCAGCCATATACTGGAGGAATTTCACAGCTGCATCTTTATTCTTGGATGCTTTGTTGAGAACATAGCTCCAGGAATCTGTAAAGATCGCACGCTCTCCCTTGCCGCTGAAATCCGGTACCATTTCCATGTGGATCTTATCTGCGCCAAGCATATCTGCCTTTGCATAATCTGTTCCAAGGCCCCACATGAACCAGCATCCGTATTTTCCGTCATTGATCTTCGGATTCATCTGCTCATATTTATCAGCGATCTGCTCGATGGATGTTTCTTTATCAGCAACCAGATCGTGGAGGAACTGAACTGCTTCCTTGTTTTCCTCTTTGGTCCAGTCAAAATAATCGCCGCCGAACATGTTTACAAACTGTGCAAGCTCGTTAAATGCATAGGTTTTCTCCCAGGAACCGCCGTAGCCGAATCTTCCGTCCTTGGAAACAGCCTTCATATACTTCATGAAATCCTCTTTTGTATCAATGGATTTGATTCCGACCTCATCCATGATCTCCTGATTTACCCAGAATGCAAAATATCCTGTATAGCCTGGAACACCGATAATGTTTCCGTCCTTATCTGTGATCATATTCTTTACATATCCCTGGGCAAACTGATCAGCGATATCATCTGTCATTACTGTATCATTCAGTCCTTCCAGCCATCCGGAATTTTTAAATGCCGCACTCATCTCATCGTTGATCTGAATGACATCCACGGAAGCATCTCCTGTGGAAAGCATTGTGGTGATCTTCTGCTGACGGGTATCTGTATCTGTAGGTGCCGCAATTACATTAATGTTCAGGCCCGTGGCATCTTCCACATTTGCAAGCCAGTCCTCAAAATCCGGGTCTGTGGTGTCGATGCTGTATAAGGTAAGATCATATTTTTCCTTTGCGGAAACAGTAACCACGTTACCTGCCATACCCACAACCATCGCTGCTGCCAAAACTGCACTCATTACTTTTTTCTTCATATCTTTCTTCCTTTCTGGACATTTTCGTGTTTGTCCACACCTGTTTTTGATGGTTTAAGGATACCAGAGAGCCCCCTCATTCTAAATACAATATTTTATGATTTATTTATATTATTTTTCGTTCTCTTGTATTTTTGTTGTTAATTTTTTATAATCCTTTTATATAATCTATATTTGTAACGGCTTTTTTCACAGCTGAATTCGGTTTCATTAATTTGTTTTTGACATAAAGGAGAATATGTACTATGAAATTCCACAAATGTATCCCACCCATTTTTTCCTCATTTCGCTATAAGCTCCTGCTCGCATTTCTGATCGCAACTATGGTACCTCTGATTTCCCTGACCTTCATCAGCTATCACATTTCCTATAACATTGCCAGAGATCGTATCATCGATTCTGCCGTAATGACTGACAAGCAGCTGGTCTCTCAGCTGAACGACCGCCTCGGTCAGGTTGAAAATGTAGCAGATACCATACAGTTTCAAATGTACTCCCTAAATCAGCCTTCCTCTAATAAGGTAGATGCACTGAAAAAATTCACCACTGTAAAAAACAATATTTCGCTGTATAAATCCACATTCGATTTCTTCCATATATATGTTTTTCTGCAGCCCGATCAGCTCGGTTCAAAAGAAAGCCTGTACTTCTTTTCCACAGATGAGCTTTCTGCATATGGTCTGGATAAAAATATTGTTTCCGGTTCAGGCTTTTCCTCTGTCTGGATACCGGTTTCCAATATGCCTCTGCCTAAAATACTGTCCACAAAAAAATCATCTGCCGATGTGATCCTCTGCGTCCGGGCACTGAAAAATCAGGCCACCGGTATTCTGGAATACGCCTACGGCATTGCTCTGGACACCTCAGAGCTTACCACTTATCTGCAGCCTGCTGCTTTGGATTCCCGCATATACAGCTACATTCTCACAGATCACGGAGAGATTGCAGCAAAAAATACATCCTCACTGAATTTATCCGGAATTTCCAAAGCACAGTTTCAGAAACTCAAAGGAAATGCAGATTCTTCTTTTCACAGCGGCGACAAATATTATAACTGCTGCACCTTAAGCAATGGCTGGCTTCATGTTACCGAAATCCCGGAAAGCTATATTCAGGGCAACACGCACATCCTGATCCGTGCCTTACTGATCACTGTCCTTATTTTCTTGCTCCTTACTGTTATCATCGTTATCCTGTTTTCCGAAAATCTTACCCGGAAGATCACTGCACTTTCCTATGCAATGGAAGCCTTTCAGCTGGGATATGACCCGGAACATCTATCTATCGTTACTGTTCCCCACCCGGATGATCCTTCCAGGTATGATGAGATTGACAGACTGGGCATCACCTTTGAAGATATGCAGCACACAATAGCCGGAAACCTGAAGTCCATTGTAAATCTTTCCGTAAACGAAGAACGTCTGAAATACCAGCTGCTCCAGTCACAGATCAATCCGCATTTTCTTTACAATATCCTGGGATCGATCCGTACCTGCCAGTCCCTTGGAAAGCTTGACATTGCTGATCAGATGATTGCAAATCTGACTGCCTTTTACCGTCTTACCCTGCGTAAATCAAAGGAACTTATTCCTATTAAAGATGAATTGGAAATTGCCCGGCTTTATCTGGAAATGGAAAAGCTCTGTCATAAAGATAATCTGGACTGGGAGATCGAAGCAGAAGATGGAATCGAAAATTTCCTGATCTGCAAGTTTACACTTCAGCCATTTCTCGAAAATTCCATTCTGCACGGGATTTCTTCGGGCACACCAGCTGTTTTCATTTCGATCCATGTTCTTTATGGCGATGATACGGTTGTGATCTCCATTGAGGACAACGGTGCCGGCATGGACTCCGAAACCCTTGCACAGCTGCGCCATGCTATTGAGCATAATGTTATTGATTATGAGAAGCATTTTGGAATTTCCAACGTAAGTTCCCGTATTTCCAACCCATTATACGGAAACGGTTCCGTAAGGATCCGCAGCAACCCCGGAAACGGCACATACGTCACCATTGAATTCGAACAGATGGAGGAAGATATCGATGAAAAAAATAATGATCGTAGATGATAATTACTTATCTGCAGAAGGTATCGAAAAAAACATAGACTGGGAAACACTGAATGCAGAGATCATCCATGTCTGCTACAATGGAACCTCTGCTATCGAAGCCATGAAAAAAGAACCGGCAGATCTGATCATTTCTGACATTGAAATGCCTGATCTTGACGGCATTTCCATGAGCCGTCAAGCTCTTGAGATCAATCCTATGGTGAAGATCATCCTGATCAGTGCCTATGATAAATTTGAATATGCAAGACGCGCTCTGCTCCTCGGTGCTCTGGATTATATCGAAAAGCCTCTGGATTATGCCTATCTTATCCAGAAGGTAAAAAACGCTTTTGCACTGATGGAAAAGGAACAGAAAAATCTCCAGCTTCTGAAACAAAGCAGGCCTCTTCTTACGGAAAAATTTTTCCGCGAGATCACACACCTTCCGTCTTCTGAAGCAGCCTACCGACTGAAGCCTTATCTTAAGTATCTGAACCTGGAGCTGAATTATGATTTTTATACAGTTGTTATTCTGGAGCTTGAAAATGCTCCGGATCTAAAAGCTGTTTACGGGATTGAAAAGTTTCAGATGGAGCTTTTCAACCTTCAGGATCTGATAACTGAGGAAACCGCTTCTCTTGATTTTGTGTATCTTCTCCCGGATATGGATGGCTATCTGTGCATTCTGGGACACAGCGGCTGTCAGTCCAACAGCTTCCGCCAGCTTACCAGCGGACTTATTTCCTCAATCGCAGATGCCTGCCAGCCACTGGGACTTTCTCTCAACGCAGGTATTGGAACAATTGTCCAGGATTTTTGGAACCTGAACCATTCTTATAAAAGCGCCGTACATGCACTGGAATACAGATTCTTTTTCCCGCATCAGAATATCTTTGACGGAAGAGAGGCTCTGGGTTCCGATCTGTCTGTTGCAGATTTTTCAGATACAAAGGAGGATGAACTGATCCGGCTTCTCTGCAAAAAGGATACCGCTGCCATAGATCTCTGGTTTCAGAATTTTTCCGACTGGCTCACTCAGAAATTTCGCACAAAGAATTTCGCTTTCATACAGATTTATTCTCTTCTTGGCCGGATCCTGAAATTTTTCTATGAATTAAATCTGGATACGCATGACCTTGAAGCTAAAATTTTGTATGTTTACAACCACATAAATGAGTTTCATAATACGGAAGAGCTATGTCAATGGCTGAAGGATCTGTGCCATCTTTTATGTCGGAAGCTTGATTCCTCCATGAATGATTATCACCAGAAGCTCTGTGAACTGGTGATTTCCTATATCAACGAACACTACACTGACAATACGCTCTGCCTCAATGATATTGCTGCCTCTGCCAATGTAAGCCCTGCTTATTTAAGTGCTCTTTTCAAAAAAAATCAGGGAATCAGTCTCAGTGACTTTATCACATCTCAGCGAATTTCCGCAGCCGCCCGTTACCTGACTACGACTACTATGAGTCTGAAGGAGATCAGCCTGAAATGTGGTTATGCCAATCAATATTATTTCAGCACCAGCTTCAAAAAGAAAATGGGGATCACACCTTCCGCCTATCGGGAACAGCATACATAACTTCTTCTCTTCTTTATAACAAAGTTACTGGCACAAATGCCAGTGCCCTTCTCCGGAATTTTACTTATAATCAATCAATAAAGAGAACCATCATATTTTTTCGAAGGAGGGATCGCTATGAAAAAATGGAAAAAAATCCTGATATCTCTGATAACAGTCTTTGTACTGGCCATTCTTCCGGCAGAATCGGCAATTCTGCCTGGCACAGTCTGTGTTACAGAGGCCGCTCCCAGGATCAGTTCTTCCAGGCTAAAGCAGATCCTGACACAAAAAGATGCTTCCGAGCTTGCCAACGACACTCTGGATATGGCTGTTCCATATTGGGCTGATCTTCTCAAGGGCTCCGGCATCACCCTGCGCTCCCTGGGCTTTTCAACTACAAAATAAGCTTTTCCCAAAAACAGATCGAGCATACCCGACAACACCCCTGGCTATTACAGCCAGGGGTGTTGTACTGTCAACTGCTTCGCAGCCTATTCCGTTAATTCTTCCAAATTCTTTTTTAATTCGAGCATCTTGTCTCTCAGCTCAGCAGCCTGCTCGAAATTCAGGTCTGCTGCCGCAGCACGCATCTGCTTCTCTACCTGAGCGATTACCTTCGTCAGTTCTTTTCGGTTCATGGATTCCGGATCCTTTTTAAGCTTCACTTCTGTCTCTGCCACCTTCTTCGAAACAGCGATCAGATCACGGACCGCCTTCTTGATCGTGGTCGGAGTGATGCCATGCTCCCTGTTGTAAGCCTCCTGTATCGCTCTCCTTCTTTCTGTCTCCGAGATTGCTTTTTCCATGGATTCTGTCATATTATCTGCATACATGATCACATGGCCTTCGCTGTTTCGTGCTGCACGGCCGATGGTCTGTACCAGGGATGTTTCCGAACGGAGGAAGCCCTCTTTATCTGCATCCAGGATCGCTACCAGCGTGATCTCCGGAATATCCAGTCCTTCTCGCAGAAGGTTGATCCCGACCAGCACATCAAACACATCCAGGCGCATATCGCGGATGATTTCCGCACGTTCCAGAGTGTCAATGTCTGAATGAAGGTATCGGACACGGATTCCCAGATCCTTCATATAATCGGTAAGGTCCTCTGCCATACGTTTGGTCAGAGTCGTGATCAGGACTTTATTTTTCTTTTCAATTTCCTTATTTACTTCTGCTACAAGATCATCGATCTGTCCTTCGATCGGACGCACCTCCACCTTCGGATCAAGAAGCCCTGTAGGACGGATGATCTGCTCTGCGCGGAGAAGCTCATGGTCATATTCATATTCTCCCGGTGTCGCAGATACAAACATTACCTGGTCAAGCTTGTTCTCGAATTCATCAAAGCTCAATGGACGGTTATCCTTGGCAGATGGAAGTCGGAAGCCGTAATCCACCAGTATCTGTTTACGGCTCTGATCACCGGCATACATACCGCCAACCTGGGGAACTGTCTTATGGGACTCATCTATAATAAGTAAAAAATCATCTCCGAAGTAATCCATCAGTGTATACGGTGGCTGCCCTGGTGCAAGCCCGGTAAGATGTCTGGAATAGTTCTCAATTCCGGAACAGAATCCGGTTTCCTTCATCATCTCCACATCAAAGTTGGTACGCTCGGCAATCCGCTGGGCTTCGATCAGTTTGTCCTCACTTTTGAAATATTCCACCTGCTGTTTCATCTCTTCCAGGATGGCATCCGCAGCACGGCGGATCTGCTCCTGAGGCACAACATAATGGGACGCCGGGAAAATGGCCGCATGGCTTTCCACACTTTTGATTTCGCCGGTAAGCACATCGATATCTGTGATCCGCTCGATCTCATCTCCAAAAAATTCCACGCGCACCGCCCGGTCTGTAGAGTTAGCCGGAAAGATCTCCAGCACATCGCCACGCACCCGGAATGTTCCTCGGTGGAAATCCATCTCATTTCTTGTATACTGGATATCGATCAGCTGTTTGATAACCTCGTCACGATCCTTCTCCATCCCCGGCCGAAGTGAGATCATCATATCAAAAAATTCCTGCGGCGCACCCAGGCCATAAATACAGGATACCGATGAAACTACGATCACGTCTTTCCGCTCACATAAGGCCGCTGTGGCAGAAAGGCGGAGTTTATCGATCTCGTCGTTGGTGGATGCATCCTTGGCGATGTAGGTGTCTGTGGACGGAACGTAAGCCTCCGGCTGGTAGTAGTCGTAGTAGGAGACAAAATATTCCACTGCGTTCTCAGGAAAAAATTCTTTCATCTCGCCGTAAAGCTGGGCCGCCAGTGTTTTATTGTGAGCAAGTACCAGAGTTGGTTTATTTAACTGGGCAATGACATTCGCCATTGTGAAAGTCTTACCGGAGCCAGTAACACCAAGCAAAGTCTCGAACTGGTTGCCTTCTTTAAATCCCTCGACCAATTTCTCGATGGCCTGGGGCTGATCGCCGGTTGGCTTGTATGGGGCTTTTAATTTGAACTCATTCATGGTAAATCCCTCCATTTGTGACTTTTACTATGATCATTATCAGCTAAAAATTCGTACCCAGATTCGTAACGAAAAGCTCATTTTTATAGTGAATAGATGTGTTTCTCACCTCGTTACGAATAAAAGTCACAAAACTAATATTTGCGGATAAAACAGCACTCGGAAATACCTGAAAATACTAACCTCCGGTCCTGTCATATTTTTACTGTTTGTTCTTGTAACAGTCCCTATTATATCAAATAAATTTTTGAAAGTATATAGATTAACTCAAGAAAAAAAGTACAAATGTTCGATTCTTATTTGTACTTTTTTCTTTTGCCGTCGTACGGCAGATAATTATTTCTTATTTTTAATTGAAAAAGAATTTTTATAATATCGCTTATTTTTATATTTGAAAAGTTATCCCGCTTTTGCTTACCATATTATTTTCTTAAATTAACATTCATGTAACGCCCAATATTACGCAAATTCATCGAGTCCTCTACAAACTGAAGTTCATCCCAATATGCAGATCTTTGATTATACACGCTTATAAATTATTGGTTCATCATATCCAAAAGTTCTCTTTCCATTAACTTCCATGCTTTCCGATACTTCCAGAAAATTGTTGGAAAACTTTTCCCAAAGTTTGAATGTCATTACCGGAGAGAACTGGCTTGTGCTGCCTCCCTCCCAGATTCCGTCCTTTTCATGATAAAGTGCCGGATTAAATTTTTCAGATTTTTCTAGTTTAGAGTAATCAACATTCTTCATAGAATCATATGAAAATGTATTTTTATCTTCTCCTTTTGGAATTTTATAAGAAGAAAGTAAAATTCCCTGTTCTATTTCCGTGATAAGGAAAAGATGTGGAGATGCATGACGTTTTCCATTAATTTCATAATAACTCTCTTCAACAACAAATTTTCCTTTGAAATCTTCAGGAAGGTTATTTATTTTGTCATTACAGATTGTATTTACATGTTCCGCATATGGATATGTTTTCCCTTCTGCCTGCATCTTATTAAATTGATCCTTATTATCAAAATGTCCTGTCATCATTCCTACAAAATTATCAAGTTTCATCATATACTTTACCTCCTGGTATTTGCCTAATCACACTATTCCTCTTTTGCTTTTGCCATACTGGCGATATCTCCCACTCCATTCAATACCATTGTCGGAAGATAAGCATAAGTTTTGAGTGTATCCTTCGTTGAACATCCAGAGAGAACCAATACAGTAGACATACCACTTTCCATTCCTGAAATCACATCTGTATCCATACGATCCCCAACCATTACAGCTTCTGCTGAATGACATCCAAGCATATTCAATCCTGTTCTCATCATCAGTGGATTCGGTTTCCCACAGAAATATGCCTGTGTACCTGTTGCCATTTCTATAGGTGCAATCAATGCACGACAAGCAGGAGCAATGCCGTTCTCAATCGGTCCGGAAACATCTGAGTTTGCTCCGATCAGCTTTGCACCTTTCAGAACTAAATTCGTTGCTTTTGTTAATGTATCCAATGAATAGGAGCGTCCCTCTCCCACAACAACATAATCCGGATTTACATCATTCATTGTGATACCTACATCATAAAGTGCATTTAACAGGCCGGCTTCTCCTATCACAAATGCCGAACAGCCTGCCGCCTGTTCTTTTAAAAATGCGGCTGTTGCCAATGCACTGGTATAAAAATGTTCTTCTGGCACATCAAGTCCCATCCTAGCCAATTTCTGATTTAATTCTCGTGGTGTATATCCACTATTATTTGTCAAAAACAAATATTCTTTCTTTTCATCATGCAACCACTGGATGAATTCTGGAACACCTGGCAATATCTGATTGCCATGATAGATCACACCATCCATATCACAGATGAATCCTTTTTTTTCATTAAAATCGATTATGGATTTTATCATGTTCATATGCGCCCTGCCTTTCTTGTTTCTTTAGAATACACCTTACTCTTTTCATAATAGAATAAAACTCTTTTTTCTACAAATATTTTTATATTATATCATCCACACATGAAATCAAATACATAGCACTGTAAAATCAAAGTAAATATTTCGATCAACAGAACCGTTTATGACAACATCTCTTTCACACAAGTACTTCGATAATCACTTGGTGATATTTTATATCTTTCTTTAAATACTCGGTTAAACGTTCTCTGACTTTCAAATCCACTATCCAGACAAATATTTGTAATAGAATCACTCGTATTTTCCAAACGATGGCATGCATAGTTCAGCCTTGCATCATTAAGATATTGATTAAAGTTTCTATGGAATGTCTTGGAAAAGAGTCTGGATAAAACATATTTGCTCACGCCCAGGTCTTTTGCCATCTCTTCCAACGAAAACTTCTTCTTAAAATTTGCTGATATATAGGAAACTGTCTGGTAAATAAGATCGTTGCTCCCCACACTGCTCTTTTCTACCAAATTTAATTTTCCTATGCAGCGTGCCAACACAATTTGAAGATATGCCTGGGCAACAGTAATATCCGACTGTTCTGTCTCTAAAATTGCATTTATAACCCTATATACCTCCGGTTCAACCTTTTCCGCTTTGATGATTGGGTATTCAGGAGCCATGGATTGCATGATATCTGCAAATTTGGCTATCGTAAATGGCGATGCAATCAGATAAGTCGCTTTATTTACACCGGGTGTCAGTACCTGATAGTGATGAATAACATCTGGAAATACAAAGCCTATATCTCCTTTTTCCATATGGTATAGTTCCTGTCCGACACCAAGTTCTAATGATCCACTTGTTACACAAACGATCTCCAGTGCATTATGAAGATGTGGTTCAATATGTTTTGACTTCCTATTTATTGCTATAATCTCCTCTTTTGTGTCAACATATTTTAACTGCATGAAATACTCCCCTTTGCAACATTTGTCTATATCTTCTTTCGATTTGGCAAGTAATCCTTTTACACCTATCTTATAATCAACTTGTAAATAAGGAAAGGAGGAATTGCAAATGAGCAACCTAAAAAAATATCTGAATGACCTTTTAGTATTCTACACTGAATATTTTGAGCATCCTTACCATGTATAAATACTAAAAGGACTATTTTGTGAAAACTGAATATTTTCTTAAGGCCATTTCACAAAAATGAAGTGGTCCTTTTTTATTTTCAAAATACAGTTCTATCACTTTATATATAGAAAAAAGCACTGTCTCATCGAGCAACGACCAGACAACGCTTTCTCCTGTCAATTCTAATTTATGTCTAATGCATCTGTTACTTCATCTGCAGCAATTCCTTTTTCTGCTTTCAGTTTTTTATTTGCATCTTCTACATTCATTCTTGAAAGTACAAACATAATCAATACATCAAAGATTAACGGAAGCCAAAGATACATAAACTGCATCATATCAAGTGCAGACTGCGGCTGAGTTGCATTTGTTCCGATATATCCACTGAACTCAAGCATCCATCCAACAACAGCGGTTCCAATACCTCCACCGATTTTTACACCAAGAGAAGTACAAGAGTACATCGTTCCGTCAATTCTCTTTCCCTGCGTAAGATAAGTGTATTCAGAGCAGGATGCGATAACTGCATTCATATCTCCCTGCCATGGTCCCTGACCTAAGGCTGCAAGAGCTGTAAATGCCATCATCAGCGGAACACTGCCCATATATCCGGCAACAACAACAAGTGCTCTACCGATGACTGCTAAGACGTAACCTCTTAAGTTCAGTTTATACATACCTTTCCACTTACCAACTAATGTCGGTGTGAAAATCAGGGCAATGATCAGTGGAATATTTACTGCCCATGCAAATTGTCCAAACAAATTCTTATTTTTCAGTACCCATGTCATGTAATAAATGCCAGCTCCAATCATGGCACCATATAACTGCTGTAAAATATATGTTCCACAAATCATCATGTAATATTTGTTTTTGACAAGAAGCTTGAATGCCTGTACCATTCCATACTTTTCATTATCATTCTTTACTTCTCCTTCATTAAGTTCTTCCTCCGGAAGTTCCTTAACAGAAAGTGCTGAAATCGTATTTACGACCAGACCAATGATTGCATAGATAATAGCAACCGTTCTCCATGCCGCAGCGTCTCCACCACATTTATCTACAAATCCAACTGTAATCGCCTGAATCAGAAGACTTGTTGAAAATGCAAAAATAAAACGGTAAGATCCCATCTGTACACGCTCTTTGCTGTTCTTTGTAATCAGTGACGTAAGTGCTGAATAAGCAATATTGTTTGCTGTATAAAACACACCATTTAACAGTGTATAAGAGATAAAGAACCATGCATATTTAGCCGTTGTTCCCAAGCTGACTGGTATTGCAAAACAGCAGACCAGCGTAATGGCACAACCAATATATCCATATAGCATCCAGGGTTTCGCTTTTCCCATTTTACTGTGTGTTTTGTCAATCATTGATCCAAAAAATATATCCGTAAAACCATCAAATAGTTTTGATACGGCAATCAGGGTACCTACGACACCTGCAGCAAGTCCTACTGAGTCCGTCAGATAGACCATCATAAAAGATGTCAGGAACGCATAGACTACATTACCTGCAATATCGCCTGATCCGTATCCAATTTTGTTATACCATTTCAAATACTTTTTTTCTTCCATCGAATTTCTTTGCTCCTCATCTTCATCGCACTTAGAATCTCAATATGGCTAACCGTATGATATCTAATTCTGTTTTTTTCTCTGATTTTGTCTGATTGCTCTGTATATCCGGACTTTACATTACAATCAGACTCTCTTTCCTTGTTTACGGGTTACATGAAACTTTATTATCCCTTTACATACGGTATCAGTGTAAACTGAAACCGGAATAATACATCATCAAATCGGTACTGCTCCAATACAACTGGACCACAACTATTAGAACCAATGCCATTTAATGCGTAGTCAACACAGAATACTACACTATCTGATTCTATTAATTCATAATTATGCGTTTTCTTCTCAAGTTCTTCCTGTGTATAATAAGAAGCATTGAATGAAAATGCCTTTTCTGCGGATGCCACAATTCCATATCGGCTGTTGTTAAGCTCCACATATTCACAATCATAATGGCTTCCATTTTCCTGTGGACGGATATAGTCCTCATGTAAATCCCCTACATCTGCCCGGTACAAACCGTGGCTCGCAGCCTGATGTTTATCACAATAACTTTCCTGTGGTCCCATTCCAAAGTATCGTGCAGCTGAAAGTTTTTTATCCAGGAACATCCTCACACCAAATCTTGGCAGGTCCGGAAATTCATCGTCTTTTGTTACTGCAATATCTGCATCAATCTTTCCAGCAGCTTCTATTTTCCATGTAATCGTCACATCAAGAATCTTCTGTACTGTCTCTGCCACAACGGATGCATGGCTTGTAATTTTCACACCATGCTTTCCCTGCACGACCTCTGTCGTGTAAGCTCTTGTATAAGCTTTATCATAGTGGGCTTTCTTCCATTCAGACTTGATGTACATATCATTATCTGTTGGTGCCCTCCAGATATTTAATTCCATCGGGTGGTTCAGATATTCCCGCCCTGCGAATTTCATCTCTGTAAAGAGTGCAGTACGTTTGTCTATGGTATAAGCAAATTCACGCCCCTTGATACGAATCTGTGTATCATTTTCATTTACCTGTAATTCAGAGTCCACTACTGTTTTTGGTATCCATTTCTCTGCAAGTTTACATTTTGTATCCTCTTTACTTACCTCAATTTCATCAAATCCAAGAATATGGTCTTCATCCAACAGTGGCAATTCTTTTTTCAGATGGTAAATAAGTTTTAAATAACATTTCCCATTCTCTGGAACATTGATCTTCAGGTTTGTTTTTCCTTCCCCATGTGGTGCCACAGAAAACTCCGGAAGTATGCCTTTGCTGATCACAAGACCATCCTGTGTCAGCTCATAACTAATCTTCACATAATCTTTCAAGTCATCAAAATCCATGTAGTTATGAAGCACCAGTTCTCCGATTTCTTTGTTATAGGAAATAACTCTTGCCGGGCGATAAACATTCTTGTATTCCAAAAGTCCTGTATGTACCGTTCTGTCCGGATATACTAATCCATCCATACAGAAGTTGCCATCATGAATTTCTTCGCCATGGTCGCCCCCATAAGCATATATAGTCTTTCCATTCTCAGCAGTTCCATGAGCAATCGCATGGTCACACCATTCCCAGACAAAGCCGCCGCACATTTTATCATTATCCTGAATCATCTGGAAGTAATCTTCAAAATCTCCAGGTCCGTTTCCCATGCTGTGACAGTACTCTACCAAAAGGAAGGGTTTGCTTCCATCTTTATCCAGATATTCCTGAATTTCGGAAAGCGCTGGGTACATCCGGCTGTACACATCCAGATTGCTGTAATCATATGTTTCATCATAATTGCGGTATCTTGCACTCTCATATTGTGTGATACGGTCTGGATCAAAATTCTTTGTCCATTCCAGTGCTTTTTCAAAGTTGCAGCCATAAGCACTCTCATTTCCCATTGACCACATAACAATACAGAAACGGTTTTTGTCACGTTCCACCATAAGTTTTACGCGATCAACGATTGCCTCTTCCCATGCCGGATCATCTGCAATCATCTCATTCCATCGTTTGAACCGATTGTAATCGGTGTCTTCTTTTCTGTAGATCATAAATGGACCATGAGCTTCAATATCTGCTTCATCTATCACCATGAATCCATACTTGTCACACATTTCATAGAAAAATGGTGCGTTCGGATAGTGGCTGGAACGGATCGCATTAAAATTATGCTGCTTCATTAACGTAAGATCGGTTGTGAGCTGTTCCAGACTGATTGTAAATCCAGTAACCGGATCGGAATCATGTCGATTGACACCACGGAATTTAATCTTCTGTCCATTTAAATAAATAACCTGGTCTTTAATCTCTATCTTTCTTAATGCAATGTGATCTACAATTACTTCATTCTCTGTCTCAAGAATCAGTTTATATAGATATGGATTTTCTGTATTCCAAAGTTCCGGACTTGCGATTTCTAATACAGCTGTTCCTTCTTCAGCAATACTTCCTAGTGCTACAACTGCTCCGTTTCTATCTTCAATCGAAATTTTTACATTTAACGGAGAGTAGAATTTCATTTCAATTTCTACTTTCGCAAGCATATCCTCAATTCTTGTTTTAATATGATAATCACTGATTGCCTGTTTTGGGCGTTTCAAAATGTACACATCCCGGAAAATACCACTCATACGGAATTTGTCCTGATCTTCCAAATAGGAACCATCACACCACTTCATTACCAACACTGCCACCGTATTCGTTCCATCCTGAAGTACATCGGTAACATCAAACTCACTGGTCATATGCGAAACCTGGCTGTATCCTATGTAAGAGCCATTGATCCATACGTAAAAGCAACTGTCTACTCCTTCAAAGTTCAAAAAAGATTTTGGCGCTTTCTCATCTCTACTGTACTCAAAAGTATGTACATAGACTCCACACGGAATGTCCTGTGGCACATATGGTGGATCAAACGGAAATGGATACCGGATGTTTGTATACTGGTGTGTATCATATCCAGCCATCTGCCATACACTTGGAACCTGAATCTCATCAAAATTTTCTGTATCATAATTCTTCTCAAAGAAAGAATCCTGAATGTCATAGATGCTGTTAAAATACTGGAATTTCCAAGTTCCATTCAATAACTGCATACGATCTGACTCTTCTCTGTGTTCCACCAAGTTATCCATTCTTCTGGATGCCGGAATATAATAGGCTCTGGCTGGCATTGTGTTTTCGTGCAGTACGCTTAGATTTTCATAATAACGTGGTACGATCATAAATAGCTCTCCTCCAATACATATACTTTTTTGTTCTTTGTTTTCCTAAAGAAAACCTTATACTTTACTTTTTGTTTACGTTCCTTAGTTATGCTATATATATAGCTTATCCTAATTCGCAAAATATGTCTATGAATTGGATTAGACAAAATATGCACTAAATGATACAATGATAAAAAGTACGAAAAGAGGTGCTGTCCTATGTATTTGAACACCGGTTATTTGAACCACTCACATATGGATTTCAAAGACAAAAGTCGTCCGCTGATTGTAGGTAGCTGTGGTACTTACCGTCTTTCCAGACATCCCAAACTTCCGACCTACCGTCCAAAGGGTCGTCTGGATTATCAGATTATATATATCACTGCTGGTTGTGGGCATTTTCATTTTGATAATGTAAATAATGAAACGATTGTTCCAGCCGGCAACATTGTACTGTACAGACCGAAAGAACTCCAAAAATATGAATATTACGGAAAAGATAAGACAGAAGTATACTGGATTCACTTCACAGGAAGCAATGTGAAAAATATCTTACGTCAATATGGGTTTCCGGATAAAGAACGTGTCTTTCAAGTGGGTACATCTAATGAATATGAACAAATTTTCAAACGTATCATTATCGAGCTGCAACGCTGTCAAGACAATTATGAGGAAATGCTTGTCCTTTTGCTACGTCATCTTCTGATCAGTTTCCACCGGGAACTGACAAGAGAGCACATATTAAAAAATGAATACCTTGATCATGAGATGGATAATGCTGTTACCTTTTTCAGTGAAAACTACAATCAAAATATCAATATTGATGATTATGCTACCTCACGAGGCATGAGTGTCAGCTGGTTTATCCGAAATTTCAAAAAATATACCGGTTCTACACCAATGCAATTCATTGTGGGAATCCGCATCAACAATGCTCAGATGTTACTTGAAACAACAACTTATTCCATCCATGAGATTTCTAAGATTGTCGGATATGATAACCAGCTTTATTTCAGTCGGCTTTTTCACAAGCTGAAAGGATATTCGCCGAGAGAATACCGAAAAATAAGAAATAGGTTATGAAATCTATAATGTCATAAAAACTAAATATCAAAAAAGGATGCCAACGAATCAAAGCAGATTACGTGACATCCTCTTCTTTTTATTAGTGCTATTTTATAAATTCAACCGAATAGTAATACATGTACTCATTATCTGTATCTATATGCTCCCCTGCAATATCCTGTATTGGCAACGAGCTTAACCCTTTTTCTCCATAAATCAGTGCTCTGTTCCATACTCTATCTTGCATTTGTTTTCAATAGTCGTTGCTGATCTTCCATAATATTCCCTGCTAAGAGACAAAGTATTCCACTGCGTTCTCAGGGAAGAATTACTTAAACTCACCATATAACTGAGCCGCAAGTGTTTTATTGTGCGCAAGTACCAAAGTTGGCTTGTTTAACTGGGCAATGACATTCGCCATGGTGAAGGTCTTACCGGAGCCTGTCACACCCAGCAAAGTCTCGAACTGGTTGCCTTCCTTAAAACCCTTGACCAGTTTTTCGATAACCTGAGGCTGGTCTCCTGTGGGTTGGTATTCGGAGTGTAATTTGAAATGATCCATACGGTTCTCCTTGTTGTTCTGAAATTTGTGGATATGTAAATACCGCCTGTTACTATATAAGAGAGTGCTTTTATCTTTATTATTGTTGCTTTTACAGTATATCATTCAGCGTAAAAAAAGTATAGGACAACCGAATATTTGTTCTGTACTTTTTACTGCACCACACAAAAAAGGCAGAGCCTGCTCCACTCAGACTCTGCCTCTCACTTTTTTCTTTTTATACTGCCGTCATTCTTCTACTTTTCTCTCATAAACGATCTCACCGCCAAGAACTGTCATATCCACTTTCGTGGTCTTGATCTCATCCGGATCAATCTTATAAATATCTTTCTCCAGAACTACGAAGTCTGCATTTTTTTCCACTTCGATGGTTCCGTTCTCGTCTTCTGTATAGGAAGCGTAAGCTGCGTTTTTTGTAAAAAGCTTCACCGCCTCATCTACAGACATTTTTTCGGATGGAATCCAGCCTTCCTGTGGCTGACCGCTGATATTTTTGCGGGTGACTGCAAAATAAATATTCTCCATGGCATCAAAGCTTACCACAGGAGCATCCGAACCGCCGGACGTATGGATTCCCATATCCAGCATGCTCTTCCATGCATACACCTTATCCATACGGTGTGCGCCGATGGCAGGTTCCACTGTGTTCATATCCAGATCGATAAATACCGGCTGGATATATGCCAGAAGATCCTGGTCTTTCATCCCCTGCAAAATACGCGGATTGGTGATCTGGCAATGTACGATACCATGTCTGCCCTTTTTATTATCCTTCCGGTAAGGAGATTTCGCAGCTGCCTCAATGACCATATCCATGGCACGATCGCCAATACAGTGTACCGCTGCCTGCATCTGATGCCGGTCAAAAAAAGCAAACAGATCGTCAAGCTCCTCCTGACTGAATGTGATGATCCCGGTATTTCCCGGCGAATCCTCGTAAGGCTCATTCATGGCCGCTGTTCTTGCACCAAGGGAACCATCCTGGATCAGCTTCATCGGTCCGACAGTAAAGTGATCCTCCCTCTGTCCGGTACGATATCCTTCCTCAATAAAAGCCTTCGCATCCTCCGCCCGCTCAAAAAGGCACTGCTCATAATGGCGGATACTCAGCTCTCCTCTGGCATCCAGTGCCTTATAGGAGGCCATGATCCGACGCCAGTTTTTCCCCGGAAGGGAGGCAAGATCATCGGACTGTACACCTGTAAATCCACATTCATTCAGCTTCTTCGCACTGTATTTGATGTAGTCTTCCACTTCTTCCTGGGATGGTGCTTCCAATACGGAAGAATAAAACTGTACTGCATTCTCCTTCAGAAGTCCGGTATCCAGGTCAACCTCCTTCTCAATCTCCGGGAACTCCGGGATTTTTTTCAGAAGCTCCAGACCGCAGCTGTTGCACACAGCCACATGCCCGCAGACACGCACCATAATGATGGGGATTTCCGTTGAGAGCGCATCCAGCTCATCCTTGTGCGGATAGCGTGGCTTATCAAAATGCTCCTCATTCCAGCCTCTGCAGTAGAGCCAGGTCAGCTTCTGACCTTTGCTCTCCTCCAGTCTTTTTTTTGCTGCGGCAAGCATTTCCTCAACACTTGTGCAGTCAAACAGTTTTACAGATCTTTCCACAAATGCATAATGCAGCATATGCATATGTGTATCCACAAAACCGGGCAGCATCAGCCTTCCCTTAAGGTCGATCCGCTTTTTGCAGGAAAAAGCTTCCGCTTCTTTATCCGTTCCCACAAAAACGATCCGGCCATTTTCGATTCCCACAGCCTCTGCCACTTTTTCACTGTCATCCAGTGTTCTTATACATCCGTTAAAAAAAATTGTATCCACTGTTTATTTTTCCTCTTTTTCTTTTTTATCCTCGTAGAAAAGTGCCATATCCTTGTCTACCTTTCCAATTCCCATGTAACGCGCCTTGTAATCCTTCAGCAGTTTAAAGAAAGTACCACTTAAGATAAATAATGTGGCAACATTTACAAATGTAGGGAATACGGTTGTAAAGTCTGCAATTACCCACAGCTGCGCCGGTGTTCCGTTTCCGTAAAGAGTAAGCACTGTGACCAGAAGACCCCATAATGGTGTTCCAAGGATAAAAACCTTCTCTGCGATCTTCAGAACCTTCTGATTATTTTTCAGCCAGTGCTTCAGGATCACGCTGTAGTAGGTGAACCATCCGGTTGATGTTGTTAATCCAAAAAGAAAAATACTGATCGCGATCAGTGCTCTCGCAATGGAGCCCATTCCAGACTCAAATGCTGTCAGTGTCAGCTCTGATCCCTGAAGTCCTGAATTCCAGTAGCCGGTAATGATAACAACAAGACCTGTCATGGAGCAGACTACGATGGTGTCTGCAAATACCTCAAATGCTCCCATCAGTCCCTGTTTTACAGGATGGTCTGTCTTTGCGGAAGCATGGATCATAGGAGATGTTCCCCAGCCTGCCTCGTTGCTGTATACGGAACGGGCAAAGCCAAGACGCATTGCTGTTGCAACACCGGCTCCCATAAATCCGCCGACTGCCGCCTGTGTTGTAAATGCACCCTTGAAGATCAGTCCAAAGGTTTCCGGCAGCTTGTCAAAATTCACTACCAGTATTGCGAGAGAGCCTACAATGTAAAGCATGCACATGATCGGTGTCATATAGGAAGAGATCACGCCGACTTTCTTTACACCGCCGATGATGATCAGATAGATCGCTGCCACATACAAAAGTGACGGTACGATGTACGGCAGGTGGAAGGTACTTCCGACAGCCTCTGATACTGTATAATTCTGCAAAGTAATGAACCATGTCATGAAAATACAGCCGCCGAACAGTACTGCAAAAAGTTTCCAGAAAGGAAGCTTTTTCTCTCCGCCAAGACCCTTCTGCATGTAGTAGGTCGGGCCTCCCTGGTACTCACCGTTTGGCTGTTTCTCTCTGTAGTATACAGCAAGTGTTACCTCTGCCATCTTGATGACCATGGCAAGAAGCGCTGCGATCCAGAGCCAGAATAATGCCCCAGGTCCTCCTGTTGCAATAGCCGTTGCAACACCGGACATATTGGATACACCAACAGTACCTCCGATCGCAATGGAAATAGCCTGGAACGGTGTCAGGCTCTTTCCGTCATCTCCGCCTTCCTGGCGACGTTCTTTACTGAACATGTTTTTCACAATGTAACCAAAATGGCGAAACTGGAAGAAACCGGAACGTACTGTCAGATATACGCCTGTAGCGAGGATCGTGATCAGCAGCGGCAGTCCCCAGAGCCAGTTGGTCAGATTTTCAAATAATTCAAACATCTTTTCCTCTCCTGTCCTTCTTATTTTTTGTCTTTTGCATCCATTCGGAAAATCTGTGTATAGAATATAAAAAATCCCCGGAACATGAAGGCAGATACGGATATCCGGTGTTCCCGACATACAGCTCTTCTGCCATATATCTGCGAGCCCCGTTTCTATCCTCTTTATCCTTCATGCTCTGGGGATCTTACATTTCAGCCCACGAATCTTCCAAACGATGACAGTATATCACAGTTCCGGAGGAATTTCTACTTTTTCTGTTTGAATTTTGTATTTTTATTCATTTTTCGTGAATATTACTATTTTACCGTATGGATTCCGGATACTCCACCCCTTCCGGCATGGAATCCCATTCGTTAAGGCCAAGGCTCTGCTTGAATTTCGCCTGTTCAAGCGTAAGCGTCGGGAGATCATCCTGCAGATAATCCATCAGCTCGCTGATGCCTTCCCTGGTCTTGTTATTTACCATGAAGATCCGTTCACAGCCCATGTTCTCCATCCACTGTCTGACCATGGGAATGTTGGCATGGGGAGAATCCACCTTGGTGATGATCCCGATCAGCGGCCGTAGTAGAAAATTCCTGCTGCCGTCACTAAACAGGTTAAAGGGCTCATTGGCTGCCTGTACAATGGCGATCACATCCGCCTCAAAGGAAAAGCAGGCCAGTCCTACGCTGAAATGCTTGGATTCCGCATATTCTCCCGGTGAATCAATAGTATCTTCATTTGTATTGGTATACTGAGTCTTATGATAATGAAGCTCTTCCCCTTTAAGCGCCTGTGTCAGGGATGTTTTGCCAGCTTCACTTCGACCCATCAGAAAAATTTTTTTCATTTTTTATCCCGTCCTGCCTCAGCTTCTGTGGATCTTACAGACATCGAATTTCAATGTCTCATGGAAAAATCGTACCACTTCCTCCACGGCTGTCATCACTTCCGTAAAACCGCCTGTCAGGATCAGCGTCCCGCAGAAACGATCCATAAATCCTACTTCCACATGAGCTGCCTTCACTGCAACATCTGCCGCAACCACGATTGCCTCCCAGGGTGTGACACGGACCATGCCGATGGCATCTCCTCTGTGATCTTCACCTTCATGAACACCGATATGTAACGCAAGATTCTCATATATCGATCTGTCATTTGGTGTAAAAACATGTGCAAAGGAAAGCTCCTTTCCAGGTACTCTCACCCGGGTCAGCCGAAGTCTTCTTCCCTTAAGGTTCTCATAATCATCATGAAACAGCCTCTCCAGCAGTTCTTCCTTTGTTATCCGTTCTTCCATGGTACACTTCCTTATCTCTTGGTGATATTGCATACTACATATCCCAGAGTATCACGGAAATAATCCACGATCTCCTCCATTGCAGTCTGCACATCGGAAATCTCTCCTGTTATGATCAGTGTTCCTGTAAAACGGTCTGCAAATCCAAGATACACATTACCGCTCTTCACAGCAATATCGGATGCGATCACAGCAGACTCGGAAGGTGTCATGTTCATGATACCAATTGCAGATGATCCATAGTCCACCTGCGGATTCAGTCCAAGCTTCTGATATATGATAGGTGCCGGACCACCCATGATATGGGCAAATGTGATCTCCTTACCGGCTACGGTTTCCTGTACGATTCTGATCTGATCTCTATGTTCATCCGCCATTGATGATTCCTCGCTTTCAAAAATTTCGTATTACAGCATTTTTTTAATTACTGCTATATTCTTCCCGATTGATCTATAGCACTCTCAGAAATTACTGCATCAAGTTCAGCTGTGCAAAACATAATTTGATGCGTCAGATGTTCTCGACGTACGTAATATTCGATAAGCCGGACTCTGTTCATCCGGCTTATAATTTCCCTACGTTAAATTTTACTATCTGAGCCTCTTAATGTCAATACAATTCTTCGAAAATAAGGCAAAAAACAACGTTAATCGAAATATAAATCCACAGAAAACAACATCTATTTCCACATCAGGATAAAAATCATTCAAAAATCTGCTTAAAACTCAAACGCCTTCTTAATACTGTCATAATGCAGGAATTTTCCCTCTGCGGCAAACGCCCGGATCTGCTCCAGGGTTGCAAACATATATCCGTCTGTCTCTTCTGTCTGAAGCTTCAGATCCTTATCCTCCACATCCATGACAAAACGATACACATCCACAAAGTAATTATCTCCTTCCCCCGGGTTCTCTCTTTTATATGTAAAAAGGTATCCGCCCTCTGCCTCACTGGCGTCCAGTCCGGTCTCCTCTTTCACCTCACGGAGTACTGCATCACGGGAAGCCTCTCCTGCCTGGGCTGCACCGCCGGAAACCTCCCACCAGCCCGGAGCCCAGGCCTTTGTCATCACACGTTTAGTAATAAGAAAGGTCTTGTCCGGTCTTGCTACCACGCCCAAAACTGTCAGATGATACTCTCCATCCTTTAAACACCAGTCATTGCGCTTCATAGTTCGTCCTGTCGGTTTCTTATCTGCATCGTAAATATCCCAGAATTCCATTTTATCTATCTCCTGTCTTTTTACAGAACGCGGAAATACAGTCTTACATTTGATCCGTTTCAGCCTGCCCGTTTCTCCGTTTTCTGTATCTTTTTTATTTGTTATGATAACACGTTAAAATCATATATGTAAACCCCTGGATCCGATACCATTTTCCAGTTAACGTTACCGTTCTACATCTGTTTTTTTCACATTATAAACATGCAAGTACCTGCAGCCTGAAAGATGATATACAAAAATCTATAGATTATTTTTATTATATCGCTCGTATTATGAATTAGTTTTATAGATTATTCTGTTATATAATTAACACAAACAAACGATTCTATTTAAAATAACCAGGGAGGTTTTTTTCAGATGAAGAATGATTATCCGCATATTTTTTCCCCATTAACCGTTAAAAATATGACTATCAAGAACCGTATTGTTATGATGCCGATGGGCACCAACTACGGTGAACAGAACGGCGAAATGAGTTTTCTTCATATCAATTATTATGAGCAGCGTGCAAAGGGTGGCACAGGTCTCATCATCGTAGAGAACGCAAGCATCGATTCCCCGCAGGGCTCCAACGGAACCACACAGCTGCGCATCGACCATGACAACTATCTGCCACGTCTTTTCAAATTCTGTGAAAATATTCATAGATACGGAACAAAGATCGCGATCCAGATCAACCATGCCGGAGCTTCCGCTGTTTCTTCCAGGATCAACATGCAGCCGGTTTCCGCATCTGACGTTCCATCCAAAGAAGGCGGCGAGATCCCGCGTCCTCTTTCCAAAGACGAGATTCTTCACATCGTAAAAAAATACGGTGAGTCTGCAAAACGTGCACAGACAGCTGGCTTTGACGCGGTAGAGATCCATGCAGGACACTCCTATCTGATTAGTCAGTTCCTCTCCCCGATCACAAACAAACGTACCGATGAATTCGGCGGATCTGTTGAGAACCGTACCCGTTTCTGCCGTATGGTCATCGATGAGGTAAGAAAACAGGTAGGACCTTTCTTCCCGATCATGCTCCGTCTCAGTGCGGATGAGCTGATGGAGGGCGGAAATACACTGGAGGATACTCTGGAATACCTGGATTATCTTCAGGAAGAGGTTGATATCTTTGATGTCTCCTGCGGACTTAACGGTTCCATCCAGTACCAGATCGATGCAAATTATCTCCCGGACGGATGGCGTTCCTACATGGCAAAGGCCGTAAGAGAAAAATTCAACAAGCCATGTATCTCCATGGGTAATGTCCGTGACCCGAAGGTTGCTGAGCGTATCCTGGCTGACGGTGATGCAGACCTGATCGGTATGGGCCGTGGTCTGATTGCAGACCCTGCATGGGTAAACAAGGTTGCCACAGGTCATGAGTGTGACCTCCGCAAATGTATCTCCTGTAACGTTGGCTGTGCCGGAAACCGTATCGGTGTAAACCGTCCGATCCGCTGTACTGTAAACCCATCTGTTCTTGAGGGCGATGTATATAAGAAAAAACATGTAAATAAAAACTGCAACGTGGTCGTTATCGGCGGCGGCACTGCCGGACTGGAAGCTGCCTGTACAGCCGCAGAGGTTGGATGCAATACCTTCCTTCTGGAAAAAGGCAATGAGCTTGGCGGACTTGCATCTCTGATCTCAAAGATCCCTGCAAAGAACCGTCTTGCTGATTTCCCTCACTATCTCATGCATCGTGCTGAACAGCTTGATAATCTTTACATCTTCAAAAACACAGAAGGAACACCGGAAAACATCCGCAAGTTCCATCCGAATATCATCGTAAGCTCCACCGGCTCCGCTCCGCTTCTGCCTCCGATCGCAGGACTGAAGGATCGTATTGACAACGAGAACCATAATATTTATTCTATTCTTGGTATGATCAGCCACATTAATGATTTTCCGAAGGATCTGGAAGGCAAAAAGGTTGTTGTTGTAGGCGGCGGTGCTGTAGGTCTTGATGTTGTGGAATTCTTTGCTGACAGAAACGCAGACATCTCTATCGTTGAGATGATGGATCAGATCGGACGTGATCTTGACCCGGTAAGCAAAAATGACACAAAGACCATGATGAAAAAACACAATGTACATCAGCTTACAAAAACTGCTCTCCTTGAGGTTAAGGATTCTTCCTTCCTTGTCAGGGGCGACGGTGAGCCTTATGAGCTTCCATTTGAGTACGGCTTCGTATGTCTCGGAATGAGAGCTCAGGGACAGCTTTACCAGAGTCTCACAGAGGAATTTTCTTCTGAGGATGTTGAGATCATGAACATCGGCGACAGCCAGAGAGCAAGACGAATCATTGACGGTACCCAGGAAGGACGTAACATCCTTACCGTTCTTGAGCAGAAGGGATACCTTTAATATTTTTCCGCTATACCCTTTCCGGGAACATTTCAATCCTTCTACCGGAAAGTGTATATAGATCTGTTACAGTTCACTCGTTGATCCGTAACATAGATTTTCCACGTCTTCCTCCCCCGCAGCCGTCCGGAGAATGTCCGCAGCTTCTTCAGGCCTATGTGGCGGGAGGTTTAAAAAGACAAATCTTCATCCAGATTTTACCAATGAGAGGAGTTATTACCATGTCAGAAAGAATCACAGGACATACCGAACTGATCGGCCTTATGGCATATCCGATCCGCCACTCCAGCTCTCCCGCCATGCAGAACGAGGCTTTCGCAAAGCTTGGCTATGATTATGCATACCTTGCATTTGAGGTTGGCGCAGACGAGATCGAGGATGCTGTAAAAGCCATCCGTACTCTGAAAATGAGAGGTTCCAACGTTTCCATGCCGAACAAAACTCTGGTAGGCCAGTACCTTGATGAGCTTTCACCGGCAGCAGAAATGTGCGGCGCTGTAAACACCATCGTTAATGATCATGGTCATCTTACAGGCCATATCACAGACGGTATCGGATTTATGGCAGCACTGAAAGACAATAACATCGACGCCATCGGAAAGAAAATGACCATCGTAGGTGCAGGTGGTGCCGCAACTGCTATCGAGATTCAGGCAGCACTTGACGGTGTAGGCGAGATCGTGATCTTCAACCGCAAAGATGAATTCTGGGACCGTGCAGTATCTACGGTAGAAAAGATCAACACCAGAACTTCAAGCCATGCTGTTCTCTATGATCTGGCAGATCTTGACCAGCTGAAAAAAGAAATGGCTGACAGTTATATTTTCGTAAATGCGACAGGTGTTGGAATGAAACCACTGGAAGGTCAGTCCGTTGTTCCGGACAAGTCTTACTTCCGCCCGGAGCTTATCGTTGTTGACGTGCCTTACTCCCCTCTTGAAACTGCTATGCGTTCTATGGCAAAGGAAGTTGGCTGCAAGACAATGAACGGCCTTGGCATGATGCTTTTCCAGGGCTCCGCTGCATTTGAACTGTGGACCGGCGAACCGATGCCGATCGAGCATATGAAAGAGATTCTTAACATCAGATACGACGACTAAACTGCTATCTGTTCCTGTCGTATCAGAAAGGACCATTATGAAAACAGTTCAGGTAAGAAATATTACACTCGGCGAGGGAAGACCGAAGATCTGTGTCCCGATCGTGGGACAGACAAAGGATGATATCCTCCTTGAGGCAGGGACCTTCGCAAGGATCCCCGTAGACGTTGTGGAATGGCGTGTTGACTGGTTTGAGGACGTTTTTGACACAGACAAGGTTCTAGATGTGGCAAAAGATCTCCAGACCGTTTTAAAGGACACTCCGATCCTCTTCACCTTCCGTACTGCAAAGGAAGGCGGAGAAAAAGCCATCTCCAACGAAGCTTACAAAGCACTCAACATGGCTGTGGCAAAAAGCGGCTATGTAGATCTTATTGATGTAGAAGCCTTCACAGGTGAGGATATCGTAAAAAGCATGATCCGGGAGGCTCACAGCTATGGCGTAAAGGTCATCGCTTCCAACCATGATTTTGACGCAACTCCTGAGAAGGATGAGATCGTGCGCCGTCTTCGCATGATGCAGGACTATGGTGCAGATATCCCGAAAATGGCTGTTATGCCAAGAAACAAGCAGGACGTGCTTACACTCTTAAGTGCCACGCTGGAAATGTCCGAGCAGTTCGCCGACCGCCCGATCATTACCATGTCCATGGCAGGTACCGGTGTTGTCAGCCGTCTCACCGGCGAAACCTTTGGTTCCGCCCTTACCTTCGGTGCAGCTACCAAAGCTTCCGCACCGGGACAGATCAATGTCAATGAGCTTGCGCAGGTTCTTGACATTATCCACAAAAGCCTGTGATCCTGTGACCTCCCATAAAAAGGATCTACGGTAGATTTTTGTAACAGAACATGAATTATAAACCAAATTTTAAACCCAATTGATGTAACAAATTTTTGCAATCTTAATCCCATAATAGCAAATCTATTAAAAATAATAATTAAAAACAACAAATCTCATGACAAAAAGAAGAAGTGTGCTGACCCATCCAGCACACTTCTTCTTTTTCTTTTTTATATCTTTGTTATTCCTCTGATCGATTTTTATCCTCGATTGCATTCTCCTCTTTCTTTCTGGGATCCCAGTTTGAAAGGAAGATATTCAGGCCAAAGCCTACAGCCAGGGCCCATGCGGATGCCCATGCAGTTCCCTGGGTTGCAAGCACTGCTGCCATAACACCTGCGATCATCTTGTCACGGTCTGTTCTGCAGTAATCCATACCAATCCTTGCACAGACAAATGCCTGGAACATCAGAGTAATGGATGAACCGACTCCGAAGATCGGACGGAAGAAGCTTACAACCGGAATGATCAGCACACTTAAAAACGTTGCGATACGGAAGGACGCCATACCACCGATCAGAGACTTCATGGCTTTCTTTCCCTCCTTGTAACGGATGGAAACAGATACTGTCATTCCAACCCATAACGGACCGGAAAGCGGCGGAAACGGAGCAATGACGGAAAGGATCAGATTTCTAAGGCCGCTGACCAGGTTGGAACGGCTGGAATTGAAATCAATATACTCATCGTTTCTGGACTGACGTGCCTCTGTAACCAGTGTCTCTGTGGTAACAAAATCACCAAATGCGATAACATAGCATACAAGTGCCAGAGGAAGTGCTTTGACAAACATGGAAACCGGCGGGATTCCCACACCAAAGATACTTACCTGGGAGATGATCTCTTTGAACTGGGGGATCTTGATAAAGGTTCCCAGCTCAAGACCAGGCGCATCCAGCTCTCCTACAAGAAGACCTACCACCATGGCGATCAGATATGGGAAAAGGTTTCCATATCTGGCAACAAGATCCAGGAATTTGTTATTCTTTCTCTTCTCCTGATATTTATCCGAAAAGCTGATCAGGACCAGAAGGCCTACACCGGCAACGATGGCCAGCGGATACTTATGCATATTGCCGCCATCACCCAGCTGTCCTGCCATAACCGTCACCGGCGCAGCAAGAAGGATACCACCCTTAACAGAATTTGGTACTGCATGGACAAATTTATCCGCAAGCTTGGTGACACCCATAAATATGAACACCAGACCAACCAGCATCTGCAGGGCGATCATTGCCTGGATACGTTCTTTTCCCATAGGGAAGCCTTCCAGGAATACGATAGTCAGCGGAAGGGTCGGTGTGATCCATCCCGGTACAACCGGATCGCCAAGTAAGCTGTGTAGCATATACAGCATGGTCTCTATGATCACACAGCTCCATGCCAGCTCATAAGGCAGTCCCAGATACTGTTCAAGATAAGGAACAGCCGCCAGTGCCGTAACTCCAAGGATCAGACCCTGGATAAACTCTACGGACTCAATTTTATAGTGAATAAACGGAAAACGAATCTGAAATGGCCCAAACGGAATGTAGGGCAGTTCGTTTTCTCTTCGCTGTCTTGCTGCACGTGCCATAACGATTCTCCTTTATCGTTTTTTTTGATAATACATATATAGTATCTTTTATTTTGTAAGTTTGTTAATTAACAAACATTTTCAGAAACGGTAAAGTCCAATCCGGGAATTGTTCCCGAATTGGAACTTTGTTTTGCACAGATTCAGTCATCTTTGTCTGTATCCATACAATGATTCACTTTTTTTACTGTAGTCAAACGGATATTCACCCCAAGGGATTTCCTTGATTCAGTCAAGCCTCTTTTCCACGGTTCATCTTAACGAACAGTGCAAGAAGGATTCCTATGAATGTCACTGCCATATTGAGAAGCAGGATCATTCTCGGAGCACTGGTTCCGGCAGTCTTTGTAATGTAGCCGGCCAGTGTCAGAATGGTGTAGTTCGCAACGCTGGATGCGATCATGACCATGGATGTTGCAGTTCCCTTGTTTTCCGGGAAGAACTCCGCAGTTGTGGAAACAGCCAGCTGAAGCACACCGCCTGCGCCTGCAAAACCGATCACAAATCCACCGATAAGACAGATTGTCGGATTCTGGATAAAGTAGCAAAGTCCCAGCATGATGAAAGAGATCAGTGGATAAATGATCAGGATATTGATCTCCTTCAGTCCTTTTTTGATAAATACAGAGGAACACAGGATTGCTGCAAAGGTTCCTACTGCATAGAATGATTGGATTTTGGAAGGATCACTTAAGTTATAAAGCTTTCCGAGCTCCTGGTTACAGTTCAGCCACAGCATGAATGTAGAAGAGCTTGTAAATCCGATGAGGATTGCTGCAAGAGCTGCAGGAGTGATCTTTAATTTTGCTTTTTCTTTCTTTACTGTACCTGCTGTATTTCTCTCCGGGAATGGCAGGAACAGAATCAGGATTCCATCGATAAAGATCGCAGCACCTGCAACAATAAAAATGGTTCTGTAGGACATATTCGCCGCTGCTACAAATCCGATGAGGAAAGGAAGCAGAAACTGGCTGATACACATGGAGAATTTTGTAAACAGGTTCGCTACAGAAGGATTGTTTACATAAATCTCCATACATGTCGGGCTTACGCAGGTGTCCAGGAAGGAGTTTGCGATACCGCCTACAATGGCAAAGGCGTAGGCAACTCCCATAGACGGAGCAAATGCGATTCCCATAAAGTATGCTGCATAACAGATTACGCCGATGATTCCGCTTAATCTGCGTCCGAATTTGTCGGACAGGGGACCGGAAAACGGAAGAGAGATCAGTCTTCCAAGTCCAAGTGCGGCAATTACAGATACTACCATGCTGACATCCATAGTTCCATCACTTAAAGCCTTTGCTCCCCAGTGAGCCGCAAGCTCCGGCTTGTACTGACCCATGATGGAAGCTCCGATTCCATGGATGAAATATGTAAAATACAGCGCGATAGAAGTAATCACTAAATTTTTCTTACCTGTCTGGCTCATTTTTCTTATTTCCCTTCGTTCTCAGCCTGAAATTTCTGGTACTCATCTGTCGGCATCTCAAGACCTGTGTAAAGCTTGTAAGATGCTGCACCCTGCCACAGAAGCATTCCTTTTCCGCCTACCGCAAGCTTCACGCCTGCTTCTTTTGCTTCTTTTACCATCTTTGTCTCGGCCGGATTGTATACGCAGTCAGCAACAACAAGATCCTTATGGAACATGGATTTATCAACCAGTGTGATGTCATCATGTGGTTTCATTCCTGCAAGTGTTCCGTTCGCGAGGATATCTGCGTTTGCGATCTCTTCTCTCAGTTTGTCCTGGTCGTCAAGGCAATATACGCTTACTTTGCAGTCCGGTACTTCTTTTGCAAGCTTCTCAGCAGTTCCTTTTGCTCTGTCAAGGAATGGATCGTCAGGATTGAAGATCGCAATGGATGCAGCGCCGTCAAGGGCACACTGTACAGTAAGGGCTGTAGCTGCACCGCCTGCTCCGAGGACTACCATCTTTTTACCCTTTACATCAACACCGTGCTCTTTCAGATTGCGGACAAATCCGATACCGTCTGTGATATGTCCAACAAGTTTTCCATCCTCATTTACGATGGTGTTTACAGCGCCGATGATCTTTGCTGCCGGTGAAAGCTCGTCTACACACTGAGCTACTTTGTTCTTGCAAGGCATGGTTACATTGCAGCCTCTCATTTTGAACAGACGCATTGCATCAAGAGCTGCCGGAACCTGATCCTCTTTGATATCAAATGCCATGTAAGCATAGTCCAGGTTATGGTACTGGAAGCTGAAGTTGTACATAGCCGGGGATCCGGAATGTCCTACAGGGCTTCCGATCAGTGCAAGTAAACCAGTTGTTCCTTTAATTCTCTGTTCCATTTCTTTTTACCTCCTGCATTTTCCCCTGTCAGACACCGGATATATTTTCTCCGGTGTCTGACAGGTCATCTTTTTAATTTTTGTACTGTCCGTTTTATTGGATAGATTGGCAGATCAGATCCTGGAAGCTACCTCATAAGCCTCTTTTGTTGCATCCAGTGCACGTCTTGCACGGATAGCATCTCCGATCACATGTGTCTCAGGTACAAGGTCTTTGATCTTCTCTTCCAGAGGATTGTAGTTGCGGAATCCCATGGAAAGGATCACAGAATCATATCCTCTTGACTCGTGACGTACTCCGTCAGCGGTCTCATATTCTACACCGTCTTCATAGAATTTGCATACCTTTGCTCCGGTGATCTCCTTGATTCCGTAGTCCTCGAAATCCTTCATCAGATATACTCTGTGCTCGTGGATCACGTCTGCACCTACGGTATCACGGAACTCGATAACAGTTACATCATGCTCCTGCTCGCCTAAAAATGCAGCTGTCTCGCATCCAACCATTCCACCGCCGACAACGAGAACCTTTTTGCCTGCTGCTCTCTTGCCATCCAGAAGGTCTGAGCCGTGGATGATAGCCGGATTGTCGATTCCCTCGATCGGAAGGATCAGAGTCTTGGAACCGGTGGCAATGATCACGCTGTCCGGCTTCTCTTCTTTGATAAGCTCCGGAGTTACCTCACAGTTCATCACGATCTTAACGCCATCCTTCTGGCAGCGATGGATGTAGCTGCGGATCATGTTTGTGATGTCACCTTTTCCTGGCGGATATGCAGCAAGTCTCATGTTTCCGCCGAGAACATCTCCTGCCTCATAAAGTGTTACCTCATGTCCTCTCTCTTTTGCGATAAATGCAGCGGAAAGTCCTGCAACACCGCCACCGATAACCATAACCTTCTTCGGCTCTTCCGCTTTCTCAAGCGGCTCTGCCTCATGACCCAGGAATGGGTTTGTCAGACAGCATACCGGATTTCCTGCATACATGTTTGCAACACAGCCCTGAAGACAGGCGATACAAGGAGTCATATCCTCAAGACGCTCTTCCTGTGCTTTCTTCGGCATAGCCGGATCTGCAAGGCTCTGACGTCCGAATGCTACAAGGTCTGCTCTTCCTTCTTTTACCATCAGTTCTGCGAACTGTGGCTCTGTATAACGTCCAACTGTGATCACCGGGATATTTACCGCACGTTTGATCTCCTCAACCTCTGCTGCAGAGAATCCACCGTGGATAGCAGTCGGTGCCCACATAAACTCATCCTTGATATGAACGGCACGGGATACATGGAGTCCGTCCAGTCCGCAGCTTTCCAGATATGCTGCGATTGCTGCACTGTCGTGGACATCAAGTCCGCCCGGAACCTCATCTGCACAGTTGATTCTTGCAAGAACTGCAATTTTTCCCTGTGTTGCTTTTTTAACTTCCTCGATGATCAGACGGGAGAAACGCATACGGTTCTCAAAACATCCGCCAAACTCATCCACTCTCTTGTTTGTTCTCGGAGAAAGGAAGGTACTTACCAGATAACCGTGTGCCATATGGATCTCAACAGCATCTGCTCCTGCTTCCATTGCTCTTCTTGCTGCCTCACCGTAGCCTTTGATCAGCTCGTAAACTTCCTCAGTTGTAAGCTGCTTCGGAATATCACGGCCGCACACTGACGGGATACTGGTTGCTGCTGTGATCGGTGCTCCTGCGTTCTTTGCATTACCTTCCGGACCTGCGTTCTGAAGCTGGATGGACACCTTTGCTCCTTCTGCATGACATCCGTCGATAACCTTGCGGAAGCTCTCGATCGTAGAGTCGTCATAAAGACATGGTTTACGCGGGCCGCCCTTTGCGCCCTTGTGAACTACAGTAGCCTCGATGGTGATCAGACCAAATCCGCCTTTTGCTCTTTCTCTGTAATATGCAGCGGACTGCTCACTCATTGTTCCGTCTGTGTTTGCAAAGTTATTTCCCATTGGCGGAACAACAAAACGATTCTTTACTGTCATAGGACCGATCTCGATCGGCTGAAACATCGCATTGAATTTCATATGCGTTCTCCTTTCCTTTGAAACAATCTTTTTGTTTCTTTCACGGTAACGCCCTGTCACCGGTATGACGTCGGAAACAGGGGCCCGTCTGAAATATTAGTTTCTTATATTAATTACAGTACTTCCGGCCAAGCCTCTTCCAGTACCTTCTTTGTGTTCTCATATGTATGTTTTGCAGCATACTCGATACCTTTTTCAAGGTTTGCATCGCTGATAACCTCTACGCCGATGGCATTTGGTCTGATGCCTTTTTCTTTGATCATTTTTACGAACGGTACTGTTGTTCCGATTCCTGTTCCAGGAGCAAGACGGTCATGCATGGACTCATCTCTTAAGATCGTTGTTGCATATGGTCTTTCCCATACATCGTTGATCTGGATGGATACGATTTTGTCTGCCGGGATTCCCTCAAGTACGGAAAGCTCGATCGGCTGGTTTGCTCTTACCCAGTGCCATGTATCAAGGATCAGTTTCGCATTCTCGCAGTCAGCAGCTTTTACAACAGCCCAGCCCTTTTTCACATCCGGGATTCCGCTGTATGGCATTGGCTCAACACCGATGATGTATTTGCCTGCTCTGTGGCAAAGCTCACGAAGCTTCTGTGCTGTGTACTCTACGGAATAGTTCTCCATCAGTCCGCAGTTGATCTGTTTTACGTTAAATAATTCACACATATGGAAGCAGAGCTGTTCTTTGTATTTCTGCTCATAGGAACGATGCTCCTCTGCCCACTGCACGATGTACTCAACCTCTGTTACCTTCATGTCATATTTATCCAGGATTGCCAGGATATCCTCGTCGAAAAGTCCCTCATTCAGGGCATCTACGTAGGTTTCTGCTCTCAGGCCGATTCCCTCATAGCCAGCCTCTTTGGCAGCTTTTACACGGTCCTCAAATTTGCACTGATCTCCCAGTGTCCAGGAACTGATTGTGATTGGAAATTCTTTTGACATGATAATTCCTCCTGAAAATTTAAATAATTTTATTTGTTTTTTTTAAATTATTTTGTATCTTTTTTCTATAAGCATTATATAACTTTGTTAAATACAAAACAAATTGATTGTACCAGGAGAATCCATAGATTTTATCAATATATCATGTTATACTATATAAAACACATTCAGCCGTATTGCCGCCGTCACTGCATACGGCCCGGCAAATCTCTTATGTCTGTCAGACTTACCGGGGATCTGTCCGAAGTAAAACATTCAGATAAACTTACGAAAGGAGTATTAAAAAATGAATCTGTATCATCTTCGCTATTTCGTGACACTGGCTCATCTGGAACATTATACAAAAGCTGCGGATGTTCTGGCCATCACACAGCCCAGCCTAAGTCACGCGATCTCTTCTCTGGAGGAAGAGCTTGGAGTGAAATTATTTGAAAAAAACGGACGGAATGTTTCTCTCACCAAATATGGCAAGTCTTTTCTGGAGGATGTGGAACAAACCCTGAACCGGCTGGATTCCTCTGTAAACGGTCTCCAGCTTGCAGGAAAGGGAGAAGGACAGATCGATGTGGCTTTTCTCAGAACTCTGGGTGTTGACTTTATGCCAAAGATCATCCGCAGCTTTCTTAATGCTAATATGGGAAAACAGATCCATTTCAATCTGTTCTGCGATAAGGTGCTTACCGGCGATATCCTCACCGGACTGAAAGAGAAGAAATACGATATCGGCTTCTGTTCCAAATTTGACGACGAACCACTGATCGAATTTATTCCGGTTGCCAAGCAGGATCTGGTCGTCATCGTTCCGCCGGAACATCCTCTTGCTGAGAAATCCGAGATCCATCTGGAGGAAACGCTTCCATACAAGCAGATCATCTTCAAGAAGAGAAGCGGTCTCCGCCAGATCATTGACCAGTTATTTAAGAGCATCGGTCAGTACCCGGATGTAGCTTTTGAGATCGATGAGGATCAGGTTGCCGCAGGGTTTGTTGCCAATGATTTCGGCATCTGCATTGCACCGGATATCCCGATCCTGCACTCTCTGAACCTTAAGATCCTGCCCCTTGTCTCTCCAAGCTGGCAGCGGAATTTCTACATGGCCATGCTGAAGGATGTATACCATCCGCCGGTCGTGGAAGCCTTTAAAAAATTTGTGATCGAGGAAACCTCGAGGGAAATTTTTTATAAGACCAATTAAACGATCTGTTCATCTGCAAATATATGGTCCGGATCTTTTATATCATAAAGGACAGCTGTCTGATCTCCGTTCTGTTTCTGTACGGTTTATCGGACAGCTGTCCCTTTTATATGTAAAACTATTCTGTTTTATGATCAGCAGTTATTTATTTGCCTCTGCCTCACGAAGTCTGTGGATCAGCTCCTCGCAGATCTCAAGCTCACTCTTTCCGTCTGTCTCAACAACTATATCTGCTGCTGCCTCATATTTCGCGCGACGTTTTTCCAACAGATCAGCGATAAATGAAACATTTTTGTTGTTCTCAAGTAAAGGACGGTCATGATTATCCTTTACACGTTCCAGAATAGTTTCCGGCTTTGCAGTCAGAAGTACAACACGGCCATTTTTTTTCATCTCGGTAACATTGCGCTCCCGCATCGGAACACCACCGCCACAGGATACTACAACATTAGATCTGGACTGCATCTCGATCAGAAGATTTGTCTCGAGCTCACGGAAATACTCTTCACCGTAAGTCTCAAAGATATCGGAAATGCTCATTCCCTGTCTCTCCACGATACACTGATCCATCTCCACAACATCCATGGCAAGAACATTCTTCAGATAATCGGAGATCGTAGATTTACCAGCTCCCATAAATCCGATCAGGAAGATATTATAATTGAAAAGATTTCTGGACTGGATTCTTTTACTGTTCTGTGTGATGCTTGCAAAAACATCATTGACCTCTTTCTTATGACGTCTGCCTTCCATTCTAGCTTCCAGCCATCCTTTCTGCTTCGCCTCCTGTTCCGGCTGAAGTACCGGAAGATCGTTAGCTTCCTTGTATACCATGATGTCCTCTACGATCCTGTTTCTCATAAGGAGTGCGTCCAGGATGATCTCATCGCACTGTCCAAGGCTTTCTCTTAATACTTCTAACTGGTTCATAATATCTCCTTTACTTCGTTCATTTTATTACGGATTTCCGTCATCACTTTATCACTTTAAACCAAGTATCTGTCCTTATTATACCAACTGGTCATTTTTATCTCAACCCAAATTTTCATTGAATTTACGCATGTGATCTATAGATTATTTTTATAATTTTTAGGCACGGCAAAGATATCTGACGCAGGACTTCACGCTATGATGGACTGGATTGTTTGCAGTAATTTATGGAATTGCTATAGTATTCACGCCAGGATCTGTGTCAAAAAAATCTCCGCCCTTTTACAGAAGCAGAGATTTTTTACAGAAATTTTATCACCAAGATTCTACTGTATCACTTCATAGATCCGGTAATGCTTGTATATATAATCCCGGAACTGCTCCACAAGCGCACTTGGATACCGGTTTTTCATCATTCCCATGTATATGTAACGACGGCAGTGCAGATTCTCAATATTTAAGATTTTCACAGGAAGTGTATGGATCACCGGTACATCCGGCACAATGCCTACACCAAATTCCTCCGCCACCATACCTGCCAGTGCACCATCCTCTTCTACCTCAAAGGCCGTCTCCGGTGAAAGTCCTTCCTTTTCGAAAAGCTCCCGGATCACAAAATACAGTCCGCTTGCAGGGGTAAAGGTCACCTGCGGATACTGCCCCAGCTCTTTTATGGTCACTGAATTTCGGTCTGCAAGAGCATGGTTCTCAGGCACTACAGCCACCAGCTTTTCTTCTGACACCGGCACGAAGCTGATCTCCTTCTCGCCCTCTGCCCGGGAACAGAAGATCACGTCGAATTTCTCTTCTTTCAGACCCCGGATCAGACTTCCGGTAGCTGCATTCTGAAAACGGAAATCAATCTTCTTCCCCTCCTGTTCATTAAGGAAGCCCCGGACAAGCTCCGGGATAAATCTGCGTCCCTGGGTATGGATATACCCGATGGAAATACTTCCTCCCGGAATCCTTGCCGCTTCCTGTATCCTCTCCACACCAAGATTCAGGATATGTAAGGAGTCCTGCACATATTTCAGAAACATTTCCCCGTATTTGGTCATGGTCACATTTCTTCCGTGACGCTCAAAAAGTGGAACCTGCAGTTCCTTTTCAAGGTTGGAGATCGCATGGCTCAGGCTTGGCTGGGTTATATCCAGCCTCTTGGCTGCTCTGGTATAATTTTCGATCTGGGCAAGAGTCACAAAATATGTGAGCTGATTTAAGTTCATATGTCAAAAAATCCTTTCTTTCCTCCGCGCGAGAGACTTTCAGGCAGGTAAGCTCAGACACCTCGCTGCCTGGTCTGTTTCACACTCCAAGGCTCAGGAGTTCTTTTCCCGCCGCAAGTCTCTCATAAAACTGCTCATAAAAATCCCGCTTCTCATCATAAGGCTTCCTGTAAAACTGGTTCACCACATACATGTTCAGGTTTCGGATCAGATCACTGTCCTCGCTCTCATAGAGAACCGACTGGACATCCAGAAGAAAATAATGCCAGTCACAGACAAATTTTTCGTAATTTCGAAAATCCGGAGTATCTACCCATTTCCGGACCTTGATCTTACTGCGGCTGGTCTTTTTGCACTCGTGGATCTGAAGGATGTATTTAAAACTCCCGTCCTCATAGTATCTTCCCAGCGGGAACAAACGGCAGAAGCCCGGACGGAAACTGTGGATGGAGCATCTTCCGTTGCCATTCAGAAATACGCATCGTTCCTCTGCCCCTGTCATCCTAAGATGCGGCAGAATATTTCCGTCTGTGACGCCAAGCTCTATTTTTCCGGCAAGCAGCTGGTCCACACTTAAGTGAAGTCCCTGACTTAACCGCCATACATCCAGCGGATCCAGTACAACAGAATCTCCCATTCCCGTACAGCAGTCAAAACAGCCCTTACAGTCCTGACAGTCTGCCTTTACCATGTCATTTGCCTCGTATAAACGACCGTCGGAAATTTCCTCCAGTGTAACCTCCCGCCGCATCAGACAAGTGCCTCCAGTCCTGTAACTCCCCAGTCCTCAGCCAGGCTTTTCAACCCGTCCAGGATCTCCTCCCTGGAATAATCGTGATCATCCAGGTAATCTACGTCCATATCATTGAGATGCAGATAAAAGGTAAGGGCAAGCTCCAGATAATCCGGATCATCTTCCTCCATGTTCATAAGAAGCTCATTTTCCGCTCCGTTGATATCACCCTCATCAGCAAGTCCGATAACCTTCTTAAAAAGCTGGTCTGCCTCTGTATAATCTGCCTCTGCTGCAGGAAGTGTATACTGCGGCATATCTCCCTTAAGAAGAAGTCTTGTGATCAGTCTTGCGATATCCTGAATATTTCCTGACATTCTGTCATCCTGTAATCCCAAATCGTTTTCCTCTCTTTCTGCTGTCCTGTTCTGCCAGACACATTTCTCCGACCGATGTATCTGCATCCGGTCCTCCGCTCATCCGAACCCCGGATATCTGGACAGGCAATTTATTTAATCCAGTTTAATTCCTGACAACGCCTGTGCAAATGCATTGTTCACCGGCTCATTGGCCTCTTTCTGCTGTTTCTTAAGATAACGCTGCACATCACGCTTATTCACACCTGCACCCTCTTTGGCTCGTCTTGCCTGGAAGGATGAAAGCTTTTCTTTATAGCCGCACTGACATACAAAGGTCTCTTCTTTTCCCTTCAGAAGCATCTCCATACGCTTATGGCATTTCGGACAGCGCGCATTGGTGGTCCTGGATACTGTCTCTCTGTATCCGCATTCCCGGTCCTCGCACACCAGCATTTTGGCATTCTTTCCGTTGACTGCCAGAAGATGTTTGCCGCAGTTAGGGCACTTCTTGTTTGTCATATTGTCATGGCGGAAGGTTCCCTGTCCGCCTTTGATCTCATCTACGATCTCACAGGCATATTTACGGATCCCTGTGAGGAATTTATCCTGACGGAGCTTTCCGTTTGCAATATCACTGAGCTTCATCTCCCAGTCTGCGGTAAGCTCCGGCTTTTTCAGTTCTTCCGGAACCAGCTCCAGAAGCTGTTTCGCCTTGGAGGTAATGTAGATCTCATTGCCTCTTTTTTCCATCATAAAGCTGTTGAAAAGCTTCTCAATGATGTCCGCTCTTGTGGCTACCGTTCCAAGTCCACCGGTCTCACCAAGGGTTTTTGCCGCTTTTTTGTCGTGGCTTTCCATAAAATGAACTGGATTTTCCATGGCACCAAGAAGTGTGGCCTCTGTAAATCTGGCCGGTGGTTTTGTTTTGCCTGCTGTAAGAGCTGCTCCTTCCACAGTAAGTATCTGACCTTCCGTAAGCTCCGGAAGCTTCTGGTCTTTCAGCTTATCACCGGATTCATCTTCATCCTCATCCTGCCAGCCGCCTTCATAAACCTCTCTCCACCCTGCACTTTTTACAATACGTCCGCTTGCAGCGAAAGTTTCTCCTGCTGCAGTTCCTTCCATGCTTACCAGCTCATATACAGCCGGCGGATACAGCACGCTCAGGAAACGGCGTACTACCATATCGTAAATCTTCCATTCCTCGTTGGTCATATGATCCAGCTGTACAAACTGTTCTGTAGGAATGATGGCATGATGGTCACTGACTTTTTTGTCATCCACAAAGCCAGCACTGGTCTGGATCGGTTTATTGACCAGCGCACCGGCAAGTTTTCGATAAGGACCTGTCCCGCATGCCTGAAGACGCTCTTTAATGGTAGGAACGACATCTTTTCCTATATATCTTGAATCCGTTCTTGGGTAGGTAAGGACTTTGTGATTCTCGTAGAGCCTCTGCATGATATTCAGAGTTTCCTTTGCAGAAAAGCCGTATTTCTGATTGGCTTCTCTCTGAAGAGTGGTCAGGTCATAAAGCCCCGGCGCATAGGTCTTCTTCGGCTTTCTGGAAACCTTTGTTATGGTAAGGTTGCTTTTTCCTGCCTTTGTCTGGATCTCCTGGGCACGCTCCTTCTTAAAGGTGCGGAGGCTTCCGCTTTTTCCGTCACGCCAGGTCCAGCGTACATTTCCCGCCTGCAGAGTGATCCCGTAATAATCCTCCGGCTTAAATTCCCGGATTTCCTGCTCTCTTCTTGCGATCATGGCAAGGGTGGGGGTCTGCACACGTCCGCAGGAAAGCTGGGCATTATATTTACAGGTCAGCGCTCTGGTCCCGTTCATTCCCACCAGCCAGTCCGCCTCCGCCCTGGCCTGTGCCGCATGGTAAAGATCATCATAATCATGGCCGTTTTTAAGGTGGGCAAAGCCGTCACGGATTGCTTTGTCCGTTACGGATGAGATCCACAGACGCTTGATAGGTTTATGGCAGTCTGCCTTTGCAAGGATCCACCTTGCTACCAGTTCTCCCTCACGTCCGGCATCTGTGGCAATGATGATCTCCCCGATATCCTTCCTGTAAAGCTGAGTTTTCACCGCATTGTACTGCTTGGAGGTCTGGCGTATCACCACCAGTTTCATTTTCTCCGGCATCATGGGAAGCGTGGAAAGCTCCCATTTGGTATATTTTTTATCGTATTCTTCCGGATCTGCCAGTGTTACCAGATGTCCCAGGGCCCAGGTCACTACATAGTCTTTTCCTTCCAGGGTTCCGTTCCCCTTCTGACTGCAGTGGAGGACTCTGGCAATGTCTCTGGCAACGGATGGCTTCTCCGCAATTACTAATGATTTCATATTTTTTTCTTTCACCTCTTACTCTTTGGAGCCTGTTTTTCAGAGCTCCGGGGTTCAACTATTATAGCATGAAAAAAGCACTTCGTCCAGAAAAGGGCCGAAGCCTTTTTCGTCGAAATGCTCTTTACTTTCATATTATCCAGCAACGGTTCATGCACATTTTCCGCTGATCTTATAACCCACTCCACGAACTGTTTCCACCAGATCTCCTGCCGAGCCAAGCTTCTGGCGAAGGGTACGGATATGTACATCTACGGTTCTGCTCTCCCCGTCGAATTCATATCCCCAGATCTGATTTAAAAGCTGTGTTCTGGAAAGAACCGTACCACTGTTTTTCAGAAGGAGACAAAGCATCTCGTATTCTTTCAGTGTCAGATTCACAGGCTCCTGATCAACAGTTACCTCATGTCTTCCCGGACATACATAAAGATTTTCCATACGATACTCCTCTGCGCCATTGTCCTCTGATCTCCGAAGAAGGGCACGTACCCTGGAGATCAGTTCCATCATGCGGAACGGCTTCGGAATGTAATCATCTGCACCGCTGTCCAGACCTACCACGGTATCAAACTCACTTCCTTTTGCAGTAAGCATGATCACCGGAAGTTTCCGCACATCCGGACGGATACGGATTTTTTTTAAAATAGACAGTCCGTCTTCCTCCGGAAGCATAATGTCCAGAAGCACCAGTGAAGGCAGTTCTTTTTCCAGCGCTTTCCAGAAAAGTGATGGCCGTTCAAAACCCTGTGCCTCCAGACCCTGACTGTTTAATGTATATACAACAAGTTCACGGATACTTTCATCATCTTCCACAAGATATATCATAATTTTCCTCCAGCTTCATTTTTCATCTGATACGTGCAAGTATAAAGTGCATTCGTAAAATCCAACATAGAAAAAAGGTTAAGTTTATGTAAAATATAGAAATCCTTAAGAAATTTTAATTTGTAAAAGCCGAACGTCAATGTTATGATAAAGCAGAGAGTTGTTTGGAGGTTTTTTATTATGTATTCTTTTATTGTGAATCCCAATTCAAGATCCGGTGAGGGACGTAATGTCTGGAACCGGCTTCGCAGCATCATGGAAAGTCAGGGGATCTCATATCAGTATTTTCTCACAGAATATGTGGGACACGCCACAGTACTGGCACGAAGGATCAGTACTGCCGGAACACCGGAGGACCCGGTAACTCTGGTAACAGTAGGCGGTGACGGCACTATTTACGAAGTACTTACCGGGATCATTGATCTGTCTTCGGTTGTTTTCGGATTTATCCCGGTCGGGTCCGGCAACGATTTCTGCCGCAGTATGGGCCTGCCCTTTGATCCTTTTGAAGCGCTTCGCTCTATTCTTGAGAACAGACGGACCATTTTCATGGATGTTCCTGTTCTCCACCTTGGCAGCCATTCCTACCGTTTCGGCATCAGTGCAGGAATAGGCTACGATGCGGCAATCTGTCAGGAAGTCCTGATCACACCTGGCAAAAAATTTCTCAACCGTCTCCATATGGGTAAACTCATCTACCTTATGGTGGCACTGAAGCAATTTCTCTTCCTTACTCCGTCCCCGGTCACGATAACACTTGACGGGAACAAGCCACAAACCTTCAGCAGGACTTGGTTTGCGGCTGTAATGAACCAGAAATATGAAGGCGGAGGCTTTAAATTCTGTCCAAACGCCAGTCCGGAGGATGGTTTACTGGATGTGATCGTTATTGAAGGAATCTCCAAGCTGAAAATGCTGTTCTGCCTGCCGAGCGCTCTCTGGGGAAAACATACCCGCATTCGCGGTGTACATATTTTACAGTGCAGGAACGTACATATTACAAGTGCCCATTCCCTTCCTGTGCATAAAGACGGAGAATCCGGCGGAATCCAGCGTGAATTTTCTGTGACCATTGAAAAGAAACCTTTAAAAATCATAATGCCTGTGTTATAGTAGCAGGTAGATACTTAACAAAAAAGAAGCTTAAGGCTGACATCAGCCATACCTCAAGAAAAGGAGCGGCAAAATGTTGAGTAAAATAAAAAAATACAGGCACGGTTTTATCATAGCGATCTATTTCGTTGCCTATCTTATCCTGTTTGGATATCTGGAGCAGCGGCCTGTACGAGCCTACCATGTTGTACATACTGTTTTTGATGATATGATCCCGTTCTGCGAGATTTTTATTATTCCGTACCTTTTATGGTTTCCATATGTGGTAATAACGGTTGTGTATTTCCTGTTTCGCAATAAGAATAAAAAGGAATATTTCCAGCTGATCTTCAACCTGATGATGGGAATGACGGTTTTCCTTGTTGTTTCCTACATCTATCCGAACGTTCAGTATCTCCGCCCTGCGGTATTCCCCAGAAGCAACATCTTTACACGACTGGTGGCCGAGATCTATCGGACAGATACTCCCACCAACATCCTGCCAAGTATCCATGTATTTAATTCCCTGGCTGTTTATTTTGCCATTCATCACTGCCAGGCACTAAAAGACAGGAAATGGCTTCAGCGAGGAGCTTTGATCCTTTCTGTTCTGATCATCCTGTCCACCATGTTTATCAAGCAGCATTCTGTGATCGATGTATGTCTTGGCACCACACTGGCACTGTTCGGACATCTCCTGTTCTATCCACAGAGAGTGGATGATTACGAGGAACAGCGTTCTCTATCCCATATGCGTAAGAAGAAGCCGGAACAGAATTTATAAAAAAAAGCCCCGTTGGGGGCTTTTTTTAATTAAATCCATAAAACTTCTGACAGATCTTATAGGCTGCCACAAACATCTTTCTTCCACCTTTTCCGGGAAGATTGGACACTCTTCCGAAGAGACTTCTCCGAAGCTTCCGGTACAGTCCCATATTCTGGTTTTTGATGTAATCCTGCAGCTCCTGTTTTTTATCCAGGCATTCCTGCGTTGCAGCTCTTACCAGCATGATCGAAGAAACGGTTGTGATGATATCCAGATAGCTGAACATATAAGCACGAAGTCTGCGGTTGCTCACATTAGCCTTCAGATAGGCGTCCACCATCAGTTTGTTTACACGGATCTGCTGATCGATACGCTTGATCATCACTTTCTCATTGACAGACTGATCATCTCTTCCAATAAAATATCGATAGAAATTTACATCCAAATAATAGAGATTTTTTACATAGGGAAGCGGCTCAAACGCAAACAGGTTATCTACGTAGAACGTATGCTTCGGAAGCTCCATTCCACAGTCATGGAGAAGTTTTGTACGGTATATCATGGAATGCATAAGGAGATACTGGCCTTTTTTCATGTGGCGTACCTCATCCCATCCGAAAATCTGGTTTGTCGGAAAACAGTGTCTGTACTGCATGATCTTTTTGCGGGTAGCTCCCTGCTTCTCATAAACGAAATTACTGATGAGAAGATCCACGATCTCAGCCCCACGTGTCAGTTCATAAAGTGTTTTCAGGACCTCATAGTAGGCGTCCTGATTTACCCAGTCATCACTGTCCACAACCTTGAAATAAAGTCCTGTTGCATTTTTGATCCCTGTGTTGACTGCCTGTCCATGGCCGCCATTTTCCTGATGTATGGCTTTTACGATAGTTGGATATTTCTCGGCATAATCATCTGCGATCTCGGCAGTACGGTCACTGGAGCCATCATCTACAATGATGATCTCCACTTCCTCTCCTCCGATCAGCAGGGAATTGATGCATTTTGACATATAAGCCTCTGAATTATAGCATGGTATTGCTACGCTCAAAAGTTTCATGAGTTTTCCTCCTTCATATATCTGGTGTATGCGCGAAACGCAGATGGTATTGCATATTTTTTATCGGATTCTCTCTTATCCACAAACAGGAATTCCCCCTGCGGTGCTTCTTCCAGAGAGGATACAGCGATACGATAAGCACACATCCTCCATTCAATATGGGAAAAAATGTGCTTCGCATCCGACAGTGCTTCGATCCGCAGTGGTTCCAGCCCCATGGCTTTTACCCGGGCAAGTGCCGCCTTCTCCGTCAGATGTCCTTCCACATTTGGAAGCTCATAAAGGCCTGCCAGAAGTCCTGTATCCGGACGTTTACGGATCGCTGTACCTGCTCCGTCCTGGATCACAAGGACCGTTCGCTGTTCTATGGTGCGGGCTTTCTTCGGTGCTTTTACGGGAAGTTCTTCTACAGTTCCATGCTTTCTGGCAAGGCAAAAATGCCCCAGCGGGCATTCTTCGCACTTTGCTACTCCGTTTGGAACACAGACTACAGCTCCCAGCTCCATCATAGCCTGGTTGAAATCCCCTGGTCTGTCCTCAGACATCTGCTCTGTAAGATCATTTTCCACCGATTTCCGTACAGACTGTTTCATGATATCTCCACGGTTTTCGGTGAGTCTTGCGTATACCCGCAGCACATTTCCATCTACTGCAGGGACTTTCTTTCCGTAGGCAATGGACGCAATGGCACCTGCCGTATATCTTCCTATTCCTTTTAACGAGAGAAGTGTCTCAAAATCCTCAGGGATCCTGCCTCCATATTCTTCCATGACCTGAACAGCCGCTTTCTGCATGTTGCGGACACGGCTGTAATAGCCAAGGCCTTCCCACAGCTTGATGATCCTCTCTTCCGGTGCCGCCGCAAGGGCTGCTACATCCGGAAGTTCCTGGATAAAGCGCTGAAAATAAGGTTTCACAGCTTCCACTCGGGTCTGCTGGAGCATGATCTCAGATACCCAGGTATAATAGGCATTGTCTTTATCTCTCCAGGGCAGGATCCTTTTGTTTTTATCGTACCATTTCAGAAGGGGTTCTGCAATGTTTTCAGGCATATCGTTTCCTTTCTATAATCTTACCGGTATCGGATCACAGATCTTCATGGAATCTTCCGTGACGGCACAGTCATAGGCCAGGATGTGAACACCGGCATCTGCTGCCGCCTTAAGTGTCTCTCCAAATTCCGGATGTGTCTCCCGATTTGGTTCAAAATACCTTACACCCTTCATCTGGATCACCAGAAGAAGATACGCCTCATAGCCGTCAGCTGCTGCATGCATCAGCTCACAGAGATGCTTGATCCCCCGTTCTGTAGGTGCGTCCGGAAAGCGCACGATATTATTTTCTTCCAGAGTGACGCCTTTTACCTCGATAAAAGCCTTTCGCTTCCCGGATTCCACATACAGGTCAAAACGGGAATTTCCGTATGTCTTTTCTCTCCTGACAGTCACTTTCTCCGGAAAAAGATTTCCGGCCGCCACCCACTCTTCTGCTGCTTTATTCGGGGCCTGGGAATCCATATTGATCCAGCGGCCCTCCTTGTTCACACTGATCAGATCGTATTTCGTTTTCCTGGCAGGATTATCACTCTTTTCCAGGATCACTTCTGCTTCCGGAACAAGAAGTTCCCGGCATCTGCCTGTATTCTTCACATGGACCGTTTCCAGCTGATCCCCGATCTGCACATGAGCGATAAAACGGTTAGGCCTGTCTTTGAATATACCTCTGATCGTATTCTTATAATTCATAGTTTTTCCCTCGTAACCCTTACTATAACATAAAATCTTCAAAAGCGCAGTTGCTTTTTTTTCTTTTCTCATATAGAATTATTTTGATAACTGTTCACTGGTAATATTCCGCGAGGTGTTTTTTGTGAGCGAAGGCCACAGAAAACCCGAGACATACCGCGCGAATTTATGCGATTAACATAAATTCTGTGCATCGCGAAGCGTATTGCTGAGAACGGAGTGAACAGTAACTTGTTTTGTACTATGTCCAGTACAAAGGGTTGCTTTTTTTACATATCATAGTTTTTTGGGGAGGTTTTTCTGATGGACAGTATTATTTTTGATGTTGACGGTACGCTCTGGGATTCCACCGGGATCGTAGCTGAGGCCTGGAGTGATTACCTTATCCATACGGAGCACATGGATACCGATGTAAGCGCCAAACGACTGATGGGGCTTTTCGGCCAGCTGCTGCCGGATATCGCAAAGGCTCTTTTCCCTGAGCTTCCGGAAGCAGAACAGCTTCGTATCATCGACGGCTGCTGCCAGGCAGAGCACGAGGCACTGCTTCGCAAATGTGCTCCGCTGTATCCGGATCTTGAGGAAACACTGAAGATTCTTTCCAGCCGTTTTCCTCTTTTTATCGTCAGTAACTGCCAGGCCGGATATATTGAAGTGTTCCTGAAATCCACAGGCTTCGGACACTATTTCAAGGGCCATCTCTGTCCCGGTGACACCGGCATGGCCAAAGCGGAAAATATCATGAAGATCCGCGAGGATAATAATCTTTCCGATCCGGTTTATATCGGTGATACTATAGGAGACTTTAATGCCTGCCGGAAAGCAGGAGTTCCTTTTATCTTTGCTGAATACGGTTTCGGTCAGGTGGATAAACCGGATTACCGGATCACCAGGCCTTTTGACCTTACGGAGATATGCAGATGAGTATGAAAAGATCAAAATCCATAGACCTTACTTCCGGTCCGATCCTGAAAACGCTTTCAGAGCTTGCTCTTCCTATCATGGCATCTTCCCTTCTTGGAACTGCCTATAATATCACAGATATGGCCTGGATCGGGCTTCTGGGCTCCAAGGCAGTTGCCGGTGTCGGTGTGGGCGGCATGTATGTGTGGCTTTCCCAGGGACTGGTAGCCCTTCCACGAATGGGCGGACAGGTAAACACCGCACAATCCTGCGGCCGGAAGGATTATAAAGAGGCACGTTCCTACGCGGCCAGTGCCCTGCAGATGACCATTCTCTTCGGTCTCTTATTTTCTGCAGCAAGTATTATATTTCTTGATCCTCTGATCGGATTTTTTAATCTGACAGACCCGGAAGCATATTCTTCTGCCAGATCTTATATGCTGATCACCTGCGGACTGATCATTTTTTCCTTCCTGAACCTGACTCTCACCGGACTTTTTACAGCCCAGGGAGATTCCAGATCTCCGCTGATGGCCAATTTTCTTGGACTTGTGGGAAATATGCTCCTGGATCCGCTCCTAATCCTTGGCATTGGACCTTTTCCACGGCTTGAAACGGCAGGTGCTGCCATTGCCACAGTAACTGCACAGTTTCTGGTTTTTGCAGTGCTGGTTTTCCGGATCTTTACTTCCGGGCTGGAAACAAATGTACTTCGTGAACTTCATCTTTTTTCACGTTTTCCGAGAAAATTTTATAAAAATATCTTCCGCATTGGTTTTCCAACCGCTATCCAGAGCATGCTCTACTGTATGATCTCCATGGTACTGACCAGAATGGTTTCCGCCTTCGGTGCTGCTGCCATTGCTGTCCAGCGTGTGGGCGGACAGATCGAATCCGTTTCCTGGAACACCGCGGACGGCTTTGCCTCTGCCTTAAATGCTTTTACCGCACAGAATTTCGGTGCAAAAAAATACGACCGCATCCGCCAGGGCTACCGTATTTCCTTTGGTATCCTGACAATCTGGGGCCTTATCATAACTGCAGCCTTTGTGCTGCTCCCACGCCCGATCTCCGGACTGTTTTTCCATGATCCGGAATCCCTTGGGATTTCTGTAAATTACCTGATCATCATCGGCTTCTGTGAGGCTTTCATGGCCATTGAGCTGATGACCATCGGTGCACTGTCCGGCCTTGGTATGACCAAGCTCTGCAGTATCATCAGTATTATCCTGACAGGGGCCAGAATCCCGCTTGCCATGCTGCTGACTCATGCGGGAATGGGACTTAATGGTATCTGGTGGGCACTTTCCCTTACTTCCATCGTAAAGGGAATCATCTTTACTCTGACATTCCGGCAGACCAGCCGAACGAAATTAAACTAAATACAGACAGAAAAACTCCCCGCGGATACTGGAGCCTGATCAGACAGGTTACCGTTTCACGGGGAATTCTGCTTTTTTACCTAAAGGATAGTTCTGATACTTCTGATCATTTTTTGATACATTTTGTTCTGAGTACAAACAGAAATACCGCAAGTATCACAAACAGAATTACTACATAGGCAATCTTTGCTGCTACACTTGTGGTGAATGCGTCAACTCCTGTAGCCACTCCGATAAGTATCAGACAGATTCCTGAAACTTTTTCCATTTTTTTCTCATCGTACTTCTGGGCTCTGGCCTGTGTGTTTCCGCCTTTCATAAAAAAGGAACCGTGTCCGGTAAAAAGCATAAATCCTACTACCAGTGCTGCGATTGTAAGTATAAAGCTGAATGACTGATCAAACATAATATTTTCCTCCTGCTAAAGAACAGGAGCCACGCACCGGATCACCGGCTGGCTCCTGTTTGTTTTTTGACTACTGATCCGATCAATAGAAACAGACGATCGGAACATTATACTGGATAATGTTGTAAAGCTCTCCCGCTTTATCCGGCGGCATATTGATACAGCCGTGGGAACCTCCGGTTAGATACCGATCGCCTCCAAAATACGGCTGCCAGTCTGCATCATGGAATCCAATGCCTCCGTTAAACGGCATCCAGTAGGTTACCGGCTGTTCATAGGAATAGGTTCCGTCTGGTTTCTTGGTGCCACGTAGCACATCCGGGCTCTTCTTATAATACAAGGTGAAGATTCCAGGAGGTGTTTTTCTCTTGGGATCACTTGCAAGTCCGGATACGATATCTGATTCAAAGATCACATTTCCATCCTGATAATACCACATATACTGTTCTGTAAGGTCCACTTCAATGTAGGTATTTCCCAGATCATTCACACCATAGGAATTGGCTCTCATGGAATAAACCGGCTCTCTGGTCGTCTGAGCTCCGGACTGGATCTCCTGGGTAAGCTGTGCCACCTCTCCGTCCTGATCGATCTTCCAGCCATATGCAGAACCGGAAACCGAAACAGTTCTTCCGCTTGTTGTCTGGAACTGACGCTCTGTACCTACTGTATCATGATCCGCTGCAAGCTGTGCCACATAATCCACGATATGCTGTTTGAAGGATGCATCATCCTGGATCAGCTGGCCCTTTTCGTCAAACTGCAGCCAGTTCTTGATGGTGCTTCCATCAAGTGTTACTGTCTCATCTCCAAATGTGTAGGTGATGCTTGCCCTCGCAAAGTTATTATATGCATCCACCGTTGCCTGCAGATCTGCACTGTCGCTGGTCACATCTGCTTTCACATAAGCATCCGGGTTACTGCCAAGATCTACTTCCCCGTCATCGCTGCTGATAGCATCACTGATCATCTGATAGGCTTCTTTTACCTTCAGTTCACTTCCCACTGTCTCCGGCACGATCGTAAACTCGGAATCATTAAAGCTTACGTACGCATTCTCCGGTGCTACCTGATTCTCTTTCTGGGCACAGTTCAGTGCTTTCACTTCTGACTCCAGCTTTGACTTGTCAAAAGCTGTCTGCTCACTGGCTGTGTAAGTCGTCTTTTCAAAAAATCCTCTCACCCATTCATAGGGCTTCTGCGCTTTCAAAAGCTTCAGAACTTCACCACTGGATATATAACGATAACTGATATCCGTTCCTTCTATCGTCTGCGGTTCCTGATCTCTGGCCTTTACCTGGATGGAATAGCCTTCCATTTTTTTTGCGATCTCCTGCTCAACCTCATATGCAGTCCTGTTGGAGCTGTCGATCCCGTTAATCGTTGTGCCCTCAAAGAAATGACTTGTGTAATAATAAGATACTCCTGCATATGCACAGCCTGCCACTACCAAAACCATGGCGGCGATCATTCCAGTTACCTTCAGTGCTTTATGCTTTTTCTTTTCGGGTATAACAATAGGTTCAAATTCAGATTCATCGATAGGTACGTAGGTGATCTTCCTTGGCCTTGCTGATTTCGAAGGTCGTGCCGACTTGTGAGCAGCTGATCTGTTATTTTTATTTTCAGGCTGAGGCTCTCCTGCAGTATCACTGACGATCTTTGCCATGGCATCATTGATCCTGTCCTCGATATCCCTCTTTTCATCGTTGCTCATATTTATTCACCTCTATGTTCATGTGCCTTCAAAAAAGGCATCTTTCCATTGATACTTTCTGGTCTTACTCACCAGCTTTTTCATTATATCATACTTTCCGGAAATTGCATCTCATTTCACGTTTTTTTTATAACTTATTTGTACCGTACAGCTTCCGCGCCATATCTTTCATAACATAGAAATACATTACCCAAAGGAGCACTGACGCAAAGATCCAGGCCACCGGACTTGCAAGACAGGTACCGATATAGCTGCTTTTTCCGGCTGCAATGGTAGCGGTGATCCCTCTTCCTGCAAGCTCAGCCACACCGGCCATCATAGGAAGAAGACCATATCCCATTCCCTGGATCCCGTTTCGCAGTACATTGACAAAATACAGAGGAATAAAAAACAGTGCCACACATTTTACATAGATTGCTACCATAGGAAGCACTTCTTCAATGTTATCTGAGATAAACAGATATGCGAAATATTTTCCCGCAAAGAACAGAAAACTGCCAACAACAACAGAATATACAATTCCTATAAAATGCGAAGCCCGGAAGCCTTCCCGCACTCTCTCAAGCTTTCCGGCTCCGATATTCTGTGCATTGTAGGTAGCGCTGGCAGTTCCCTGTGCCACATATGCCTGGGTGAAGATCTGCTCGATCTTACTTCCTGCTGTAAACGCCGCCACCGCATAAGAGCCAAGCATATTTAAGGCTGACTGTACCATCATGGTTCCAATCGCCGTAATGGAATACTGCAGTCCCATTGGGATTCCCACACCGATCTGCTTGGCTGCGAGGTTACGTCTGAAATACCAGTCTTCTTTTTTCATACGGAGCTCCGGCACAAACTTCCAGATATATACCAGACATAAGACTCCTGAAACTCCCTGGGAAATAATGGTAGCCCAGGCTGCTCCAGGCGCTCCCAGCTTAAACACGATGATAAATACAAGGTCAAGCACAATATTCAGCATTGCAGATAAGATCAGAAAATACAGTGGTACCTTACTGTTTCCCAGTGCACGGAGGATACTGGCCAGGATATTATATAATGCCTGGGCAAAAATCCCTCCGCAGATGATCATAACGTAAGCATATGCATCCTTGAAAATATCATCCGGCGTATGCATAAATTTCAGAAGTGCATGCATACCTGTCATGCTGACTGCTGTCATCACTGCCGAGACCAGCGCTGTCAGGATCAGTGCATTTCCCACGGTCTGACGCATCTCATCCATTTTTCCCGCACCGTACTTCTGTGCAGTCAGTACGGTAAAACCGGCAGTAAGTCCCAGAAGAAAGCCTATGATCAAAAAGATGATAGTTCCTGTTGAGCCAACTGCCGCCAGTGCCTTTGTTCCTACAAATTTTCCTACAACCACCGCATCTACCATATTGTAGAACTGCTGAAATACATTACCAATAAATACCGGGATCGTAAATCCCAGGAGCACTTTTACCGGTTTTCCCTGTGTCATGTCTGTTTTCATGAAATCTTTTTTCCCCCCATTTAATTTGATCGTTCCTAAACTTTGTGCTGCTTTTTGTTATTCTTTTTATTATTCTTTCTGTAACTTTACAGTTGCTCAAAAGTTACCTGTTTTTATGTATCAGAGGGATTATAGTTGAAATGGAATGATTTTACAAGATGATTTTGAAAATTTTTTTCATGTGTGGAAACAGAAACAATCGGATGAAAAAATCCCGGCAGATCCGTAAAAATCTGCCGGGATTCCGTGAAGCTTATTTATTTCTCAACAAGAAGAGACTCTCCTGTCATTTCCTTCGGCTGCTCCATACCCATAAGCTGGATCAGAGTCGGAACGATATCTGCAAGACATCCGTTCTCACGAAGTGTGTATTTCGGATCTGCGTTTACAAGGATAAACGGTACCGGGTTCGTTGTATGAGCTGTCCACGGCTCACCTGTTTCATAATTTACAAGCTGCTCTGCGTTACCATGGTCAGCGCAGATAAAGAGCTGTCCGTCAACCTCTTTGATCGCCTCTACAGCCTTACCAACACACGCATCAACAGTCTCAACAGCCTTGATCGCAGCTGCCTCAACACCTGTATGGCCAACCATATCCGGGTTCGCAAAGTTGATGATGATCACATCATATTTGTCAGACTTGATCGCCTCTACAAGCTTTTCACAAACCTCCGGTGCACTCATCTCCGGCTGCATATCGTAGGTCGGAACCTTCGGGGATTTTACAAGGATCCTGTCCTCTCCTTTGTTTGGTTCCTCAACACCACCGTTGAAGAAGAATGTAACATGTGCATATTTCTCTGTCTCGGCGATACGTGCCTGTGTCATATCGTGAGCTGCAAGGTACTCACCAAAGGTATTGTGAAGAAGAACCTTGTGGAATGCTACCAGCTTATTCTGGATGGTATCATCATACTCTGTGAAGCATACGAATGTGGTATCCAGTCTCTTTGCTCTCTCAAAGCCCTTAAAATCGTCATCACAGAAAGCTCTTGTGATCTCTCTTGCACGGTCCGGACGGAAGTTGAAGAATACAACGGAATCCTTATCGGAAATAGTTGCAACCGGTTTGCCGTCTTTCTCAATAACAGTCGGAAGCACAAATTCATCTGTCTTGTCATCATCATAGGAAGCCTGAACTGCTGCTGCAGCATCTGTTCCCTTTACGCCTTCGCCCTGTGTAAGAGCTTTATATGCAAGCTCAACACGATCCCAGCGGTTATCACGATCCATTGCATAATAACGTCCGGAGATCACACCGATTTCACCAACGCCGATCTCTTTCATTTTAGTTTCCAGCTGCTCTACAAACTCTTTACCGGATGCAGGCGGTGTGTCACGTCCATCCAGGAAGCAGTGTACGTAAACTTTCTTGAGTCCCTCTCTCTTTGCCATCTCAAGAAGTCCGTAGAGATGTGTATTGTGGCTGTGTACTCCACCGTCAGAAAGAAGTCCCATAAAATGGATCGCGGAATCGTTATCTTTTGCATTCTTCATAGCAGTAAGAAGTGCCTCATTCTTGAAAAAATCGCCGTCCTGGATCTCTTTTGTGATCCTTGTAAGCTCCTGGTATACGATACGGCCTGCGCCCATGTTCATATGACCAACCTCGGAGTTACCCATCTGTCCGTCCGGAAGACCTACCGCAAGACCGCTGGCATTGCCTTTTACAAACGGATAATCTTTCATGAGTCCGTCCATAACCGGTGTTTTTGCCTCATATACAGCATTTCCGTCATGTCTGTCATTGAGTCCGTATCCATCAAGGATCATTAAAACTGTTGGTTTTTTGCTCATAATTTTCCCCTTCTTATCTTTGATCGAAAATCTGTCCGGCACAGCTCTTCACTGATTCTGAAACCCTCTGTACCATTCAGGATTCTTTTGTTTTCCATTTTATATAGTACCAAAATCCAGAAATTTTGCAACGTTTTCTTTGACAAAAATTTGTCTGTTTTCAATTTCCCGACAACTGATACGGCTGATCTGTAAATTTACGCGAAAGATATTATTTCTGGTATACACGGATCATAGAAGAAATCTTTCTTACAGATGCGCTGTTTTCCAGTTCTTCCTTAACCTTAAAGAAAGCGCCCTCGCTTACAAGTTTGGTGATCACAACAACCTCTGCGGTATCCGGTCTCTTGCTTTCTTTCTGCATGATCTGTGCCACGCTTGCCTGATATTTTGCAAAATGCTCCAGGATTTCAGCCAGCACACCGCAGCGGTCCTCTACCTGCAGGCGGAGGAAATAACGGTTATGGGTATCTGCCATATTTTTTACCGGAAGTGTCTTATAGCAGGTGCAGCCTACTCTTCCGCAGCAATCTGCCTTCATATTACGGACTACCTCAAATACATCACCGGCAACCGCACTTGCTGTAGGAAGCTCACCTGCTCCACGTCCGTAGAACATGGTATCTCCTACTGCATCTCCGTGTACAAAAACTGCATTATAAGAATCATTGACGGATGCAAGGGGATGCTCTGCCGGGATCAGCATCGGGCAGACATAGGCCTCAACGCCGTCCTCCTGACAGCGTGCAACACCCAGAAGCTTGATCTCGCAGCCCATTTCTTTTGCGTAACGGATATCCTTTGCCGTGATCTTTGTGATTCCCTCTATATGAACATTATCAAGGGTAACTCTGGAATTAAAGGCAACTGATGCAAGGATGGCAACCTTTCTTCCAGCATCAATTCCCTCGATATCTGCAGTAGGATCTGCCTCTGCATATCCAAGTTCTGTAGCAAGAGCAAGAGCATCTGAAAATTCCATTCCCTCCTGGGACATCTTGGTAAGGATAAAGTTCGTAGTTCCGTTTACGATTCCCATAACTTCCGTTACATGGTTGGCCTCAAGACTGTTCTTCAACGGGCTGATGATCGGGATTCCTCCGGCAACTGCTGCCTCAAACAGAAAATCCTTCTGCGCTGCCCTGGCAGTTTCCAGGATCTCTTTTCCGTGGACTGCGATCAGATCCTTGTTTGCAGTTACAACGTTCTTGCCGGCTTTCAGTGCTGCAAGGATATAAGTACGTGCCGGCTCGATCCCGCCGATCAGCTCGATCACAATATCAATGGAAGGATCTCCCTCAATATCTGCCCAGTCTGTTGTAAGAACAGAAGGATCGTCTACCTTCCCGGACGCTTTCTCAAGGTTACGCACCAGGATCTTTGTGATCTTTACCTGGCATCCAAGCTTGGCTGTCATTTCCTGCTCCTGGCTTTTGATCACTTTATATACACCGGTTCCTACTGTTCCGAAACCAAGAAGGGCCGCATTTACGACTTTTTCGTTCATTTTCTGATGTCCCCTTTCCGTTTTTTCCAATTTTTATCAGAGTAACTCCTATGTTATGGCAGAAAACGCTTTTTGTCAAGTTCCGGCAGAGGAAGTAATTCCAGCCAGCTGCCAAAAAGTCCGGTGATCAGTTCCTGCACCATAGCTTTTGACTGTGGATCCAGTTTATCCAGCTGGCGCACCATGGCAGCCAGACTTTTCAGACCACCTTCCTGGATTTGGGAAATGGTATCTGCTCCGGTTGCTTCCAACACAGAAAAGAGTTCCCCGATGAGATGCTCTCTCTGTTTTTCATCCATATGGTCGATCCATTTATGAAGACTTCGATCTGACGCCGCAGCTCTTCTTGTCAAACTTTCTTTCTCTATAAAGGATGGCCCCATTACCTCCCAGGTAAAAGCATCATGCTGCAGGATCCCCTTCTGTGTACTGGCTACGATCCGCGGATCTTTCTGGTGACTGAGCAGCATACCGATCACAGATGCCTCGGGAATGATACGAGTGACTTTTGGCAAAACACTTTCCACTCTTCCGGGACTGAAAAATCCTTCTGGAAAACCCGGGCCATCATTATCATAGACAGAAAGAAGCTTTTCCTGCAGGATGTCACTACACTGCATCGCTGCATACATAGCCAGATTTCCTCCTTTGGAATGACCGCCGATCCGCAGCATGGACTGTATATAAGTTCCATGCGTTTCCAGATATTCCAACGCTTTTCTGTGCGAAGGAACAACTCCGTTGCTTAAGTTAAAATCCTCCTTCCATCCCACAATGGTATCATCGGTTCCCCGAAAGGAAATATATGTGGTTCCATCATCCAGTCCTATAGTCACTGCCGCAAACTGCTGAGCCTGACTGGAAAGGATTTCATTGACAAAGCCTCCTACTGTACATTTCCGGAATCTCTCCGCACAGGCCATTTTTTCAAGGAGCACCGGTGTATTCTGCAGAAAGGCGCTTTCTGCTTTCAGATCCTTCTTCATTTCCCGTCTGGAAAAAGCCGCAAAGAGTTCTTCTACAGAAAGAGTATTTCCGTTTTTTACTTCTACCCTCTCATCCAGATCAAGATAGGAAAAACACGCCAGTATCAGATTGTCAACTTCATTAAAGGGTGACTGCTCAAAGGTAAGATCTCCTCTCCAGTCAAGATAATCCAGAATATTCCCCATAAAATCCTCCGCAAATGATCATATAAGCATCTTACGCACAGCTGCAGGCTTTCTTTCTATTATAATACGTAACGGCTGCATCACAGCGCAGCCATCTGATGCGTTTCTGCCGTTATCAGATAACCGTTTTCTGAAACGACATATCCTGCCAGATATTTATTGTTATCATACCATAAATCCTGATCATTTGCTCCTTTCATCCATTTTTTTTCTGAGATAAAGGATGTAATGAATGCAGCCGCAGGTAAAAGCCGGAAACAGTATCGACAGGCCTGCTGCTGACATCATATAGATCACTGCCCCTTTTCCGTCATCCGGTGTTCCTGCCACAAAGCAGTAGAACATGGTAGCTGAAAAATACAGTGTGATCACCACTGAAATTAAGATTTTAAAAAACTTCCTCATTGCTTCTCCTTTCTGTAGTGTCGATATAAGGACACTGTTGTGATTCCAATTTTACCTTCATAATAAGATTAATTCAAGGATGAATCGGACAGGATATATATATGATAAAATATGACAGATTTTGGGTCACGATGAAGGAGCGTGGAATCACTCAGTATGATCTTTATGAACATTACCAGATCACCCGTTCACTTCTGGACAGACTTCGAAAAAATAAAAATGTTGAAATTTATACCATAGACAGGCTGTGTTCCATTCTCCACTGCGAGATCGAGGACATTGTGGAACACGTTCCCGAGCCTGACGAAAGGAACGAACATACAGAAAAAGCTTCAGAGAAAAACAATCCTTACTCTGAAGATAAGAAAAACTCTCTCTGACTGTGATCAGATGCAGCTTTTTTGTTAGCTGTGCTATCCGTGTCAGGGAGAGTTTTTCTGGTTTTTTTATAAAAAGATATAAAAAAAGGGGCCGAAGCCCCTTTTTAAGTGAATCTTATTTGTAGTTTACGATCTTTCCGAAATCTGGTTTCAGGGAAGCGCCGCCTACAAGACCGCCGTCGATGTCAGCCTGAGCGAATAAGTCAGGAGCTGTTGCAGCGTTTACAGATCCGCCGTACTGGATACGGATCTCTGCTGCTGTAGCGTCATCATAGATCTCAGCGATGCATTTACGGATATCAGCGCAAACCTCCTGAGCCTGCTCTGTTGTAGCTGTCTTACCTGTTCCGATAGCCCAGATCGGCTCGTAAGCGATAACTGCTGTCTTAGCCTGATCAGCTGTAACACCCTGGAATCCAACCTTAACCTGCTGACGGATGAAGTCCATTGTTACGCCCTGCTCTCTCTGAGTAAGTGTCTCACCACAGCACATGATCGGTGTGATGCCATGCTCGAAAGCTTTGAGCATTTTTTTGTTAACGTCCTCGTTTGTCTCACCGAAGTACTCTCTTCTCTCGGAGTGTCCAAGTACTACGTACTTAACGCCTGCGTCTACGAGCATAGCAGGAGCGATCTCGCCTGTATAAGCACCTTTCTCCTCGAAGTACATGTTCTCAGCACCAACCTGGATGTTTGTTCCTTTAGCTGCCTCAACAACAGGAATGATGTCGATAGCCGGTACGCAGAATACTACATCAACTTCGTCGTTAACAACAAGCGGTTTTAAAGTCTCAACCAGCTTTACAGCCTCGCTTGGTGTCATGTTCATTTTCCAGTTTCCAGCAATGATTTTCTTTCTTGCCATGGTTTTATCTCCTTTTTTGTGTTCTTGGAACACTTTATTTTTTATCAGTCTTTATCGTTAGCTGCTGCTACACCCGGAAGCTCTTTTCCCTCAAGGAACTCAAGAGAAGCACCGCCACCTGTGGAGATGTGTGTCATCTTGTCGCCATATCCGAGGATATTTACAGCTGCTGCGGAATCACCACCACCGATGATGGTTGTTGCGTCTGTATCAGCAAGAGCTTTTGCAACTGCCTCTGTACCATGTGCGAAGTTCGGCATCTCGAAGCATCCCATCGGTCCGTTCCATACAACTGTCTTGGCATCTTTAACAGCGTCTGCAAAAAGCTTCTCAGTCTCCGGTCCGATATCCATTCCTTCCCATCCGTCCGGGATCTCACCACGTTTTACAACCTGGATGTTGCAGTCATTGGAGAAGTTATCACCGATTCTGTTATCTACAGGAAGAAGAAGCTTCACGCCCTTCTCCTCTGCTTTCTTCATCATGTCGAGAGCATACTGAAGGTAATCATCCTCGCAGAGGGATGTTCCGATATGTCCGCCCATAGCCTTGGAGAATGTATAAGACATACCACCACCGATGATCAGTGTATCTACCTTGTCAAGAAGGTTGTTGATAACAGAGATCTTGCTGGAAACCTTAGCGCCGCCAAGGATTGCTACGAATGGTCTCTCCGGATTGTTTACAGCGTTTCCAAGGAAATCGATCTCTTTTTGCATCAGATATCCTACAACTGCTGTTTTTACATATTTGGTAACACCTACGTTAGAGCAGTGAGCTCTGTGAGCAGTTCCGAATGCATCATTTACAAATACATCACAAAGAGAAGCAAGATCTTCGCTGAACTTGTCTTCGTTCTTTGTCTCTTCTGCACGATAACGTGTGTTCTCAAGAAGAACTACATCGCCATCTTTCATCTCTGCTACAGCAGCTTTTGCGTTCGGTCCTACTACCTCAGGATCTGCTGCAAATTTTACTTCCTGGCCAAGAAGCTCAGAAAGACGAACTGCTACAGGTGCAAGAGAAAGCTCCGGTTTCGGCTCTCCCTTCGGTTTTCCAAGGTGGGAGCAAAGGATAACCTTTCCGCCGTCTGCGATCAGTTTCTTGATTGTAGGAAGAGCAGCTACAAGACGGTTCTCATCTGTGATCTTTCCATCCTGAAGCGGAACATTGAAGTCGCATCTTACAAGTACTTTCTGTCCTTTTACATTGATATCGTCAACACTTTTTTTGTTCAGCATCTCTATATCTCCTTAACTTTTATTTCTGCAAAAGCAGATGAATAAGGGCGAGCGGTATTGTTGTCCGCTCTGTTAACAGTCATTCCTCAGACATTTTTTTGTTTGGTCTTTTGGAAAAAAAGGGCCCGGTCCTCTTCAGACCGGACCCTTTCTGAGTCTATTCTTCTACACCCGTTCGCAGAAAATTAAGCGTTCAGAAGTTTTCCGAAGTGCTTGATTGTACGAACCATCTGGCTTGTGTAGGAGTTCTCGTTGTCATACCAGGAAACTACCTGAACCTCTGTTGTGCCATTCTCAAGTGGAAGTACCATTGTCTGAGTAGCATCGAAGAGGGAACCAAATCTCATACCAACGATATCGCTGGATACGATCTCATCCTCGTTGTATCCGAAGGACTCATTGGAAGCTGCTTTCATAGCTGCGTTGATCTGCTCTTTAGTAACGTTTCCTTCAACTACTGCTGTAAGGATTGTTGTAGAACCTGTTGGGGTAGGTACACGCTGTGCAGAACCGATAAGTTTGCCGTTAAGCTCTGGGATAACAAGTCCGATAGCTTTAGCAGCACCTGTGCTGTTCGGAACGATGTTAACTGCAGCTGCACGGGATCTTCTCAGATCGCCTTTTCTCTGCGGTCCGTCAAGTGTCATCTGATCGCCTGTGTAAGCGTGGATTGTGCACATGATACCGGATTTGATCGGTGCAAGATCGTTAAGAGCCTTAGCCATTGGTGCAAGGCAGTTTGTTGTACAGGAAGCTGCGGAGATGATCTTGTCCTCGTTTGTAAGACCCTGATGGTTTACGTTGTAAACGATTGTCTTAAGGTCGTTTCCAGCCGGAGCGGAAATAACTACGTGCTTAGCACCTGCATCGATATGAGCCTGAGCTTTGTCTTTGGATGTGTAGAAACCTGTGCACTCAAGAACTACGTCTACACCGATCTCTCCCCATGGAAGCTCTGCAGCGTTAGCCTTAGCATAGATTTTGATCTCTTTTCCGTCTACTGTGATGGAATCCTCGCCTGCTGTTACTTTATCAGCAAGAGCATATCTTCCCTGTGTAGAATCATATTTTAATAAGTGAGCAAGCATCTTAGGAGATGTAAGATCGTTGATTGCTACGATCTCAAATCCTTCTGCTCCAAACATCTGACGGAATGCAAGACGACCGATACGTCCAAAACCATTAATTGCAACTTTTACTGCCATGATAAATTCCTCCTATGAATTGAATGGTGATTTAAATCGTTCCTTTGTTAAAGAAACATCAACCTGTTTCATATTGTACCTAATTCCAAACAAAAATTCAAGAGCTATTTATAAAAAAGAACATTAAAATAAATATTAAGAAAATTTCTGAAAAATGTGCTATAATTCTCTGATAGAAAGTTCTGTCCTGCTGATTCCCAAAACGGATATCTATATTCCCGCTGGGAGTTTGACTTTCCCGGATTCATAACAGGCAGATACGATCATTGTCACAGAATATAAAGGCTTGAATATGGAGGTACAAAATGGACCAGAAAATTTTATGGGACTGCCATATGCACTCCTCTTTTTCCGCAGATTCCGATACACCGATGGAAGAAATGATCCAGACTGCCGCAGACCAGGGTCTCACGGGAATCTGTTTTACTGAACATTTTGATCCGGATTATCCCGATACTCCGGAAAATCTTGATTTTTCCCTGAACATCCCTGCATACCGCCAGAAACTTGAGAGTCTTGCGGATGCTTTTAAAGACCAGATTCAGGTTAACTTCGGGATCGAGCTTGGACTTCAGCCTCAGCTTGCAGAATCTTTTTCCGATCTTCTGAAAGAAGTTCCCTTTGATTTCGTTATTGGTTCCTCCCATGTGGTGCACGGATACGATCCTTATTATCCTTCTTATTTTGAGGGCCGTAAGGAATCCGCATGCTACATGGAATATTTTGAATCCATCCTGGAAAATATCGCTGCTTTTGACGAGATGGATGTGTACGGACATATCGACTATGTAGTACGTTATGGTCCAAATCAGAACCGTCAGTATTCTTACGGACGATATAAGGAGATCCTGGACGAGATCCTGCGGACATTGATCCGCAAAAATGTGGGAATCGAGCTGAACACAGGCGGTTATCACTACGGGCTTGGTGAACCGAATCCCTGTGTCAATATTATCCGACGTTACCGTGAGCTTGGCGGTGAGATCATCACCATCGGTGCAGATGCCCATACTCCGGATAAGATCGGCTATGCTTTTGACAAGGCGGCTGATGTTCTCCGTGAATGTGGTTTTTCCTATTATGCTGTATTTAAAAACCGCCGTCCTGTTTTTCATAAGCTGTAGCTCTGTTTCTCTCTCCGGTGAGAGAGTTTACATTTTTATACCGAAAATATCATTTTATCTAAGGAGGAACTCTATATGTCAACAAAAAGACTCCAGAAAAAGAAAGCTGCCATGCAGGCAAAAAAAGAAAAGCAGCTGAAAAAAAATACCTCTGCTGCCGGCACCAGTTCCAGTGCTGCCAAATCTGTTGAAAATGCTAAAGCCGAAGTGAAAAAACTTGAAACCGTAAAGAAGGAAACGCTTAAAGTCGAAACTTCCAAAACTGAACCGATCAAAGTCGAGACTTCCAAGACCGAACCGATCAAGGTCGAGACTTCCAAGACCGAACCGATCAAAGTCGAGACTTCCAAGACCGAGCCGATCAAAGTCGAGACTTCCAAGACCGAGCCGATCAAGGTCGAGACTTCCAAGACTGAGCCGATCAAGGTTGAGACTTCCAAGACCGAACCGATCAAGGTCGAGACTTCCAAGACTGAGCCGATCAAGGTTGAGACTTCCAAGACTGAGCCGATCAAAGTCGAGACTTCCAAGACCGAGCCGATCAAGGTTGAGACCTCAAAGACTGAACCGGCGAAAGTTACTACTTCCAAGACCGAGCCTCTGAAAGTCGAAACTTCCAAGGAGGACACAGCTTACGATGCCCTCTACGAGAAACGTCTGAAACACTACTACAATGATCTGAAATGGCTCTACTGCGAGCTGTTCCGCGATCATCCGGAAGTTGCCGGCACATTCTCAAGCCTCACAAAAAAAATGAAAGAGATTTATCGTGAGCGTTCTCTTTCCATGAAGGAAGCTGACCAGACCTGCGTTGCTGATCCTGACTGGTTCCGTAAGACTACTTTCACCGGAATGGCTGTAAATCCTGCTGACTTCGCAGATACTCTTTCCGGGCTGTCCGATAAACTGGACTATATCAGTGAATGCAAAGCAGACACTCTGTACCTGACAGATCTTTTCCAGGCAACCTCCAACTGCTCCCTTCGCATTATCCCGGAGATCGGAACCTCCGAAGATCTGCATACACTTGCAGCTAACTGTAGGAAAGCAGGTATCCGCCTGGCTCTTGAGATCCCGTTAAGTCTTTCTGTGGATGACCCACAGTCCGGTGCGCCATGCGTGCTCCAGACTCCAGCTTATTTCAATGCAATGCTTCTTCAGATCCTGGAGCTTGCAAATGAAGGTGCTTCTATATTCAGCCTTGGTGTCCTTCCGATGATACCGGAAGAAAATCTCTGGAAGCTTCACTCTCTGCTGCGTATGACCCGAATGGTGTGTGAGATCGTATGCCCCGGAATTCTTCTCCTTGGTGAAACAGACCGCCCACCTGCAGAGGCTGCTGCATTTGGCGGAACTTCCGATATGCCGGAACTTCACATTGTAAACAGCACCCAGCTGATGTCCGATCTCTGGCATACCGTTGCCACAAAGGACACTGCCCTTCTCCGCCGGGGAATCGACAGAGCTGCAAACCTTCCGCAGGCACCGGTATTCCAGAATTACCTCCGTAACCGCAACACGGTACGCTGGAATCTGGACTATGATTTCCTGAAAGGAAGCTTTATCACAGAAGGGCCTCACAGAGATTATCTGAATGAATTCCTGGCAGGTATTTTCCCTGATTCCTTTGCCCGGGGTGAAATTTATGTAAATCCGGAAACCGAGGAATCTGAGCTCTGCGGAACAACCGCATCTCTTGCAGGAATCGAGCGTTTTGATTATGAAGGAAATATGGAGGGTGTCAGCCGGGGAATCCGCTATGACGTAGCACTTCATGCATTGCTTCTTTCCCTCCCCGGAATTCCGGTACTTCGAAGCGGTGACGAGGTCGGACAGCTGAATGACTACACCTATAAAACAGACATTTCCAAAGCAGCTGATCCCCGCTGGCTCCACAATGGACGTTTCAACTGGGCACTTGCCCGGAACAGAGCCGATGCCGAAACGATCCAAGGACGCATTTTCAACAGCCTTGAGCAGCTGGAATCCATCCGTGCCAGCCATCCGGTATTTGCACCTGAAGTTTCTGCACATACACTGGAAACCTGGGAAAAAGCTCTCCTTGCCCTGGTAAGAGAAACTTCTGAAGAAAAGCTGATCTGCATCTACAACTTCAGCGACCAGGATAAGGTAGCCTGGATCAACGAACAGGACGGTACCTACACAGATCTTCTCACAGGAGTTCAGAGAGACGCACAGGCTGTAGAGATCCCGGCCTTCGGATTTATCTGGCTTATGCACACAAAATAATAGCTTTGTCAGGCGGATATCCACAATCTGCATTCTCTACACAGCTCTGCACCGGATAACTGGATAACTGCTTCACAGTTTATTTGCAAAAAAAGGACACTGCCATTTTCAACGGGCAGTGTCCTTTTTTATTTCTCATATTATTATTTTCTCAGCTTATCAATAAATGCAGCAAATTTCCCCTGTTCCCCACTATCCAGCGAACGGCTGTAAATATTTCTGAGCCAGGCCGTGATCACATCGATCAGGATCGGAGAAAATGTCATCAGAAGGAACACCAGAATGATCATTCCGAATTCCAGCGATCCCAGTGTCAGAAGATTCTGCAGAACCACCGCCGCACCGAAAAAGATCACCTGCATACTGTAAATGATCACCTTTCGATACTTATTCAGAGGTGCGTAAACTGTCTTAAGTGCCGCCATATAATTCCATCCTGTTACAAGCACACAAGCTGTATTCAGCATAACATTGGAATGGTATACATTCTGGCATACCAGCATCACACTGAACACACAGCCCGTGATGGTCACAGCAGCCGGAAATGCATTCATAAATACATGACGCAAAAATGTATGGTCGATCTTCTCATAATTATTCTCCTGTGCCAGAAGGAATGTAGGAATACCAACAGCGCAGGCACTGATCAGAGACATCTGGATCGGCTCAAAGGGATAGGAATCCCCGAAGAAGATCGTGATCAGTGACAGCAGCACGGAAAAAATCGTTTTGATCAGAAACATAGATGCCGCAGTACGGATATTGTTTACAACCCGGCGTCCCTGATTCACAATTTCCGGCATTGCTGCAAAATTAGAATCCAGCAATACCACATTGGCAATATTCTTGGCCGCATCACTGCCCTCAGCCATGGCAATACTGCAGTCCGCCTCTTTAAGCGCCAGAACATCATTGACACCATCACCAGTCATTGCAACCGTATGCTGCTGAGCCTGTAAAGACTTCACCATTGCCTGCTTCTGCTGAGGTGTTACACGCCCGAACACACTATATTCTGCAACTGCCTCGTCCATCTGTTCCTGGGTTGTGATCGTTGTCGCATCGATATAATGCTCTGCATTTTTAAGGCCTGCACGTCTGGCAATGGCAGAAACTGTCACCGGATCATCACCGGAGATCACTTTCAGATCAACACCCTGACTTTCGAAATATGCCAGTGTATCCGGTGCCTCTGCACGGATCACATCGGTAATAAGCAAAAGTCCGACAGGTTCCAGTCCCTCCGGAAGCTCCGCTCCCTCACTCACATTTACACTATGGGCAAGAACCAGCACACGAAGACCTTCCTCTGCAAATCTTCCACAATACTCCATCAGCTCCAGGTTCCCTTCCGGAAAAAGAAACTGCGCTGCCCCCATCAGATAAGTACCTGTATCTGTAAATGCAGCTCCGCTGTACTTCCTGTCAGAAGAAAACGGGATCACATGATCCAGCTTCATATCCTGAGATACTTTAAATCTTGCCCTGAGTGCATCGGCAGTGGCATTCTGATCCTTCAGCACAGAAAGCAGATTTCCCATGATATGCTCGATCTCCCGGGTCTTCTCCGGATCTTCCTGACTATGTTTCTCCGGGTCAGCTTCTGACTTTTCCTGTAATACGAGATTCGCACTTCCATCCTCCTTTGCGATCGCATCTGTTGCTGAAACTGCAGAAGTCGCAGAACTCTCAGTTCCATTGCTGTCACCTTCGCCGGATTCAGGATCTTTCCCGGATATTGTCTCTGAAATCTCATCATACACCGGCGGATAGCTCTCCACCGCCTCCACACACATGGTACCCTCTGTGATAGTTCCTGTCTTATCCAGGCAGAGCGTATCCACGCGTGCAAGAGTTTCTATACAGTACAGCTCCTGCACCAGCGTCTTCTTCTGGGCCAGCTTCAGCGCACCCAGAGTCAGTGCCACACTGGTAAGAAGGACCAGTCCCTCCGGGATCATTCCCAGGACCGCTGCAACCATATTGACAACAGAATCCCGGATATTGTCTCCCACAAAATAATACTGTTTATAAAAAAGCAGCGCACCCATTGGTACGATAATGATACTGATCACCTTCAGAATGGCATTCAGGGAATTTCTAAGCTCTGAATTATGGCGTTTGAATTCCTTGGCCTCGCTGGTGATCCTTGACGCATAGTTGTCACTTCCCACATGGATGATCTGGCAGCAGGCCTGTCCCGCCGTCACAAAGCTTCCGGAAAAAAGTTCATCTCCCGGATTCTTCGGAAGATTGTCTGCCTCACCGGTAAGCAGAGATTCATTGACCTCAAGGCTTCCCTCCAGGATCTTCGCATCTGCCGGAACCTGTTCTCCGGCCTTCAGGAATATCAGATCATCGACAACCAGCTTCTCTGTAGAAATTTTCCATTTTTTTCCTTCACGCAGAACAACCGTCTTGGATTCTGTCAGGATGGCCAGCTTGTCAATCGTCTTCTTAGCACGGACCTCCTGAATGATCCCGATCACGGTATTAATAAAAATGATTCCTACAAACATGGAGTTTTTGTAGGAACCAACCAGCAGTACGAGAACCAGCAGCACCAGGTTCAGAAAATTGAAGAATGTCAACGTATTCTCCAGAATGATCTGCTTATATGTCCTGGTGTTGGGGTTTTCGTTATTATTTACCTGGCCCTGCGCAATTCTTTCCTGAACTTCTTCGTTCGTAAGTCCTGTCATGCTTCTTACTTACCTGTCCTTTCAATGGCTTACGGTTCTGTTCAACTGAAGCTTGCTCATGCCCCGGTTATGATCATAAATAAAAGGAATCAATACTCCTCTTCTGTATCCTCTTCACCCTCGTGGATATCAGACTTCGGTTTGGAAAGACCCTCGATCTTAATGTGATGTTTCTCTGCATAATCCCAGAGAGCTGCATGAATTGCTTCCTCAGCAAGCAGGGAACAGTGGATCTTTACCGGCGGAAGTCCGTCCAGAGCCTCCATAACGGCCTTGTTGGTTACTTCCATAGCTTCCTCAATGGTCTTGCCCATTACAAGTTCTGTTGCCATGCTGCTTGTTGCAACTGCTGCACCGCATCCAAATGTTTTAAATTTGCAGTCTTTGATAATATGAGTTTCGTCATCGATATCAAGGAATATTCTCATAATATCACCGCATTTTGCATTTCCTACAGTACCCACGCCGCTTGCGTTCTCGATCTCACCGACATTACGTGGATGCTGAAAATGATCCATTACTTTTTCACTATACATTATTTTTTCCTCCTGGCAAGTATTTTTATTATTTTTTCTGCTTTTTAATAAAATCTTCATATAATGGAGACATGCTTCTTAAGTTTGCAGTAATATCTTTCAGCTTATCTACTACAAAATCAACATCCTCCATTGTCGTCTCCTCGCTTAAGGTCATACGGAGAGATCCGTGTGCGATCTCATGAGGAAGACCGATAGCTAACAGAACGTGTGACGGATCCAGAGAACCGGATGTACATGCGGAACCGCTGGATGCACAGATTCCGAAATTATCAAGCATCAGAAGAAGTGACTCTCCCTCGATGAACTGGATGCTTACATTTACGTTGTTCGGAAGACGTTTTACTTTATCTCCATTGAGACGTACGTACGGGATCTCTGTGAGGATCCTGCTGATCATATGATCTCTGATCTCGATTTCTTTTGCAGTACGCTCTTTCATGGACTTGTTTGCACGCTCTGCTGCAAGACCGTATCCTACGATACCAGGAACGTTCTCTGTACCTGCACGACGTTTTCTCTCCTGTGCTCCGCCATGTACGAAGGAGCGGATCTTAACACCCTTACGGATATAGAGGAAGCCGATTCCCTTCGGTCCGTTGATCTTATGTCCGCTGGAGCTGAGCATATCAATATTGAACTCATCTACATTGATCGGGATCTGGCCGAATGCCTGAACAGCGTCTGTATGGAACAGGATTCCATGCTCATGTGCAATCTGTCCGATTTCTTTCAGCGGCTCAAGAGTACCAATCTCATTGTTTGCAGCCATAACAGAGATCAGGATGGTCTCCGGTGTAATGGCTTTCTGAAGCTCATCCAGGTCAATGAAACCATTCTCATCTACATCCAGGTATGTGACCTTGGCACCACGCTCTTTTTCAAGGTACTCGCAGGTATGAAGGATGGCATGATGCTCGATCTTTGTTGTGATGATATGGTTTCCTTTATTTTTATATGCCTCAAAGGTCGCTTTCAGAGCCCAGTTATCAGACTCGGAACCACCTGCAGTAAAATAGATCTCCTCTTTTTTGGCTCCGATCACATCTGCGATCTGCTGTCTTGCCTTTGCGATGGCAGCCTTGCTGTTTGCCGCAAAATCATAAACGGTTGAAGCATTTCCATAAAACTCTGTAAAATACGGCAGCATAGCCTCCACAACTTCCGGTGCGGTCTTTGTGGTAGCCGCATTGTCCAGATATATCATTTTTCCCATTTTCTTTTCCTCCTGTTCAGGATAATTATTTTTCGTGTATTCTCCGGCTTTCTTCGATCAGCTCACTGAGCATCAGGGTATCCACTGCATCTGTGATGCTGTCGTTGATCCTCTTCCACACTAATTTAGCCACGCAGAGATCAGAACCTTGGCAGCCACCGTCACCTTCTGTTCCCGGACATGTTGCAGCCTCCAGGCCACCCTCCAGGACACGAAGGATATCTCCCACTGAAATCTCTTCTGCCGGTCTTCCAAGGAAATATCCTCCGGCTGCACCGCGGACACTCTTCACAAGGCCCGCTTTCTTCAAAAGTGCCATCAGCTGCTCCAGATAGCTGACTGATATATTCTGACGGCCCGCAATACTCTGAAGCGAGACCGCTTCTTTTTCACTGTAAAGACCAAGGTCTATCAAAGCCTTAAGTCCGTATTTTGCTCTTGTTGACAGTTTCATCCGCTCACCTCTTTTTTCAATTCCCAGTGTTTTCCTCGGATTTCATGTTTACTCTATCAGAAACATATGGTTCTGTCAAGACTAACTTCTTCATATACTGACAAAAAAGACTCAAGGTTATCCATGTCAAAAAAAATATTTCTCAGAGGAACCCTGATTCTTGCCTGCACAGGCCTTATCAGCCGTATCGCAGGTTTCTTTTATAGAATATTCCTCTCCCATGCCATTGGTGCGGAAGGTCTTGGTTTGTATCAGCTGGTTCTTCCTCTCCAGGGACTTATGGCCGCTTTATCCTATACAGGGATCCAGTCTGCCCTTTCCCGACTGATCGCGTCCAGACTTGCCCTTCAGGAGAAAAAGGAGGCACGTTTTTCGCTGGTCACAGGAACACTTATGGCTGTCTTTTTTTCTGCTGTAGCCGGTTTTCTGCTTTTTCAGCACGCATATTTTTTTGCTTCCGCAATTCTGAAAACACCGCAGACTGCCGGTCTTCTTCGAATAACAGCTGTCAGTATTCCTCTCTGTGCCATTCATTCCTGCATTAACAGCTATTATTATGCCCGGAAAAAAGCCTCTGTTCCGGCAGCCGTGCAGCTTTCGGAGCAGTCTGCACGGATCGGCACTACCTATATCCTGTATCTGATCTTTCTTTCCGAAGGACGTCCGATCACTGCATTGATTGCAGCGGGAGGTTCCCTTGCCGGAGAGACTGCCGCTTCGCTGGTGTCGCTGCTGGTAGTTTCCTTTCATTTCGGAAATCACCCTGTACACGAAAAGACTCCCGTCAGGATCTTTCCGCTGATAAAGGACCTTTTCACACTGTCTTTTCCCATTTCCCTGAACAGGATCCTTCTGACACTTCTCGGCAGCATAGAAGCGGTCCTGATCCCACAGATGCTTCTGCGTTCCGGCATGACAGCCTCAGACTCACTGAAGATCTATGGGATCTTTACAGGAATGGCACTGCCCCTGCTCCTGTTTCCTTCCACACTTACGTCTTCCGCTGCTGTAATGCTGATGCCTTCCATCGCACAGCTTGATGCACTGGGAAAGCAGAAGCAGATCCGCCGTGTCACAGATCAGACCTTTTTTCTGTGCATGTTCCTGGGATTTCTGTGCGGAAGCGGATTCTTTCTTTTTGGCCCATTCCTCGGAACATTGCTTTTTCACAGCCAGACTGCCGGAACCTACATACGGTATCTGTCTTTTATCTGTCCTTTTCTTTATACAAACACCATGCTCACCAGCATCCTGCAGGGACTTGGAAAACCGGGGCTCTGTCTGATCCACAGTATTGCCGGCATTCTCATCCGTATTTTCTCCGTTGTTTTTATAATTCCGGCAACAGGGATCCGAGGCTATTTTTACGGAATTTTTCTGGGTGAGCTGCTGCTTACTCTTCTACACGTGAAAGCGCTAAAATTTCCCTATCGACAATCGACCAATAATCGTTTATAATAAATAATCGAAATGTCTATAGTTATGGAGGAATAAAGTACTATGAGTTTTGAATTCATAAAAAAACTGCCAACTCCTGAGGAAATCCGCAATCAGTATCCGCTCGATGCTGAACTTCAGGCGCTCAAGGAGAAACGCGATGCTGAGATTCGCGACGTTTTCACCGGAAAATCCGATAAATTCCTCGCTATCATCGGACCATGTTCTGCAGATAACGAAGATGCCGTATGCGATTATCTTTTAAGACTTCGCAAAGTTCAGGAAAAGATCGAGGATAAAGTCCTTATCATCCCGCGTGTTTACACAAACAAACCACGTACGACCGGTGAAGGATACAAGGGAATGGTCCATCAGCCGGATCCTGAGAAAAAACCGAACCTTCTTGCCGGACTGATCGCGATCCGCAAGATGCACATGCGTGCTATCCGCGAAAGTGGCTTCACCTGTGCAGATGAGATGCTTTACCCGGAGAACTACCGTTATCTCTCTGATCTGCTTTCCTACGTTGCTGTAGGCGCACGTTCTGTTGAAGATCAGCAGCACAGACTCACTGTCAGCGGCATGGATGTTCCGGCTGGTATGAAGAACCCTACCAGTGGTGACTACAGCGTTATGCTGAACTCCATTGTTGCAGCACAGGGCGCTCATCGTTTTATTTACAGAAGCTGGGAGGTTGAGACCACCGGCAACCCACTCTCTCACGCAATCCTTCGCGGTGCAGTAAACAAGCATGGGGAAGCGATCCCGAACTACCATTACGAGGATCTTCGTCTTCTCTATGACAAATACCATGCAAAGAACCTTGCCAACCCGGCAGTGATCGTGGATACCAACCACTCCAACTCCAACAAGCATTACGAGCAGCAGGTTCGTATCGCAAGTGAGGTTCTTCACAGCCGTCAGGTAGATCCTGAGCTTCACTCCATGGTAAAGGGTCTCATGATCGAGAGCTATATCGAGCCAGGCAACCAGAAGATCGGTGGAGATCACATCTACGGAAAATCCATCACAGATGCCTGCCTTGGTTGGGATGAGTCTGAGAAGCTGCTTTACACGATTGCTGAAAATTGCTAAGATCTATCTGATCTGCAGTTCAGGAAACGGATATTTGTGATCCTTTTACACTTTATGTTCAAAAAAAGAACCGGCATTCTTCCATTTTGGAAGCTGCCGGTTCTTTTTTGAACGCGTTTTTTATATTATTTCTTACAGATCAATGCCTCGGATGTGCTTTCATATATACGTCTCGCATTTTCGCAACGCCAAAATTCAGATAGACCTGTGTGGTGGAAATATCCGAATGTCCAAGCATTTCCTGCACACTCTTCACGTCCGCTCCATTCTGCAGCATATGTGCGGCAAAAGAATGTCTCAGTGTATGCGGCGTGATATCATGCTGGATCCCGGCTTCCTCTGCATATCCCTTCAGAACCTTCCAGAATCCCTGTCTGCTCATGGATTTTCCTGAACAGTTGGTAAAAAGACTCTCCGTCTCATTTTCTTTCACAAATTTTCCACGGGCTTCCTTCAGATATTTCTCCATGGCTGTTTTGCATACATTTCCTATCGGGATCACCCGTTCCTTATCCTCATCGTGACAGACTACATAACCAAGCCGCAGATTGAGATCCTCCAGATTCAGCCGCAAAAGTTCACTGACGCGCATTCCTGTAGCATACAAAAGCTCCAGCATGGCACTGTCCCGGATTCCCTTCGGTGTATTCAGATCCGGCTGTTTCAAAAGGCGGTCTACCTCATCCACAGTAAGGATCTCCGGTATCCGCTTCTCAACCTTGGGCGGCTTCAGTTCCAGAGACGGATCCCTCTCGATCCTGTTCTCCTGATAAAGATACTGAAACAAGGCACGGATAGATGCTACATTTCTGGAGATCGTTGAGGAAGCGAACTGTCCTCTCTCCATATAGCTGAGATAGCCTTCCAGCTCCAGTTCTCCTACATCTCGGATATCATAGATCCCACGATCTGCAAAATACACTGCCATCTTCTTCAGGTCTCTCTGGTAAGATACTTCTGTATTATGTGACGTCCTTTTTCTATTATGTAAATATGTAATAAATTCCCGTATCTCTATGTCCATTTCTCTGCATCCCGTTTCTCTAAAATCATACTCGTTTATGACTGAATTATACTGTGAATTTTACATAAAATCAAACAGTTTTTCATCGTAAAACCGCACAATTTCAACACTTTCCGGCACAAACCACCAAATATCGCAGATTTTATGGAAACCATTACTAGATATTGTGGAAATTTTCCTCAAAAAAATTTCAGGCCCTTTATAACTTTTTCTACGATCCAGGGATTCAGAAAACTTTCTGCAAGGATTCCTCCTGTATACAGCAGAAAAACTGTGATCCCCTGCCGAAAATAAGCCCCTGTTTTCTGCGGCACAAGTCCATAATTTTTCCAGATCCCATACGATTGTCTGTATACGATACCTGCAAGATAAAAATACGCCGGAATATAGACCAGATACTGCGGCATCAGAAGTCCGGCACCGGCCACACCGCCATAAATACCAAATTCCAGAACCGATAATGCCAGGATCATTCCTGTCTCCATTCCCAAAAACAGCATATATGCGACCGTCAAAGGCACTCCGAATATTGTAAATCCGCATAAAAACAACAGAAGAAAAAAACCTCCTCTTCGTCGCAGCACTTCCAGGAAATAAGCTCCGCCGGAAATATCTTTTCCTGCAAAGCTGCGGATCAGATAAAAAGAAGCCAGGGTTTTCTGCTTCCACTCCATTTTCCAGATCAGATTCGGCAACACATTTCCCGCAAAAACTCCGGTCATAAAAAGAAGCTCCGCCGGAAAACGTCCGGCATTTTTCCACTTCCGGTTCTCTGTCTTACTCTCCATTTACTCACCCTGTACCAGTTTACGCCTGTTTTTCCAGTAATATGACCGTTTTTCCACATGACAAAAAAAGGCCGGCCAGCTAAAAAGCTGTCCGGCCTTTGGTATTTCCAGAACTTTCTTCCATTGAAAGCTTATTTTGCGTAGTCAACCGCTCTGCTTTCACGGATCACATTAACTTTGATCTGTCCAGGATACTCAAGCTCTGCCTCGATCTGCTTTGCAATATCTCTTGCAAGGAGAACCATATCTGCATCACTTACATGATCCGGCACGACCATAACACGAATTTCTCTTCCTGCCTGAATAGCAAAAGATTTCTCTACACCCTTGAATTCATTGGTGATATCCTCAAGCTGTTTCAGACGATTGGTATAGGTTTCCAGGGTCTCACGTCTTGCTCCAGGTCTTGCTGCGGAAATTGCATCAGCAGCCTGTACAATACACGCGATCAGAGATTCCGGCTCCACATCACCATGATGAGACGCAACCGTGTTGATAACGATCGGGGACTCCTTGTATTTCTTGCAGAGATCCACACCGATCTGAATATGAGAACCTTCTACCTCATGGTCAATGGATTTACCAATGTCATGAAGAAGTCCGGCACGCTTGGCCATACGCACATCCACACCAACTTCTCCTGCAAGGAGTCCGGAAAGCTGTGCAACCTCAATTGAATGTCTCAGAGCATTCTGTCCATAGCTTGAACGGAATTTCATACGTCCAAGAAGCTTCAGAAGTTCCGGATGGATTCCATGTACCCCTACATCCATGGCAGCATTCTCACCGTCTTCCCGGATCTGTGCTTCCACTTCTTTCTGGGCTTTCTCTACCATCTCTTCAATTCTTGCCGGATGGATACGTCCATCCACGATCAGTTTCTCAAGAGCCACTCTGGCGATCTCTCTCCTGATCGGATCAAATGCGGAGAGTACCACTGCCTCCGGTGTATCATCAATGATCAGATCCACACCGGTAAGTGTCTCAAGTGTACGGATGTTACGGCCTTCACGACCGATGATCCTTCCCTTCATTTCATCACTTGGAAGCTGTACCACAGAAATCGTTGTCTCGGAAACATGATCCACTGCACATTTCTGAATGGCATTGACTACATATTCCCTGGCTTTCTTATTGGCATCTTCCTTGGCTCTGTTCTCAAGCTCTTTATAGAGTCTTGCAACATCCACCTTTACGTCATCTTCTACAGATTTCAGTAATTCTTCTTTTGCCTGTTCGGAGGTAAGACCTGAAACTCGTTCCAGTTCCTGTACTCCTTTTTCCTCAAGTTCATTTACTCGTTTTTCTTTTTCTTGTAACTCGTTAAATTTCGCTGTACATTCCAGCTCACGCTTCTCCACTGCATTGGCTTTTTTGTCAACAGATTCCTCTTTTGACAAAACTCGCTTCTCGTATCTCTGCAGCTCGTTTCTCCGTTCCTTGGTTTCCCTTTCCAGTTCATTTTTAGTTCGCAGAGATTCTTCCTTTACTTCAAGTAAAGTTTCGCGTTTCTTGGTCTCTGCTGCTTTCAATGCTTCATCAAGAATATTCCTTGCCTTATCCTCTGCTGTACCTATGATTTCCGCATCCTTGCGTACTTTCTTGTCAACAGCAACCTTGCAAGTAACAGGAACTGCAATAAGTAGCGTGACTACCACAGCGACAATAACACCGATAATTGTGCCTGCCACAGGAGCACCTCCTTATTTAGTTTTCATTGTACAAATACAACAATACAAGTTTAGCTGTTTTTCACATTTATGTCAAGTTTTTCTCATGAAAAAGCAGATTTTGGTTAGCACATATAAACTGGCTCTTTTTCTCCGCAGAGTTATTGTTACTGTTCACTCCGTTCTCAGTAACACGCTTCGCGATGCACAGAATTTATGCTGATCGCATAAATTCGCGCGGTATGTCTCGGGTTTTCTGTGACCTTCGCTCACAAAAAACACCTCGCGGGACATTACCAGTGAACAGTAACGAGTTATTCCATATCACGGTTCACCCGGATGTTCATTTCTTCCAGGGTATGGGAAATATCCTCATACCGGAACGCTCGTCTGGCCAGATATCCATACAGCCTTCGCATCTGTCCTTCATCAAGCTCTGTGTCCGGCGCATATTTCTTCTCGATCGTCCTGCGTAATACCTCCCGCTCGTCCGGTTCCATAAGCTCTTCCATCTCATTCCAGGCATCCAGGGCAGTCTGACGGTCCACACCCTTTAACTGAAGCTCCGAGAGGATCTTCTGACGACTTCTGGATTCCATACGGAAGGAGATATAGGTTCTGGCATAACGGGCATCGTTGATATACCCATAGGACTTCACATAAGCAATGGCATCTTCTACTGCCTCCGGTGAAAATTCAGCCTGACGGAGTTTATCCGTCAGGCCTTTCTCTGTGCGGTCCATATGTTCCAGAAGCCGCATGGCTTTCTTTCTTGCACGGTTTCGTTCTTCCAGATCCAGCATGGATTACTCTTCCTTCTCTGTATCTTCTGCCTGTACTGCTGCTTCTGCTGTCTCATCTGCCGGATCCAGATGATAATGTACACGAACCTTCTTCTCGATCTCATCGCGGATCTCCGGATGCTCTCTCAGGAATAATTTGGCATTCTCACGTCCCTGTCCGATCTTATCCCCTTCATATGCATACCAGGCTCCGCTCTTGTTTACGATGGAGCATTCTGCAGCCAGATCCAGGATATCTCCCTCTCTGGAAATACCGGTTCCGAACATGATATCAAACTCTGCCTGCTTAAATGGCGGAGCCACCTTGTTCTTAACTACTTTCACACGGGTGTGGTTTCCGACCATCTCACCACCCTGCTTCAATGTTTCCACACGGCGTACATCCATACGGACAGATGCATAGAATTTCAGCGCACGTCCACCGGTTGTAGTTTCCGGATTGCCAAACATCACTCCAACCTTTTCACGAAGCTGGTTGATAAAGATCACCACGCAGTTGGACTTGCTGATAACAGCTGTCAGTTTACGGAGTGCCTGTGACATCAGACGGGCCTGCAGACCTACATGGCTGTCTCCCATATCTCCTTCGATCTCAGCCTTGGGGACTAGGGCTGCAACAGAGTCCACGATCACGATATCCACAGCACCGGAACGTACCATAGTCTCTGTGATCTCCAGCGCCTGCTCTCCGTTATCCGGCTGTGAAATATAAAGGTTGTCGATATCAACACCTATACTCTTGGCATAAACAGGATCAAGAGCATGCTCCGCATCGATAAATCCTGCGATTCCGCCTCTCTTCTGCACTTCAGCGACCATATGTAAGGCTACCGTTGTCTTACCACTGGACTCCGGTCCGTAGATCTCCACGATACGTCCCTTGGGAACACCACCTACGCCAAGGGCGATATCCAGGCTTAAGCATCCTGTGGGAACTGCCTCCACCTGCATATGGGAACTGGAATCTCCAAGCTTCATGACAGAGCCTTTACCGAACTGTTTCTCAATATTTCCAAGAGCCGCTTCCAGCGCCTTCTGCTTCTCTTCACTGATCATTATGTAATCTCCTATTCTTTATTCTCTTTCTAATCAGGTTTCCTTTAATCCGAACCTTTGTTCGTGTTTTCTGTATTACATAGTATTATAAAACGGAATGATTGTCAATAAGATACTTGAAAATCCTTCTGTTTTTTTGTTGACAGGATCTCTAAAAATCCGACAAAAAACTTCCCATACATGATTTCTTTTTCCTCTCTGAATGCAAAAAAGCAGATAAAAAGATTTCCCTCTTCATCTGCTTTTTATGCAATATATTTCCTGTCACTGATCGTTGGTCAGCTTCAGTTTGTCCAGAATATAGAATACAAGGCTTAATGCCATGGCAACCACACATGCCAGCACCATACCGGTAAGCTCAACATTTCCAAGCTTCAGGGCAATTCCGGAAAGACCTACAACAAAGACAACGCTTGTCAGCGTCAGATTTCTGGACTTGCTGTAATCCACGTGATTGTCAACCAGCATACGAAGGCCGGAGGTTCCGATCATTCCGTAAAGAAGGAAAGAAATCCCACCGATCACCGGACCGGGAATGGTACTGATCAGGGCTGCCAGTTTACCAAGGAAGGAACAGCAGATGGAAAGCACTGCCGCACCACCGATCACCTGTACACTGTAAACCTTTGTCACTGCCATGACACCGATGTTCTCACCGTAAGTAGTTGTCGGCACAGAACCAAGGCATCCGGAAACTGTGGTAGAGAAGAAATCTGCAAACAGGGATCTGTGGAGACCCGGATCTTTCAGAAGATTCCTTCCAACGATCTTTCCGGTTACAATCTGATGGCCGATATGCTCGGAGGTTACCAGAAGCAATGCCGGAAAGATCGTCATAATGGCCTCAAAATTAAATTTCGGAGATGTAAAGTTGGGAAGAGCCAAAAATGCCGCTTCCCTTACCTGTGTAAAATCCAGAAGCCCGCATGCACCTGCTGCCACATATCCCGCAATGATCGCGATCAGGATCGGAATAACAGAAAGGAAGCCCCGAAACAGGATCTGCCCGAATACCGCAACTCCAAGTGTGACCAGAAATACTATCACATTCTTCGGATCTACCTTCTCGTCCAGAAGTCCTGCCGTACTTGCTGCATTTCCCGCAAGTTCCAGACCGATCAGTGCCACTACCGGTCCCATTGCCGCTGTAGGAAGCACGATATCGATCCAGTCTGTTCCGCACTGGCGGACGATCAATGCCACGCACATACCAGCAATACCCAGAACAACGAAACCACCAAGGGCATACTCATATCCATACTTGCTGATCACCAGAAGAGCCGGTGAAAGGAAGGCAAAACTGGAGCCCAAATAAGCCGGTGCCTTTCCTTTTGTGATGAAAATAAAAAGGAGTGTTCCCACACCATTCATCAGAAGCACAATAGCCGGACTGATACCAAAAAGGAATGGCACCAGTACGGATGCTCCGAACATGGCGAACATGTGCTGGATACTTAACGGTATCAGCATCTTTGCAGGTACTTTTTCTTCGACCTGTATGATTCTTTTTTCCACTCTCAAATCCTCCTGTTTTTTATTATCTCACAGATTATAGCACAGGTTTTCATATCGTGGGAGATTTTTTCTGAAAATATACGGATACTGTGTGGTATACTGTTATTATCTCCGGAAAAACAGAACGGCTTCATAAATGCGGCCATAACCTGTTCCGGATAGATTTTTTCAGAAAGGAATATTCTTCTATGAAAGCATACCAACGACTTCTATCCTATGTAAAAATATCCACACCCAGCAATGAAGAAAGCTCTTCTTCCCCCTCTTCCCAGTGCCAGTTTGACCTGGCCCGGTTTCTTGTGGAGGAAATGAAGGATCTTGGGATCTCCGATGTGTCTCTGGATGAACATTGCTACGTTTATGCACATCTTCCTGCTACAGAAGGTCTGGAGCACTGCAAAGCACTGGGCTTTATCGCTCATATGGATACGGTTTCCGATTTCTGCGACCATGCAGTCACACCGGTGGTTACAGAAGATTACGATGGAAAAGAGCTCCCTCTCGGCACAAGCGGCAGAACTCTTTCCCCGGAAATGTTCCCCCATCTTGCTTCACTTGCCGGGCGTACCCTGATCACCTCAGACGGAACCACGATCCTGGGCGCAGACGACAAGGCCGGCATTGCAGAGATCATCACTGCGCTGGAGCATATCCTTACGGAAAAAATACCTCACGGACCTCTCTGCGTCGCTTTTACTCCGGATGAAGAAATCGGCATGGGACCGGCCCACTTTGATGTAAAAAAATTCGGTGCGGATTATGCATATACCCTGGACGGTGATACGGAAGGCGAGATCCAGTACGAGAATTTCAACGCCTGCGGCGCAAAAGTGACTTTCCAGGGTGTCAATGTCCACCCCGGTTCCTCCAAAAATACCATGGTCAACGCTGCTCTCGTTGCCATGGAGTTTAATTCCATGCTTCCATCTGCGGATACTCCAAGGAACACAGCGGACTATGAAGGATTTTTCCATCTTTGCTCCATGAAAGGAGATGTTTCCCAGGCTGAACTTCAGTATATTGTCCGTGATCACGATGCCGCTTCTTTTGAAGTACGCCAGAAAACGCTCTCACATATCGCAGAAATCCTCAATGAAAAATGGGGCAAAGGCACCGTAACTCTTACCATCACCCAGCAGTACCGCAATATGAAAGAGGTCATCGATACCTGCCCGTGGCTGATCATCCTGGCAGAGGAAGCCTGCCGTAACTGTGATGTCGCACCTCTCATCCTGCCTATCCGCGGCGGCACAGATGGTGCACAGCTAAGCTTCATGGGACTGCCCTGCCCGAATCTGGGAACCGGCGGACATGCCTATCACGGGCCTTATGAGCACATCACAGTGGAAGGAATGGATGCCGCTGTAGAAGTTACCCTGGAGATCATAAAGCTGTTTTCCCAGAGGGAATACTGAGAAGAAACTTTTTTCAAAACCTGCATTACCAGTAATCTGAGATAATGTAAAAAACACCCGCAGATCATCCGATCCATCATTCGCCGGAATAAATCTGCGGGTATTTTTTTATTATCCTGTAAAACTCTCAAAATCAGATGATCTTCATCATTCTCGCCAGCTTCTTCATATATCTTCCACCAGGCATCATACCCAGCTCATCTTCACCGGGCTTGCTTACAAACAGATATACAATAAAGTATACACCTGCTGCCAGGATCACGGAAATACCAAGACAGATCACATTGGAATGGATCAGTGCATACAATCCGTAATACACCACTCCCGCAACAACTCCCATCGGGATAGATGCAAGGAACGGGCTTAAATAAGCACTTCTCCACGGATTCTTATAGCCCATATATTTCTTGATGGAACGATCATTGAGAAGACACATCACAACTGCATAAACGATCTGGGCGATGACAATAGTATAAACACCAAGATTGGTAAATACCAGCAGCAGGGCCATGGCTATCACATCTGCCACCAGTGCAATGGCTGCATGGATCATCGGGAGCTTCGGCTTGCCGATTCCCTGAAGTACACCGTTGGTGATATTGGAGTTGCCATTCAGGATAATGGTGATTCCTCCCAGGATCAGAAGCTGTCCGCCTACGCCATTGGTTCCCGGGAAGATCAGTCTCGTGATCGGTCCGGAAAGAACTGCAAGACCTACTGCCGCCGGAATAGAGATCAGCATACTGATCCATGTGGCACGGTCTGTCTTCATATTTGCACCTTCAATATCGTGCATTGCATAATGCGCGGAAACCTCAGGGATCATAGATGTCGGTGCTGTACTTGCTAGGGTAAGCGGGATATTGATCAGCGTCATATAATATCCGTACTCGGAATACAAGGTCTGGATCACGTCCTTGGCAGCACCCTTGATATCCATGATACCGGAATACATATAGCTGTTGATATATCCGTTTACATTATAAATAAAAGCACTGAGAATGATCGGCATGATGATGAGCACGATATTGCTCATTACATGACCCATACTCTCATTTACAGAATGGCGGTCATTGACGATCCTTTTCCGGATGATCTTACGGTTTACCCCATAAACGATCAGCATAAAGATCAGCGCGGAAGCCACACCTGCTCCGGTACCCATGGTAGCACCTGCCGCACCCCAGCGATGGACCAGATCCATATCTCCTGTTGCGGAAAAATGCTGGATAAATACATGTGACATCAGAAGCGCAAAGGTTGCCACAAAGATCTGCTCAATGATCTGCGAGATCGATGTAGGCATCATATTGCGGTATGCCTGGAAATATCCACGGAATACACCGCAGAGACCGGACATGAAAATTGTGGGTGCAAGCATCTGCAGTGCCAGACGGGCGTTCGCCATGCTGTCCGGAACCAGGATCCCTGCGCCAAATACACAGATCAGCGCCACGATACCGCCGGCAACTGCCGCATAGATCAGTGCGCCGTAAAATACCTTCTGTGCATCCTTATATCTGTGAAAAGCAATCTTCTCCGCCATGATCTTGGATACAGCCTGAGGAATACTGAAGGACGCAATCATCAGCAGAATAAAATATACATTCTGTGCAAACTGAAAAAGTGCAAAGCTCTGACTTCCCAGTGTGGTTGAAAGCGGACTCTTATACAGCATTCCGATGATCTTGGAGATCAGCGCCGCAACCATAAGAAAAGATGCGTTTTTCACAAGTGTGTTATCATTTTTTTTACCCATTTTACTTTCCCTAACTTAAATATTCTCAATCTGCCAGTCAACAGGTTCTACCCCATTGGCTTTCAAAAATTCATTAGCCTTGCTGAAATGCCTGCATCCGAAAAATCCCCTGTAGGCAGAAAGGGGACTTGGATGTGGTGCTTCCAGGATCAGATGCTTCGGATTATGAAGCATGGATGCCTTCATCTGAGCAGGCCGCCCCCAGAGAAGAAACACGATCGGGCGATCCTCCTGGTCCAGGATCCGGATGGCCGCATCGGTAAACTGTTCCCAGCCGATTCCTCTGTGGGAATTGGCCTGATGTGCACGTACAGTCAGCACTGTGTTCAAAAGAAGCACGCCCTGCTTTGCCCATTTTTCCAGATTACCATTGTTTGGGATATAACATCCCATATCATCCTCAAGTTCCTTATAAATATTCACCAGAGATGGCGGTGTTTCCACACCTTTTTTTACGGAAAAGCAAAGCCCATGAGCCTGTCCGTCATTGTGATAGGGGTCCTGTCCCAGGATCACAACCTTTACCTGATGCAGAGGCGTAAAATGAAACGCATTGAACATATCTTCCGGCGGCGGAAAAATCTTTCTTGTTCTGTATTCTGTCATCACGGTTTTATAAAGTTTGGCATAGTAGGGCTGATGAAACTCACCTTTCAGTGCCTCCTGCCAGTCTCCTGCTATAGGAGCCATATCTATCACCTCTCATCCAACTTATCTTCTCACGGAAATTCCTTTTTCCGCAAGGTAATCCTTCACTTCCCGGATCTCCAGCTCTTTGTAGTGGAACAGAGATGCTGCCAGTGCCGCATCTGCTCCGCCTTCTGTCAGTGCATCATAAAAATGCTCCAGGGTTCCGGCACCACCGGAGGCGATCACCGGAATGGAAACCGCATCTGCAACGGCTCTTGTAAGTTCAATATCATACCCGGCCTTGGTTCCGTCACAGTCCATGCTGGTAAGAAGGATCTCACCTGCGCCAAGTTCTTCCACCTTCTTTGCCCATTCAAGAGCATCAATACCGGTATCCAGTCTTCCGCCATGTTTGTAGATATTCCAGCCGCCATCCTGTCTTCTCTTGGCATCAATGGCAACTACTACACACTGGCTTCCGAATTTCTGTGCGGCCTCATGGATCAGCTCCGGACGGTCGATAGCTGCGGAATTTACAGAAATCTTATCTGCACCTTCACGGAGAAGCTTCCGGAAATCATCTACGGTACGGATTCCTCCGCCTACGGTAAACGGGATAAATACGTTGGCTGCAACAGCTCTTACCATATCCACCACGGTATCACGCTCCTCGCAGGAGGCAGTGATATCAAGAAAAACAAGCTCGTCCGCACCGGCTGCATCGTAAGCTTTGGCAATTTCCACCGGATCTCCGGCATCCTTAAGATCAACAAAATTCACGCCTTTTACTACACGTCCTTTATTTACATCCAGACATGGAATGATTCTTTTTGTAAACATGATTATGCCTCCTTTCCGGTGCCTGACTCAAGTGCCGCAAAATTCTCAAGGATCTTCAAGCCCCACCGGCTGCTTTTTTCCGGATGGAACTGACACGCAAATACATTTCCCTTCTCCACAGACGCATGGATGCATGTGCTGTACTGAGTGGTCGCTTTCACGATCTCTTCCTCCTCTGCCTGAAGATAATAGGAATGTACAAAGTAAACGTATGTGTTTTCCGGAATACCCTTAAATAATCTTCCGCTGTTCTGAATATGCAGGGAATTCCAGCCCATATGCGGAATCTTCAGTCCCGGACTTGGCGGGATGCGCAGGATTTTCCCCTTCAGGATTCCAAGACCTTCCACTCCCGGTGTCTCATCACTGCTCTCAAAAAGCAGCTGCAGTCCCAGGCATATCCCAAGAAAGGGCGTTCCCTTTTCCACGATCTCATGTATTACCGGAACAAGTCCGTATTTTTTGAGATTTTCCATAGCATCACCAAAGCTTCCAACCCCCGGAAGGATTACTTTATCTGCTTTCAGAAGCACCTGGGGATCTCTTGAGACGACAGTCTCCTGTCCCAGATACTGAAGTGCTTTTTCCACACTTTTGATGTTTCCTGCATCATAGTCAATGATTCCTATCATAATAATGCTTCCTCCTGCTCTTTTGTATCTCGATATTCCTCTCTCACCTTCGATTTACATTGCTTTAGTATAACGCAAAAACAGGCGGTTGCAAAGACTTTTCTCTGCTGCCGCCCATTTTTTCACATTATCACGGTAAAGTTTTATTATTTCCGGTCCAGTGTAAACCAGAATTCCACGCCATTATCAAAGTTCTGCACGCCATATTCCTGGTTCATGCTTTCCATGATGGCCTTTACAATGGATAAACCGATACCGCTTCCGCCGTATTCCCTAGTTCTCGCTTTATCAACTTTATAAAATTTATTCCAGAGATTCGGTACATCTGCCTCAGGGATCGGAGTCCCTGTGTTAAACACACTGATCTTCACACGGTTACCCTCATCCTGCAGCTTGATCTCGATTTCTTTCTCTCCCTCCAGATGGTTCAGGGCATTGCTTACATAGTTTGTCACAACCTCTTCGATCTTAAACTCATCGGCCCATACATAAACCGGCTTCTCCGCCTCAAAGATCACTTTTGCATTCTTCTGCCCGATCATGATATTCATGGTCTGAAGCACGCCGCGGATCAGGGATACGATATCAAACCGCTCCATTACAACTGCATCTTTGCCGGATTCCAGCTGATTCAGTGTTAGAAGATTTTTTACCAATTTATTCATCTTGGAGGCTTCATCCATAATGACATCGCAATAGAACTCTCTGCTCTCAGGATCATCAGAAATATTTTCTTTTAAGCCTTCTGCATAGCCCTGGATCAGGGCAATGGGAGTTTTCAGTTCATGGGACACGTTATCCAGAAATTCCTTTCGCATCTTGTCGATCTTGATCTTGTCCTCAATGTCACGCTGCAGTTCATTGTTTGCAGATTTCAGTTCACTGATGGTAGTCTCCAGCTGTGAGGACATCCGGTTGAAATTATCTCCCAGAACATCGATCTCATTGCCGACCTTGCTCTCGTATTTTGCCTCAAAATCCAGATCTGACATTTTTCTGGAAAGTTCCGTAAGCTCACTGATGGGACGGGTGATCCTCCTGGTCACGACCATAATGACCAGACCACTTAAGATTATGATCATCAGACCTACCGCAAAGTAAAACTTATTGGAAATATCAGCGCTCTCCCGGATGCTCTCAAGGGGTGTCCTTATGATAAAATAACGTTCCTCATCCAGCTGTCCCCAGCATTCCACATAATCCATTCCCGCAAAACGGTCATGCGACTGCTGGATGGTATAATTGTCACCCTGCTTCAAGGTCCGGCTCTTATCTCCGTCCTCATCCAGATCATAGACATATCCGAACAGCTTGCTCTGAAGCATTTTTTCATTTTCGCCCCAGGAAAGCCAGCTGGTATTGCTGCTGTCAATGATAACCCAGGAAAGATTGTTTCTGGAGCAGGCTCTCTGGATTTCATCGGGAATACTCTCCATACCTTTCGAGCTGTTGCTGTTCATCATCTTGTCAATATCTGTATTTTCCAGAGTTGTTCGGAGATTCAGAAGTACATCGATCTTTTTTGTCACATAGTATTTTTCAAGAAAGGCTCCGTTGATCACGGTAATAGTCAGAATAGATAAAAACAGCAGACCGATAAAGTATGCTGTGATCTGATGGCGGAGACTGTGGATCTTTTTTATTTTTTCCTTCGGTTTTTTCATTCTCCTACCTCAAACTTATAGCCCATCCCCCAGACTGTCTTGATATACTCGCCCTTATCGCCCATTTTACTTCTCAGTTTTTTGACATGAGTATCAATGGTTCTGGCATCTCCGAAATAATCATAATTCCACACAGAATTCAGGATCTTTTCTCTGGAAAGAGCGATTCCCTCATTCTCCAGGAAATAAGTCAGAAGCTCAAATTCCTTGAAGCTCAGATCCATCGGTTTATCATCTACCGTTGCCTGATGCGCTGCCTTGTCAATGACAATCCCACCTGCTGAAAGTATCTCATCCGGGTTGCTCTGTCCCGTTCTTCGAAGAATGGCTTCTACACGTGCTACAAGGATCTTGGGGCTGAAGGGTTTGGAGATATATTCGTCCACCCCGAGTTCAAATCCCAGAAGCTCATCACGCTCATCTCCTCTTGCCGTCAGCATAATGATGGGAACCTTGGAATTTTTGCGGATCTCACGACATACTTCCCAGCCATCCATCTTCGGCATCATCACATCCAGGATCAGAAGCGCAATGTCCTTTTCTTTATAAAAAATATCCATGGCCTCCTCACCGTCACCGGCTTCCAGTACCTGGAAATTCTTTTTGGTGAGAAAATCCTTTACCAGTTTTCTCATTCTGCTCTCGTCATCTACTACAAGAATTTTTAATGCATCCATTCTATCTTCCTCCGTTTCTCAGTCGCTGTTCCGGTCAGCTGCTGACAGCCCGAAATGCTCTGTATTATCCCTCTTTACAAAAAGCTGCGATTTTACTTCCGGTTCATTCTAAAGCGGATATTTCCATTCCACTTTGCTACTGCTCATAATATATCACAGGTTTGTGTTGTGTGTGTGAACGTAATTTCATTTTTTTAATTTTATCCGCCCAAAAAAGGAGAACCCTCTAAAAGGATTCTCCGATCTTTTCTCCCATGAGTACTCTTGTTTCAATTCCTTCACGGGAATTGTTCAAAATATCTTCATCCGGCTTTACCGCATTTTTTTCGGTGATCAGCACAATGGTGGAGCCGCCGAAAGCAAAATTTCCTTTTTCGTCTCCCCGTTTCACAAATGCTTTCCCTGGCCGGTTTTCAATCCTTCCGACAAAAAGAGCACCTACCTCCATCATCAGCACGGTACGGAAATTCTCTGTTTTCAAAAGAGAATACTCTCTGCTGTTTTCCTTGTAGATCGGATAGGCATCGTTGGCCACGGGGTTGACTGTATGCAGGATTCCCGGGATCCTGATGCGTCCGGACTCCGCCGCATTGTCCGGATAAATATATCTGTGATAATCCTGAACACAGAGACGAAGCACCCACACATAGCCACCCTGATATCTTTTTCCAAGAGACGGATTCCTGAGAAGCTCATCTATGGTATATTCGGTCTGTTTGATATGAAGATAGGCTTTTTCATCTACCGGATACACACTCACCCTGCAGTCACAGGGACTGATAAAATGTCCCGGTTCCATATCAATATGGCGGGCACCCTCCCGGATCTTCCGCTTGAAAAAATCATTGTAAGAGATGTATTTACGCTTTTCATAATCACTCATATCCAGATGATTGAACCGTATAAAGGGTTTCACCGCTGCTGCCGAAAGCCTGGAATCCAGAAGCCATCCCATGGCAATGGAAACAACGGGAGTGACCAGCGGCCGGATCAGCATGCGTCCGGCTACAGAACCGTAGATTTTTTCCAGGAGATTGTTCTGAAAGGAATCCTCCTCTGTAATATGCCCCATTCTGTCCGCTGTCCGGATCATAGATTACCACCTCTCTCCATGGAAAGCTTATAGAGATAATTGAACTTCCACCATCCTTCGTTGTAGAAAAGTACAAGAAGGACTGCCACAGCAACTACCGCAACAATGATCACCAGCTCCCTGTTGGTGGGCTTACGGAATTTAAAATCCAGGATAAACAGAAGTCCTACCGTCAGCATTGCGATATGAAGGAGCACCACAAACCATTTATACTCCGGAAAAAGCAGGGATACCACAAATAGAAGCGGCAGGACCACAGACATGGATGTGATGGGAAGTCCCTGATAATATTTTCGGTTTTCGGAGGTTTCATTCTGACGTTTTTCCTCCATAACATTGAAGTATGCCAGACGGATCAGGCCTGCCAGACCGTAAAATAAAAGAATAGCTATTCCGTAGATATGACACATTCCAAGCTTAAATCCCAGCACAATGGGAAGGATCCCGAAACAGACGATATCTGCAAGGGAATCGATCTGGATCCCGAAGCATTTCTCTTCCTCCGTTCTGTTCTTCTTGGTTCTTGCGATCTTTCCGTCAAACATATCGCACAGTCCGGAAAATGCAAGACAGCACACCGCTGCTGAAATATGGTCCGTCACAGCGCAGAAGATTCCGATCATGGAAGAAACTACGCTTATGTAAGTCATTATTACCGTATAATCATAAAATCCTATCATTTGCACACCTCTTTTTTCTTTTTCATGTCAGGCTATATTCACAGTCCCACAGGAGACTTACCTGATCTGGGTCAAGCAGATCTCCGCGATCTGCATTCGATCAAATCTTTTCAGGATTCCTTTTTTCCGATAGTGAGCTGAGCCACCGCAGTAAACACCGCACTGATCAGCAGCTCTCCGTAATATCCCAGCCCTCTGCTAAGCACCATTCCCGGAAGCAGCAGGCCACCGAATACCGGACTGAAAATGGTAAGAAACAAAGTCTCACTGATTCCCATTCCTCCCGGAAGCGGCAGCATATCCACAGATACCGATATCACTGCCTGGAGAAAAAGGATATCCCAGAAACCGGTTCCATGGAGTCCAAAAGCCTGATATACGAACCAGGTTACTGCAAACAGTGCCATACGCTGGATAAAAGTGATCTCTATTACTTTAACGATCACCAGCGGATTATTCTTCAGATATGCCGCAGTATTTCGGTAAGTATCCATGGAAGCTTCCAGTTTTTTCAGCCGTCCCTCTTTTTTCCTCATCAGATGAAACCGTTCCAGAAGCTTCATGCCCTTCATCAGGATCGCTTTTGCCAAAAGCGGATGAAATACCAGAATGGTCATAAAAGTGACACAGAAGATATTCAGCATCAGCCCCAGATAAAACACCGGCAGGATTCCTTCCAGATATTTGTGAAGAAATCCTCTTCCGAAAATCGCGATCCCAATACCGATTACCACAAGCACCAGCTTATAGGTAATCGTCACGATCATCAGGATCACCGTTGACACCGGAATGGAAATCTTCTCTTTTTTCATATAGTAGATCTGCATGGGCTGTCCGCCGCTGGCGGATGGTGTGATACAGCTGAAAAAGAATCCTACAGACGAAAACAGAAAGCAGGTTCTTTTTTTCAGATGGATCCCGCTGGAACGCATCATATACCAGATAATGATGGATTCCCCCCAGATAAAAAATGCTACCAGTGCAATTCCCGGAAGCAGCCACCGTTTATCTGCCCTATGTATGGCATCCATCATGGAAGACAGGTCTTCTCCGTGAAAAACGCCGTAGATAGTCAGGGCAAAAACTACTGCCAGGAACACTCCGTTAAATATGATCTTTTTTCTGCTCTTCATCACTTGACACCTTCTGTATAGCTGTTGATCTTCTTTTCAATTTTAGTTCCAAACCGTTCATAAATATGCCAGAGTTTTGTTTTCTGTCCCAGAATAAAGCATACCTGAGCCAGGATCACACCACCTGCCACATCCACAAGTACATGCTGCTTGGTAAAAATGGTAGACAGAAAAACCAGCACAGCTAGTGTAAACGATACCCCCTTATACCATGTCGGAATTCTTTTCTGATCCTTAATCCCCAGAAAACAGAACCAGCTTACCAGACAATGGATAGATGGAAACAGGTTATCTGCCGCATCAATGGAATACAGCCAGCCGGCCAGCAGATCCCAGATTCCGTTTCCTTCGATCACCGGTCTTGTATTGGTAGTGGGATATGCCAGAAATATGATCAGACACACACAACGGGATATAATATCCGCAGTAAAAAAACGGTAAACCTGTTCCCGCTCCTGCCTTGCCGCAAGGATATAATTCACTGCCCAGAATACATAACAGCCAAAATAGATAATCAAAAACTGCGGCACAAATGGGAGCCGCAGATCAAGATTACTTTCTATATTGTGATGATACCAACCGCCTGCGATCGCCCTTGAACCGGAATATACAAGACAGTTAAATACAAATGAAAAAACAAGGGGAAAAAGCCCGTACGCAGGTACGATCCCTGTTACATATTTCCAAAAACGTTTCATAAATTCACGCCTCATTATTTTATTGATATCAGGAATAAAACATATTCTTCTCCTGCTAACATCTGCTAGTCACAGTATAACAGTCGGGGCGTATGGTTTCAACTAAATATGGAAAGTTTAAGAATTGTTAAGATTTGAGTTCAGTTATTTTTTCTTTTTTGTTCATACTTTTTTCAGAATGACGTCACAGAATGACCACAAAATATGAGTATATTATTAGATGTGCAAAGGGTACTACCTTTGATAACACTTTTTTCTTTTTCATACTGCCGGGGCTACCTCCAAACAAAGCCCCGGCCTCCTTCCTTTTTATTTTCCCATTTTTTAATTATGCCATGCAAGACGTACACTGGATGGATGTACTTCTTTTGTCATCCAGTCCACATCGTTGGTGATCCAGTCCATGATCCCGAGCTGGCGTGTCTCCCATGCGATGGTTGCCTCTCTTGCTTCCGGTGTTTCTTCCACTTCCATAGTTGTGTCGATCTCATCATATCCAAAAATATATCCGCCTGCACTCCAGATGCTGAAGTTGCTGTCCGGGCCCGGATCTATTGTTTCGCCTCTCTGCGCCACAAGTCCGTCATGACGGGCTTTATATTCTTCCTCACAGCCGTCTTTTAATTTTGTCATGAACATTCTGTGGCGGATCAGCTCTTTGTTTTCTCTCACAACACCAAAATTATGATACATCAGGCGCATGTCTTTTCCAGGAGTAGAGATCCAGGTAAAGGTATCTCCGATCTTTTCAGTCAATGCTGCCTTTACTTTCTCCTCTTCCGGAGAGAGCACCTCTCCGTCTGCATTTTCGTAATATCCGAAGATCAGGTCTGCCGCATTCCAGATGCTGAAATTATGGATGCCGTTACGGTCAAGATATGCAGTAAGCTCCGGCCAGATCTCGCCTAAGGTCTTACGGTAATCATTCATTTTTCCTTCTTTTACTTTCATTGCAAAAGCATGTCGTTCCATTTATGCTATCCTCCTGTTTTGATGATCCTGTGCTATGTTTTCCACTATGAGCAGATATAGTTCTTCTGCCCTCATATGATTTGATTCTATCACTTTTATTTTGTTTTTACAATTATGAGGGCAGGATTTCCGATCACTGTTCACAGGTAATATCCGCAAAGCATGTTGCCTGACACAAAGTTATCCGTAACGATTCCCTGAGATGCTCAGGCAAGATACAACATGACCATCAGTGGCATGGTTATGATACTTACCAGCGTTGTCATTACATTGATGGTGCTGGCATAGACCGGGTCCTGATCGTAGAGCTGTGCCAGCTGTACAATCGTTGTTGCCGACGGTGTGATCACTGCCATCAGACTGATAAGCAGAATGGTTTTTCCATCCTTTACCATTGAAGCCAAGGGCAGATACTTCAAAAACAACAGTATGAGCAGCGGAGTCACCACCATTTTCAAGATCGTGATCAGATAGATCCTGGAATGGCTGAAAATATCTTTCCATTTTACCTCCGTCATGGTCATTCCAAGCATGATCATACATACAGGTCCCAGGGTGGCTGAAATCTGGCTCATGGTGTTTCCAAGGATCACTGGCAGTCTGATCTGCGTGAAGAACAGAACGATTCCAAGGATAATAGCGATCAGATTGATGTTGCAGAGGATTTTTTTCCAGTTGATGCCGGCCTTCGCCTCCATCAGCGACTGTCCGTGGGTCCACATCAGGATCATCTGCACACTCAGGAAAGCACTGGCATAGATCACCCATTTTTCACCAAGGACTACCGTTACAAGAGGGATCACCAGATTTCCGGAATTGGAATAGATGATAGATTCTTTTTCTACCACACTTAATTTCAGTGGCTTGCCGATGATCTGTACAAATACCAGAAGAAAAATATGGATCAGGATGGCTGCTGCCACTGCCAGAAGGAAGCCATTCCGGATGCTTCTGGAATATTCGATCTGAAAAGCATTGATCATTACACAGGGCATGATGATGTAGATACAGATGACTGAAAATGTCCTGCTGCTTTTTGCATCGATAAGTCCGCATTTTACCACTGTAAATCCACAGGACATCATCAGAAAAAATACGATGATCTGCTGCAATAATTGTAAAGTTATCATTTTTTCTCCCCTCCGAACGCGTCAGCTCTGTCCGATCTCTTTCAGGGCTGTCTGAAGCTGCGTGTCTTCTTTATGTGTAAGTTCTGTCCAGTCTGTGATGTCTCCGGAAAGCTCTGCTTCCACATCCGGAGTGATTCCTTTTTTGTTGATATCATTGCCCTTTGGCGTAAAATATTTTGCGATGGTGATCTTTACCGCACTGCCATCGGTAAGAGGCTGGATGGTCTGCACCACGCCCTTCCCATAGGTAGTTGTTCCTACAATCGTTCCAATCCCGTAGTCCTTTACCGCCCCCGCAAAGATCTCCGATGCACTGGCACTGTTTCCGTTTACCAGAACAGCCAGCGGCATGTCCAGTTCATTTTTTCCGTCGCAGGTCTCCTCTTCCCTTTTTCCGTTTTTGTCCTCTGTATAGACGATCAGTCCTTCCGGAAGAATCTGGCGTAGCACGCCGCAGACTGCAGTAAGAAGACCGCCCGGATTATCACGGAGATCCACAACCAGCTTCTTCATTCCCTGTTCCTTCAGATCTGCAAATGCTTTTTTATACTGATCGCTGGTCACCTCAGAAAATTCGGAGATCCGGATATAGCCGGTGTCTACGGAAAGCATCTCATGGGAAACCATCTGGATCTCCACATCCCGGATTTCCACTTTGACATCCCGGGTTTTCTCTTCGTTTTCCCGCTGTATGGTCAGCATTACGGAAGCTTTCTCACTGTCACGGACCATGGCAGCAATATCGGAAGTTTCTTTGTCTGTAACATCAGCTCCATCTACTGCCTTGATCACATCTCCCTTTTTCAGTCCCGCCTGTTCTCCAGGGCCACCCTCATAAAGCTGTATGATCTTTGCCCCTCCGGTGTCATCCTTCTGAAGAACGGCACCGATCCCTACGTAGGAGCCTTCATTGGAAGTATTCAGCTCTTTATACTGTTCTGCTGTGTAATAGGTGGAGTACGGATCCTTCAGGCCGGCAAGCAGGCCAGCATAAAGCCCCTCACGCAGGCTGCTTTCGTCTTTTTCATCCAGATATTCTTCATCGATCAGTTCTTCCAGGTAATTCAGCTTCTGAACCGTTTTCACATCGGAAAGCGCATTGCCTTTCGGAAACAGTACTTTCTGATAGCTGGTAAAAACAGCGCCTGTCACAACCAGCGTTGCTGCCACTCCAATGGCTATACCTTTTTTGAATTCTTTATTTTTCATATTTTTCCTTTCTTCTGCACAGCCGGTAAAGCCGATAAGATCACAGATTTTCTGTACTCCTCTGTGCGCCGTCCGGTTTTTATATACCGAAAACGGCTGCCGATATTCCGACAGCCGCTGTATATCTTATGATCACACATCATGCGGATACATAAGATTCTCTGCTATTTGGTTATACTCTGAGATGTTTTCTTGTTGTGAAAAAGCTTCCCAAAAGACCGATTCCCACACCAAGTCCAAGTCCCATGGGAACCAGACCTTCATAAATCTGCCAGATTGGAATGAAATCCACGATTCCTGTCAATACATTGAATTTTGTCAGAATAAACTCTACAGCGGAATTATACAGGAAAAACAGGCAGATCAGCGGTATCGCCGCACCGATCACACCGAGGACCATACCTTCCAGAAGGAATGGCAGTCGTACAAAAGCATCTGTAGCTCCTATGTATTTCATAATTCCGATTTCTTCCTTGCGGACAGAAATACCCATAGATACTGTATTGCTGATCAGGAATATGGAAATGACCAAAAGGATTGCGATCACGGCAATCGACACATAAGAAACCAGCTTGTTAATGGAACCAAGTGTCCTGGATGCCTGTTCAGACTGATTTACCTTCCGGACATGTTCCAGTCCCTGGATATAATTCACCAGTTCTGTCTGCTTGGTAATATCATTAAGATATACCTGATAATTGGATGAATTGGCAAGAGGGTTATCATCTTTAAATCCATCTGCCGCATCTTCATCTCCAAAATATTTCTGTTTGTATTCTTCCCATGCCTGATCTGCGGACTGATAGTCCATCCTGGCCACTTCCGGCCTGGACTGAATAGCATCGCCGATCGCCTGGATCTCTTCCTCTGAAGTGCCCTCATCAAAGAATACTGTGATCGGTACTTCTTCTTCCACCTTATGGGCAATATTACCGACGTTGTTCACGATGGAATAGAAAATGCCTACCAGAAAAATGCAGGCTGCCATCGTGATGATACATGCCAGGGAAAACATCCAGTTTCTTTTTATATTCTTAAAGCCCTGCTTCAGGGTATACCAGATCGTACTAGGCCTCATGATATCCTCCCTCTTTCTCATCGCTGATGATCTTGCCGTTGTGCATGGTGACTACTCGCTTGCGCATGGCATTGACGATGTCCTTATTGTGGGTAACTACCAGAACTGTGGTTCCTCTGTCATTGATCTGCTCCATCAGAGCCATGATCTCTTCAGAGGTTTTCGGATCCAGGTTTCCGGTCGGCTCATCTGCCAGAAGGATGTCCGGGCGGTTTACCAGTGCTCTGGCAAGAGCAACTCTCTGCTGCTCACCACCGGAAAGCTCATCCGGGTATGCCTTATACTTTCCTGCAAGTCCTACCTCCTGGAGAACCTCCGGCACACGTTTGCGTATCACACGGGTAGGTCTTCCTATGACACGCTGCGCAAATGCTACATTCTCATATACATTACGGTCTTTTAAAAGACGGAAATCCTGAAATACTACCCCAAGCTTTCTGCGATACTTGGCAACGCGTCTGTGTTTCATCTTCTCCAGACGTTCCCCGCTGACTGTGATCGTTCCGCTGGTAGAATCCAGTTCTTTCATCAGAAGCTTGATCAGTGTGGATTTACCGGAGCCACTGCTTCCTACTACAAATACGAATTCCCCTTTATCAACATGTAAGTTCGCATGATTCACAGCCGGAAGACCCGGGCCGTAAGATTTGCTCACATCTACAAGATCGATCATATATATCCTCCTCTATATTATAAAAGCATAATTTTCTTAATTTTTTTGTAATATTATTGTAATATATTTTCTGTTTAAATGCAAGAATAAATTTCCCGGGCCCTACAACTGTTACTGTTCACGTTACTGTTCACTCCGTTCTCAGTAACACGCTTCGCGATGCACAGAATTTATGCTGATCGCATAAATTCGCGCGATATGTCTCGGGTTTTCTGTGACCTTCGCTCACAAAAAACACCTCGCGGGACATTACCAGTGAACAGTAACCTGTTCACTCCATTCTCAGTAATGCGCTCCGCGGAATATTACCAGTGAACAGTAATCAACGGCCCTCTTCAAATTATTTATTTTAACGTAAAAATACCAAAATTACAATAGAGTCATGGATGTTATCTGTGAAGTTCATGTGAATTCGTTACTGCTCACTCTGTTCTCAGTAACACACTTCGTGAATGCTTCCAAACAGGAGGGACATTTACACAATATTCCATGATGAAAAACGCTCATACAAAAACTGCCACCTATTCCGGGAAGGAATAGGCGGCAGTTTAAAAGTTCTAATATGTTACCTTAATATAGCAAACTATCATCCTGCATTCCGAATACTATTAATACTCTAATGTCTCCATATATTTCATATATCGAACAACCATCAGCGCGATCTTAAATGTAATGGCATCCTCAAACACTCTCAAATCAAGGCCTGTACTCTTCTGGAGTTTATCCAGACGATATACCAGCGTATTTCTGTGGATATACAGCTGACGTGAAGTTTCAGATACGTTCAGACTGTTCTCAAAGAATTTATCGATGGTGACAAGTGTCTCCTCATCGAAATCATCCGGAGATTTGTTGTCAAAGATCTCGCGGATAAACATCTTACACAGAGGAATAGGCAGCTGATAGATCAGGCGTCCGATTCCAAGTGAGCTGTATGCGATAACTTCCCTGTCTCCGAAGAAGATCTTGCCTACATCAAGGGCCATACGCGCTTCCTTGTAGGAACGTGAAACTTCTTTCAACTCATTGACAATGGTACCGTATGCCATGTGGACATCCTCACCATCTTTATTCAGATCCAGAGTATCCATAATCGTATGAGCCAGCTTATCCATCTCCGGATAGCCCTCTCCCTCTTCCAGTTCCTTGACTATAATGATGCTCTTCTCATCAACAGCAGTGATAAAATCTCTGCTCTTTCCGCCAAAAAGGCTTTTCACGCTCTCTACAGAGCTGTGATCTTTCTCCTGGTTCAGTTCCAGGATCATAACTACACGACGGACATCTGCTTCAATATGAAGCTTCTTCGCTCTGTTGTAAATATCCACCAGAAGAAGATTATCAAGAAGAAGATTCTTGATAAAGCTGTCTTTGTCAAAACGCTCCTTGTACGCAACGATCAGATTCTGGATCTGGAAGGCTGCAAGCTTGCCTACCATATAAGTATCCTCATCATCTCCGTGGGCTACCAGGACATATTCCAACTGATAATCATCACAGACCTTAAAGTACTGAAATCCCTTGACAAGCTGGCTGTCCGCCTGGGATTCTACAAAAGCCTGGATATCTGCCGGCTGGATCTCAAAATCAGAAAAGGTAGACGCAAGTACCTTGCCGTCTGTGTCAATGACACAAAATTCCGTCCTTGATATTTCTTTAAGTCCCTCGAGCGTATTCTGTAACACCTGATTCGATATCATTCCGTTCAATCCCTTCTCACTTATGTGTATGCTTATCTTCTGTCTTTCCCTCTCTATCTATGGCTATTTTAATACAAAATCACCAAAAATGAAAGAGTAAAACTGAAAAAATTTACAAATTTTTGTTGAAATCCGCCTAATTTTTCTCTATAAAACCTTCTCCATGAACTTCTCTTGCATCGGAAACGATCACAAAAGCGTTGGGATCAATATCATCTACCAGCTCTTTCAGCTTCACAATTTCCTTTTTGTTTACCACACAGAAGATGATCGTCTTCTCCTGACCGGAATACATCCCCTTGCCACAGATTCCTGTCGCTCCGCGATCCAGGTCTTCCATAATAACTCTGGCAACCTCATCCGGCTTCTCCGTGACGATAAATGTCTGTTTGGAAAACTTCAGACCTTCGATCAGACTGTCGGATACTTTTGTTACCAGATAAACCGCAATGATGGCATACAGGGCCCGCTGGATACCGAACACATACATTCCTACGATCACAATAAGCCCATCAATAAACTGCATGATCTGTGCGATGGAATAATGACGCATATACTTCTGGATCAGTGCTGCCATCATATCCGTTCCGCCTGTGGTTCCCTGTCCAAGGAAAACCATTCCAATGCCGATTCCCAGGATCACACCACCGTATACAGCAGCCAGAAGGAGATCATCTCCCGCAATATTCCACACCGGCTGAATGGCAAGCCAGGTTGAAAGGGAGATCTCACCGACCAGAGCTTTTCTTACAAAGGAAAAGCCTTTGATCCGCCATCCCAGAAAAAACAGCGGAATGTTCAGCGTGATATTGGTAAGCCACAGTGGAACCCCGCCATCTACGATCCCACCGGTCCAGTGCTTCACCAGGATCGCTATACCGGAAAAGCCGCCTGTTACCAGCCCGGTTGCATCAAAAACGGAATTGATGGCAAGTGCCATCAGCCCGGTTCCTACTATGATCAGAAGATAATCCAGATACCAGTCCTTTTTTTTCACAAGACTCATAAAGTGCTCCTTTCATTTTTTACAGCAATTCCCGGAATTTCTGTCTTGAAATGTCCTCAATATTTCTATTCCGTTGTGAAAATCCCGGAAATGCTATAGTATCATATGACAACTGCATCAGTTTCCCGCACTGACGTGTCATAAAAAGAACGGGACCGTACACTATTCTGCGTCCGTTCCCGTTCTCCATGCTATTTTTCTGTCTTTTTATTTATAAAATGAACAAATTCATAGCTTTCCATTATCTGAAAGTATTTTACGATTCTCGGATAAAGCGGTTCTGCCTTATCTCCGAAATGCTCTTTCACCAGCAGGGCAAGCTCCTGCACGGTTTTGGCTCCATCGATCTCAGGCCAGATAAAAGTTCCCATTTCATCAAGATGAACCTTGGAAAACCTTGGCTTGCCAAAAACCTTCTGCGCGATGGTATTGAACATACCCTTATTCTCTATCTCAAGAATGATCCGCTGCTTCAGGTCCCGGTGCCACCGGATCGACTGGTTTGTTTCCGGGATCAGATCAAGATAGTTGATATCCTGTTTCTTATCCTTTTTGTTTTTTCTCATCAGGCTTTCTTCTTTCTCCAGATAGAGAATTTAAGCAGTGACAGGATCATGATGATCATCAGCACAACGCCGCCGATATTTCCAAGGTTTACAACGCCGGACATATCAAGGCTGATACCGACAACTGCAAAGATCGCAAGAAGAATTCCAACAAGACCCTCGCCGGCGATCATACCAGCACAGTACAGGGTACCATCTGTGGACTGAGCTGTCTTGGTTTTTTCGTCAACACCTTTTCTGCTGTCAAGTAATCCACGAACGATACCACCGATCATGATGGTTGCGTTCAGGTAGATTGGAAGGTAAAGACCGATTGCGAAAGGCATTACCGGGATACGGAGGATCTCAAGGCAGATCGCAAGGAATACACCTACAAATACAAGTCCCCATGGAAGGTTTCCGCCCATGATTCCCTCAACGATCATCTTCATAAGCTGAGCCTGTGGCGCAGGGATCTCTGCTGTACCGTAGCCCCATGCTGCATCCAGAAGATACAGAACACCGCCGATAGCAAGACCGGAAACAACAACACCGAGCATCTCGCCCATCTGCTGCTTCTTAGGTGTAGCACCGAGAAGGTATCCTGTCTTAAGGTCCTGAGAGGTATCACCGGCGATCGCTGCGATGATACAGATAACAGAACCAACAGCGATCGCTGCTGTCATTCCGTCGATACCTGTTTTACCGGAGCTCTTGATCGCAAATGTAGCAATCAGAAGAGTAGCGATAGCCATACCGGAAACCGGGTTGTTGGAGCTTCCTACAAGACCTACCATACGGGAAGATACTGTTGCAAAGAAGAATCCAAAAACTACGATGATAACTGCACCAAGAAGAGTTACCGGGATTGCCGGAACGATCCAGATGATAAATACCATTGCTATAACACCGAGAAGGATGAACTGCATCGGAAGATCCTGTGCGGTTCTCTCTGTGCTTGTGTTCTTGCTTCCCTTCATACTCTTCATGGAGTCACGGAAGGTTGTAACGATCAGCGGCAGGGATTTGATCAGGGAAATGATACCGCCTGTTGCGATAGCACCTGCGCCGATATATTTAACATAAGTAGACCAGATCGCTGATGCTCCGCCGTTTGCGTAAAGCTGGGCAATGGTCGTTCCCTCTGCTGCCGGATACATCCATGTATCAGGTCCGAACAGGCAGATCAGCGGAATGATGACCATCCAGCCGATAAGAGAACCTGTAAACATGTAGGATGCGATCTTCGGTCCTACGATATAACCAACACCGAGAAGTGCCGGATAAACCTCCATACCGATCTCACCCTTGAAGGATTTAAATGCTGCAGAAACATCTGCCGGAAGAAGCTTCAGTCCATCAACAACAAATTTGAAGATGGCAGCAAGTCCCATACCGGAGAATACTGTGGAAGCATTTGCTCCGCCTTCCTCACCGGCAAGAAGAACGTCTGCGCAGGCAGTTCCTTCCGGATAGAGAAGAGTTGCATGCTCTTTAACAATGAGGGCATTACGAAGGGGTACCATGAAAAGTACACCAAGGATACCACCGCAAAGTGCGATCAGAGTGATCTCAACGATGCCTGGTTTGCTTGTAAGTCCTTCCTCTGCCCAGAGGAACAGTGCAGGCATGGTGAAGATAGCACCTGCTGCAAGAGACTCACCGGCTGAACCGATAGTCTGGACCATATTGCTCTCCAGAATGGAGTTTCTGCGAAGAATCACGCGGATAACACCCATGGAGATAACTGCCGCCGGAATGGAGGCAGATACTGTCATACCAACACGAAGACCAAGGTAAGCATTGGCTGCGCCGAAGATGACAGCAAGAATACATCCCATGATCACAGATGTAACTGTGAGCTCCGGAGTGATTTTCTCCGCAGGAATGTAAGGTTTGAACTCTGTGTTTTTGTTCATATTTCCTCTCCCTTTATCTAGTAAATTAGTAACGTTATATAGTATAGCAAATTTCGCAGTATTTTGCAAGAAATTATATCTGAGATATTATATATTATTTACAATTTTCTGTATAATTATAAGCAAATAATTGGTCACTATGCAGCTTTTATGCTAACATAGTGACCTTATTCCTTACAATTGAATATTATACATTTAAAATAAAATACTTTTTTTTTTCAGTTGTCCGTTTCCAGCTGTTTTGTCAGATATCGCCCTACGATCTTCGAGAAATTTCCGATATCCCGGATATAGGCAAAATCCTTTCCAAAAATCTTCTTTTCCGCCGGAAGATCCTTCTCTTCGCCTGCAAATACCCCCAGAACACTGACGCCCTGGCTCCGAAGACGCCGCACCTCTGTTGCAGTATCTGAAATGGCATATTTTCCCTGATAAGGGGCCGGATTTTTTGCATTGGGGCGGTTTATGATCACATCGTAGGGGCGTCCGTCACTTAAGATGATCAGGATCTTTTTTTCCTCTTCCCTCTGCAAAAGACTGTATCCCGCTGCTTTTATGGCAAGCCCGTCCCGATTATTGGAGGAAGTCACATAATTGAAAATATCCTCATCTGCCGAAACCGGATCATCATATTCCCGGAACCTGTGCAGGATCGTATGATCCCAGAATGTGCAGTAGCTCATAACCCGATGAGGGATTTCCACATTGCTCAGGGCAGAGCTGATCATATAAGCCTGCAGTGCCACATCTCCCTGTCGGCTCATCTGTGAACCACTGGCATCGATCAGTATATCCACCACAAAATCCGTATTGTCTCCACGAAGAATCCTCTTAAAAAGATTTGCCTCACCGCTTCTGCCTATACGCCACAGCCTGGAAGGAACGATAGTTCCCCGGTCTGATAGGACTTCCTGGTTTTCACTTCGGATCACCAGTGCTTTTTTCAGGAGTTCAGTCAATATGGCAATATTTCGTTTTGCAATTCTGTGCTTGTCATGATAGATCCATATGTTCTTATTACGCAGACGCTTTGCATACTGGTACTGATAATTATCACGAACCGGATTTTTCAGGATTCCTTCTGTAAAATACAGGCTGCAGTCTCCGTGTATTCCCCGGCACATAAGATGGTTCATTCTTTTTTCTTCCGCAGGTGTGAGATAGGTTTTTCCAAAATTCAGTTCCACATAGGTATGAGCTTTCTGAAGAGCTTCCTCTGAAATCACCGTGATCTTGTTTTTCACCTTACGTTTTTCTTCCATATCCTGTGTCAGTGAGGAATCTTCTATATCTGTCATCCGGTCTGTGAGCTTTTCCACGTAATTTTCCAGAGCTTCCTCATACATCTCTTCATTAAGGTAGTCTTCCCAGCCAAATTCCGTCAGTTCTTCCAGCGTCACCGCCATTACCCGTTCAAGGGAACCGTTTTTCTTCTCAAAGTCCGGATCGATGACCGCATTATAGAGGCTGTCGATGATCCGAATCAGTTCCATGGTGTCTCTGCTTTCTGCGCAGGCATAAATCTGATCCCGGAATGCAGACAGTTTTTTCTCCAGAGGCTGTACGCTTCCTGTAAGTACATCACGGAATACTGCAATTTTCAGCCTGTCTAACAACTTATCGTAGAAAGGCAGGGTTTCATATTCCTGATCCAGGATATCTTCCAGAGCTTTTTTTCTCATGCGGCGAACCCCGGGGCGCTCTTCACAGATCCGCTCTCCCACTGCCGCTTCGATACAGAGCTGTGTCAGCCCGGTCAGCTCCGTCTCAGAGGCATCCAGATAGATTTTTTTTACAAGATAAAGGCCAAGCAGATTTTTGTCAAAATATCTGGCAAAAGCCCCCTGTTTGATTCCATCGTAAAGAGCGATCTCTTTTGAGCGGAGAAACAGCGATACATCCGGCTTCACATCCAGTGTATAGTCGCCGCTTACCGTCCAGAGGAGATTACGGATCCGGTTTTCCAGCTCCATCTTGTAATCTTCTATAGAAAGTTCTTCTGTCAGATCTTTATGCATAGACATCGTCCTTTGTCCACTCTTCCGGGATCCTTGTACGGACTACATCGTCCACGATCTCCTTTTCAAAAATATCGAAGGTTTTGTTCACCACTCCCATCTGCACTGCTGCCAGGGGAGAAAGTCCTGCACGAACAATCTTCATGGCAGCCAGAAGTCCTCGAAGATCCAGCGCTTTTGTGGAGATCTCACTGTTTACGGATTTCTTCTGAAGATCCATAAATACACCGATAAACTGTTCCACTGCCTTTTCCTTTGCCTCCGGGAACATTTTGCGGAAAATAAATCCCAGGGTTTCTTCTGTCTGCGCTGGCATATCGATCACCAGGAAACGAGAAACCAGAGCTTCGTTCAGCTCCTTTGTTCCTGCATATCCGTAGTTCATGGTTCCGATAAAACGTGCCGCAGGATGAAGGTCGATCCGGTCATAGCCCGGAACATCAATGGAGCGGCGATAGTCCAGAGTTGCATGAAGGACAGAAACCGCATCGTTCTTTGCCATATTGATCTCATCCAGAATACCGAAGCCGCCATACTCGGCACACTGATAGATGCTGCCCTTTCGGAGGCAGACTTCATTGTTTACAAAGGTATCCGTTCCGATCAGGTCTCCGCTGTTTGTATTGACATGGAAAGATACATTATAAACCGGGCGGCCAAAAGCATATGCCAGATTTTCTGCCAGGATATTTTTTCCCGTGGCCTTTGGGCCTGCAAGAAGAAGATTTTCTCCTTCCAGAAGTCCTGCAATGGCCATTTCCAGGATTTCTTTTCCGTAGAACGGTATGGACGGTCTGGTAACTCTGGCTGCAGCCCCCTCGTCAACGTTATAATTTTTTCGAAACTCCTCGATGCCGTGGATCAGGCTTTCGGAAACGTTCTGTTCTTTTAAAAATTCTAATTCTATCATATATACTTACTCCTGAATCTGATTGAATGCCGCAGATATCCTCATCCGCAGTTATTATATGATCCTATGACGGATAACCGCTTACAGATTTTTTCTCCGCCAGGTAAAAAACGGGACAGATCTTACATCTGTCCCGTCATTTGATTTCAAAGATGCCGCTGCACCCAGGGAACATCTCTTATTTCCTGATTTTATTTAACCGATCATACCTCAAAGATCAGATCACCGTAGGATGGCATCGGCCACATATCTTTATCTACGATCATCTCAAGCTCGTCTACAGGTTTTCTTAAAGCCTGCATTGCCGGTACCACGCTCTCTCTGAAGAATACAGCACGGTCACGTCCCTCTTCATGGGATTCCGACTCAGCGATCAGTCCGGAAAGCTTATCCATAGCTGTCTTGGTCTCAGCAAGAAGTGCGGAGGTTTTTTCCAGAAGACTTGTCTGTACACTGACATCAAGCGCTGCGCTCACTGCCTTCACAGAATTGATGGACTCTGCAAGAACCGTTGTATAACGGATCACTGCCGGGATGATCTGCTTAGTAGCTACATCCACCATGGTCTTGGCCTCAATATTGATAGCCTTTGCATAGCCTTCATACTGGATCTCTGCTCTGGACTCAAGCTCTGCTCTTGTAAATACATTAAAGGATTCAAAAAGCTTCACAGCCTTATCTGTAGTCAGCGCAGGAATGGCATCTACCATGGACGGAAGGATCGGAAGTCCACGTCTCTTTGCCTCTGCCTCCCACTCTGGTGCATATCCGTTTCCGTTGAATACAATACGCTGATGCTGGATCGCATACTCCTTGATCAGGTCATGTACTGCAGTATCAAAATCTTCTGCTGCTTCCAGACGGTCGCATGCATCGCGGAATACTTCTGCTGCAATCGTGTTCAGAACTACGTTGCACTCGGAAATGGAATCACGGGAACCAACCATACGGAACTCAAATTTGTTTCCTGTGAACGCAAACGGTGATGTTCTGTTTCGATCTGTAGCATCCTTCATGAAATCCGGAAGTGTCTTAACACCGGTATCCAGAATCTCGCCGGTCTTACTGTGTGTGGCGGTACCTGTGCTGATCAGCTGCTCCAGAACATCCTGAAGCTGCTCACCAAGGAATACGGAGATAACTGCCGGCGGTGCCTCATTTCCTCCGAGACGTTCATCGTTTCCAACGTCTGCTGCAGACTCTCTCAGAAGATCTGCATGCTCATCAACGGCTTTCAGGATACAGGTGAGAACAAGAAGGAACTGGATATTCTCATGAGGAGTTTTTCCCGGCTCAAGAAGGTTGATCCCGTCATCCGTTGTCAGGGACCAGTTGTTGTGCTTACCGGAACCGTTAACTCCTGCAAACGGTTTCTCATGAAGCAGGCAGCGCATACCATGGCGGCTTGCAACTTTTTTGAGGATACGCATCATGATCTGGTTGTGATCTGCTGCAATATTTACCGGTGCGTAGATCGGTGCCAGCTCATGCTGTGCAGGTGCAACCTCATTGTGCTGTGTCTTTGCTGTTACGCCCAGCTTCCAGCACTCCTCGTTGACTTCCTTCATGTATGCGGAGATTCTCTGACGGATGGTTCCGAAATAATGGTCATCCATCTCCTGTCCCTTCGGCGGCATAGCACCGAAAAGAGTTCTTCCTGTATAGATCAGGTCTTTTCTCTGGAGCCATTTCTCCTTATCAACCAGGAAATACTCCTGCTCAGCTCCAACGGAAGGAGTTACTTTTTTTGATGTTGTATTTCCGAAAAGGCGAAGAAGTCGAAGCGCCTGTGTATTGACCGCTTCCATGGAACGAAGAAGCGGTGTTTTCTGGTCAAGCGCCTCTCCTGTGTAGGAGCAGAATGCTGTGGGGATACATAAGATCCCGCCGGCTGCGTCATGACGTACAAAGGCAGGTGATGTGCAATCCCATGTTGTATAGCCTCTTGCCTCGAATGTTGCACGAAGTCCTCCGGATGGAAATGAGGATGCATCCGGTTCACCCTTGATCAGCTCCTTGCCAGAAAAGCTTAAGAGTACCTTTCCGTCCTCTCTTGGCGCTGTGACAAATGCGTCATGTTTCTCGGCAGTAACACCTGTCAGCGGCTGAAACCAGTGACAATAATGAGTAGCACCTTTCTCAATAGCCCATTCCTTCATCTCATGTGCAACCACATCAGCGATCTCCATGGACAGCTCCTTACCCTCTTCTATTGTCTTTTTCAGTTCGCGGTATACCTTCTTCGGCAAACGGTCCTGCATAACAGAATCGTTAAATACATCGCAGCCAAAGATTTCCTTTACGTTGATATAATCTCCCATTTCTTCCTCCTTTTCGTTCCTGTATATCTAGTCTTTCTTATGAGGAAAGACATTTTCACCTCTGTATGATCACCTTGTCTTCGGATACCCGGATCATTCTTCGCTCTTCTGGGTAATCTCCTTGATCTCCTGCATTTTCTGGTTCAGCCGGCTTTTTTTCTGTTTCTTACTGCTGGTAAGATAAAGGTTCATGGCCTCATGAAGATTATCGATCTCCACACGGGTCTGATCTCCACCGAACTCTCCATCCAGCGTCCACGGAACAGCCTCCTCTGACTCTATCACAACATGCGCAGACTTAAAAGAATAGATCAGATCTGTATTATCCTCTGCAGTAAGAAGCGCAGTCATGATCTCCTGAAGCTCCAGCGGATTCTTCGGATTGGTGATCAGTGTCACCTCAAACAGTCCGTCATTCATATCCACGTTTTTTCCGGTAAGATTCTTAAATCCGCCTACAGATCTGGAATTGCTGATCATACCGTAGATAAAATCATTCTCCACAGTCAGCTCATCGGAGGTTACCTTCAGATGATAGGATTTCACCTCAAAAAGCTGCTTCATCCCTTCCAGCACATAGGCAACATGTCCCAGGATATTTTTCAGATCCTGGTCTGTCTCATAGGAAACATTGGTAAACAGTCCAAACGCAGCCACATAGGCAAATGTCTGATTATTAAATTTACCGATGTCACAGTGATAGATCTGCTCCTCCATGATCATAGAGGCAGCTGCAGTCATACTCTTCGGCATAAACAGACTGTTGGCAAAATCATTGGTGCTTCCTGCAGGGATATACCCGATCGGTGTCTGGCTGCCCACTTCCACGATTCCGGTAACCACCTCATCCAGTGTACCGTCACCTCCACTGCAGGCGATCAGATCTACCTGATCTGCATATTCCTTCACCTGTTCATAAGCATCCTTCGGTCCCTGCGTGGCACGGATGATCACTTCGTACCCACCTTTATTAAAGATATCCACAATGTCCAGCAGATGCATCTTGATTCTTCCTTTTCCTGCTTTGGGGTTGAAAACAAAAAGCATTCTTTTTTTCATTATACAATCCTCATTTCCCGAAATGATTCGTTATGTCTATTCTTTTACTATGATAAAAAAAACGATGTAAAATGTCAATCTTAACTTTTCACATCTGGTCTTACCACAGGCAGCCGGAATTTTATAACAAAAAAAGTCCGAAAACCCAATAAAATTGAATCTTCAGACCTTTTGTTAAGTAGCGAGAGGGGGATTCGAACCCTCGACACCACGGGTATGAACCGTGTGCTCTAGCCAACTGAGCTATCTCGCCATATTCTTTTGTAACATGGGACCTATAGGGCTCGAACCTATGACCCTCTGCTTGTAAGGCAGATGCTCTCCCAGCTGAGCTAAGATCCCATATAAATAGCGAGAGGGGGATTCGAACCCTCGACACCACGGGTATGAACCGTGTGCTCTAGCCAACTGAGCTATCTCGCCATATCTTTTTGTAACATGGGACCTATAGGGCTCGAACCTATGACCCTCTGCTTGTAAGGCAGATGCTCTCCCAGCTGAGCTAAGATCCCATAACAGTTGTTCGCCTTAGGAACTCTTCCGTTCCGCAACTCGCTTTGCTATTATATAATGGTTTGTGACTTGTGTCAACAGTTTTTTTCACTTTTTTTAATTTTTTAAAAAATATATGCTTTTTTGTATTTTTACAGTGGCAGGGAGGTCTGAAATCCCCTGCCACTGCATGCAGCTCACGCAACCCTGGTATTATCTAAAGTACTCAACACCAGATTCGAAAATCTTGATATCCTGCTCTCCGTAGATATTGACAGCCACGCCTGCGTCACGACGCTCACTGTGTGCCATCTTTCCGAGAACACGTCCATCCGGGCTTGTGATACCCTCGATGTTCATATAAGAGCCGTTTACGTTAAACTCACCCTCATATCCGGTCTCATCTACCGGTACATACTCTGTTGCGATCTGTCCATTTTCCTTGAGTTTCTTCAGCCACTCATCATTTGCGACAAAACGTCCCTCACCATGAGAAGCCGGATTACAGTATACGCCGCCAAGCTGTGCTTTCTGAAGCCATGGAGACTTGTTGCTGACAACCTTGGTGTAAACCATCCTGGATACGTGGCGTCCGATGGTGTTGTAGGTCAGTGTCGGAGAATCCTCTTTCTGTCCGCAGATCTCACCGTACGGTACCAGTCCCAGTTTGATCAGTGCCTGGAATCCGTTGCAGATACCAAGAGCAAGACCGTCACGCTCATTGAGGAGCTTCATAACTGCCTCCTTGATCTTCTCGTTCTGGAACGCGGTAGCAAAGAATTTCGCGGATCCGTCCGGCTCATCTCCGGCTGAGAAGCCGCCCGGGAACATGATCATCTGTGCCTGATCGATGGCTTTCTCAAAGAGCTCTACAGAATCATGGATATCTTCTGCTGTAAGGTTCTTGAATACCTTTACGTCTACCTCAGCGCCTGCTCTCTCAAATGCACGGGTGCTGTCATACTCGCAGTTTGTTCCAGGGAATACCGGAATAAATACACGCGGTTTTGCAACCTTATGTTTGCATACATAGATGCTGTCTGCTTTGTAAAGGGAACCGTCATCTGCCTTGACGTCCTCGGTTCCTGCTGCTGTTTTAAATACATTCTCCAGAGTTCCTTCCCATGTGGAAAGCGCCTCTTTCAGAGTGATCTCTGTATCACCGTAGGTGAACTTCGCATTATCCGTAACCTCACCGATCACAGTATAGGTAATGGCAAGCTCACCGACTTTTCCATCCGGAACCTCACAGATGATATCGCCGAATGCCGGAGCAAAGAAATCTCTTGGATCAAGGTTATGCTCGATCTTTACACCCATGCCGTTACCAAAGGCCATCTTGCTGACTGCAGCAGCGATTCCATGACGGTCAAGTGCATATGCGGAGATCACACGGCCTGCCTGGATATCCTGGTGTAATTTATCATACTGCTCCATAAGAGCCGGGTAATCCGTAAGATCATAGGAATCCTTCGGTGCACGGAGCCATACCAGCTTGCTTCCTGCTTTTTTGAGCTCCGGTGTGATCACATCTTTTACCTTTGCAACATCCACTGCGAAGGACACCAGTGTCGGAGGAACATCAATGTCATTGAAGGTTCCGGACATACTGTCCTTACCGCCGATGGAAGGAAGGCCGAATCCGATCTGTGCCGCATAAGCACCAAGCAGTGCGGAGAACGGCTGGCTCCATCTCTTAGGATCTTCTGTCATACGACGGAAGTATTCCTGGAAGGTGAAACGGATCTTCTTATAGTCACCACCGGTTGCAACGATCTTGGCAACAGACTCGGTTACTGCGTAGGTAGCTCCATGATACGGACTCCATGAGGAAAGGTATGGATCAAAGCCGTAGCTCATCATGGTAACAGTCTCTGTTTTTCCGTTCTGTACCGGAACCTTTGCAACCATGGACTGTGTCTCTGTCAGCTGATATTTGCCACCGTGAGGCATAAATACACTGCCTGCGCCGATGGAACCGTCAAACATCTCCACAAGACCCTTCTGTGAGCATACATTCAGGTCAGCAAGAGTATCCATCCATTTTTTCTTTACATCTGTTACATCCGGACGTTCCTCGAAAAGATTTCCGTCCTTTGACGGGATCTCAACCTCAACGGAGGTCTCCTGATGTGCACCGTTGGTATCCAGGAATGCACGGGAGATATTTACGATCTCTTTTCCTCTCCAGTTAAGGACAAGGCGTGGCTCCTCCGTTACAACTGCAACCGGAATTGCCTCGAGATTCTCTTCATTTGCAAATTTCAGGAAAGTATCCACATCTTTCGGGTCAACTACAACAGCCATACGCTCCTGAGACTCAGAGATGGCGATCTCAGTGCCGTCAAGACCTGCGTATTTTTTCGGAACCTTGTCGAGGTCGATCTGAAGTCCCGGTGCCAGCTCGCCGATGGCAACGGAAACACCGCCTGCACCAAAGTCGTTACATTTCTTGATGATATGGCTGACTTCCTCTCTGCGGAACATCCTCTGGATCTTACGCTCGGTAGGCGCGTTACCTTTCTGCACTTCAGCACCGCAGACCTCAATGGAAGCCTCTGTGTGGACCTTGGAGGAACCGGTTGCACCGCCGATACCATCACGACCGGTACGTCCGCCAAGAAGGATGATGATATCTCCAGGGTCGGAATTTTCACGGATGACCGCACGTCTCGGAGCCGCACCCATAACCGCACCGATCTCCATACGTTTTGCAACGTAGTCCGGATGATAGATTTCTTTTACAGCACCGGTTGCAAGACCGATCTGGTTTCCGTAGGAACTGTAGCCGTGGGCTGCGCTGCGGACAAGCTTCTTCTGCGGAAGTTTACCCTTCAGAGTTTCCTTTACGGATACGGTAGGATCTGCTGCACCTGTCACACGCATTGCCTGATATACATAGGTACGTCCGGAAAGCGGATCACGGATGGCTCCACCAAGGCAGGTTGCCGCACCACCAAAAGGCTCGATCTCCGTCGGATGGTTGTGTGTCTCGTTTTTGAAGTTGATCAGCCACTCTTCTTCTTTCCCGTCCACGTCCACCGGTACCACGATACTGCAGGCATTGATCTCATCAGACTCTTCCTGGTCTGCAAGCTTGCCTTCTGCTTTCAGTTTCTTCATTGCCATAAGTGCAAGATCCATCAGACAGACAAACTTATCATCACGGCCCTTGTACATATCCTTATGGGCATCCAGATATTCTTTGTATGTTTTTTCAATAGGAGTCTTATAATCACCTTCGTCAAACTTCACGCTGGTAAGCTCTGTGGAGAAAGTAGTATGACGGCAATGATCAGACCAATAGGTATCCAGAACACGGATCTCTGTCATGGAAGGATCGCGTTTCTCTTCATTTCTGAAATAATTCTGGATATGCTGGAAGTCCTTAAATGTCATGGCGAGGTTCAGAGAAGCGTACAGCTCCTTCAGATCAGCCTCAGCCATATCCTTGAATCCGTCAAAAATCTTCACATTCTCAGGATCCGGGAATACTGTTACCAGTGTTTCCGGCTTCTCAAGACCTGTCTCACGGGAATCCACAGGGTTGATGCAGTGATGTTTGATCGCCTCAAACTCTGCATCTGTAACGTTTCCTTCGATTACATAAGTAGTTGCTGAACGGATGATCGGTGCTGCATTCTCATCCAGGAACTGTACACACTGCACTGCAGAATCGGCTCTCTGGTCAAACTGTCCGGGAAGGAATTCTACGGAAAATACACGTGCGCCCTCTGTCACATCAAATTTTTCAAGATACAGATCATCTACCGGCGGCTCTGCAAATACGGTCTTGCAGGCTTTCTCAAATACTTCATCGGAGATATTCTCCACGTCATAACGGATCAGCTCACGGACTGCTGTCACAGTGCTGATACCAAGATAATGTTTGATCTCATGTTTCAGTTCCTTTGCTTTTACTGCAAAGGCAGGTTTCTTTTCTACATACACACGTCTTACGTTGCTCATAGAAGGCTCCTTTCTCTATATCCGATAATAAGGATGGTAAACGTGCAGAAAGCATTTCAGTCTTTCTTTTCTGCTGAAAATATAGTATCATAGGAAATATCATTAGTAAAATTAATATATCTTATATCATTTATAAGCGGAGGATTTTTCACATATGGATATCAATCTTGAACTTTACAAAGTGTTTTATTACGTGGCCACGACGCTGAGCTTTTCGGAGGCTTCCAGACAGCTTTTTATCTCACAGTCTGCAGTAAGCCAGGCCGTCAAAAACCTTGAAAAAAAGCTGGGCCATACTCTGTTTGTGCGCAGTACCAAACGGGTCATCCTGACTCCGGAGGGAGAACTTCTCCTCCAGCATGTAAAGCCGGCACTTTCCATGCTAAACGAAGGAGAGGCTGTCCTTTCCGGAGAAGGAAATCTTACCGGTCAGCTGCGGATCGGTGCCAGCGATACTCTGTGCCGCTATTTTCTCATCCCCTATCTCCGCCGTTTCCACAAGGATCATCCGGAGGTACGGATCAAGATCATCAACAGTACCTCCATCGGATGTGCGGAGCTTCTGGAAAACGGCCAGGCTGAGCTGATCGTCACCAACTACCCGAATTCCCGGCTTTCAGCCCACACCAAGCTTCAGACTGTGCTGGAATTCCGGGATATCTTCGTGGCAAATCCGGACTATTTCACCATGGGCAAATCGCCTCTTTCCATGGAAAATCTTCTGGATTATCCCATCCTGATGCTCGCTCCAAAGAGTACCACCAGCGAATATCTTCATCAGGTGTTTGCAGCCCAGGGACTGAAGCTGTTGCCTGAGGTTGAACTGAACAGCAACGATCTGCTGATCGATCTTGCAGAGATCGGACTTGGTATTGCCTGTATCCCGGATTATATGCTCCGCAACCGTCCGGGTCTGGAACCTGTCCATCTGAAAACACCTCTGCCCGCAAGAAGTGCCGTGATCGCTCATCATGAAGCACTGCAGCTTTCCCAGGCTGCCCAGTGCTTTCTTAAATATTTTTCCCAGATCTGATACGATCAAGTTCCTGCCGCTTACTGCTTTTCGCGATCGAAGCAGGATACTTCCCTGATTCAGTAAAAAAGCCACCGGAATCTGCCATAAGGTTATTACGATCCTTATGTACTCAATTCCGGTGGTCTTTTCTGTTATTGATATCGGTCAGATATTATTCTTATTACTTACGCTTCAGCCTTCGGCATCACGTCTGCTGCCGCAGTGATATACTCATTCTCGATCTTACTGAACAGGCCGCTGTCTGCAAGCTCTGCAAGCTTCACGTCAATCGGCATCTTGCCCAGGACCGGAACCTTCAGTTCTGCAGCGATCTCATCGATATGACTCTCGCCAAAGACCTTGATCTCTTTTCCGCAGTCCGGACATTTCACATAGCTATAGTTCTCCACGATTCCAAGGACCGGAACCTTCATCATATCAGCCATGTTATAGGCCTTCTTGACGATCATGCGGACCAGATCCTGCGGAGAAGTAACGATCACGACACCCTCGATCGGCAGGGACTGGAATACTGTCAGCGGAACATCTCCGGTTCCTGGCGGCATATCTACAAAGAGATAATCCAATTCACCCCAGATCACATCACTCCAGAACTGTTTTACCATATTTGCAAGGACCGGACCTCTCCAGATCACCGGTGTCTCCTCATCCGGGAGAAGAAGGTTTACAGACATAACCTCGATTCCGTTTGCAGTTGGCATCGGATAGATCCCATTGTCACTGCCCTGTGCATTGCCCTTGATGCCATACATCTTCGGGATGGACGGACCGGTGATATCAGCATCCATAATGCCCACTTTATATCCCTTGGAAGCCATCAGGTTTGCCAGGGAGCCTGTTACGAAGGATTTACCCACGCCTCCCTTTCCGCTGACAACTCCGATCACATGTTTTACGTCAGAAAAAACGTTTGGTTCTGCCATGAGGCTCTGGGGCTGTTTCTGTCCGCAGCCTTCACAGCTTGATTTGTTGCAGGATGTATTGCTACACTCTTTTGCCATAATAGATTCCTCTCATTCTTTGTATTTACACAGACAGAACTGGCTCTCTGTCCGTGTATTTTTCTCATTCACGATCTCTCATGAACTCCTTACCTTACTTCATAAATCTGTCGATCGCTTTTTCCAGTTCCTTGATCGCATCCCTGTCTCCATGCTCCACTGCATCCACGATGCAGTGTTCTATATGATCCTGCAGTATGATCTTGCCTGTATTATTGATCGCAGATTTTACGGCTGACAGCTGGATCAGCACTTCGCTGCAGTCACGTCCTTCCTCCACCATACGCTTAATGGATTCCATATGCCCGATGGCCCTGGAAAGTCTGTTGAGTACGGCCTTGGTCTGTGCGTGGCTGTGATGATGAGGATGTGTGCCATCGTGAGTATGCACATGTTCCTGTTCCCCGTGGGTATGTTCAAGAACGGTTCCATCCTCGAGAACGTGCACATGTGTTTCTTTCATGTGTATTTCCTCCTTCAGATCTCCGTGAAAGAACAGCGCTGCCGGATCATAGATGTCTGAATGTCAAAAATGATGGTTCCGTCTTCCAGTACTGTCTTCTCGTAGGAGACATCCTTCCCCTGAAATTTCTGTTTCACATACGCTTCCGGATCTGCAATCTCCACTTCTTCCACAAATACATCACGCATCTGATTTCTCGGACATTTGTTAAAAATTTCCCAGATTACTTCGTACTCTTTCATCTGTGCCTGTTCCTTTCTTAGTCATCCTATCCATTATAATAATTTTATGTTTTTTTGTCAAAAATAATTGCACTCACGCAAATATTGTCGTATGATACATATTAAAAATATTACTGCTCTGTCCGTGGGCAGTAAACATATATTAATGTGATAAATCAAAGGAGATAAATTTCATGCAGCTTTTAAAAGACAGAATTCTGACAGACGGCGTAGTAAAAGAAGGAAATATTTTAAAAGTGGACAGCTTCCTGAATCATCAGATGGATATTGACCTGATCAACGAGGTCGGCAAAGAATTCAAGAAACGTTTTGACCACTGTCCAATCACCAAGATCCTTACCATCGAGGCTTCCGGTATCGGTATTGCCTGCATTGCGGCACAGTATTTCCATGTACCGGTTGTATTTGCCAAGAAAGCACAGAGTGTGAACCTTGACGGCGAGATGTACACCACCAAGGTAGAGTCTTTCACCCACAAGAAAGTTTACGATGTGATCCTTTCCAAGAAATTTCTCGGACCGGAAGATCACGTACTCCTGATCGATGATTTTCTTGCCAATGGCTGTGCACTTCTCGGTCTGATCGACATCGTTAAGAAATCCGGCGCAACTCTTGAAGGAGCCGGAATCGTTATCGAAAAAGGCTTCCAGTCCGGCGGACAGACCATCCGTGACATGGGTATCCATCTGGAATCCCTTGCTATCATTGATTCCATTGCTGATGGCAAACTTACTTTCCGTGAATAAGATTTATCATAAAAAATACTCCTGGAAACTTATATACATTGTTTCCGGGAGTATTTTTATTTTTATCACAGCCAGATCATGATATCATTTCTGATCTACGCATCTGCACCCTTTTCCGACTTTTCTGAAGGTGTCGGAGTTACTGTTTCCTCCGGTGTCGGTGTTCCGGAAATTTCCGTTTCTTCCTTTTCCGATGAAGCCGATGCAGCTTCCGGTGTATTTTCATCTATATCCGGTTCTTCCGTCACCGTAGCTTCCGATGTCACTGTCGGCGTTGGTGTGGCAGTTGCCTCCGGCATGATCTCTTTTTCTTCATAATATCCGTCATCCACAAGCATCTGATAATTATCTGCATCGATCAGCTGGATATCACTGGTCACAGTTCCCACGATCTTGGTCCCGTTGTCATACTGCTCATAATCGGAGATCTCCGGCTTCTCCCCTTTCAGAAGAGCATCCACCATCGTCACACAGTCATGTGCCAGTACACGGTTATCAAACAGCAGATCATCCTCAATCTTTCCCTGGATCGCAGCGGTCACTGCTTCTGCCTCACAGCCGCCTCCTGTGATCATAGGCCAACCATCCTCTCCAGACACATGTCCTGCATCCTCCAGGGCATCCACAGCCCCAAGTGCAAGGTCGTCGGCACCTGTGCAGATAATATCCGGCGCACCCTCTGTATAATTCTGAGAAAGGATCTCCGCCATATCATTCTTTGCGGTATTTCTTCCGGAACGCATCACTGCAGTATCATCAAAGGTCAGCTTTCCTGAAGTACATACCAGTGTTCCGTCGTCGAAATATTCCTGAAGCTTCTCCATCACGCCATTATAAAAAAACAGTGCGTCACGATCATCCGGAGAGCCCATAAGGAACTCAATGGTCAGAGTTTTCTTTTCTTCCCGGGCTTTCTCCAGATCCATTTTTTTTATGATGGAATCTCCCACCATTTTTCCGGCTTTTCTTGTATTAAAGGTAACATAATAGTTGACCTTATCTGTATCCATGATCAGCTGATCGTAAGAAATCACAGGGATAGATTTCTCATACACCTGCTCCAGCACATCGTTCAGGCTGTAAGCATCTGAAGGTGCGATGACAAGTGCAGAAAGCTCTTCATCGTCCAGAATGGACTGGATCTGTGATACCTGCGTATCACTGTCTTCATCTGCCCAAAATATCTCTGCATCATATCCATCATCTTCCAGTGTATTCTGAAGAGTTTCTCCATCAGCAGACCAACGGGGATCATCTGCTGATGAAGGCAGAAACACACCTACTTTCTTATCTGCTGCCGCAGTTTCTTTTGCTTCTTTTTTTTCTTCTTCCTCTGCATCATTGCTGTTTTTGGCTTTTCCCTCCGGGTCTTCAGACTCCACACTTTCATTGGCTGCCTCTGTCGCCTCTTTGTTTTTTCCACAGCCGGAAAAGGCTGCTGTAAAGACAAAAGCTCCCACAAGCAGGATTGCTGTTTTTTTCTTCATGATCAAATCTCTCCTATAAGCCTTTATAGTCCTTTGCCAGTGATTTCAGATAGTCTCTGTAGGCGGCTGCAGATTTCTTGGGTTTCAGGATACGTACACTGCCGCCCATCCCGGTCAGCCAGCCGTAGAATTTTCCATTTTCCGGAAGCTCTGCAGTTACCGTCAGATCTCCGCTATCTTTCATCTTATATTCTGCATCTGTACCGAAAAAGTCACGCACCTCCGCCTGTACAGCTCCGGTACAGAGAAGTTTTATTTCTTTTTTTATGGTTCCGGCTGAAGCCTCAAGAAGCTTCCGGTACCCTGTCACAGAGGTCTCATGAATATCTTTAGTTTCATGAATCTCCTTAGCTTCCGCAGTCAGCCCGGGTTCTTCAGACGGCTGTTCCTCTCCGGCACTCTCACCGGCAAGATAATACCCACCCGGCCGTTCTCTTGTATAACGGATATCCATTCCAAAAGAACGTAATACCTCCACATCATCATAAATGCTCTTTCGCTCTGCACGGATTCCCTGTTTCTCAAGATTCTCAAGGATCTTCTGCATAGATATTACCCGATGCTCCCCTGTTTCCCGCAGCATTTTTTCAAGGTACAGGATCTTCGCCTTCTGATTGTTTGATTTTGCCATACTGTCCTCTTATCCTTCGTTTTTTACAAAGCGATGGAAAATATAGGAGTTTGCCTCCTGTTCCTCGCTGTCGTCCAGTTTCTCAAGTTCGATCTTTTTACCGTATTTCTTTTCCAGTGCACGGCTGATCAGAAGATCTGCAAGCTGCGGGTTCTTGGGAAGAAGCGGTCCGTGAAGATACGTACCGATCACATTTTTGTATACAACCCCTTCCTCACCGGATTGTCCGTCATTTCCGTATCCTGCCAGAACCTTTCCCAGGGATCTGTTGTTTCCGATGGTGGTACGCCCTCCATGATTTTCAAAACCTACGATGGGCATATCAAAAAGATCGCTCTGCATCACAATGTTTCCAATAAGGCGGCCTTTTCCCTGCTCAGTGCTCATATCTACAAGCTTCAGACCCTCGATCATTCCCTGATCCGTCTTATAATAATTTCCAAGGAGCTGATACCCTCCACAGATTGCGATCACAACTCCATTGTCTTCCACATACGCCTTGAAATCCTTCTGGATTTCCTTCAGCTTTTCACATACCAGCATCTGTTCTCTGTCGGAGCCACCGCCAAGAAGTACGATATCCAGTTTGGAAAAATCGATTCTGTCATCCAGTTCATAAGCTATGGTTTCTGCCTCGATTCCTCTCCAGAGACAGCGCTTCATCAGACACTGGATATTTCCTCTGTCACCGTAAAGGTTCAGAAGATCCGGATATAAATGCCCTATCGTTATCTTCATTTCTCACCCTCCAGTTTCTTCAGGATATTTCTGGTGCCAAACAGCGCCGTATAATTTACAAGTACATAAAGATTGCCGCATCCATCCCCGATTCGTTTGCGGATGGCTGTCTCCACATCATTTTCCAGCATGGACGGGATATCCACATATTTCAGACGGAGGCGCATATCCTGACACCGGATACCACTGACTGTGATGGAATTGATATTGTCACCTCCGAAAAGATCAAAATCCACATCCCAGAGCCAGGAGATATCTTTTCCATCCTGTGCATTATCATTGATCACAATGATGATATCCTTTGGTGATCCGTCCTGCATCACAGCTGAAATGTTCTGGTTAAAACCGGCCGGATTCTTGGCAAGATTCAGAACAACACTGGTGCCCTTGATCCGAAACTGTTCATTGCGTCCGTTCTCCGGATTAAACTTCCGGAGCATCTCATTAAAATGCTCCGCCTTAAAGCCTGCGGTACGAATTCCCGCATAGGCAGCCAGAATATTATACACATTATAGAATCCCTTATAATTGGCCACGATCCGTTTATCCTCCACTGTAAAGGCAATCTGATCATCCACCTTCACATCTGTGGCATCAAAGTCGATCTCCGGACGTTTAAAGCCGCATTTCGGACATCTGTAGTCTCCCAGCTGACTGTAATGATAGAAGCTGTAGATCAGCCTTTCTCCACAGCACTTACAGAACCGGCCCTCACGGATCTCGTTTGTTTTGTTCTCGATCACCGGTTTGCTGATCCCGTAGGTTACAAAAGGATTTCCGCAGTCCATGGCAAGATATGCAGACAGTGCATCATCACCATTGACAATGACCTTCATATCCGGAACCTTTTTCATCATTTCTTCCAGGATGTTCATAGTGATATCGATCTCGCCATAACGGTCCAGCTGATCACGGAACAGATTGGTCATAACCATATAATCCGGTCTGATCCTTGTGAACACATGTCTTGTGGATGCCTCATCCACCTCGATACAGGCATAATCCGCATCCAGTTTTCCGCTGAATTTTGCCCCCAATACAAAGGCTGCCACAACTCCGTTGAGCATGTTGGAACCGGTATGATTGCAGATGACCTTTTTTCCCTCTGCCTCAAGGCCTGCGCACAGCATGTTATTGGTTGTGGTCTTTCCGTTGGTTCCGCATACTACAAATATTTTTTCTCTTACCTGAGAAGAAAGCTCTTCCAGGATATCCGGACAGATCTTCATCGCGACCTTACCGGCCCAGGTCACACCCTGCCGGCCCATAAGCTTACAGACATGTCCTGTGATCTTTGCTGCCATCACAGCAATGGTTGTTCTTATTTTCATAATCTTCTGATTCCTTTGTTTTTATTTCTCTTACCACAGATCTTCCGCTGTCAGGAAATCGGTACAGATTCCTTCTGCTCCCTGCGAAATGTATCTTCTGGCCTGGTCACGGTCATTAACCGTATAAACATACAGACTGATCCCGTTTTTTTCAAAGATCTTCTCCGTTTCTTCTGACCAATACTCCCAGTATACTGTTGCTGCCGGAATTCCCTTTTCTTTACAGAAGGATGCAATATACTCCAGCTCTTCCACAGAATACTCCTGCCACAGTGAATATACATAGGAAGGAAAAGAATAGAGCATGGCCGTTCCGGGAAACATTGCTTCATTGTAGATTTCCGGAATGATCCGATCCAGCGTCTCACCGGCACCTGCATTCCTGGCGATTTCCACATAATCACTGTAATCCTCCAGTGTTCTCTGATAATTGCGAAGAGAATACTGTTTGGAATCGATCAGCACATATGCATCCGGATAATCTTTCAGAAGAAGGAAAAAATCCTCCAGTGTCATGGGGGTGTATTTCCCATATATTTTACTTTGTCTGAATTCCTTTTCTGTAAGGACTTTTTTTCCGTTGCCATCCCACTGTCCCATGGAATCGTTCCAGTTATGCCTGCAGACCCATACTCCATCAGATGTCCTGGAAAGATCCAATTCAAAAAGACGAACTCCCTGTTCATACATGAACAGAAATCCCTCTCTGGAATTCAGGTAATCCTTTCCGTCCATACCTCCCAGAGCATGTGCAATGGTCCTGTAGTCCTTCCAGCTAAATCCTCCTGATGTATTCCGGGCAGTTTCTGTTTCCGGAAAACTTCCTCCCAGAAGAAAAAGTGATACAAACAGTATTTCCAATGTCAGTATAAAACGTCGCATCATCTCAGGCAACAAAAAAATGCACAAGACGTAAAGGAAAACATTTCCTCGCTGCTTTCCTTTTTATCTTCTGCAAATTTATCATATCCGGGAACCTGTCCCAAATCATTTCTATATTGTTTCTGTCCGGTAATACCAAAAGTCCCACCGACCATGTTTATCATCCTTTCGCATACGTGTAGTCGTATTTCATACATTACCGATTGTACGCTAAAAAAGGATAATAATCAAGTTAATCCTCTTCTTCCTCATCATATTCCTGCTGAAGCCTCAGATATTCATCATATTTCTCGTGTGCATTCCGATTATAGGATCGGGAGATCGGTATTACATGCTCTCCGATATGGAAGCTGACATTTTCAGCTCCTGTGACCCGTTCCATATTTACTATAAAGCTCTGATGACACCGCAAAAATGTACCGTCGTCAAGCTGTTTTTCGAAGTCATTCAGCTTACCTCAGGTTTCCTTTTCTTTTCCAATTCTTCCAATAAAAGCTCGCCGCTTTTAAATATCCGAATTTCTGACCCTGGAACGATCCGCTCAAGCTGTTTGTGAAGTCTTCTCGCATCCGCCTGCATATCATCACAAATGGCAATGGTCATCATCGTCATATTTATGTATCCCCTTTTACTCCATCATTGTTACTTTTTGTTCTATATATTATACCATGATTTATTATTCAAATTATGATATCTTAATGTAATTTATGGTCGAAAACCCACCATTTATGCATTTTTTCGAGTTTTTTGGAATATTAAAAAAGGACATCTGCATTTCTGCAAATGTCCTTTAAATCGGTCAGAAGTAAATTATACAAGCTCGATAAGAACTTCCATTGCTGCATCGCCTTTACGCTGTCCGATCTTAACGATTCTTGTGTAACCGCCGTTACGATCTGCGTATTTCGGAGCGATCTCGCTGAACATCTTGTCAACCATGTCAACTTCTTTTGTATTTTTCTTTCTGCCAGCGCCCTTAGCAGGAACCTCTGTTACAGGATAGAAAACTTTCATCATCTCACGACGTGCATGAAGTCTGGAAGGAGCATCTTTCTTGATCTCTTTCTGAACTTCATCGTAAACTGTTTTCTTTTTGCCGTCTACGACTTCTTTTACACGTTTTCCGTCAGCATCTTTACGAGCAACCTTAGCTGTTACTGTAACTGTCTCGAAATTGTCTTTCTCACGTACAGCCATAGCGATAAGTCCCTCAGCGATCTTACGGATCTCTTTAGTCTTAGCTTCTGTTGTCACGATCTTTCCGTGATGAAGAAGGTTTGTAACCTGATTTCTGAGAAGTGCTTTTCTCTGGTTAGATGTTCTGCTTAATTTTCTATATTTTGCCATTTTATTATCCTCCATCTGTGGGACACCAGGACATGCTTGTTCGGTCTTACTGCCCTGCTGCTGACACCCCACTCATTACTCTGTTTCCGGATTATTCCTCTGTAGGCTGGAGCTGAAGTCCCAGCTCTTTGAGTTTTGCAAGTACTTCCTCTAAGGATTTGCGGCCCAGATTACGAACCTTCATCATATCGTCAGAAGTCTTGTTGCATAATTCTTCAACCGTATTGATACCGGCTCTCTTAAGGCAGTTGTAGGAACGAACAGAGAGCTCAAGCTCATCAATGCTCATCTCCAGGACCTTTTCCTTCTCATTGTCTTCTTTCTCGATCATAACCTCTGCGGTCTTAGCATTCTCGGAAAGATCAATGAACAGGTTTAAATGCTCGCTGAGAACCTTCGCTGCAAGGCTGACTGCCTCATCCGGATCAAGTGTTCCATTGGTATATACATCCAGTGTAAGCTTGTCGAAGTCAGTTACCTGACCAACTCGTGTATTCTCTACGATCATGTTGACTCTGTCTACCGGTGTGTAGATCGCATCCACTGCGATCATACCGATCGGCATGTCATCGGTTTTGCCTTTGTCTGCACTGATATAGCCACGTCCCTTGGTAATGGTAAGCTCCATGGCCAGTCTGCAGTCTTTTCCACCGTTCAGGGTTGCGATCACCTGATCCGGGTTCATGATCTCAATATCCTGATCTGCCTGGATATCAGCTGCTGTAACAACACCTTTGCCCTCACACTCAATGTATGCGGTCTTCGGCTCATTATCACTGCTGTGATTCTTAATGGCAAGAGATTTCAGATTCATGATGATTTCGGTCACATCTTCCTTCACGCCCGGAATGGAGCTGAATTCATGAAGTACACCATCGATCTTCACCTGGCTTACTGCAGCTCCCGGAAGGGAGGACAGCATAATTCTTCTTAAAGAATTGCCAAGGGTAGTACCATAACCTCTTTCCAGAGGCTCTACAACGAATCTTCCAAACTTCTTATCTTCGGATATTTCGGTAATTTCGATTTTTGGTTTATTGAAATCAAACACTATAAGGTTCCCTCCTTCTGGGTTAATCAACATTCGAGGGTATTACCAATTTTTATAACTGTAGACACAGTAAACAGTTACTAATTATTTAGAATACAGCTCGACGATAAGCATCTCGTTTACAGGAACATCGATCTGCTCTCTTGTAGGAAGCTCTTTAACTACACCCTTCAGGTTCTCCTGATCAACGTCGATCCACTCCGGAACAAGTCTTCCGCCAGTGATCTCAAGGATTCCTTTATATCTCTCAGAGCCTTTGCTCTTCTCTCTGATCTCAATTGTGTCTCCTGCTTTGCACAGGTAGGACGGAATGTTTACACATTTTCCGTTAACAAGTACGTGCTTGTGATCTACGATCTGACGAGCCTCTCTTCTTGTTCTGGCAAATCCCATACGGAAAACGATGTTGTCAAGTCTGCTCTCAAGCATAACCATAAGGTTCTCACCTGTCTGGCCCTGCATTCTGTCGGCTTTCTTGTAGTAGTTACGGAAAGGTTTCTCAAGAACTCCGTAGATAAATTTTGCTTTCTGTTTCTCTTTTAACTGAAGACCATACTCAGACACCTTGCGGTTTGCACGTTTTAACTGTCTTGTGGACTTCTTATCAATTCCTAAGTAAATCGGATCCAGGCCAAGGGATCTGCATCTTTTCAGAACAGGTACTCTATTTACTGCCATTTCAACTACCTCCTAATTAGACTCTTCTGCGTTTTGGTGGACGGCATCCGTTGTGAGGAACCGGAGTTACGTCACGAATGCTGGTTACTTCAAGTCCGCATGCCTGAAGCGCACGGATTGCAGCTTCACGGCCTGAGCCCGGGCCTTTTACCATAACGTCTACTGTTTTTAATCCATGAATTAAAGCAGCCTTTGTTGCAGTCTCTGCTGCCATCTGTGCTGCATAAGGGGTAGATTTCCTTGAACCTTTAAATCCAAGACCACCGGCACTTGCCCATGAAAGAGCGTTTCCTTCGTTATCTGTCAGTGTGACGATTGTATTGTTGAAGGAAGACTGAATGTGTGCCTGTCCGTGTTCAACGTTTTTCTTGACACGACGTTTTGTCGTTTTCTTTGTAACTTTTGCCATTTTAAAACTAACCTACACTTTCCTTTTATTGAAATTAATTAGTTATATCTATAAATTATTTCTTCTTGTTTGCAACAGTTCTCTTCGGTCCCTTGCGAGTTCTCGCATTTGTCTTAGTCTTCTGACCACGAACCGGGAGTCCTTTACGATGACGGATACCTCTGTAGCATCCAATCTCCTGCAGTCTCTTGATGTTAAGGGCGATTTCCCTTCTCAGATCACCTTCTACTGTCATTGTCTCATCAATAACAGCACTCAGTCTCTTAACCTCGTCATCAGTCAGATCTCTGACACGTGTGTCAGGATTAACCTCTGCTTTAGCAAGAATTTTATCTGCGCTTGGTCTACCAATTCCATAAATGTAGGTAAGACCGATTTCAATACGTTTCTCTCTTGGTAAGTCTACACCAGCTATACGAGCCATGTACTGTTTCCTCCATTTTCTGTTTCTGAAAGTTCCGCATATCGTATGTCACTTGCTCTCGCAAGGTGAAATGGGACATATCGACCTGCCGCTTTCTTTTCTAGTTTCCTAATTGGGGTGCCTCGGTAAAACACCCAGCTGTAATTGGCAAATCACAGCCTTTCCGAAATTGCGGATCTTAACCGCTGTTGCCTCTCGGTATTAGGCAATACATGCTTATTATCTGTTCAGTAGAACAACCCTACCGGGTGTTTCATACTGCAGCCGCACGTTTCACAAACATTCCAAAGAAGTTCCGATATGGAAATCAACCCTGACGCTGTTTGTGCTTCGGGTTCTCACAGATGATTCTGATGGATCCCTTTCTCTTAATGACCTTGCACTTCTCGCAGATCGGCTTTACAGATGATCTTACTTTCACTGGAAATCCTCCTTCCGTAAATTAGTCTCATATCTGCAGTTTCACAGGCGCACTCATACACAGTATTTGCGCGCTTGAAATATATACTAACACCTGTTTTCCTGAAATGCAAGAAAAAATTTAAAAAATTTTTGATTTTTTTTGCAGGCTGTATTATAATGGGTGGCAAAGTCCGGCAGACATATGGAATCTGCCTATTTTAATGAAAGGAATCTTTACATATGCATACGGAAATGAAATATCGTTTTCTGATACATTACACCTTATCTTTTATCGGTGGATACCTGGGGCTTTATGCCATTGTGTCAAGAGCAGATCTTTTTGGCAATGCCCAGACAGCCAATCTTATTGGTGTTGTGCGGGATCTCATAGGCAGGAATTTTTCGGATATGCTTCTGCGTGTGGGTGCGCTTCTCATATATATGGCTGCTGTTATCCTTACGGTCTGGATCCCAGAGTATTTTTCCACAGATCTTCGTTTTATCAGTATCGGGATCGATATCTTTGCGATCCTGCTCCTGGGATTCTTTCCTTCCGGAATGTCTCCGGTTGTGGCTCTTTACCCCGTGTTCTTTGCAATGCCTTTCCAGTGGTGTACCTTCAAGGCTCCCGGCGGATATAACAGCTCCACGATCTTTTCCACCAACAACCTTCGCCAGTTCACCACAGCTGTCACTCAGTTCCTTATGAAAAAGGACAGCGCACAGTGCGATAAAGCAAAATTCTACGGAATGACGCTGCTTTCTTTTCATACAGGTGCAGCTTTGTCTTTGATCCTGTATATGACCTGCGGTCTCTCAGGCGTATGGCTCTGTCTGGTTCCTGCCTTCTATGCTGTATGGCTGATCAGTGCAGACCGGAATACCGCAGCCGATACACCGGCAGTTACCCGAAGCACAGCTTCTGACGGCAGCAGCTTCAGGAATCTTTCCTATAAGAAAAAAGAGGCCTGACTTTATTTTAGCTTTGATAAAATAAGAGGAAATGTGATCTGTTTTTACACTGTCACATTTCCTTTTTTGTTTACGCGTAAGCCCCTCTGACGCTTACAGCTTATATGTGTTTGAAATCCAGTATCATGATTTTGAATGGCCACAAATTGATTTCATCTATATTTCTCATACTATCCTCATAACATATCAATATGCTCTGTAACTTGTTTAAACATTCCACGGTATTTACATTGCACTTACCGGGAAAATCTTTTATAATTATTCCAGAAATCATAAATCCTGCTATATATTTTTGACCGAACATGAATGGAGAATTGAAATGCCCAAAAGTATTTACGAAGATATCTATAAAGATCTGAAAACGAAAATAGAGGACAACACCTTTGCCTATCAGGAGCTTCTGCCTTCCGAAAACACTCTGATCCAGACTTACGGCTGCTCCCGCAATACCCTGCGACGTGCGGTCAGTCTTCTTGTCAGTGACGGCTATGTACAGACCATGCAGGGAAAAGGTGTCCGCAATATCTACCGTCCAAACGAGAAGACTGCTTTCACCATCGGAGAGATCGAAACCTTCAAAGAATCTGCTGCAAGGAACGGTCAGAATGCCCATACGGAGGTGGCTCTTTTTGCAGAGCTTTGTATCAGCAAAAATCAGTCAGCTTACACAGGATTTCCCGCTGGTGCAGAAGTATATTATATTCAGCGTATCCATTATCTTGAAGATATCCCGCTGATCATCAACCATAATTATTTTCTGAAGGAATCCGTTCCCGGCCTTACTGCCGAGATTGCCAGTCATTCTATCTATGAATATCTGGAACAGGTGCTTCATATGACCATTGTCAACAGCAAACGTATCATGACTGTGGAAAAGGTTACAGAAATTGATGAAAAATATCTTCATCTGAATGTAAAGGATTATAACTGCGTGGCTGTGGTGTCCAGCCAGACTTATAACAGTGACGGTGTAATGTTTGAGTATACCCAGTCACGGCACAGACCGGATCATTTTCGATTTTATGCTAATGCCCTGCGCCGATGAGCCCGGCTCATAACTGCTTCGCAGCTATACGGTTATGAGCAGGTGACAAATGTGGCTCACAAATATCCGCCTAGATCTGTATAGATACCTGGATCTGTATAGATGCTGCAGTTTCCTATTTTCCAAAATTATGTTATACTGAAACGATCAACGGAGAGAGGAAATTTTATTTTTATGAAAAAACGAGAATCTTTTAACAGCCGCTGGGGGTTCATTCTGGCCTGCATCGGGTCTGCGGTTGGAATGGGAAATATCTGGATGTTTCCCACCAGAGTTTCCCTGTATGGCGGGGGATCGTTCCTGATCCCGTATTTTATTTTTGTGGCACTGATCGGCTTTACCGGGGTGATCGGTGAGATGAGCTTTGGCCGCGGGACACGTTCCGGACCCATTGACGCCTTCGGCATGGCCTGTGAAACCAAATGCAGACGAAGGCTGGGTGAAACACTAGGCTGGATACCGGTGATCGGTGCACTGGCCATGGCTATCGGTTATACGGTTGTTATGGGATGGATCTTCCGATATATGCTCGGAACCTTTACAGGATCTACCCTGGCACCGGCAGATATTGAGTCCTTTGGCGCCAAATTCGGAGGCATGGCCTCTGCCTGGGGAAATAATCTCTGGCAGCTGGCTGCTCTTGTGATCTGCATGTTTATCCTGATGTACGGCGTTGGAAGCGGCATCGAAAAGGCCAATAAAGTGATGATGCCTATCTTCTTTATACTATTTGTGATCCTTGGCATCTATGTTGCCTTTCAGCCGGGAGCTGCTGCCGGATACCGCTATATCTTCCGCGTGGAGCCGGAAGTTCTGGCAAAGCCTTCCACCTGGATCTTCGCACTTGGACAGGCATTTTTCTCCCTGTCTGTTGCAGGCAACGGTACACTGATCTACGGATCTTATCTTCCGGACAGCGAAGATATCCCTGCATCTGCTGCAAGGGTAGCACTTTTTGATACTCTGGCTGCTATGCTGGCAGCACTTGTTATCATTCCGGCCATGGCTACCACAGGTGCCAAGCTTGACCAGGGCGGTCCCGGACTTCTGTTCATCTACCTGCCGCACCTGATCAAAACCATGCCTGGCGGACGGATCATTGCCATCATCTTTTTCGTAGCTGTATTCCTTGCAGGCATGACCTCGCTTATGAACCTTTATGAAGCACCCATTGCCACAGTCCAGGAAAAAACAGGTCTTGGCAGGATTCCCTCCTGCATGGTGATCGCCGTGATCGGCGTTGTAGCTTCTCTGCTGATCCAGGGCATTGTTTCTGACTGGATGGATGTGCTTTCCATCTATATCTGTCCTCTCGGCGCAGGACTTGCAGGGATCATGTTCTTCTGGATCTTCGGCCGGAGCTATGTGGAAAGCCAGGTCAACAAAGGCCGCGAGAAACCATTCACGAAATATTTTTATCCGGTGTGTAAATATCTTTATATTCCGGTGTGCTTTCTGGTGCTGATCCTTGGTGTTGTGCTGGGCGGGATCGGATGATCTGCAATTAATAAAGATTGATAGTTTATAAAAAATAAATCTCTTGGAATATAGTAATAATCTTTTGCATCTTAAACATCTTTATGTTTCCCAATTCACTATTAGGTGACATTTGGCTAACTAAATAAAAATGGAACAGAGTAATTACTCAGGCCGCAGAAAGAGCCGCTATAATTTCCAAGAGATTTTTTCTATAAAATGGAAAGTCTTTTTTTAATTATTCTCGTGGAGTTCTAATATATTTTGCAAAATATTAATGGTAAAATGAAACTGACTTGAACAGATACTAATTGTTGAGGATTAACGATAAATATGATAAAATATAAAGAATTCCACAGAAAGAATTATAAATTTTCCGTTCAAAACACTCTCTGGATAAAATTTCAAAAATGTATATGACGAGCAAAAATTGATTACATATAATGAGATTTTATTACGATATTATTTACGAGTTCAAGTACTTTGTGTAAAAATCAAAAAACTATTTCAATAAACCATAACGATATTTCTTATCCAACAAGCGATTCGAAACATCTCATTTTATGGCTAAATCTCAAGACTTTTGAAGAGTATATTTAAGAGATAAATGAAAAACTCAATATTATTTTTATACATTATTTAAATTAAAGGAAGGAAAAAATGAAGATTGAAAATATAAAGTGTCCTTCTTGTGGAGCACCTTTAACAGTTTCCAGTAAATCGACAATATTTTATTGTCCATACTGTAATTCTCAATTTCGAATAGATGAACAAACACATAATTTGAAAATTGTTAATGCAAATTCTATAGGTTATGAATTCGAAAAAGGCAGACTCCAAGCACGTAAAGATTCCCACAGAAAAAAAGGGAAAATCATATTAGTCCTACTCATAACTTTTATTTTATTACTTTATTTTAACAATAATAAAATCATCAAATATTTTCAAACATTTGATTTACAAAATACTTCTGAAAACACAATAGAAATTACTAAAAAAAATCTTCATCCATTTATATATTCAAACGATAATACATATGTGAAAATTGGAAACTGTTCTTATACTCAGGATGCTTCTGATATCATCATTCAATTAGAAGCACAAAATACTACTAAGCAAATTATTACTGTTTCTTTTTCTGATATCGTGGTAGACGATGTAAACTTATCAATGACACCGGGAAATTCTTCTGAATTTGAAGTTAGCGAATATGCATACAACAGTAATTTTTATATTTCACTTGATGATCTTCAAAAAACTGGTACATCAAATTTCAGTACAATCTCTTGTAAAATTACTGTGCAAACCAAATCTGGAGAATATCTTGCTCAGCAAAATCTACTATTTTATCGAGAAATATTTGATTTACAAAATACTTCTGTAAAAAATATGGACACACCAGAAATAGAACAAGTCACTACTTCTGGGAATACGATAGAAATTACTAAAAAAAATCTTCATCCATTTATATATTCCTACGACCAAACATACGTGAAAATCGGAAATTGTTCTTACACCCCAGGTGCCTCTGATATTGTCATTGAATTAGAAGTGCAAAATACTACTAAGCAAGTTATTACGGTTACCTTTTCTGATATTATGGTAGATGATGTAAATTTTTTAATGCCAACGGGAAATTCTTCTGAATTTGAAGTTAGCGAATATGTATATGGCAGTAATTTTTATATTTCACTTGATGATCTTCAAAAAACTGGTAAATTAAATTTCAATACAATCTCTTGTAAAATTACTGTGCAAACTAAATCTGGAGAATATATTTCTCAACAAAAATTATTATTTTATCGAGAAATATTTGCCATGTAATAACTGCCCTATAAAAAGCTTCTTTAGATGAAAGGAAACTCTAATGAAAATAATCAGCATAACTTGTCCTAGTTGCAATGGAAAATTAGATTTTGATTTAGATGATACCAAAATTTATTGCCCATATTGTGGTCAAAAATTAATGATTGACTATGAAGAAATGGACAAAATTTACATCGAAAAAGAAAAAACAAAACGTGTTCAAATTGAAACAGACTACAAAAAAAAGAGATTACTTTTTACAGGAATTTTATGTCTAATAATCATTATTTGTTCTGTAGCCTATTTTTTCACCCAGCATTCTTCTATTTCACGACCTAACAGTCTGGTTACTGGTGTACAAAAATATACTACTGAAGATTTTAATTCTTCTCAAAGTAATTCTGATGAAGCTCCAAAATTTTCTGCTATAACTCCCACTATGCCAACCATAAAAAAAGAAGTCCAAACAAAATCATCTACTGATATAATCAATGAGATTCCTGATGATTTTTTCTTATCTGTAGCATCCTTCGATGGTTCAGATTTCAATAAAATTTATAAAGATGGAACTTATAAAGTTGGCACAGATATACCAGCGGGAAAATATGGTGCATTTAATACTGGTTCTGGAACTGGCTTTGCCACTTTGTATAGTGACAGTACTAAATCAGATACAGTAAATGGCGGTGGATGGTCAAACTATTTTTGCTTTGTCAATATCGAAGAAGGACAACTTCTTGAAATAATGGGATTAGCCTTAGTTCCATATTCTGATATTGAATCAAAAGGACCTGAAAATTATGGTATTTTTATTGGCGGTAATACACTTCCCATTGGAGAATATTATCTTACAAGACTCGATCCAAGCAATGACGGTTTGTATAGCGTATACTCTGATACTGCTGAATCGAATGTAATAGAATACAACTACTACCCAGATACAGCTTTCCTAACCGTAAAAAAAGATCAAATTATTATTTTGCAAAACACAAAAGCTATTAAATGTCCAAGTAAATCTCTTAACATTAATACCTCTTCGAAGGGGCTGTTTAATACTGTATATCCCGAAAATATGTACCGAATCGGAATCGATATCGATGCTGGAACATATGTTGCTTACGGTCCACAGAAATGGACATCAAGTATTAATACAAAAAAAGATTCAAGTGCTACAAAAGATATTGATTATAATCCTTTGAATTGCTGTAAAATTCTTAATTTGAAAGATGGAATTGTCGATGTAACTCAAGATTCTTATTTAGTTAAATACGATGATATTGAATCTCTTTCTCCTGATATTACAGGAATTTATATAGTTGGAAAAGATATCGCTGTTGGAGAATATAAAATTATACCTGACACTTCAGATAATTCTCATTATTGGGCTATTTATAATACTACTAATACCACATTTTTACTCAATAAAGAAAATTACATAGACGGAAATGATTATGTTACATTATCTGAAAACGAAGCTTTTATTATACAAAATGCAATATATGAAAAACAATAATTAAAGGAGGATACGAAAGATGCTTACTTATCTCATTGCCGGAGTTATTGCAGGAATACTAGCAAGCTCAATTATGGGGTTCAAAACAACTTTACTTCAAAATGCACTTTTAGGAATTGTCGGCTCAATCATCGGTGAACGACTCTTTTACGTATTTGGCTTTTATAGTTTTGGTTTATTATCTAAAATAATCATTTCCTTTATCGGTGCTTGTATATTTATCTTCTTAGTTAGTGCAATTTTTGTAAGAAAAAAGAAATGATTCAATTTATTATTACAGACGCTGTTGAAAAATGGAGAATAGAAATCATCCATTTTTCAACAGCTCTCTTTTCATCATGCCCGATACATATTTTGAAATTTAAATTCCCAATACATGACTCTTTCTATATAGATATCTAATTCACTAAAAAAGCGAATATAAAATGATGTTCCATTTTAGAGTGTATCCGGTTTCTCCACTTCGTAATCAGACCAGGAAGCAATTGTATCGATACCTGAAGTGTCTGCAGTATCTTCATATTTATCTACAGTAATGGTATAATCACTATCGCCCTCTGCATATACAGTTCCGTCTGTTCCTTTGATCGTAACAGTTTTTCCGGAGTCATCCACGACGGTTCCATCATTGGAAAGTGTGGATACGGTGCTGTCGCCGGTTACTGTCCAGGTAGAGTCGTCACTGACATATACATTGCAGTAGCCATCTCCGCCGTTACCGGCAAATCTTTCATCGTCTACAATGGCTCCGGTAAGGTTACTTCCATCTGTCATATAGAAATCAAGCTGGCTGATGGTGTCCCAGATCACATCACCTTCCATATCCTGGCTGATCGCGGTAAAGTCGCAGTCTGCTCCGTTGGCTCCGCTTTCTCCCCAGCCTCTTTCGTTGTTATTTCCTGTACAGCGTAGAAAATACTCATTGTCATTGTTGTATGTGATATCTACAGCATTCAGGGTGATGTCGCTCTCTGTGTTGGTTGTGTAGAACACGCCGCCATTCTGTGATGTAAGGGTTCCTCCATCCATCTGGAAGGTGCTGTTTCCTACTTCGGAATCACCGGACATGCTCTGGTAGAGGATTACGGTCCAGGTGCTGTCATTCTGGCTTAAATCGCTCATATTTCCGGTGAGATCGCAGTCAAACAGATGCAATGAGTTCAGTCCTTCGATGCATACTGCTTCTGATCCGTTTGCTGTAAGTGTGGCATCCTTTACCGCAATATCGGCAGTGCAATATACAGCCGGCGAACCTTCGCCGTTGGATGTATAGGTTCCGCCGTCTACTACCATGGTTCCGCCGCCACGGTCACTTCGGATGGCAGCTGCGGACTCTCCGTCTGTCTCCACGTTCAGATCCCAGGCGTATAATTTACCGCCGCCGGCTGCGTGGATCCCACCGGAAGTATCCTGTGTTGTCTTGATGGTAGTATCTGCCGCGTAGACTGTTCCGTCGCCGTAGGCAAAAAGTCCTGCTCCGCCGGCTGCGTCAGTGGTTACGGTTCCGCCTTTTACATAGGCGTTGCCCTCTGTTGCAAGGAGTGCCGCTCCTACGCCGTAAAAGCTGGAGTTATCGCCGCCTGTGCTGTCGGAAGAATTTCTTGTGATGTCCACATTATCAAAGGTTACATTTGCTCCTGATGATACAAGTGCTGCATTTTCATCTGTTCCTGTGGATTCCAGGGATGTATCGGATACTTTTGTATCAGAATCGTAGGTATTGGCTACGTCGTAGCTGTCTACTCCCTGAGCCTGGCCTCCTGGTGCTCCACCAGGGCCTCTCTGACCGCCGCCCATTTCTTCGCTCTGTACTTTAATGGTAAGGGCGTTTCCGTCATCATCGGTTGTGATGGCTACGATGTCATCTTCCTGGATGTCGGAAATTTCAATGTTTTCACTCTGAGAATTATTGCCGTCCGGCGCACCGCCCTGGGCCTGACCGTTTCCACTATCTCCGTCTGGATTTTCCGGAGCTTCTCCACTTCCGTTATCTCCATCTGGTTTCTCAGGTACTTCTCCCTGCTTTCCTCCTGGTGCTCCTCCCGGACCTCCGGTGCTTTCTTTCGTGATCACCGTATCATCAGTCACTGTGACTGTCATCTCATCTCCGGTCAGATCCAGCATGGAAGGTGCTTCTCCCTGATTTTCTCCAGATACTTCACCGTTTCCGCCCATTTCTTTCATCGTTCCAACAGCGATGGTGATCTTTCCATTCTCCACGGATTTCACCTCACCGTAAGTCACATCTTCTTTCTCGGGATCTTCTTTACCAGAATCCTCTTTATCAGAGCTTTCTTTATCAGCATCTGCACTGCTGTCACTACTCTCTTCGTCTGTGCTGTCTGCAGCTGTATCTTCCGTATCTTTATCATCTGAACTCTCAGCTACTGTCTCTTTTGTATCCGTTGTCGCTGCCCCGCATGCAGTAACAGATGTAGCTGCCATCATAACTCCCACTATTGCTGCAAGATATTTTTTCTTCATATGAACACCTCTCTTTTTTGTATGCTCATACTATATCAGCAAAATCTGTTCACTTTATGTTTAAAGCGTGAAAAAAATGTGAGTGATAAACTCCACTTCAAATTCTTTTTTTGCCTTTTCTGCAGAAAAGGCAAAAAAAGACCCGGCAGCTTAACGCCACCAGGTCGTCTTTTACAATATTTCTTATTTATCTCTCCAGATGATTCTTCCTTTGGAAAGATCATACGGAGAAAGTTCGATCGTTACTTTATCTCCCGGGAGAATACGGATAAAATTCATACGGAGCTTGCCACTGATATGTGCAAGTACCACATGTTTGTTTTCCAGTTCCACTTTAAACATCGCATTAGGCAGTTTCTCCAGAACAGTGCCTTCTACTTCGATCACATCTGCTTTTGACATTTTTTACCTCCTATGTCATGACAACAATTGCTGCTTACAGATTCGTAAGCGTCAGAATCTCTGGTTCCCCATCGGTGATGAGGATCGTGTTTTCATAATGGGCGGAAAGTGAACCATCCATGGTTACCACTGTCCACTCATCGTCCAGCCATGCCACGTCCGCACGACCAAGGTTGATCATGGGCTCGACGGCCAGGGTCATTCCCGGAAGGAGCTTGATGCCCCTGCGCTTCTGCGGGAAGTTTGGAATCTGCGGATCCTCATGAAGATGAGTTCCGATTCCATGTCCTACAAGGTCACGTACAATACCATAACGGTATTTCGCTGCGTGGGCTCCGATGGCTTTGGAAATATCATTTAAATGATTTCCGGCTTTTGCCATTTTCAGTCCTTCAAAAAAGCACTCTCTTGTAACCTTTATGAGCTGCTGTGCTTCTTTGGATACTTCACCTACCGCATAGGTACGTGCTGCGTCAGAATGGTAGCCCTTATAAATCAGGCCGGCGTCGATCTTAACCAGATCCCCGTCCTGGATGATCTTCTCCTCGGATGGAATTCCATGCACAACCTCATCATTCAGGCTGATGCAGAAAGAAGCCGGAAAACCTCCGTAGTTCAGAAAGTTCGGAATACAGCCCATAGACCGGATCATTTCTTCTCCGATCTTATCAATCTCTTTGGTGCTGACACCCGGTTTGATGTAAGGGATCAAACCGTCATGCACCTTCTCAAGAAGATGGCCTGCTTCTCTCATAAGTTCGATTTCATGCTGTGTCTTAATTGTTACGGACATTCTTATTCTCCTAAGATGTCAACGATCTCCTGGAATACCTCATTCAGATCCCTGGTTCCGTCTACCGTCTTCAAAACACCCTGTGTGGTGTAATAGTCAATCAATGGCTGTGTCTGCTCATGATAAACATTCAGACGCTTCTGGACTGTTTCCGGCTTGTCATCATCACGGAGTACAAGCTTGTCACCACAGGTATCGCAGACCCCCTCTGTCTTCGGTGCTGCAAATACAACGTGATAAGTTGCACCGCATTTCACACATGCACGGCGTCCGCCCATACGTTTCACGATGTTATCATCCGGCACATCCACATCGATCGCATAGTCAATTTTGCTTCCAAGTTTGTTCAGAGCCTCTGTCAGACATTCTGCCTGCGGAATTGTTCTCGGGAAACCATCCAGAACATACCCTTCCCTTGCGTCATCCTGCTGGATTCTGTCAACAACAAGGTCGCAGGTCAGTTCATCCGGAACAAGAAGTCCCTGATCCATGTAAGTTTTTGCTTTGTTTCCAAGCTCGGTACCGTTTTTGATGTTAGCACGGAAAATATCTCCTGTGGAGATGTGCGGAATCCCATATTTCGCCGCAATTTTCTTAGCCTGAGTACCTTTACCTGCCCCCGGTGCACCCAACATAATAATTCTCATAGCATACCCTCCATTTTCCTGTTTTCTGCCTGATCTTCAGACAGTCCTGTTTACAAATCAAGGCTGCGACACTTTCGCACCGCAACCTTCATTTTCAATTAGTTCAGGAAGCCTTTGTAATTACGTACAAGCAGCTGAGATTCCACCTGCTTAACGGTCTCCAGGATAACACCTACGATGATGATGATAGATGTACCGCCGAAGGAAACATCCGCACCGAACACACCGTTGAAGAAGAACGGTATAACGGCCACGATAACAAGACCTACTGCACCTATAAATATAATATAATTCAGGATTTTAGTCAAATAATCTGAAGTCGGTTTTCCCGGACGGATGCCTGGGATAAAACCGCCCTGCTTTTTGATATTATCGGCTACTTCCAACGGATTAAAGGTAATTGATGTATAGAAGTATGCGAAGAATACGCAAAGTACCACATACACGATCAGACCCCAGCTGTACTGGATCTGACTTGGATTACACCAGTTATTGGAGGAAAGTCCTCTTAAGATCTCACTTCCGATGCCCGTTCCGTTTCCTTTGCCAGCGAACTGAGCAATGATCGACGGGAAAGACATGATAGAGGAAGCAAAAATAACCGGGATAACGCCGGCAGTATTTACCTTGAGCGGGATGTTTGTGGACTGACCGCCCATCATTTTACGTCCAACCATCTTTCTGGAATACTGAACCGGAATTCTTCTCTCTGCTCCGTTGAGGATAAGTACGAGCACTACAACAAACAGAATAATCACAGCAATGATGCAGGCTGCAAGCATTCCTTTTGCAATTGTTTTGCCCTTGACGAAGTTCTCATAAAGAAGGGACATATCACTCGGGATCCTGGACACGATATTGATAGTCAGGACGATGGAAATACCATTTCCAATGCCCTTCTCTGTAATACGCTCGCCCAGCCACATAAGCATTGCGGAACCCGCTGTTAAACTTGCAACAACTACGATTCCTTTAAGGAAGCTCATGTTCGGGATCATACCCTGACGTCCAAATCCGATTGCCATGGCAACAGACTCAAACAGAGCAAGACCAACCGTTACATAACGTGTGATTGCTGTAAGCTTTTTTCTTCCTTCTTCTCCGTCACGCTGCATCTCTTCCAGTGCCGGAATGGCAATGGTAAGAAGCTGAATGATAATGGAAGAAGTAATGTAAGGTGTGATGTTCAATGCGAAAATTGACATCTGAGTAAAGGAACCGCCGGTGAACGCATCAAAGAAATTGAATGCGTCACCGGTATTAGATTCAAACCACTGCTTAAAGAAGTCACTGTCGACTCCCGGTACAGGAAGCTGGGATCCGATTCTGATCACGAATATCATCCAGATCAGATAGAGAAGCTTTCTTCTCATTTCCTTTACTTTGAAAACACTCTTAAGAGTCTCAAACATTAGATCACCTCTACTGTACCACCAGCAGCTTCAATTTTTGTTTTTGCAGTCTCGCTGACAGCGTTTACTTTAACATTAAGTTTTTTTGTAAGCTCGCCGTTTCCAAGGATCTTAACACCATCACCGATCTTGGAGATCGCACCGCTTGCAAGTAAGCTGTCAACTGTAACCTCTGCGCCATCCTCAAAACGATTGAGAACGTCTACATTGATTGCGATAATTTCTTTAGAGTTTCTGTTAGTGAAACCTCTCTTAGGAAGACGTCTGTATAAAGGCATCTGACCTCCCTCGAATCCCGGTTTCTTGTGTCCGGAACGAGCAAGCTGTCCTTTATGTCCTTTACCAGCAGTTTTGCCGTTTCCTGAACCATGTCCACGGCCTCTTCTGAAGTTATCGCTATGCTTGGAACCCTCTGCGGGTCTTAAGTTTGATAATTCCATTCTGGCACCTCCTTAATCTTCTACTTTTACCAGGTGCTGCACCTGCTGAATCATTCCTCTAGTTGCAGCGTTGTCTGGCATCTCAACTGTTTTATGCATCTTTGTAAGACCCATAGCTTTTACAGTTTTTTTGTGTTTCGGTACTGCACCGATCGGAGATTTTACCAGTGTAACCTTGATTGTATCTGCCATTTCCATATCCTCCTTAACCCAGAATCTCATCTACAGATTTTCCGCGGAGCTTTGCAACCTCTTCCGGAGTCTTTAACTGGCTCAGGCCTGCGATTGTTGCCAGAACTACGTTCTGTTTATTTCTGGAACCCATACATTTTGTACGGATGTTTTTGATACCTGCAAGCTCGATTACGGCACGTGCCGGGCCACCGGCGATAACTCCAGTACCTTCCGGAGCTCTCTTCAGAAGCATCTCAGCGCTTCCGAATTTTCCGATGAAGTCATGTGTAATGGAATTGTTCTCGTCTCTTGCAACAGTAACAAGCTTCTTCATAGCGTCCTCTTTACCTTTGCGGATCGCCTCCGGAATTTCTGCTGCTTTTCCTAAACCTGCACCAACGTGTCCATTGCCGTCACCTACAACAACTAAAGCTGTGAAACGGAAGTTACGACCACCTTTAACAACCTTGGTAACACGCTTGATTGATACTACTTTATCTTCTAACTCTAACTGACTAGCATCAATAAGATTACGTTTCATGTGTTCTTTTCCTCCTCTTAGAATTTCAGTCCAGCTTCTCTTGCTGCATCTGCCAGTGCTTTAACTTTTCCGTGGTAGATATATCCACCTCTGTCGAAAACAACGCTCTCGATACCTGCCTCAACAGCTTTTTTACCGATCACTGTTCCAACTTTTGCTGCAGCCTGTACATCATCAGTGTTCTCAAGCTCTGCTTTTACGTCCTTCTGGAGAGTAGAAGCGGATACTAAAGTTTTACCAACTGTGTCATCAATAATCTGTGCATAGATGTGCTTGTTGGAACGAAATACTGCCAGACGAGGAGTAGTTGCAGTTCCGTTTAAATGATGACGTAATCTTCTATGCTTCTTTTCGCGAATTTCGCTTCTGGATGCTTTGTTAATCATATTCTCACTCTCCTTAATTATTTCTTACCGGTCTTACCGACTTTACGTCTGATAACTTCGTCAACGTACTTGATTCCCTTGCCCTTGTATGGCTCAGGTCTTCTCTTGTCTCTGATCTCAGCTGCGTACTGGCCAACTTTTTCTTTGCTGATACCAGATACGATGATCTTGTTTCCGTCAACTGTGGACTCAAGACCTTCTGGATCTTCCATCTCTACCGGGTGAGAATATCCGAGGTTAAGTACAAGTTTCTTGCCCTGCTTAGCAGCTCTGTAACCAACACCGTTAACCTCAAGCTCTTTTTTGTATCCTTCGCTTACACCAACAACCATGTTGTGGATAAGGCTTCTTGTTAAGCCGTGAAGGGCTTTGATTCTCTTTAAGTCGTTCGGTCTTGTTACAACTACATGACCGTCTTCAACTTTGATCTCTAACTCTGTCGGGAGTGCTCTCTCAAGTGTTCCCTTAGGTCCTTTTACTGTTACAACGTTTCCATCTGCGACTGTAACCTCAACGCCAGCTGGAATTGCAACCGGAAGTCTTCCGATTCGTGACATAAATTTGTCCTCCTTACTTAGATTGTCGGAGAGGGCCCATGCCCTCTCTGTTTTCAGTTTAAAAGCTATATGACTGCTTCGTTAAGCGGCTTTGACCTACCAAACGAATGCAAGTACCTCGCCACCAACCTGAAGCTTACGAGCCTCTTTGTCAGTGATAACGCCTTTGTTTGTGGAAAGGATTGCGATACCAAGTCCACCAAGAACCTTCGGAAGCTCATCCTTGCCTGCGTATACACGAAGACCTGGTTTGGAGATTCTCTTAAGTCCTGTGATGATCTTCTGGTTTTTGTCCTCACCATATTTCAGTGTGATGTGAAGAGTTTTAACAACTCCATCCTCAACCAGATCATATTTTGCGATGTATCCCTCATCTACAAGGATGTTTGCGATAGCAATTTTCATCTTGGATGCCGGTACGTCTACAGTGTCATGTTTTGCAGTATTTGCGTTACGGATTCTTGTAAGCATATCTGCGATCGGATCGCTCATTGTCATGTAAGTTTCCTCCTCTTTCTTCAGACTTTACATGTCGTGTGAATATTATTTAAATGATTAAAAAGTTGCTTTCGCCTCGGCCTACCAGGAAGCTTTCTTAACACCCGGGATCTGACCTTTGTATGCCAGCTCACGGAAGCAGATTCTGCAAATTCCGTATTTTCTCAGGTATGCATGTGGACGGCCACAGATTCTGCAGCGAGTATACTCTCTTGTGGAGAATTTAGCTTTACGCTGCTGTTTAATTTTCATTGCTGTCTTAGCCATGAATCTTTTCCTCCTATTTAGCAAATGGCATGTTGAATAATGTCAGTAATTCGCGTGCCTCTTCATCTGTTTTAGCAGTTGTAACGAAGATAACGTCCATTCCTCTTACTTTATCAACCTTATCGTACTCAACCTCTGGGAAGATCAGCTGCTCTTTGATACCAAGAGCATAGTTTCCTCTGCCGTCGAATGCGTTCGGGTTAACACCACGGAAGTCACGTACACGTGGAAGAGCAAGGTTGATAAGACGATCAGCGAACTCATACATCTTCTCGCCTCTCAGAGTAACTTTACATCCGATCGGCATACCCTCTCTGATTTTGAAGTTAGCGACAGATTTTTTAGCTTTTGTAGCGATTGCTTTCTGTCCTGTAACAAGTTCCATATCTGCGATTGCAGCGTCAAGAAGTTTAGCGTTCTCTTTTGCCTCGCCAACACCCATGTTAACAACGATTTTCTCGAGTTTTGGCACTTCCATTACGTTTTTGTATCCGAATTTCTTGGTCATGGCATCCATGATCTCGTTCTTGTAAAGATCTTTTAATCTACTCACCTTTATATGCCTCCTCTCTTAATTAATCGATTGTCTTTCCTGTTGCTTTAGCAACACGAACTTTTTTGTCTCCATCCATCTTGAATCCAACTCTTGTAGCTTTTCCGTCTACAACGAGCATTACGTTGGAGATGTGAAGCGGAGCTTCTTTTGTCACGATTCCACCGTTCTGATTAGCTGCGGACGGTTTAGCGTGCTTTGTAACCATGTTTACGTTCTCAACAACTACTGTGTTGTCTTTTACGTTAACTGCAAGGACCTTTCCGTCCTTACCTTTATCTTTTCCAGCGATTACCTTTACAGTATCACCTTTTTTAATTTTCATAGCTGACATTCGGCACCCTCCTATAATACTTCCGGAGCTAAGGAAACGATCTTCATGAATTTCTTCTCACGAAGCTCTCTGGCAACTGGTCCAAAGATACGTGTTCCTCTCGGAGTTAAGTCATCCTTGATAATTACGGCAGCATTTTCATCGAAACGGATGTAAGATCCGTCTTTACGACGAGCGCCTTTTTTAGTTCTAACAACTACAGCTTTAACAACGTCACCTTTTTTAACAACGCCGCCTGGTGTTGCATCTTTAACCGTAGCAACGATTGTGTCACCGATGTTTGCATATCTTCTTGTAGAGCCGCCCATAACACGAATACAAAGGATTTCTTTTGCACCAGTGTTGTCGGCAACTTTCAGTCTAGTTTCCTGCTGAATCATACTGGTTTCCTCCTTATTTAGCTTTCTCTACGATCTCAACCAGTCTCCATCTCTTGTCCTTGGACAGCGGTCTGGTCTCCATTACCTTAACGGTATCTCCGATGTTGCACTCATTGTTCTCGTCATGAGCTTTTAATTTATATGTTCTCTTCACGATTTTTTTGTAAAGAGGATGTTTTACATGGTCTTCAATTGCAACTACGATGGTCTTATCCATTTTGTCGCTGATAACCTTACCCACGCGGGTTTTTCTCAGATTTCTTTCCACGATTATGTCCTCCTGTCCTATTTGGAAGCGTTTGCCTGCTCAGTGATTACTGTCTGGATTCTGGCAATATTTTTACGAACCTCTTTGATTCGTCCTGTATTGTCTAACTGGTTTGTTGCATTCTGAAATCTCAGATTGAAAAGCTCTTTTTTAGCAGCTACTAATTCTTCATTCAGTTCTGCAACTGACTTTGCTTTTAAATCTTCCACGAACTTATTAATTTTCACTGTTATCACCGCCTTCTAAGTCTGCACGAGAAACGATTTTACATTTACATGGTAACTTGTGCATTGCAAGACGTAATGCTTCACGGGCAACCTCTTCGGACACGCCTGCAATCTCAAACATAACACGACCTGGTTTTACTACTGCTACCCAGTACTCCAGAGCGCCTTTTCCGGAACCCATTCGAGTCTCAGCTGGTTTAGCTGTTACCGGTTTATCCGGGAAAATCTTAATCCAAACTTTACCGCCACGTTTGATGTAACGGGTCATAGCAACACGGGCTGCCTCGATCTGATTAGATCTGATCCAACATGGCTCAGTAGCAACAAGACCGAAATCACCATAGTTGATAACATTGCCTCTAAGGGCTTTTCCTCTCATGGAGCCACGGAATTGTTTACGACGTTTTACTCTTTTTGGCATTAACATTATTTATCGCTCCCTTCCTTAGTTCCTTTTGTCGGAAGAATCTCACCATTGTAGATCCATGCCTTAACACCAACTTTACCGTATGTGGTGTCTGCTTCCGCAAAGCCATAGTCGATATCTGCACGAAGTGTCTGAAGCGGGATTGTTCCCTCGCTGTAGAACTCTGTACGAGCCATATCAGCTCCGCCGAGACGTCCGGATACGGAAGTCTTGATTCCCTTAGCGCCAGCCTTCATTGTTCTCTGCATTGTGGACTTCATAGCACGTCTGAAGGAAATACGATTCTCAAGCTGAAGAGCAATGTTCTCAGCAACCAGCTGTGCATCTTTGTCCGGTCTCTTAACTTCTTTGATGTCAACGATAAGCTTCTTGTCTGTGTATTTCTGAAGCTCAGCTTTAACTTTCTCGATCTCTGCGCCGCCCTTACCGATTACGATACCAGGTTTTGCTGTGTAGATGATGATCTTAACTCTGTCAGATGCTCTCTCGATCTCGATTTTGGAAACACCTGCGCTGTATAATTTCTTTTTAAGGAATGTTCTGATGTTGTAGTCTTCTACCAGGTAGTCAGCAAACTTGTCTTCTGCATACCATCTGGAATCCCAATCCTTGATAACTCCGACTCTAAGGCCATGCGGATTAACTTTCTGTCCCATGCTTTTCCTCCTTACCTTTCATCAAGCACAACTGTGATATGGCTAGTTCTCTTCTCGATTCTGTAAGCTCTACCCTGTGCTCTCGGCTGAATTCTCTTCATTGTAGGTCCCTTATCTGCATAGCATGCTGCAACATAAAGGTTGTCTGCGTTCATTCCGTTGTTGTTCTCAGCGTTTGCTACCGCTGACTCAAGCAGTTTTTTGATCACGCTGGAAGCGTATCTCGGATTGTATGTCAGGATACCAAGTGCTGTCTGTACATCTTTGCCACGGATCGCATCTAATACGTAGCAGGCTTTCTGAACAGAAATTCTTGCATAAGATAACTTTGCAGACGGCCTTGTCTCTCTATTATTCTCATTTCTGGCTCTCTTTATCTGGCTTCTATGTCCTTTTGCCATCTTAAAGTGCCTCCTTTCTTAAATTCGATATCTAAGTTATCTGCCAGCTGTCTTAAATTGACAGCGGGCAGTTATAAATCTGATGACTAGCGTACTCCGGACTTCTTCTCGTCTTTTCCGTGTCCTCTGTAAGTTCTTGTTGCAACGAACTCACCAAGTTTGTGTCCTACCATATCCTCTGTGATATATACCGGCACATGTTTTCTTCCGTCATGAACAGCGATTGTGTGTCCTACGAAAGACGGGAAGATTGTGGAACGGCGAGACCAAGTTTTGATTACGGATTTATCATTTGCAGCGTTAAGAGCGTCTACTTTTTTAAGTAAGCTCTGGTCTGCAAAAGGTCCTTTTTTCAGTGAACGAGACATGCTTTCTCCTCCTTATTATTTCGATAATGCTTTTCCATCGCGTCTTCTTACGATGTACTTGTTGGACTGTTTGTTTTTCTTTCTGGTCTTCAGGCCGAGAGCAGGTTTGCCCCACGGTGTGCAAGGACCTGGGCGTCCGATACCGGTCTTACCTTCACCACCACCATGTGGATGGTCATTCGGGTTCATTACGGAACCACGAACTGTAGGTCTGATACCCATGTTACGTTTACGTCCGGCTTTACCGATGTTAATAAGGTTGTGATCTCCGTTTCCGATTACACCAACAGTTGCGCGGCATACGATCGGAACCATTCTCATCTCACCGGAAGGAAGACGAAGTGTTGCGTACTTTCCTTCTTTAGCCATGAGCTGTGCGCCGTTTCCTGCAGAACGAACCATCTGTCCGCCTTTTCCAGGATGAAGCTCAATGTTGTGAACCATAGTACCAACCGGGATAAGCTCCAGTGGGAGGCAGTTTCCAACACGAACCTCAGCTTCCGGACCATTGTAAACCTTCTGGCCTACTTTAAGTCCCTCTGGAGCGAGGATGTAAGCTTTCTCGCCATCTGCGTAGCAGATCAGAGCGATGTTAGCTGTTCTGTTCGGATCGTACTCGATTGTTTTAACTGTTGCAGGGATTCCATCTTTTCTTCTCTTGAAGTCGATGATTCTGTATTTTCTTCTGCTTCCGCCACCCTGATGTCTTACAGTGATCTTACCCTGATTGTTACGTCCAGCGTTCTTCTTAAGGGAAGTAACGAGGGATTTCTCTGGTTTTGCAGCTGTAATCTCAGAGAAGTCGGAACCAGTCATATGTCTTCTTGACGGTGTATATGGGTTATAGCTTTTGATTCCCATGATGTTTCTCCTTTCGAATTTGTTCTCGTGCTTTCGTGCACATATTCGGACTTATCTGTTAATTAAAGTCCCTCAAAAATCTCGATATCTTTGCTCTCTTCTGTAAGAGCTACGATAGCTTTTTTAGTCTTAGCAGTTTTTCCAACTACCATTCCACGGCGTTTTTTCTTTCCATCACTGTTGATGGTGTTTACGCTCTTAACTTTTGTTCCCTCGAACATCTTCTCAACAGCCTCTTTGATCTGAGTCTTGTTAGCTTCCGGATGTACAAGGAATGTATATTTCTTCTCACCCATGTCTGCCATGGATTTCTCTGTGATAACCGGACGGATGATTACGTCATAGTACTGAATACTTGCCATTATGCGTATACCTCCTCGATAGATGCAACGGCATCCTTTGTAACAACTACGGTGTTGTGTTTCATAACATCGTATGTGTTGATTGTAGCCGGTGTTGCAGTTTCCACGTCAGCGATGTTTCTTGCGGAAAGAACTACGTTCTGATCGTTGTCAGCTGTGATTACAAGAGCTTTCTCTGCTTTCAGGTTTGTAAGAACCTTCTGCATCTCTTTTGTCTTAACCTCAGCAAGTGCAAGGCTGTCAACAACAACAAGTTTATTATCCTGAACCTTGGATGTCAGAGCGGATTTAAGAGCTGCTCTTCTTTCCTTCTTGTTCATTTTCACTTCATAATCTCTCGGAACCGGAGCGAATACAACACCGCCGCCTGTCCACTGTGGTGCACGGATGGAACCCTGTCTTGCATGACCTGTTCCTTTCTGTCTCCACGGTTTTCTTCCGCCGCCTCTTACCTCAGAACGAGTTTTCGCTTTCTGAGTTCCCTGACGGTTATTTGCAAGCTGACGAACAACTGCAAGATGAACGAGATGCTCGTTGATCTCAACGCCGAATACTGCGTCATTCAGCTCCATTGTGCCAACTTCATTGCCTTCCATATTATAAACAGTTACATTAGCCATTCTGATGCTCCTCCTTTCCTATTATAAGGACTTTACTGTCTCTTTGATTGTAACCAAAGATTTCTTAGGTCCTGGAACAGCACCCTTAACTAACAGTAAGTTATTTTCTGTATCTACACGTACGATCTCAAGATTCTGAACAGTTACCTGAACATGTCCCATGTGACCTGGCATATGTTTTCCTTTGAAAACCTTGCTCGGATCGGAGCAAGCGCCGTTGGAACCTGCATGACGATGATATTTAGAACCGTGAGCCATAGGTCCTCTGGACTGGCCATGTCTCTTGATGGCGCCCTGGAAGCCTTTACCTTTGGAAACTGCAGTAGCATCGATATGATCTCCTGCTGCAAAGATATCAGCCTTGATCTCCTGTCCAACCTCATACTCGCCGGCATTGTCAAATCTGAACTCTTTTACAAATCTCTTTACAGCTACACCAGCTTTGTCAAAGTGGCCTTTCTCCGGTTTGTTGACCAGTTTCTCTCTGATCTCGCCGAAGCCAACCTGAACTGATGTGTATCCATCGTTCTCCTCAGTTTTAACCTGAGTTACAACGCAAGGACCTGCCTGTAAAACAGTTACCGGAATTAACATTCCATCTTCATTGAAGATCTGAGTCATTCCGACTTTAGTAGCTAAAATAGCTTTCTTCATTTCTTTCTTCCTCCTTATAGCGGATTACCATTCGGTAATCATATAGTTAATGTCAAATGACATTATTAGCGGTTTTTCATCTTGATATCGATGTGAACACCAGCCGGCATTTCCAGTCTGGAAAGTGCATCTACTGTTTTCTGAGTTGGTGTCAGGATATCGATAAGTCTCTTATGTGTTCTCTGCTCAAACTGCTCTCTGGAATCTTTGTATTTATGAACAGCTCTTAAGATTGTAACAACCTCTTTCTTAGTAGGAAGCGGAACCGGTCCACTTACCATTGCTCCGTTCTTCTTTACTGTCTCGATGATCTTTGCTGCAGATGCATCAACGAGCTGATGATCATATGCCTTTAATGTGATTCTCATTACCTGATTTGCCATAAAAAAAGTCTCCTCCTATTCGTACTTATATAGCAGTACGACAAGCGGCGACTGTACACATCTCCGTGTGTGTCATGGTATATTTGCACACACGTCCCATCCCAAGATGGTTATTGAACTTTGTACAGTGACTTGTCGTCAGTTTCCTAACTTGACATTCGCTCCACGGAAAACCTGCCAGTGTGGCAGCAACCTCGCGCTTCATAGCTATCAATGTCACAGCAAGGATTAGTATATACGATGATTCTTCAGAATGCAAGCCTTTTTTTTTAATTTTTTTGATTTTTTTTAAAAAAGAAGAAAATGGCTCATTTCTGAACCATTTTCTTCTTATATAATAGGTACTTATTTTATTCTTCCATATCGTCCACATCACCACTGATGATATCCGAGTAATCAAACAGTGTAACCTTCGTGATGTCATCCTTAACGATATCCGGTGCATCACCGGCTTTCTTTACGCGGCTTGCAAGCTGCGCTGCGGAATAAGACGGCATCGCAAGGCTTCCAATGGTAACCGGCTCCTCTTCCTCTTCCGGAACCTCTTCGACCTTTCCGGCCGGATGCGGCTTTCTGTTTTCTTCAACCGTACGTTCTGCCATTTCCAGTCTGGAAAGCATATCTGCTTCTTCTGAAGTGGCTGCTGCAATCTCTTTCTTAAGTTCCGCATGAGCTTCACTTGCGGCAGTCTGTGCAGTCTGCTGTATGGCAGCCTTCTTTTTATTCTCCGAATAGCCTGTAACATCCTCTTCGTCAATTTCATCTACGAAACCGCCCGTACGGACCTTACGCTTATCTGCTTTTTTATTTTTGTGTTTTCGTGCCTTTTCTTCCTGAATGATCTCTTTTTCTTCTTCCTTCATTCTTCTGGCACGTGCTTTTTCTTCCTGCTTCAGTTCTTTCCTAGACTTCACATAACCCGGTTCCGGATCGTTCACATCTTCCTCAATATCATCCGGCTCTTTCTTCCAGAGCTCTGCGATCACATACAGGATGATCAGGAACAATACGACCAGACCAAGAATGATCAAGCCTTCAATACTTTCTGTAGCCACCATAAGATATCCCACATAGCCAATGGTAACTACAACTTTCGGAACATAATCTCCAACCTTAATGGTAAAAGTCTTTCCTCCGGAAACGGACTGATCTGTTACTGTTCCGGTTCCCTTGGAGGCATCGAGATTGGTGATCGTATATTTATATGTCTCGGAATCTTTCTGTACAAGGATCGGAGTACCTGCGCTGATCGCAGAACTCTTCTCCGGGATCGCATATGTAACAGATCCGACTGGGAGGTTCGTTGCCTTATCGGATTTATCCACGATCACTGTTCTCACCCCGAAGAACGGCGGAAGAACAAGTCCCAGTACACAGATCAGTGTGCATATCACAACAAAATGTACGATAAATTTCAATACTTTTGACATAGGTAATCTTCCTCTTTCATATTTGTAGGTACTTTGAAGCGGAAAGGGATACAGCGGGAATCGGTCTTCCTTTCCGTCTGTATCCCTTTATATTCCACATCCGCAGGAATCTACCATTTTCCGCGGACTGCTCTGTTCCAACTGATTACTGGTTGCTTAAATACTGTTCAATGCTCTCCATCGCTGCATTCTCATCATCACCGTTGGCAGACAGTGTAATCTCTTCTCCAGCGTCAAGTCCCAGAGTCATCATTCCCATAATGCTCTTTGCATTGACTCTTTTTTTGCCAATCTCAACATAAATTTCACTGTTAAACTGGCTTGCCACCTGAACAAGCTGTGCTACAGGTCTTGCCTCCAGTCCAGTGGATAAGTTGATAGTGATTGGTTTTTTAATCATAATAGCTCCTCCTTGTTCTCCCGCAGCTCATCTGCGATCTCACTCAGCTTGCGAAGCCGGTGATTCACACCTGATTTGCCCACCTGCGGATTCAACATCATACCTAATTCTTTCAGTGTGGCATCCGGATACTGCAGTCTCAGCCTGGCTATCTGTGCCAGTCCATCACTTAAGCTCTCAAAGCCGATAGTTCTGCTGATCAGCTGTATATCTTCCCCCTGTCTCACTGCCGCATTTACCGTTTTATTGATATTCGCAGCCTCACAGTTCACCTTACGGTTTACCGTGTTACGCATTTCCTTAAGTATCCGGATGTTCTCCAGATCCATAAGGGCTACGTTCGCCTCCATGACTGCCAGCATGTCAACGATCTGCGCGCCTTCCTTCACATAGACCACATATGATTTCTTGCGCACCACAATTTTAGCTTCTACGTGAAAACTGCGGATAATCCCCTGTAATTGTTCTGCTTTCCTGCTGTCCGGACACACGATCTCAAAATGATACCCTTTCTCTGGATCACTGATCGAACCGGACGACAAAAAAGTACCGCGAATAAATGCCCGCTTGCAACAGTTCATCTGAACCACAAGCGAATTATCCATTTCAAGTAAACCGGTTTCGTTATCCACAGAAAGCTTTGTCCCCTGCAGTACTTCCTCTGTTCTGGCAGGATCTGTAACCTCAACAAGATATACCTTACCCCGTTTGAGATGAGCCCCTTCCCGGATAACAATCGCTGTCTCTATATTAAAGGTTTTTCGCAATAATGTAAAGCTTTTTCTTGCAACTGCTTCATTTTCTGTCTGGATCCATAGTTTTCTGTTTCCATCCGACATTTTTTCCACACGGCCGCAGCCGCAGAGCAGTGCCGCCAGTTCTGCCACCTGACAGTGCCTGGCCAGACTAAGCTGTCCTGAAAGTTCTTCTTTGACTTTTCCTGAAAATGACATCCCGAACCCTCTTTTACTGTTTCCCTGCCACCCTTTTCATCGCGGCAGTTATTTTTTCAGAAGTCTGTCCTTCTCCGCATCCCTGTGCTCCAGGCGGATACCGTATTCATCCGATTTGGAAAGCCTGGAAAAAAGTTCTCTGGCAATAGTAACAGAACGATGTTTTCCCCCTGTACATCCGATACCGATCACAAGGCTTGTTTTCCCTTCTTTAATGTAGTTAGGGATCAGAAAACGGATCATATCCTCCAGTTTGTCCGCGAAGGCTTTCGCCGTATCACTGGCCATCACATAATTGAACACTTCATCGTCAAGGCCTGTCAGAGGACGCAGTTCATCCACATAATAGGGATTGGGAAGAAATCGCACATCAAACACAAGATCTGCATCTGCCGGGATTCCATACTTAAAGCCGAAGGAAAGCACAGAGATCATGATATTGCTGAACTCTCTGTCATCCACAAAGATCTTTTCGATTTCCTGGCGAAGCTCCCTAGTAAGCAGATGGCTGGTATCAATGATATAATCCGCACGTTTCCGGAGAAATTTTGTTTTCTCACGTTCCAGGCGGATTCCCTCATCCACTCTCCCTGCTCTTGCCAGCGGGTGGCTTCTTCTGGATTCTTTATAGCGTTTTACAAGGACAGAATCCTCTGCATCCATAAACAGGATCTCGTAATCATACCCGGTCTGCTTCATACGGTCCAGAACTACTTCCAGTTCATCAAGGGCACTTCCGCTTCTGGCATCGATCCCCAGAGCCACATTTCTAACATTTTCGCTCTGCATCTCAGGAAGAAGGGAAGCAAATTTTTCCAGAAGCTGGATTGGAAGATTATCCACGCAGAAATATCCCATATCCTCCAACATTTTAAGTGCAGCTGTTTTTCCTGCTCCTGACACTCCTGTAACGATCACAAAACGCATAGTCTCTCTTCCTTTCCATTTCTTCTTCCGTTATCTGCAAAGCGTACATACGCATTCCTGTTCCCTCTGTTTCGTATCCTGGGTACCTGAAAGCCGGACTACGCTGAGCCTTTTAGGTCTGTGCGATCGGATCCACAGACAAGTAAGTGGTATAATTATTTTGAAAACGATGTACCAGAAATGGTCATCAGGCTTCAAAATCACCCAGGAACTTCACCTCCGGTTCCAGCGTAACTCCATATTTCTTATAAACGATATCCCTGACATTATCCATCAGCGTGCGGACATCCCTGGCAGTTGCACCGCCTGCATTGATCACAAAGCCACAGTGTTTCTCAGAAACCTGTGCACCACCTACCTGATATCCAGCAAGACCGCTGTCCATGATCAGCTTACCTGCAAAATATCCCTCCGGTCTCTTAAAGGTACTTCCAGCACTGGGATACTCCAACGGCTGTTTGGTGGTACGACGGATCGTCAGATCTTTCATGGTCTCACGGATCACTTCCGGATTTCCCTCCTTCAGCTGCAGCTTTGCTTCCAGCACGATATAACCTGCGGTTTTGATGATGCTGGTACGATATCCCAGTTCCAGTTTATCTGCCGGAAGGGTAACGATCTCTCCCTCCTCATCCATCACAGTTACCTCTGTGAGAACATCCTTCATTTCGCCGCCATAGGCACCTGCATTCATCACAACCGCACCGCCCATAGTTCCCGGGATCCCGCCTGCAAACTCAAAGCCTGTAAGAGCTGCATTTTTTGCTGCTGCTGCCACCGATGAAAGCAGCGCACCTGCCTGTACGGTAATCTCTGTTCCTTCTACGGTAACGGCAGACATATTTTTGTAGATCTGGATAACCGCGCCACGGTAACCGCCGTCTCCTACCAGAAGATTACTTCCGTTTCCGAGGATAAAATAAGGGATCGCACTTTCTTTACAGATTTTTACGATACGCCCCACATCTGTGTCTTTATCCGGCATCAGAAAATAATCCGCCGGACCTCCGATCTTAAAAGTTGTATGACGGCTCATTGCTTCGCCTGTAAAAACACGTTCTTCTCCAAGAAGATCGCAGAACTTTTTTATGATTTCTGAATTCACTTTTTATTTCCTCAGTCTTTCTGTTTTATTTCTGTAAAGCAGACATTACTGTTCCGCCTTGACTCATGCTCATGAACTGGATCTGTCCGTGATCTGCGCTCAATTTCTCATTTGCTGTCAGCTGTGTGAAACGTTTCCGGCTGACAGTATATCCCGCACAACTTCTCCCGCCAGCAGATATCCCGCAGTCCCTGTTACAAAGGAAATATTTCCTTCGGCAGGCTTCTTCACCATAGTTCTTCTCCGTCTGAAAAGCTTTTCTTTTGCCGGTTGTTCTCTGGAATACAGTACTTTGAGTTTACGTATTCCCTGTTTACGCAGTTCTTTTTTTATGATCCTGGCCGCCGGGCATACTGTGGTCCTGCTGATATCCGCAACCTCAAGTCTAGACGGGTCTATCTTGTCCCCGATGTCCAGGCAGGAGATCACAGGCACACGTCCCTCCCTTGCTCTGCTGATCAGAAGCAGTTTTGACGACAGTGTTCCCATTGTATCCACAATATAATCAAAGGAACGTAATTCAAACATTCCCGCAGTCTCCTCATTATAAAAGGTTTCGTAGGTATGCACCAAAATATTCTCATCAATATCCCGGATTCTCTTCTTGGCCGCCTCTACCTTGCTCATTCCCAGAGTAGAATGAAGTGCCAGCACCTGGCTTCCGATATTCGTCAATGTGATCTTTTCATGATCGATCAGTGTCAGACTCCCCACACCGCAGCGCGCAAGTGACTCTGCCACCTGTGATCCGGCTCCGCCAAGACCGAATACTGCAATTTTCGCCCTGCTGAGTTTTTTTACACCTGTATTTCCAACGAGCAATTCCATACGTGAAAAAGCATCCTGCATATCCGTCCTCCTGACACTGTTTTTTCTTTTGATTGAGAAAGACAGCGCCTGTCCGCCGCTGTCTATATTCCTTTTTATTATACTATCTCTGTCCGTAAATGTACAGATATTCTTGTTTTTTAAGATTTTCGCATAAAAAATTTATATTTTCTCATACTATTCCCATACAATCCCACAAGGAGGTTCTGTCCATGCTTCAACAGCTGATTCTGTGCTTTATCGGTTTCTGTGCCGGGATCATCGTTGCAGGAGGTGTCTCCGGACTGCTGATCGGCCTTTCCATTGTTCCCCGCTATGCAGGTATCACGCATACAGCTGACCAGATTTTTCTTTATGAAGATCTGACACTTCTGGGAACAGTTGCCGGAACCGTCGTCACCCTGTTTCCGATCAGAATTCCGCTGGGACCTTTTTTCCTGGCTGTCTGCGGAGTATTTTTCGGAATTTTCCTGGGCGGCTGGATCCTTGCACTGGCAGAAATCGCAAAAGTCTTTCCCGTCTTTGCCAGACGGCTGAAGCTCTCTCAGGGGCTTTCTCCGGTAATAATTTCCATTGCTGCCGGAAAAGCCCTGGGCTCCCTGTTTTATTATGCCATGAGCTGGATGTAATTCTTACTGTCACTCTACCATCTCACGAAAGGATTTTCCATATGCAAAATATCAACCCAAAAAAATATGAACAATATGTCAAGCAGCTTACTCCCACCCACAGTCTGCCGCTGAATATGGCAAAAGCTTTTCTCACAGGCGGACTGATCTGTCTTCTTGGACAGGTTATCTTAAACACAGCACAGGCTCTCGGTGCAGATGCTTCCGATTCCAGAACCTGGTGTTCTGTCCTTCTCATTCTCTTAAGCGTCCTTCTCACAGGCTTTGGTATTTATCCCAAAATCGGCAAATTCGGCGGTGCAGGAAGTCTTGTTCCCATTACCGGATTCGCCAACTCAGTGGCTGCATCCGCCATTGAGTTCCGGGCAGAAGGACAGGTTTTCGGCATAGGATGCAAGATCTTTACTATTGCAGGTCCTGTGATCCTCTACGGCATCTTAAGCGCCTGGGGACTGGGTGTGATCTATTATATCCTAAAGATCCTGGAGGTGATATCATGAGCAAAAATCTCAGACTTGGCGCAGCCAGCATTGCATTTTCACAGCCTTTGTATATCGAAAGCGCCGCATCCATCGTCAGTCAGAAAGAGGCGGACGGTCCTCTTGGAGATCTTTTTGACCTGGTCTGTGAAGATCCCATGTTTGGCTGTGACACCTGGGAATCTGCGGAAAGCACACTGCAGAAAGAAACTGCCACTCAGGCCATAAGCAAAGCCGGACTGAGCTCCGAAGATATCCATCTGATGTTCGCCGGAGATCTTCTCGCTCAGACATCAGCCACCTGTTTCGGCTCCGCTGGACTTGGAATTCCCTTTTACGGTCTTTACGGCGCCTGCTCCACCATAGGGGAAGCACTTTCTCTCGGTTCCCTTGCTCTGACCGCCGGATTCGGCACACGAGTCTTATGTGCCACCTCCAGCCATTTCGCAAGTGCGGAAAAAGAATTTCGTTTTCCTCTGGGATACGGAAACCAGCGGCCGTTTTCTGCCACCTGGACAGTAACCGGAAGCGGTGCCTGTATCCTAAGTACATCTCCTCCCGGAGAAAAAGCTCCTCTGCGCTCCGGCAAAGGCTGTGCTGCTATCACTGGCCTTACTGCCGGCCGTGTGATGGATTACGGTCTCAGGGATTCCATGAACATGGGAGGCTGTATGGCTCCTGCAGCCTGCGATACCATTGCACGAAGCTTTTCGGATTTCGGGCGGACGCCTTCGGATTATGATGCCGTCTTTACCGGGGATCTGGGAATCATCGGGCAGAAAATTCTCCTGGATCTTCTGGAGGAACAAAATATCCGGCTTTCTCCCATTCATAAAGACTGCGGTATCCTGATCTATGACAATCCTTCTCAGGACACTCACGCAGGAGGAAGCGGCTGCGGCTGTTCTGCTGTAGTCCTTGCCTCCTACATCCTTCCGAAGATTGTATCCGGAGAATGGAAGCGGATCCTTTTTGTACCAACAGGAGCGCTTCTTTCCAAAGTAAGCTTTAATGAAGGTGACAGTATTCCGGGTATTGCCCACGGAGTTGTCATCGAGCATATGGAGGTATGAGCATGGATTACTTTAACGCATTCTGGTTCGGCGGCCTTGTCTGTGCCCTGATTCAGATCCTTCTGGACAAGACAAAGCTGATGCCTGGCCGTGTGATGGTACTTCTGGTATGTAGCGGCGCCCTGTTAAGTGCCGTTGGCGTCTACCGGCCGCTGGTGGATTTTGCAGGTGCCGGGGCCTCCGTCCCGCTGATCGGTTTCGGACATGTATTATGGGAGGGTATGAAAAAAGCCATTGAAGAAGACGGCATCCTTGGGCTTTTTACAGGAGGCTTCACTGCCTGTGCTGCCGGAGTTTCCTCCGCCCTGATCTTCTCTTATCTGGCCAGTCTCTTCTTCCGTCCAAAAATGAAGAAATAATATTTCGGGAAAGGAGTTTTTCTCATGAGTGATACTCTTTATCTGCAACTGGATCAGAACATTGAAGTCACCAACCCACATGTATATCTTCAGGATATCGCTGCACTTTCCATGAGTGACCCCAAAATCCTCAATCGTCTGCGGGTCATGCCTGTGATCGTTCTGGATGCGAAAAAGCCCGGACGCTATGTGATGTCTGTCTCGGATCTTCTGAAAAAGATCCAGAAGCTGGAACCCTCCATTGATATTTCTCCCATCGGGGAAACGGATTTTATCATCACCTACCGCATCAGCTCTGCCACAGGGAAAATTTTCCGGTATGTGAAAATCCTTTTTGTATGCCTGGTTTCCTTTTTCGGCGCCGCTTTTTCCATTATGACATTTAATAATGACGTAGATATGGGCAGCCTTTTTAGCCAGTTTTACACTCTTGTTACGGGAAAAAGTTCCTCCGGCTTTACCATCCTGGAGATTTCCTACTCCATCGGGATCGGCCTCGGCGTACTGATCTTCTTTAATCATTTCGGGCATCTGAAGCTAAGCGATGATCCCACACCTATGCAGGTGCAGATGCGGACCTATGAGGATGATGTAAACCGGACACTGATCGAACAGGCTGCACGAACAGAAAATCCAGAAACTGACTCATAACCAGAGCCCACTCTCATATCCGTACAATTCCGCCGCCTGTCGCACAAAAAAAGCTCCCTGCAGATTTCTCTGCAAAGAGCTTTTTTTATATAATATGGGTTTACTTTTTTTCTGAAATGATATTTACAGAAGTCCTCCGATAGATAAGAACAGAGGCGCAAATACCAGTGATACAATAGTCATAAGCTTGATCAGGATGTTAATGGAAGGCCCTGATGTATCTTTGAACGGATCGCCGACTGTATCGCCGACAACGGCTGCTTTGTGCGCCTCGCTGCCTTTTCCGCCATGATGACCTGTCTCGATGTATTTTTTTGCATTATCCCATGCACCACCTGCGTTGGACATGAAGATTGCCATCAGTACACCTGTTACAAGCGCACCGGAAAGAAGTCCTCCAAGAGCCTCAACGCCAAGAACAACACCTACGATAACCGGAACAACGACCGCCATGATTCCAGGAAGCATCATCTCGTGAAGAGCTGCTGTTGTGGAGATCGCAACGCATGATTTGTAATCCGGTTTCTCAGTCCCCTTCATGATACCCGGTTTCTCACGGAACTGGCGTCTTACTTCCTCGATCATCTTGTAAGCAGCCTTGGAAACGGATTCCATTGTGAAGGCCGAGAAGAGGAATGTAAGCATACCACCGATAAAGATACCGATCGTAACACGAGGAGCAAGGATATTGATCGCATCCAGATTTACTGCATTCGCATAAGATACAAACAGAGCAAGCGCTGTAAGAGCTGCGGAACCGATCGCGAAGCCTTTACCCATAGCTGCTGTTGTGTTACCTACAGAATCAAGCTTATCTGTGATCTCACGAACTGACTCATCCAGACCTGACATCTCTGCAATACCACCGGCATTGTCAGCGATGGGTCCATACGCGTCAACGGCAACTGTGATTCCTGTTGTGGAAAGCATACCAACTGCTGCAAGAGCGATTCCGTATAATCCATCCACACCGTATGCTACAAAAATACCAACACAGATCAGCAGGATCGGGAATGCTGTAGATTTCATACCTACTGCGATACCACTGATGATAGTTGTAGCTGCACCTGTCTCAGACTGCTCGCCGATTCCCTGAACCGGTTTGTAATCTGCAGATGTGTAATACTCTGTAATGTTTCCGATGATGACACCGACAACAAGACCTGCGATCACAGCAATGGCTGCCTTCATGTCTCCGAAGAGAGTCTTGCTGAGGATCAGGGACACGATGATAACAAGTGCTGCAGATACATAGCTTCCTCTTGTGAGGGCTTTCTGCGGATTGGAATTATCATCACCTTTTACAAAGAATGTTGCAATGATGGATGCGATCAGTCCACAGCCTGCAATAGCCAGCGGATAGAGAACACCGGAAACTGCTCCGGCTACCGCACCAAGTGTAAGGGCAGATACCAGAGATCCTACATAGGACTCAAAAAGGTCTGCACCCATACCGGCAACATCACCTACGTTATCACCTACGTTATCCGCGATAACAGCCGGATTACGAGGGTCATCCTCCGGGATTCCTGCCTCAACCTTACCTACAAGGTCAGCTCCTACGTCAGCTGCCTTTGTATAGATTCCACCACCAACACGTGCAAACAGTGCGATGGAAGAAGCACCAAGGCTGAATCCAGAAAGTACGTCAACGTTCTTTGTGATGATATACACAACGCTGACACCCAGTGCACCAAGACCTGCAACACACATACCCATAACAGCACCGCCGGAGAATGCAATGGAAAGAGCCTTGTTCATTCCTCCCTCTTTTGCTGCATTTGCTGTTCTTACATTAGCCTTTGTTGCAACGGTCATACCGCAGTATCCTGCGATTGTTGAAAACAGAGCACCTACTACGAAGCAGATTGCTGTTACCCAGCTTCCAACTCCGATTCCGATCAGTACAAAAAGTACGGCTACAAAAATAACCAGGATCTTGTACTCTGCTGTTAAGAAGGCGCGGGCACCTTCTGCGATCGCACCTGCGATCTCCTTCATTCTGTCTGTTCCTGCATCCTGCTTGCTGACCTTCGCTGCAAGGTATGCTGCGAACAGAAGTGCCAGTACTGCTGCCACCGGCACCAAATACATGTAGTTTTCCACTCTTTTTACCTCCGTTCATGTATTGTTAATACTTTATCACATTATTTTGCATATTTCAAATAGAATTTTCACTTAGTTTTCTGTTAATATTGTGATATAATAAAATTTTATATAAATGAAATAAATTTTTTTATATTATTGCTCGCATTTTTCCAGTTTCAGACAGCTTATATAATAGGAAGTTTTTTTATATCTCTATTTGGACAAAATTTCCATTTTTCTTTCCAGAAGATTTTTTTCCAATAATTGTTTTTCTGCATTTTCGAATCCAATTCGTTCTATAGTCTCGGCAAAACGTTCTCCCTTTAATCCCTGGTCCTTAAAAAGCAGGATTGCCTTCTCAATAACATCCAGTGCCTCTTCCTCTGACGTAAAGATCCGGTTCAGGGCCTTTCCATGAGAAATTTTCTTTCCCCAGCGTCCACCGATATAGATCTTGAATCCGTAGGTACCGTCCGGGATGGAATGAAATGGACATTTTCCCACACATCTTCCGCAGTGTCTGCAAAGCTCCTCATCAATGTGCAGTTTCCCGTCAACGACCTTCGCCACTTTGTTTGGACATGTAGCTTCAATGGCACATTTTTTACAGCCCTTGCAGGCCTCGCTGTCAAAGTGCGGGATCCTCTGTCCGATGATCCCCACATCGTTCAGATTTGGTTTCACACAGTTATTCGGGCATCCGCCTACTGCGATCTTAAATTTATGCGGCAGTGCAACCTGACGGTAGCCTTTATAGAATCTCCGGAAAATCTCTTCTGAAATTGCATAGGAATCCAGAAGTCCATACTGACAGGTGGTTCCCTTGCAGGATACTACCGGTCGGACCTTTGCTCCTGTTCCTCCTGTCTCCAGACCTTCCTTCGCAATAAATTCCTGAAACTCTTCGATCTTTTCATAGGGGATTCCCTGGATCTCCACGGAGAGCCTGGTCGTGTAGGTAAGATTTCCGTTGCCGAATTTCTCTGCTGCTTCCGCCATACATCTGTGCTGTGCCGCTGTCACCTTTCCGTTTACAGTGATCACCCGTGCAGAAAATTCATCGGTTCCCCGGTTATTTAAAAAACCCTGCCCCTTCAGTCTTTTCTCTTCCTCTTTGCTTACAGTTAATGCTGACATATTTCCTCCTCCTGGTCTCACCGGTATTCCGATACTTTCCCATGGTATCGTTGCCCTGTATTTTGCAATGTTGAAATCGTTTTCACGTACTTCCTACTATACCACTTGAAGATGTATTTGAGAAATGATATTATTTTATAAAAATGATAGGTTTTACCTATATACCAATTTACAATAAAAGGAGATTCCATATGACCATCCGCCATCTCACTGTTTTTGCGGCCGTTGCGGAACAGGGCTCCATGAGTGCTGCTGCCAAACATCTTTATCTTTCCCAGCCAACAGTCAGTCAGGCCGTCCGTGAGCTGGAAGCTCATTATAACGGCCTTCTCTTTGAACGTCTTGGAAAAAAGCTTTATCTCACAGAACGGGGAAAGCTTCTTCTTCCCCATGCCCGTGAAATGATCCGCCAGTTTCAGCAGCTGGAAGAGCTGATGCAGAACCAGGGACAGTCTTCCACCCTGAAGCTTGGCTCCACCCTCACTGTGGGAACCTGCCTGACCCCATCCATTATCCTGGATCTGCAGAAAAAAATCCCGGACCTTGACGTTTACTCCTTTGTCACCAACACGCAAAATATCGAACAGAAGCTTCTGCGTTCTGAGCTGGACGCTGCTGTGGTAGAAGGTGAGATCCATTCCCCGGACCTTGTCGTTCTTCCCATCATCGACGACTGTCTGGTCCTTGCCGCCGGAAAAAAGCATCCGTTTTACCGCAGAGGACGCATCCATGTCCAGGAGCTGAACAACCAGAAATTTGCAGTCCGGGAATATGGAAGCGGTACCAGACAGCTTTTTGAGGACTATACACTTCGCCATGATCTGAAGATCCGGACTGCCTGGGAAGCCAACAGTCCGCAGGCACTGCTGAACGCAGTGCTGTATAACCAGATGCTATCTGTTATGTCCATCCGTCTTATGCCTCATGAGATCCGTCACCGTTCAGTCCGGGTCTTCTGCAACGAAGCAGGGGAATGGAACCGGAAATTCAAGCTGGTCTATCACAAGAATAAGTTTCTTACCCCTGCCATCTTTGAGCTGGAAAAAATCCTTCACACCTATCAGCAGCTGGAACTGCCCTCTGTCATGGGGGTTCTGGAACAGGAATAGGCAGGGGACTTATCTGATTCAGTTAAAAAACGGCCGTACATATCGTTCTTACGATATGTACAGCCGTTTTTCGTTTTTTTTCTCACCCGACAGGGTCGGATCTTTTTCTGAACCGGATATTTAGTTTGATTCGTTGAACACTTTTTTATCCAGCGCACCGTTCTGGTGTGCAACGATGGTTGTGCAGACTGCATCACCGGTAATGTTAACCGCTGTTCTGGTCATATCCAGGATACGGTCAATACCCATGATCAGACCAATTGCCTCAACCGGAAGTCCTACAGAGTTAAATACCATGGTCAGGGTAACAAGACCAACACTTGGTACACCGGCAGTTCCTACGGAAGCAAGGGTTGCAGTTCCGATAACTGTCACATAATCCATCGGACTTAAGTGGATACCGAAGGCCTGTGCCGCAAATACTACGGCAACACCCTGCATGATAGAGGTACCGTCCATATTGATGGTAGCTCCAAGAGGAATGGTAAATGAAGAAATCTTCTTGGAAACACCCACTTTCTTGGACAGAGTATCAATGGACATCGGGATTGTGGCATTGGATGTAGCTGTTGAGAATGCAAATGCCATAACCGGGAAAATTTTCTTGATGAATTTTATTGGATTCAGTCCTGTGAATATCTTCAGCAGAATCTGGTATACGCCGAAGCACTGGATCGCCAGTGCAAGGAGAACACCGATCATATATTTTGCCAGCGGGATAAACGCGCTGAAACCGATGTTTGCAAAGGTTCTGCTGATGAGACAGAATACACCGATCGGTGCAAGTGCCATGATCATCATGGTCATCTCCATCATGATGTCATTGAACTGGCTGAAAAAGTTTGCCACTGTCTCTGCACGCTCTCCCATTTTCGCAAGGATCACACCCACGATCAGGGCAAATACGATAACCTGAAGCATGGTTCCGCTTGCCAGGGAATTGATCGGATTGTCCGGGATGATATTCAGGATAGTATCTGTAAGAGAGGTAGCCTCCATAGTCTCCACCGAGGAAGCGGAGGACTGAATAGAGCTCATATCGAGTCCCACACCCGGATTGATCAGATTACCCACAGTCAGAGCAACAGAAACAGCCAGAGCTGTAGTCGCCAGATAAAATACCAGTGTTCTCACACCTACGGTTCCAAGCTTCTTGGTATCACCGATGGACATACTTCCGCAGACAAGGGAACAGAATACCAGCGGTACAACCAGCATTTTCATCAGACGGATAAATCCCTGTCCGATCACATAAAGGATTCCCTCCACGATCACATCTTTCTTGAAGCTGCTGTCAGGAACCAGGTAACAGAGAATGATTCCCAGTATCGCACCTGCGATCAGCGCCACAAAGATCTTCGTGGTAAGACCCATTTTCTTTTTCTGCTGTGTTTTCTCTTTTATATTTTTTTCTTTCATCCTAGTCCTCCGTTCTTTCATCCATATATTCTTTCAATGATGCTTTCCAGTCCGGCATGTCGTACACTTCAATAATACGGAGGATAAAATTATCAAGGACGGCATAAGGCGGTCTGACAGAAGAAAGATCTGACTGCTCTGTCGGCACGGATCTCAGTTCGATCTCCTTTCCTGCAAGGCGAAGGATCTCTGTTGCAAACTCATAGCGGTTGCATACACCGCTGCAGGTTACGTGATAAGTTCCATATTCGTTGGTATCGATAAGATACAGGATCATTCTTGCCAGATCCTTGGCACTGGTCGGTGATCCGAACTGATCAGAAGCAACGGAAAGTGCCTGGCCTTTTTCTGCTGTCTCCAGCACACGGTTTACAAAATTGTTTCCGCCTTTTCCGTATACCCAGTTGCTTCGGATAATGAAATGTTTGTGTGTAAACTCTTTTACATAGTTCTCTCCGGCTCTCTTGGAACGGCCGTAAACAGTCAGCGGATTGGTATCGTCAAACTCTGTATACGGTTTTTTGCTCTTTCCGTCGAAAACATCATCTGTGGAAAGCTGGACGATCTTTGCCCCGCATTTTCTTGCCACGATGCTTAAGTTTCTTGCTCCCAGTGCGTTGACACGGTATGCATGTTCCGGATTCTTCTCACACTCATCGGTATCTGTGATACCGGTGCAGTTGATGATCACATCCGGACGGTTAATGGAACCGAAGTTGATCACTTCATCTGTGTCTGTGATATCCAGCTCATCAAGATCTGTGTTCAGAGTCTCGATCTGCATTGGATCCAGAACATCATTCAGTGCCCGTCCGATCTGTCCGTTGGCACCTGCGATCCATACTTTTAACATCTTTCTACCTCCCTGGTGTAATATGTGTGATACATAAAATAAAGAGACATCGATTTAGATCAAAACCAATGCCCCTTTAACCTATATACTGTAATATATTTTATCAATATCACAAAAAGCTGTCAAGAAAAAAGCCCCTGTTTCCATAAGGTTCCTGCTGCTGATGTTACTGCCCACCGGCAGTATTTCCGCAAGATGTTTTTTGTGAACAGAATTTACAGAAATCCTGAGAACCGGTAGTTACATAACTCCCGATTTTGTATTGTAAATTCTGTCCCATGAATTATAATCTAAACAGAAGATCATCAAAAAATACATACAAAGGAGAAACTTATGAAAAAGCTAAAAAAATTAACATCTCTGCTATTTCTGTTCTGCTGTCTTTGCTTCTGTCTGATCCTGTTTCCGCAGACAGCTCGGGCAGGCTCTCTTACGCCAACCGCACAGGACAATCTCAATGTCAGGTTACGCCGTACCTCTGACCTTGTTCCTGTTTCCGGCGGATACATGAGGCTCTTCCACCAGAAAAATTCTATCGGCGTTGAATACTATGATAATGATCTGAAGATCAGAAGCAAACGCAAGATCAACATGGAGCTTCCGCTGTGGGGTGGCTTTTATGCCGGATCTGACGGATATTATCTGGTAGAAGGCCAGACAAACAACAAGGAAAACGATTCCGCTGAGGTTATCCGCGTCATCCGCTACGATATAAACTGGAAACGAACCGGTGCGGCAGCAATTACCAGTAACCCTGAGCTTTTTGGCGGTGAGGTCCGCACGCCCTTTGACTATGGCTGTGTGGAAATGACAGAAAGCAACGGCAAGCTCTATGTTGTTACCGGTCACGAAGGATATGTGGATTCCTCTGTCGGTCGGGGACATCAGGGCTTCCTTATGGCCGAGATCGACCAGGCAACCATGAAAGGAAAGATCGTTTCCTGCGATCTGTGGCATTCCTTTGCACAGTATATCAAATCACATGGTTCTTATCTCTACGTACTGGAGCAGAGTGAGGGTTCACGATGTACAAAGCTTTCCAGATATGACAGCAATACACTTGACTGCACCACCATAGAACTTTTGCCATACGGAGGCTCACGTACTTCTGTGTGGGCACTGGCCTGCTACGCAAGCGTTGACGGCATGGCTGTTTCCTCTGACAGTGTATTATGCGTCGGCACTTCCATCGATCAGTCCAAATATGATAAGGTATCTGAAAACACGCCTCATAATCTTTATCTGTCCGTCACACCAATATCTGACTTTTCCGAAAAAGCAACCGCTACCAGGAAGCTTACCAACTTTACAGGCGGAGGAAAAAGCTTTGCGGGCGTAAAGATCACCAAAATAAATGACAACCGTTTTATGATTTCCTGGGAGGAATACGTTTCCGACGATGACAGAAAAAGCTCTTCCGCTAACGATCCGCTCTCTTCCAGCACCCTTCATTATCTTTTTGTGGACGGAAAAGGAAAGAGCCTCAGCAAAGAGTTTACAACAGCTGCTCCGATTTCTGACTGTCAGCCTGTGGTAAAGGATTCCAAGGTCGTTTATTATGCTTCAAACTCCAACACCTTGAACTTTTATTCCATTAATTCCGACAACGGAAAAGCTGACAAAAAAACTTACCATATTGCAGGTGACAACGCAACCTGGAATTTCAAAAATGGTATCCTTACGATCTCCGGCTACGGACCACTTTCTATTTCCACAGAGGAAAACAACAGGTACCCGGTCTCTTCAACAAACGGCTGGTTTTCCTTCTCCAGCGATTCTTCCTGGAAAGCTATCAAAAACCAGATCAGAAAAGTCATAATAAAACCCGGGATCACAAGTATTTCTGAAAGGGCCTTTGTTTATCTTCCTGAGCTGAAAGAGGTGGACATCCAGAAAGGGGTCACAAAGATCGGAAAAGAAGCTTTCGCCTACTGTGACAAGCTATCCAGGATCAACATACCTGATACCGTTAAAAGCATTGGAATGGATGCTGTGTGGTGCGGCTATTACTGGTCTGACAGTTCTCATGCATATTTTTGCAAGATCCATGCTCCGTACGGCTCTTACGCAGTTACATATGCCAAGAAAAACAATATCAGCTACGCATGCAATATTTCCGGTGCAGCTGTAACAGGGATCAAAAAAACATATACTTATACAGGCTCTGACATAAAGCCCGTTCCAACCGTAACTCTTGGAAAAGCAAAGCTCTCTGGCATCAATGATTATCATGTGACATACCAGAACAATAAAAAAGCAGGAACCGCTACTCTGAAGATCATCGGCGATAACCATTTCTACGGAACCATCACCTTAAATTTCCAGATTACTCCTGCTGCCACACCAAAGCCACAGACTGCAAAAACATTCCGGGATGCTTATAATGTCTACACAGTCAACGCCACCGGAACTTCCGTAGCACTGAAGGGACCGCGTTCACGCAATACTGTCACTGCAAAGATTCCGGCCACTGTCAAAGCTAACGGAAAAACCTACAAAGTCACGGCCATTGCAGCCAATGCCTTCAAAAACTGTAAAAACCTGAAACAGGTAACGATTTCAGGAAATATCACAAGCATAGGTGCCGGAGCCTTCCAGGGATGCACAAGTCTTCGTACTGTAAAAATCGGTTCCCGAGTTTCTGTGATCGGCACGAAAGCTTTCTGTGACTGTAAGGCCCTTACCTCTGTCACCATACAGACAGGACGTCTTACTTCCAAAAGCTCAGGTAAATATATCTTCACAAGAGCAGGTCAGAATAATTACAAAAAACTGACTGTAAAAGTTCCGGCAAACAGGCTTTCCTCTTACAAAAAGCTGTTTCAGAGCCAGGGTCTGTCCACACAGGCCAGGGTTATCAAATAGTCAGGATCGTACCTTGCATTTCCACGCCCCTTATGCTATACTCAATTCCGCTGCAAAAGCCCGCAAAAACCAAGGTCGTACAGGGCTTACACGGCGGTCACCGCCTATAAATGTGCCGAGTGTTCGTGACCTTCCACTCGTAAAACAAAACTAAAGGAGAATAAAAAACATGAAAAACAAAGGTACTCATTTTCTGGTACAGGGAGCTGCCATAGCAGCTGTATATGTTGTCCTGACACTGGTATTCGCGCCACTTAGCTTCGGTGAAGTTCAGATCCGGTTTTCCGAGGCACTGACTGTACTTCCGTTCTTCACACCGGCTGCCATCCCGGGACTGTTCGTGGGATGTATCATCGCCAATCTTCTTGGTGGTGCGATTCCGGTTGACATCATTTTCGGAAGCATTGCCACACTTATCGGTGCACTCTTTACCTACAAGCTTCGCAGTACAGGCAAATGGACAGCCCCGATCCCGCCTATCGTTTCCAACATTGTGATCGTTCCTCTTGTGCTTCGTTACGGATATGGCATTAACCTTCCTATCCCGTTTATGATGCTCACAGTAGGAGCCGGCGAATTTATCTCAGCCGGTGTGATCGGTATGATCCTTCTTGGAGCGCTTTCCAAATACAAAAATGTACTTTTTCATAAAAAAGCAGCAGTCTGACTAAATCTGCTGCCCACAAAAAGGAGCCATGAGAAAACAGCAGCATTTCTCATGGCTCCCTTTTATTTTTTCTCTGCGGATTCCTGCAGACTGCGCAGGATCTTTTTTTCCATTCTGGATACCTGTACCTGGGATACTCTAAGCTCACGGGCAATCTCCATCTGGGTCATGTTCTGAAAATACCGCATATAGATCAGCCTCCGTTCCTTTGCCTCCAGAGTCCCCAGTATCTCTTCCAGAAAAATCCTATCCAGTGCTTTTTCCTGCCGATTTTCTTTTTCCGGGAGCTTGTCCATCAGAGAAATCTCCGTTCCCTCACCCTGATAGATCGTTTTGTGAAGAGATTCCACCTCTGCACCGGATTCCATAGTCATTACCAGTTCTTCTATGGAAATTCCCATTTCCGCTGCCATTTCCTCCGTCGTAGGTTCCCGCTCCAGCCGGCGCGTCAGTGCTTCTCTCACCTGATAGATCCTGTAGTGATTTTCCTTCAGAGAACGGCTTACCTTCAGTATCCCGTCGTCCCTGAGATAACGTTTGATCTCTCCGATGATCATGGGAACTGCATAAGTAGAAAATTTCACATCATAGGACATGTCAAACTTATCCACTGCTTTCAGAAGTCCGATGCTGCCGATCTGGAACAGATCCTCCATCTCCACCCCACGTCCCAGAAAACGCTTTGCCACACTGTATATCAGTCCTGTATTTTCCTCAAACAAAAGATCTCTTGCCGCTTTATCCCCCTGGTGTGCACGCCCGATGAGGACAAGAGTACGATCCATAGTTACCTCCTGATGATCTTTTTCATGTGCACTGTAGTTCCACGGCCAACCTCCGATTCCACCTGAAGCTCATCCATAAACGCCTCCATGAATGTAAACCCCATACCGGAGCGGTCTTTATCCGCCTTTGTGGTAAACAAAGGCTCCATGGCTTTTTTGATATCCGGGATCCCGGCTCCGTGATCTGTCACATCTACCTGAAGTTCCTGCCCCCGGAGACGACATTCTACCCGGATCTTATGTATCTCTCCTTCATACCCGTGTATGATACAATTGGTCACTGCCTCCGATACTGCGGTCTTCAGATCCGAAATTTCCTCCAGCGTAGGATTCAGCTGTGTGCAGAATGAAGCCACAGCCACTCTTGCCAGTGCTTCATTTACCGGTCTGCTGTCAAAAATGATCGTCATTTCATTTGTGTTTTCCATCATAAACACCCTCCTGTTCACCTGCCGATTTTTCAATTCCACAGATTTCAATATATTTTCCCACTCCGGATAGCCGCAGAAGCTTTGCAATATGACTGTTCACATTGATAACCTGCACACATTTCCCTCTCATGCCAAGTGCCCGGTACCTCCCCATCAGCAGACCGATCCCTGAACTGTCCATAAAAACGGTCTCTGAGAAATCAAAAATCATATTTTTTATATAGTCATGTCCGATAATCCGGTCTGAATCTCTCCGAATCTCGTCAGAAGCCGGATGATCCAGTTCCGCCGGAAGATGTACAGTCAGCACGGTTCCGGATTTTTCAAAACCTGATGTCATTCTATCATTCCCCCATTTTTGATTTTTTATTCCATTTTTAATGACCAAAGGGTAAAAAAAGGGAATGTGCCAACGCACATTCCCCTTATCCGAGGTTTCTCCTCTGTATGAGTTATGATCTTTTTTATTCTGTATAACTTCCATCGTAAGAGGAATCCTCATATCCTCCGTCACTGTAGCTGCTGTCTTCTCCGATATCTCCGTCAGAGCTCTGTGTATCTTCTCCATCCGAAGCTGCGGCATCAGCTCCAGCTGTTCCATCTGTGCTGCTGTCATCACCGGACGTTCCGTCAGAAGCTCCGCTCTCGACCCCGCTTACACCGGTCTTTCCGCTGATAGTATTATAGATTCCCTTTGCAGAATCTGACAGTGTATCCACATATACCTTCTGGAGTTCCAGCGCCGCTGTATCCAGATCATCCTGCTGCATGGCAGTATATGCATTAAACAAAGCTTCATAGCTCTGACTGCGTTTCTGCTCTTCCTCTGCCTGCTTGGCAACTGCATCTGCCGTATCACTGGACTGGGCAGCTTCTCCCTGAGCTTTGGTAAGCTCCACGCTCTGGCTGGAAAGAGAATCACTGTACTGTATGATCTGCTGATTGGCCTGCCTGTAAATATCCTGTTTCACAGCCGGCAGTACAAGGAGCCAGAATGCTGCCGCTCCTGCCGCAAATCCAAGTACCGTGGTAAAGAAAAGTGATATCTTTGATCTTTCTTTATAAGACGACGGCCTTACAACGATTTCTCCTGAAATATTATCATTCTCATTTTTTTCATTTCCAAACAAGCCCTTACGCCGTTTTTCCATCTTTGTGGTAACACCCGTCTGCTCGTCAACTTCACGCAGGAAACGAAGTGTGGTGGTATTGGTCTTGTCGATCCTGGCTGCTTTTTTCAGGGTTCTTCTTGCCTTATTCCACTCCTGATTCTTCATCTGGATCAGAGCAAGAAGATGATACCCCTTGATCAGCTTGGGATTCTGGGACAGGATCTTTTTCAGGCGGATGGCCGCCATATCCTCATGGCCTTCCCTGCACATGGCGAGGGCATTGTTATATTTCTTGATGCTTTCGTTGATCGTTTCCAGTTTGTTCTGGTTTGCCTGAAGCCTGGCAATATATTCTGAAGCCAGATTTCGGTTCTTCTGGATATTCTTGCTAATGACCCACTCACTCAGTGCGGCAACCACCTCACCGGTCTCAAAATATACAAGACCAAGAAGATTTCTTGCACGGATATTCCGTTTGTCATAGGCAAGACTCTGCTTCAGACAGCTGATCGCCCCGGACAGATCCCGGATGCTGGCTTTTTCCAGCCCCTGGTTATAATAAAGCTTGGAAAGGTAATCCACCTTCTTCTGAATCAGTACATTGGCTCCACAGTGCGGACAATAATCCAGATCTGTATCTGTCAGGAACGCTCCACAGTTTATGCAGTTCATTCACTTCTCCTTATCTTACACGTCTGTTGCTCTTGACCTCACGCAGCATCTCCTGGAGTACATCCATGATATCTGTGATCTCCCGGTCATAAATGGCACCTTCTACATCTGCCACATCCAGACATGGTTCAAATTTCTTCAGTTCCTCTTCGTAATCGATCATAATTTTTTCCTCCTGATCACAGCCTTGATCTCACCGACCAGATAAAGGGATCCTACACAGAACAGCATTCCATCCTCGCCTTTTTCCTTTACTGCCCGTTCAAAAGCTGCTGGAACATCCTCTATTGCTTCCACTTCCGGTACTCCGTCTTCACGGAAGATCTCCGCAAGCTCTTCTACCGGAACTTTACGATATCCGCCTACCTGTGTGACGATCACATGTCGGAAACGGATCCTGGTACAGATCGTGCGGATCATATCCGTATAGTCCTTGTCATCCACTGCGGAAAACAGCAGAGTCAGAGGAAATTCCTTCTGGAAATGTTCTGCTGTCTCTACAAACTTCTCGACACCGTCTTCGTTATGTGCGCCATCCACGATCACACCCGGAAGAACCGTTTCCATCCTTCCCTGCCAGCGTGTTTTTGCCATACCGGCCTTCAGCGCCTCCAGAGATACCGGGATCTGATCTTCCAGTACCTGAATGGTTTTCACCGCAAGAGCTGCATTCATAACCTGATAACGAGCGATAAACGGTATATCAAATACGGTATCGCCATATGTCTCGTCCTTAAGAGAAAACCTGATTCCGTCCTTTGTGATCTTATGGATTTCTGTATCCTCCCGTTTCAGCTCATAATATGGACATCCCAGCTTCTCTGCATGCTCACGCATCACTCCGGCCGCATCCGAATCATTTCCATCGTAGATCACCGGAACACCCGGCACCATGATCCCTGCCTTCTCTCCTGCGATCTCGGAAACTGTATTTCCAAGATACTGCATATGATCGAGGCTGATGGATGTGATCACACAGGCTGCCGGATTCTCCACAGCAGTGGTTGCATCCAGACGTCCGCCAAGACCGGTCTCCAGTGTTACATAATCCACGCCGGCTTCTGCAAAGATCACCATTCCCATCAGAAGGAGTGTCTCGAAATAGGTGGGATGATAGCTTCCCTCCGCAACCAGCTCATCGGAAAGCTTTTTAACTTTTTCAAAAGCACGAAGGAAGGTATCGTCATCGATCACTTCCTCGTTGATCTGAAAACGCTCGTTGATCTCCACCAGATGAGGAGATGTAAAAAGTCCGCAGGAATATCCTGCTTCCCGAAGGACCGATGTGATAAAAGCACAGGTACTTCCCTTTCCGTTGGTTCCTGCCACATGGATCACACGGAATTTCTCCTGCGGATCTCCAAGTCTTCTTAAGCATTCTCTGGTATGGTCCAGGCTGTTCTTAGTAGTAAATCTCGGTATATCTTCAATATACGCAACTGCTTCTTCGTAATTCATAAAAAAAACCATCACTTATCTATAATGTATTCGTAAAGAACTTTTGGGGAGAAAAGCTTCTCCCCTCCTGTTCGTTACGATACCATTATATAATAGTGGTGGAAGATGTCCAGTCCTAATCGTAATATTTTATCCGACATTTTTTGTATCGGAGTATTTTTTCTATGCCATTTACTGGTTGTCTGTACTGTTTTCTTCACCGGAATCTTCTGTGGATCCCGTTTCTAACGCTATATCCGTTTCCTCCGTTAGCCCTGTATCAGAACTGCTCTTTTCACTGTCAAGCTTCCACTTGCTGTCAGCAAGCAGTGCATAAACTGCCCGGTCATGGCTCTTTGTCATGGCCTTTCTGGTGGAACTGTTGCTTCGCTGCACTACCGAGAGCCGGTCAAAATCATCCAGTTCCTTTCCGGTAATGATCAGCTTGGTAGGATTCACGTAAACCGTATCGTACCATTCTCCGTTGATCTTGACCTGGCTGGATGGCGTAAAGTTTGTTCCCTGGATATAATAGGTGTGATCCATCTCAGACACAACCTGAATCGAATCCAGTGTGGTATCATAGATTCCCATACGCATCTTTGTCCGCTCAAAAGGATTCTCTCCGTCATATGTATACTGTTTTCCGTAGAGAAGATCGTACTGCAGGGTCTCCAGATCCACCTGATAATTTTTGGTGTTTCTTCTTGCCTGGTGATACTTGAAAACATTTCCCTCATGGATTCCTACACGATCCATAACCTCTGCTGCCATCTGGTATGCCGCAAGATTTTCTTTCTTTTTCTTAAGTCCGAAATTATCCCACATCACATACTCTGTCTGGAACAGATATTTATTCTCCACATCCTCCACGGTCAGTCCCATGGTTGGAAGGTGATCACCATACATGACAAGCACCACATCCTCCGGATAATCTTCCAGCTTATCAGTAAGCTCCTTGACAAAATTATCCATCTCGTGGATCTGATTTACATAATACTCCCACTTATTGTTCAGCTCGTCAGTAGGTGCCCCGGAAACTGTGATCTCCGGATTTTCCAGTACCGGTTCTGAAGGATAATCTCCATGTCCCTGCACGGAAATAGTATATACATAATCAGGTCCTTCTGTGGAATCCAGACACTTGACGATCTCATCGGTGAGGACACTGTCCTTTGTCCAGCCCAACGGGTTCTTCTGGTTTTCATCCTTCATGTACTCTGCCGAAGTGAAGGTATCAAATCCCAGATTCGGAAAAATGCTTCTTCTTCCGTAGAAATTCGCCTCATTGTTATGTACTGCATGAGCAGTATAGCCCAGATTCTTCAGAACATACGGTGCGCTCTCACAGGTAGTTTCCTTAAGGATACTCTTGTAAGGATACTCTCCTGGTCCAAAATAATGAAGGCTCATTCCGGTAATGGACTCAAACTCGGTATTTGCGGTTCCGGCTCCTACGGAAGGTACCTTATAATATCCGGAGGAATACTCCTTCATCAGCTTTCTGAAATTCGGAATAGGATCTTCTGACAGTTCCAGATAATTTACCAGCGTAGGATCAAAAAAGGACTCCAGCTGCAAAAACAGAATATTCGGATGACTGCCTTCTTTCGTTTCCGGAAGATTTTCTTCCGACTTCTCGATCCTTTTGATCTCACTCTCGGAATAGTCTCTCGGAGCACTGATTCCGGTATTAAAGATCGTCGTTGCCAGACAGTAGGGATATCCGTAATCCTCATAAGCTATGGCAATGTTTCCAAAATAATTGGAAAGAACTCTTTTTTCCAGAGCAAGCTGTGTGATTCCTCCAAATGCAAGAACCCCGACCAGGACCAGCGGAATATTTACCTTATATTTCAGCTTGCCTCTGTACTTCGGCGATCTTATCAGGATGATCAGAAGAATCAGAACTGCAATCCCCAGAAGAACTGCACCTATGGTCATCTGGGTACGGGTCAGATATTTTTTTGCAATACTGAGTCCATCTGTCAGATTCTTCACATCCGGTCCTGTAAACGGTGTGACACGGTTGAGAAGAAGCACACCGTTTACTATTCCCAGAAACAGCCATAAGCTGCCCACAAATATACGCCAGAAAATTCTCTTTCGGAAGAGATAAACAATCAGCATCGTCGTAAAGATAAACGCCGCATTATAAGCAAATACAAGTGGCCTTGTGGTCATGTAGGTCCACGCCTCTGTGAACGAGTGCCTGCATATGGCCTCGATCACAAAGTACAGGACTGCACAGCCCAGAGCCTGAAGTATCAGCGAAATCTTATTGAAAAAGTTACACCACTTCATTAAAACACTCCTTCGTTATTTCACCATCTGTGTTAACTGCAGGTTCACTTTCTCTTTCATCTCTTTGTATTTCTCAAGTTTCTCCTTCTCTGCCTCTACCTTGGATGCTGGTGCCTTGTTCACAAAATTCGGATTGTTCAGCATTCCCTCGCAGCGTGCGATCTCTTTTGTGAGACGCTCCTGCTCTTTTGTGAGACGTTCGATCTCCTTTTCACGGTCGATCAGATCCTCCAGCGGCAGATATACTACACCGTCTGCCACAACGATGGATACCGCATCCTCACCGATTCCGTTCTTATCCTGCTGTACGTGGATCTCTTTTGCAAACGCAAGGTTTGTAAAGGACTTCTTGCAGGACTCAAAATGGGCACAGCACTCTGCATCTTTGCCTACGATGTAGATATTGGTCTTTCTGTTCTGCGGTACGTTCATCTCGTTTCTGGTATTACGGATTCCACGTACAACCTCCTGGAAGCTTGAAACTGCTTTCTCAGCATCTGCAAAATTCATCTCGTCTCTGTATACCGGCCAGTCAGAGATCATGATGGACTCTTCATCCGGAAGCAGTGTGCAGTAGATCTCCTCTGTGATAAATGGCATGAACGGATGAAGAAGCTTCAGTCCCTGTGTCAGCGCAGTGCGAAGTGTCCACAGTGCATCGTTTGCTGCTGCCGGGTTTTCCTCTGCCTTCCACAGTCTTACCTTTGCCATCTCGATATACCAGTCACAGAGCTCATCCCACAGGAAATCATAGACCTTCTGTACGGCAATTCCAAGCTCATATTTATCCATATTCTCAGTAACATCACGGATCACTGTGTTCAGTCTGGAAAGGATCCATTTATCCTCGTTGCACAATGCGTTCAGGTCTCCCGGCTCTGTTACTGTCTTGCCCTCCAGGTTCATCATAATGAAACGGGAAGCATTCCAGATCTTATTTGCAAAGTTACGGCTGGATTCTACACGCTCCCAGTAGAAACGCATATCATTTCCAGGTGCGTTACCTGTCATCAGTGTAAGACGAAGGGCATCTGCGCCGTATTTGTCGATAACTTCCAGCGGATCGATACCGTTTCCAAGAGATTTACTCATCTTACGTCCCTGGGAATCACGTACCAGTCCGTGGATCAGAACATGGTGGAACGGTGTCTCACCGGTCTGCTCCAGTGCGGAGAATACCATACGGATAACCCAGAAGAAGATGATATCATATCCGGTTACCAAAACATCTGTAGGATAGAAGTACTCAAGCTCCGGTGTCTTGTCCGGCCATCCAAGTGTGGAAAACGGCCAAAGTGCGGAACTGAACCAGGTATCCAGAGTGTCCTCATCCTGATGCATATGTGTGCATCCGCATTTCGGGCATTTCTCAGGCATTTCTCTTGCAACAACCATCTCACCGCATTCATCGCAGTAATAAGCCGGAATTCTGTGTCCCCACCAGAGCTGACGGGAAATACACCAGTCACGGATATTCTCCAGCCAGTGCAGGTAAGTCTTGTCAAAACGTGCCGGAACAAACTGAAGGTTTCCTTCGTCCAGAGTCTTGATAGCAGCTTTTGCCATTTCGTCCATTTTTACAAACCACTGTGGTTTGATCATCGGCTCTACCGTTGTACCGCATCGGTCATGAGTACCAACACTGTGGCTGTGCGGAACGACTTTTACAAGAAGTCCCTGCTCCTTCAGGTCTTCTACCATGGCCTTACGTGCCTCGTAGCGGTCCATACCTGCATATTTTCCGCCAAGGCTGTTGATGGTGGCATCATCATTTAAGATGTTGATCTCCTCAAGATCATGACGGCGTCCAACCTCAAAGTCGTTGGGGTCGTGTGCCGGTGTGATCTTAACGCAGCCTGTTCCGAATTCCTTGTCAACATACTCATCGGCAATAACCGGGATCTCTCTGTCTGTAAGAGGAAGCTTCAGCATCTTTCCTACAAGGTCTTTATATCTTTCATCCTCCGGGTTTACAGCAACTGCTGTATCGCCGAGAAGTGTCTCCGGACGAGTGGTCGCGATCTCAACGAAACGGCCCTCCTCACCTACGATGGGATAATTGATGTGCCAGAAAAATCCGTCCTGGTCCTCATGCACAACCTCTGCATCAGAAATAGAGGTCTGGCACACAGGACACCAGTTGATGATTCTGGAGCCTTTGTAGATATATCCTTTCTCATAAAGACGGATAAATACTTCCTGAACAGCCTTGGAACAGCCCTCATCCATGGTAAAGCGCTCACGCTCCCAGTCTGCAGATGCTCCCAGCTTTTTCAGCTGATTGATGATCTTTCCGCCGTACTCCTCTTTCCATGCCCAGGCATGTTTCATAAATTCGTCACGGCCGATCTCGTTCTTATCAATCCCTTCCTTACGAAGCTTCTCTGTTACCTTAACCTCTGTAGCAATGGCTGCATGGTCAGTTCCCGGCTGCCAGAGTGCCTCATAGCCCTGCATTCTTTTGAAACGGATCAGGATATCCTGCATGGTCTCATCCAGTGCATGTCCCATATGCAGCTGTCCGGTTACATTGGGCGGCGGCATTACAATTGTAAAAGGTTTTTTGTCCGGATTAACTTTTGCATGGAAGTATCCGTTATCCATCCATTTTTTGTACAGACGATCCTCAATGCCCTTAGGATCATAAGTCTTTGCAAGTTCTTTGCTCATGTTTTCCTCCTGAATCTTTCTGATTATAGGAACCTTAAAATGCTCCTGTTTTCTGCAAGAAAAAAACACGCCCTCCACACAAAAGCCAATAACTAATGTGCGAAGGGCGATCATTCTCGCGGTACCACCTTCATTATCCGGAAAAAACATCTGTTATTCCCGTCTATCTCTTGTCCCTTAACGCGGGGTACGTGAAAACCTACACAGCAGCATCTGTTCTGCATTTCTGCTTTCAGTTTCCCGGCTCCTAAGCTACCTTCTGCAGTCTTCCATCTGAAAATGCCTTTCAGCCTGCGCTTCTCTTGCGTCTGTGCATTTCTCTCTGTCAGCGTAGATCTGCATACTCCTCTTATTCAACGCCTTTGCCATGTTCCTACTATAATGAAATTTTCTTTTTTTGTCAAGACAGGTATCTATCTTTCTTTTATTGTTTTGTACTCCTTTTCAATGCCTGAGATCAGTGTTTTCATTGTATATTCCAGAATTTCATTTCCGAATGCTTCCGATGATTCTCTGACCGGATGACGTCCTGCAATACCGATCAGATTACTCTCATCTTCTTTTACCTGTCCAAAGTCAACCAGCTCCGGCCGAACAGCCATTACAATAGAGGTCTCATTTGCTCCGGCATGATCATTCTGATATTTCAGTCTCTCATCATCCGCATAGGTCCATGCTGTCATAATGCACAGTCCGTATTTTTCTTCTGCCTCTTCCTTCATTTCCTGAAATACATTTGTCGACGGACCGTGTCCATGTCCCACAACGATACGGACTCCTGCTCTGGAAAGCTGAGCAAAAATACTGCGCAGCAGATCCTGAAACAGTCCCTTTTCCATCCAGTAGGCACTGCCTTTCATCTGTTGGGCATAATAGGTATTCAATGCACCCTCTGTATTGATATCCATTCCATAAAATACAGTTCCACGATCATCAAATAAACGGTCAGGTCCCATGAACAGCATCGGAAGCACAACACCGCCGACCTTTTCTGCCACCCGGACAAACAGTTCTTTTGACTGGATTCCATCAGCTCCAAGAGGCATATGCGGCCCATGCCATTCCAGTGTGCCAAGTGGCAGATAGGCAACCGGCATCTCCTTTATCCTCTGTACACATTCTTCCGGAAGTAATTCCTCGTATAATACTTTTTTCATGCTCGTCTCCTTATCCTTTTACCTCTCCGGTAATTAATTTTTCGCTTTCTTATTTTTTATTATTTTATTCTACGCTTTTCAGTGACTCTACCATATTGATCTTTTTCAGCTTAAAATGCATCACCATATTTACAAACATGGAGAATCCGAAGGTAATGATTCCACTGTAAACAAAGCTTATTGGCTTGATATTTCTTCCGAACATCACCGCATCTACCTCAACGGTTGTGATCACATACCGATGGAGGAAGATTCCGAACACTGCGCCTGCCAGGATTCCTATGAAGGACAGCAGGATATTTTCCCGGAATACATACTGGGAAACCTCGCCATCATAAAATCCCAGGACCTTCAATGTTGCAAGCTCTCTCTGACGCTCTGTGATATTGATGTTGTTCAGATTATACAGTACCACAAATGCCAGCATTCCGGCCGAAATGATCAGGACCCAGATCACCGCTCCGAGGGATCCCAGCATTCGCTCTACCTGACCTGCCGTGCTGCTTGTATAGCTGATACTTAAAGCCGCCGGATATTTCAGGATCGCATTTCCAAGAGTTTCCAGATCACTCTCTGCATCCTCTTTCATAGTATATACTGTACTTGAATACTCCGGTTTCTCTTCGAATGTTTTTTCATAGCAGGATGGGGTCATGTAAACGTAGTGTCCCATATAGTTCTCTGTGACAGCAGTGATCTTTACTTTATACTTTCTGTTATCTTTCTCCAGGGTGATCTCGTCTCCTGTTTTCACACCGATAAGTGAAGCTGTTTTTTCACAGATCACGGCTCCGTCGTCGGTAAGCTCATACTGCTCGTGGGACTTTCTGTCACGTAACGTTACATCCTCTTTAAAATTTTCCGTATTTTCCGGAACATACACATAGATACTGACACTTCCCTTTTCTTTTGGTGCCGTCATCTTGGTGAGTTGCACACGGGTATAGTGATCGATCTCGCTGTTTTCGTCCAGGAATTTCAGAAGATCCTTTTCCTGGCTGTCTGTGGCATCCTCATCATTGATCACCATGGCATCGTAATGCTGGATCTGATCATACTGAAGAATCGCAATATCCATAATGGAGTCATAAAGTCCGAATCCTACAAGCATCAGTCCCATGCTTCCTGCAATTCCGAAAATGGTCATAAAAAGACGTTTTTTATAACGGAAAAGGTTTCGCATGGACGATTTCCAGGAAAAGCTCAGATGCTTCCAGATAAAGCTGATCCGTTCAATAAGGATCCGTTTTCCCTCTTTCGGTGCAGGCGGACGCATCAGAGATGCCGGTGTTTCTGCCAGGGTTCTTGCACAGGAAAACAGTGTAGCGCCCATAGTACAGATCACCGCTGCTCCGGAAGCGATCAGTGCATATTGTAACTCATAATCCAGTTGCATGTGATCGCCAATATTCCAGTACATGATCCCATAGGCCTGGATAATGATATACGGAAGAACCTTTTCTCCGAAAAGTACTCCTGCAACGCTTCCGCCTGCTGTAGCCAGAAATGCGTAGCTGAGATACTTGGATGCAATGGATGCTTTTCCGTAGCCCAGCGCTTTCATGGTTCCGATCTGGGTTCGCTGTTCCTCCACCATTCGTGTCATCGTGGTAAGACTGATCAGAGCCGCTACAAGGAAGAATATCATCGGGAAAACCTTTCCGATGTTTTTCAGCCGCTCTGCGTTATCACCAAAATCCGAATATTCCGGAAGGTCATTACGATCTGTGATGATCCACTCCGGTGTTTCAATATCATCCACCTCTTTCTGGGCATCCTCGATCTTCTGCTGGGCTTCCGCAATTTTTTCATCGGCCTCTTTTTTGCCATCCTGATATTCTTTCTTTCCATCGGAAAGCTTCTTTTTTGCGTCCTCCAGATCTTTTTTTGCATCTTTTAATTTCTGTTCGTTTTCTTGGATTTCCTTTTCTCCGTCCAGGAGTTTCTGTTCATTTGCATCCAGTTCAGCCTGACTGCTGGTAAGCTTTTCTGTGTTGGCCTGGATTTCTGCCTGACCGGCATTTAACTGGGCCTGTTTTTCCTCCAGCTGCTGCCTCCCGGAGCTGAGCTGGACTCTGGCCGAATCCAGCTGATTCTGGCCATCATCCAGAGTTGCCTGGTTTGCCGCAATTTCTTCTTTTGCCGCTGAAAGCTCTGCTTTCTTTGTTTCCAGCTCTTTTTTCCCTTTATCCAGTTCTTCCTGGCCTTTGTTCAGCTGTGCCTCTGTCCCGGAAAGTGTTTCTTCCTGTTCTTTGATCTGGCTGAAGCCCTCATTGATCTGACCTAGGCTGCTCTCCAGTTCAGCTCTTGTCTGGGCCAGCTCTGATTTTTTTGCAGTAAGCTCTGACCGCGCCCCGTCGATCTGTGCCTGACCGGCATTTATCTGTTCTTCCATTGCACTGATCTGACCATTTAATGTCTGAATCTGTGTGAAAAGCTCCGCCAGCTCTTCCTCAGTTTTTCCTGCTTCCGCACCGGCGTCATACTGCGCCTGCAGCTCCGCCGCCTGACTGCTTAATGCCTCTTTCTGACTGGTCAGTTCATCCAGCTGTGCCTGCTGCCCGGAAAGGGCTTCTTCAACGGAACTGATCTGGGATTCGCCCTCGGAAACCTGTACAAGTCCTGCCTCACACTGTTCTTTCTGACTGGTGAGAGCAGCCTTTGTTTCTTTGATCGTATTCTTTCCCGTTTCCAGCTGTTCTCTTCCACTGTCAAGCTCAGCCTGTTTGCTTTCCAGGGTTTTCTCCGCTTCCCGGAGCTGAGCCTCACCGTCACTTACCTGCTGTTTTGCGGCAGTCAGCTGTTCATATCCGGCAGTCAGCTCTGACTGCTTCCCATTTATCTGTGCTTCGGAGTCGGCAAGCTGGGATCTGGCAGCATTTAACTGGGACAGACCGTCTTCCACCTGCTGTTTTGCGCTGTTAAGCTGAGACCATCCATCTTCGATCTGCTTTCTTCCGTCAGCAAGCTGCTGTTTTCCGTCGGTCAGTTCTTTTTTTGCATCGCTGAGCTGCTGTTTTCCATCTTCGTACTCTTTTTTTCCATCATCATACTTCTTCTGCCCATCATCCAGCTTTTTCTTCGCGTCGCTAAGTTTTTCCTCTGATTCCTTCTTTCCGTCCTCAAGCTCTTTTCTGGCATCATCCAGTTTTTCATTGGCTTCTGCGACGATCTCATCATAGCGCAGTCTGCACTGTTCTTTTTCGATGCCTTCCACACGCTTCTGTATTTTCCTGATAAGATTGTCATAGGCATCGGTATAGCTGATCACATCCCCGGATTCATGAACCATAACATAGATCTGGGTAAAAGCTTCCTGTTCAAAATCCTCAGGAAGAATGTATCCGAAGCCGCTGACCTCACCGGATCCAAGAGTCGTATTTCCTCTGTTAAACGAAATATAAAGAGGGCTGCTTCCGATTCCCACAACTGTATAGGTTGTTTTTTTCAGAAGCTCACTGTCTCCATCCTCCCTGACGGATATGGTATCCCCGATTTTATACCCCCGATTCTTTGCAAATGGCTTGTCCAGAAAAATCTCGCCGCTTTTTTTCGGTATCCTTCCTTCATCTGCTGTGAGCAGATTAAAATTGCTGCTGATGGATTCCAGATGAAGAACCTTCCTGGCATCGTCCTCTCCACTCATAACATCCGTAGAGTAACCGCCCTCAGCCAATTCCACACCGTCAATGTCTGATACCGCTTTTACATCACGCTCAGTCAGTCCCAGTGTTCCCTGGATCTTCAGGTCCATCAGCTTTGCTGCTTCATAATAGGCATCTCCGGAATATCTCATATCCGGAGAAGACGCCTGGATCCCGGAAAAAAATGCAACGCCCAGTGCCACGATCAGAAAGATCGAGATAAAACGTGCTTTGCTTTTCCGGATCTCCATCCAGAAATCTTTGTGCAATGCTTTCATTCCGTCACCTACCATTCAATCTCTTCCACTGGTGTGGGATGTGCATTTTCGGTCATCCTGGAAACCTTGCCGTTTTTGATCTTGATCACACGGTCGGCCATAGGTGTCAGTGCAGAGTTGTGAGTAATGACAATAACCGTCATGCCCCGTTCCCTGCTGGTATCCTGAAGGAGCTTCAGGATTGCCTTGCCGGTCTGATAATCCAACGCTCCTGTAGGTTCATCACAGAGCAGAAGCTTTGGATTCTTCGCCAGAGCTCTGGCTATGGAAACTCTCTGCTGCTCACCGCCGGATAACTGTGCCGGAAAATTAGTCAGTCTCTCCTTCAGACCCACTTCCTCCAGAACTGTCCTGGCATCCAGAGGATCCTTACAGATCTGAAGAGCAAGCTCCACATTCTCCAATGCAGTCAGATTTGGCACCAGATTATAAAACTGGAATACAAATCCAATATCCTTCCGCCGGTATCCGGTCAGCTGCCGGTCTGTATATTTTGCGATATTTTTTCCATCGATCCAGACATTGCCGGATGTGGCCTTATCCATTCCGCCCAGGATATTCAGCACCGTCGTCTTTCCGGCACCGCTGGGTCCTACCACAACCACAAATTCTCCTTTTTTTATCCGGAAGCTGATCTCATCCACTGCTATGATCTTCACTTCTTTTGAGCCATATATTTTGGATACATTCTCCAGCTTCACATAATCTTCCGTATGCTCCATTTCCACCCCTCCTCTTTGCTCTCTATATGATTTCAGGGGGCTTTTATCTGCCCCCTTTTAATTCTCTCACTCACGTATCACAGCTATAGAAAAATGTTTTCGGCTGTGATCGAATATTATCAATAACTATATTTATAAGTATATCGGTTCTTAATTCAAAATGCAATTTCTACTTATATTTTACAAAAATTTTTCATTCCTGCGCATTTGTATTTTACATTTCTTTTCTATAATACAGACAGATACAGATAAAGGAAATCAATATTATGGCTGACTGTTGCTGACAACAGCAGAAGTATAATTCCATCAAAACAGGAGGAATGGATTATGTATAAAACACTATGGAATCACTTAGATCAAAATAAAAAAAAGGCCCCTGCGCCAGCTGTTTTTCTTACACTTTTGACATCTGGATGGAGTGTAGCCGGAATTCTTGCCGGATTACTTGTTTGTCTGGGACTTCAGACAGAACTGATGGTGAAGCTGATTGTGATCTTATGTGCCGGTGGATACGCCGGACTGATTCCCGGTTTCTTCGGTGGGATCTTATATCTTTACCGAATGGATCTTCAGAAACCTTCTGCAGATTCTGCCGCTGATCTGGCAGCTGAACCAGAAAAAGCTTCTGCGGATCCTGCTTCATTGATCTATTTTCACAATAATTGACAAAAAAGCAAAACTCTGCCTGGTTGTGCAGGGTTCTGCTTTTTTTATTGAATATGTGTATTAAGTTTGATTATTTTCTTATGGAATCAGCGAGCTTTTTTGCTTCTGCTGTCAGCTCTTTTATTTTGTCAAATAACAATTAATAAGCCCTGGAAATTTATTCTTCCAGGGCTTTCTGAGAGGTGCCACCCGGATTTGAACCGGGGATAGAGGTGTTGCAGACCTTTGCCTTACCACTTGGCTATGGCACCATGCTCCCCCTGTTGGACTCGAACCAACGACACTGCGGTTAACAGCCGCATGCTCTACCGACTGAGCTAAGGAGGAATACTTATTAAGGTTTGTACCTTAAAAACTACATACATGCTTTGTTGATCGTTAATCAAACTTCTTGAATCAATTCTTAACCTGCGTTTCTTGGTCAAGCCCTCACCCGATTAGTAACAGTCAGCTCCATGTGTTACCACACTTCCACCTCTGCCCTATCTACCTCGTCGTCTTCAAGGGGGTTTACTTCACTAAGAATGGGATATCTCATCTTGAGGGGGGCTTCACGCTTAGATGCCTTCAGCGTTTATCCCTTCCGGACTTGGCTACCCGGCCATGGCTTTGGCAAGCCAACCGGTCCACCAGCGGTCCGTCCATCCCGGTCCTCTCGTACTAAGGACAGCTCCTCTCAGATATCCTGCGCCCACGCCGGATAGGGACCGAACTGTCTCACGACGTTCTGAACCCAGCTCGCGTACCGCTTTAATGGGCGAACAGCCCAACCCTTGGGACCTACTACAGCCCCAGGATGCGATGAGCCGACATCGAGGTGCCAAACCACTCCGTCGATGTGAACTCTTGGGAGTGATAAGCCTGTTATCCCCAGGGTAGCTTTTATCCGTTGAGCGATGGCATTCCCACTTAATACCACCGGATCACTAAGCCCTACTTTCGTACCTGCTCCACCCGTCGGTGTCGCAGTCAAGCTCCCTTCTGCCTTTGCACTCTTCGAATGGTTTCCGTCCATTCTGAGGGAACCTTTGGGCGCCTCCGATACCCTTTCGGAGGCGACCGCCCCAGTCAAACTCCCCGCCTGGCATTGTCCCACCGCCGGATTACGGCGGCTGGTTAGAAGCCCAATATCACAAGGGTGGTATCCCAACAGCGGCTCCGCGGCAACTGACGTTACCGTTTCTCAGCCTCCCACCTATCCTGTACATGCAACACCGGACCCCAGTGCCAAACTGGAGTAAAGCTCCATGGGGTCTTTCCGTCCTGGCGCGGGTAGCCAGCATCTTCACTGGCACTTCAATTTCACCGGATGTATTGCCGAGACAGCGCTCAAATCATTACGCCTTTCGTGCGGGTCGGAACTTACCCGACAAGGAATTTCGCTACCTTAGGACCGTTATAGTTACGGCCGCCGTTTACTGGGGCTTAAATTCAAAGCTTCGCATTGCTGCTAACCTCTCCTCTTAACCTTCCAGCACCGGGCAGGCGTCAGCCCATATACCTCACCTTTCGGTTTCGCATAGACCTGTGTTTTTGCTAAACAGTTGCTTGAGCCTATTCTCTGCGGCCTGCTCTCGCAGGCACCCCTTCTCCCTAAGTTACGGGGCCATTTTGCCGAGTTCCTTGGCAATACTTCTTCCGCCGGCCTTAGGATTCTCTCCTCATCCACCTGTGTCGGTTTACGGTACGGGTACAATATGAACGATAGCGGCTTTTCTTGACGCATGGCTCACGGGCTTCGCTACTAAAATTCACTCCACATCACGTCTTCCCATTGCATGGCGGATTTTCCTACCATACTGGTACCTCGCTTGTACCGGGCTTTCCATTCCCGGCTCCCGCTCTCCTTACGTGTCCCCACAGTTCTGTCATACTGCAGTACAGGAATATCAACCTGTTGTCCATCGGCTACGGCTCTCGCCCTCACCTTAGGTCCCGACTCACCCAGGGCAGATCAGCTTTACCCTGGAAACCTTGGATATTCGGCCTAGAGGATTCCCACCTCTATCTCGCTACTCATTCCGGCATTCTCTCTTCCATATAGTCCACAGCTCCTTACGGTACTGCTTCTTCCCATATGCAATGCTCCTCTACCAATCCTTACGGATTCCTTAGTTTCGGTGGCGCGTTTCAGCCCCGGACATTTTCGGCGCAGGACCTCTCGACCAGTGAGCTATTACGCACTCTTTGAATGTATGGCTGCTTCTGAGCCAACATCCTGGTTGTCTTCGAAATCCCACATCCTTTTCCACTTAACGCGCACTTTGGGACCTTAACTGTAGGTCTGGGCTCTTTCCCTTTTGACCGCCCAACTTATCTCGTGCAGTCTGACTCCCGGTGATATCTACACGGCATTCGGAGTTTGATATTCTTCGGTAGGCTTTGACGCCCCCTAGGAAATTCAGTGCTCTACCTCCGCAAGACTCACACCGAGGCTAGCCCTAAAGCTATTTCGAGGAGAACCAGCTATCTCCGGGTTCGATTGGAATTTCTCCCCTATCCACACCTCATCCCCACCCTTTTCAACGGATGTGGGTTCGGTCCTCCACTACCTCTTACGGCAGCTTCAACCTGGACATGGATAGATCACCCGGTTTCGGGTCTACTCCTACTGACTCTGGCCCTGTTAAGACTTGGTTTCCCTACGGCTCCATCCCTTGAGGACTTAACCTTGCCAGTAAGCGTAACTCGCCGGACCGTTCTACAAAAAGTACGCGGTCGTACATATAAAGTACTCCCACAGCTTGTAGACACAGGGTTTCAGGTTCTCTTTCACTCCCCTCCCGGGGTCCTTTTCACCTTTCCTTCACAGTACTATGCGCTATCGGTCACTAAGTAGTATTTAGCCTTAGGGGGTGGTCCCCCTTACTTCCCACAAGGTTCCTCGTGTCTCGTGGTACTCCGGATCCTGCTCAGTCAGCTCTGCTTTCACGTACGGGGCTTTCACCCTCTCCGGCCGGCTTTCCCAAAACCGTTCTGTTAACTTCGCTGAATCTTAAATGCAGTCCATGACCCCGGCATGCACGCACACCGGTTTAGGCTCCTCCGCGTTCGCTCGCCGCTACTTACGGAATCGATGTTTCTTTCTTTTCCTCCGGGTACTTAGATGTTTCAGTTCCCCGGGTTCCCTTCCATACGTTATGGATTGGCGTATGGATGCATGAGGTCTGCTCATGCGGGTTTCCCCATTCAGACATCTCCGGATCACGGGATATTTGCTCCTCCCCGAAGCTTTTCGCAGCTTATCACGTCTTTCATCGGCTCTTAGTGCCAAGGCATCCGCCCTGTGCCCTTATTGCTTGACCTTTCGCTTCATCACCCTAGCGTAGGTGATGCGGTCTCTTGATTCTCTGTTGTATCACCTCTCGCGTTTTACAACGGTGTTTGATTACTCTGTTCATAACAGATAAATCGATGTCTTCCTATCTTTGCGTTTGCATTAATTTCTTAATACTTTGCGTTTAAGGATATTTGATTAACTTAATCAAATCTCATGTATGCAGTTTTCAAGGTACAATACTGGCTGATGTTTTATCAGCCATCTGAAAGGAAAATAGCTTTTTCTCTCAGATCACTGGTAAAACCAGCATCTATCCTCATCAGGATCTCTCCTGTTTTTCTTTTTTTTGATCTGGCGCCCACCTGCTCTCCCACACCGTCTCCAGTGCAGTACCATCGGCCGATTGGGTCTTAACCGTCGTGTTCGGGATGGGAACGGGTGTGTCCCCCAACCGCATCGGCACCAGAAATCTTTCAGCTTGATAGCTAAACAGTAAAACACATCTTGTTTCTCTACTTTTTTCCCTAGAAAGGAGGTGATCCAGCCGCACCTTCCGATACGGCTACCTTGTTACGACTTCACCCCAGTCATCGGTCCCGCCTTCGGCAGCTCCTTCCTTGCGGTTAGGTCACTGACTTCGGGCGTTACTGACTCCCATGGTGTGACGGGCGGTGTGTACAAGACCCGGGAACGTATTCACCGCGGCATTCTGATCCGCGATTACTAGCGATTCCAGCTTCGTGTAGTCGGGTTGCAGACTACAGTCCGAACTGGGACGTTATTTTTGGGATTTGCCCACCCTCGCGGGTTCGCTTCCCTTTGTTTACGCCATTGTAGCACGTGTGTAGCCCAAATCATAAGGGGCATGATGATTTGACGTCATCCCCGCCTTCCTCCAGGTTATCCCTGGCAGTCTCCCCAGAGTGCCCACCTTAAATACTGGCTACTGAGGATAGGGGTTGCGCTCGTTGCGGGACTTAACCCAACATCTCACGACACGAGCTGACGACAACCATGCACCACCTGTCTCCTCTGTCCCGAAGGAAAGACTCGGTTAAGAGTCCGTCAGAGGGATGTCAAGACTTGGTAAGGTTCTTCGCGTTGCTTCGAATTAAACCACATGCTCCACCGCTTGTGCGGGTCCCCGTCAATTCCTTTGAGTTTCATTCTTGCGAACGTACTCCCCAGGTGGAATGCTTAATGCGTTTGCGGCGGCACCGAAAAGCTTTGCTTCCCGACACCTAGCATTCATCGTTTACCGCGTGGACTACCAGGGTATCTAATCCTGTTTGCTCCCCACGCTTTCGAGCCTCAACGTCAGTTACCGTCCAGTAAGCCGCCTTCGCCACTGGTGTTCCTCCTAATATCTACGCATTTCACCGCTACACTAGGAATTCCGCTTACCTCTCCGGCACTCAAGACGGGCAGTTTCCAATGCAGTCCCGGGGTTGAGCCCCAGCCTTTCACATCAGACTTGTCCATCCGTCTACGCTCCCTTTACACCCAGTAAATCCGGATAACGCTTGCCCCCTACGTATTACCGCGGCTGCTGGCACGTAGTTAGCCGGGGCTTCTTAGTCAGGTACCGTCATTTTCTTCCCTGCTGATAGAAGTTTACATACCGAGATACTTCTTCCTTCACGCGGCGTCGCTGCATCAGGGTTTCCCCCATTGTGCAATATTCCCCACTGCTGCCTCCCGTAGGAGTCTGGGCCGTGTCTCAGTCCCAATGTGGCCGTTCACCCTCTCAGGCCGGCTATGGATCGTCGCCTTGGTGGGCCGTTACCTCACCAACTAGCTAATCCAACGCGGGTCCATCTTATACCACCGGAGTTTTTCACACTGAGCCATGCAGCTCTGTGCGCTTATGCGGTATTAGCAGTCATTTCTGACTGTTATCCCCCTGTACAAGGCAGGTTACCCACGCGTTACTCACCCGTCCGCCACTAGAATTAAATTAAATCGACCGAAGTTTCAATAAAGTAATTCCCGTTCGACTTGCATGTGTTAAGCACGCCGCCAGCGTTCATCCTGAGCCAGGATCAAACTCTCTGATAAAATGTTTGAATCTTTTACTCAAGACAACCGTTTGGCTATCTCTCGTTTTTACTGCTTTTGGTTTGTTTAAACCGTTCTTTAAATGTAAAGAAATTTTCGAGAATCGTATGTGTTTCACTGTTTAGTTATCAAGGTTTGTTGTGTCTGTCTCTCAGACAGCTCGCTTATTTTATCTCATCCTCAACTGTTTGTCAAGAACTTTTTTTAATTTTTTTGAAGTATTCAGTCTCCAGAAAAATTAAAGCGGAGAAGGAGGGATTTGAACCCTCGCGCCGCGTTAACGACCTACTCCCTTTCCAGGGGAGCCCCTTCGGCCAGCTTGGGTACTTCTCCAAATTGCCCTACTTACTAAGTAGTTCTGATATTCATCTCTGTCGTTCTCAGCGACAGGTGATATTATATCTCGTATGTTTTATATTGTCAAGTACTTTTTTAACTTTTTTAAAAAGTTTTTATTTTGTACTTAACAAGCGGAGAGAGTGGGATTCGAACCCACGCGCCCTTGCGGACAAACGGTTTTCAAGACCGCCTCGTTATGACCACTTCGATATCTCTCCATATAATGTTTTTCAACATTTTTTGTGCTGTTTTGTCAGCGCATGTTGTATTCTATCATCAAATATCCCCCCTGTCAATAACAAATTTGATATTTTTTTCAAAAAATTGGACATATAGCTTCAATTTCTGCTATATGTCCATATTTACTGGGATTTTCACCCGGTTCTACTCTCTGTTTTCCTTCAAAAATGCCTCCGCAACCACCAGATCTTCCGGCGTTGTGATCTTGATATTGCGATAAGAACCTTCTGAAAAGCGGATTTTCACCCCTGTCTCATGTTCTGCTACCATGGCATCATCTGTGATTCCGGTCATTTCCTTCTGCCGAATACTGGTATATGCGCCATAGATCAGCGAGTACTGAAAGATCTGCGGAGTCTGGACGATCCATACACTGCTGCGATCCGGAGTTTCACTGACATTCCCATCCTCATCTGCGATCTTAACTGTATCCTTGGAAGGCATGCCTGTAACACTGGCACCTGTCTGTGCCGCTGCCATAAGTCCTCTTTCAATGATCCCATGATCAATAAACGGTCTGGCACCGTCATGGATCAGTACATACTCTGTGTCTTTACACGCACAAAGTCCTTCATAAACGGAATCGTACCGTTCTTTTCCGCCGGATACTACAGCAGAAACCTTTGTAAAACCATATTTTTTCACGATTTCTTCTCTGCACCAGGAAACATACTCTTCCCCTATTACCAGGATCACATCCCTGATCAACGGACTTTCCTGGAAACAGCGCAGAGAATAACAGAGCACCGGCATCCCGTCAAGCTCTATAAACTGCTTCTGTATTTTACTGTGCATTCTCTTTCCCTGACCTGCTGCCAGAACAATAGCTGTATTTCTGCACTCTCCCATGATCAATTACCCCGGATTCTTTTATCTTTCGCCAAGCTTCAGGTTCGGAACCGCATTCAGATCCCAGCTGTGGCGTGTTCCCCTGATATATTCATAGTAAGCTGCCACTCCGATCATCGCTGCGTTATCCGTACAGAAGATCGGTGACGGACGGTAAAATTTGTATCCATGTTCTGTACACGCTTTTTCCATAGCAGTGCGAAGTGCTCCATTGGAAGCAACACCTCCTGCAATAGCAACCTTTTTCATGCCAAAATCAGCTGCTGCCTGCATGGTATGCTCTACCAGTACATCAACAACCGCCTTCTGGAAGGATGCTGCGATATCTGCACGGTTTACTTCCTCACCTTTCATTTTTGCCCCGTTTAAATAATTAAGAACTGCAGACTTCACGCCGCTGAAGCTGAAATCATATGGATTTTCACCGATTTTTGCACGTGGAAACTCAATAGCATACGGATTTCCTTCCTTTGCCAGCCTGTCGATCTTCGGACCTCCTGGATATCCGAGCCCAATGGCACGTGCAACCTTATCAAATGCCTCTCCTGCCGCATCGTCTCTGGTTCGGCCCAGGATCTCAAACTGACCGTAATCCTTCACAATAACAAGATGGGTGTGTCCACCGGATACAATGGCACAGAGAAACGGCGGTTCCAGATCCGGATGCTCAATATAGTTGGCAGAAACATGTCCTTCTATATGATGCACGCCTACCAGCGGCAAGTTTCTTGCATAGGCAATAGCCTTGGCTTCTGCCACACCTACAAGAAGTGCACCGACAAGCCCCGGTCCATAGGTTACACCGATAGCATCAATATCATCCAGAGTGACGTTTGCCTCGTCCAGTGCTTCCTGGATGACCTGATTGATCCTTTCTATATGATTTCTGGAGGCGATCTCCGGTACAACACCTCCATACAGTTTATGGATCTCGATCTGTGAAGAAATCACATTTGATAAGACAGTCCTTCCGTTTTTTACAACGGAGGCTGCTGTTTCATCACAGGAGCTCTCAATACCAAGAATTAATGTATCTTTCATTTTTTTCAGTCCTCTTCAAAATTCAGTTCCACACTCTTCCCGTCTTTTCCCGGCCATGCCTTCGGAAAGATCTCACGTACTGTATCCATGTAATCATCCGGACGTACCAGAGAAGGGCTGTAATGGGTCAGCCACATTTCCCCCACTTCCGCATCACGGGCAAGAGTAGCCGCTTCACGAAACGTCATGTGTTTGTAGCCTTTTGCCTTTTCGATCTTGTCATCTTCACCGTACATTCCCTCACAGATAAAAAGATCGGAGTCTTTTGCATTACGTAAAATAGACTCTGTCGGTCTGGTATCTGTGGTATAGGTAAGCTTGATCCCTTTTCTCGGCGGACCAAGCACCATATCCGGTGTGTAGATCCTTCCTTCATCCTCAACGGTCTGTCCCTTCTGCAGCGGATTCCAGAATTTCAGCGGGATCTCATGCTCTCTGGCACTGTCAGGAGAAAATTTTCCCTGGCGCAGGATCTCAAGGGTATATCCATAGCATGTAACATTATGGTTCACCCGAAATGCAGTGATCCGGTAACCATTCAGTTCCAGAACTTCCTCCGGTTTCGTGATCTCGATAAATTTAATTTCAAAGGGCAGCTCCGGTGCGATCACACGAAGTGCGCTTACCACACGTTCCAGTCCTCTTGGGCCTACCAGAGTCAGCGGTTCTGTGCGGTCTGCATTTCCCATAGTCAGAAGGAGTCCCGGAAGTCCGCTGATATGATCCCCATGATAATGGGTAAAACAGATCACATCAATAGGCTTGAAGCTCCAGCCCTTTTCTTTAATGGCCACCTGGGTGCCTTCCCCGCAATCGATCATCAGACTGCTGCCGTTATAACGGGTCATCAGCGCGGTAAGCCATCTGCGTGGCAGCGGCATCATTCCTCCGCAGCCAAGTAAACAAACATCTAACATATTTTTCCTCTTTTCCTGTTCTGTGGCAAAGTTTAGCATACTTATCCCGTACAGACAAGTACCTCTCCCGGGTAGGCCTATTCAGAAACTGCAGTGCGTGTCATAAGAACAGCATCCTCTGTGGGATCTGTATAGTATCCCTTTCGCAGGCCATCCCGCACAAATCCCTGACGTTCATAAAGCCGGATCGCAGTCTCATTTCCTGCCCGGACCTCCAGATGGATCATGGTGATCCCACGCTCTTCTGCCAGACGGATCATGCTTTCCATAAGGAAATTTCCGATTCCCTCTCTCTGACGGTCTCTGCGGACAGCCACATTGGTCACATCCCCCTCATCCAGCACCGTAAGAAGACCGCAATATCCCAGGATCCGGTCCTTTTCTTCCACAACAAGAAACATCCCATTCTCTTTCATAAGAAATGTCAGAAATCCCTCTTTTGTCCAGGGGACTGAAAAAAGCTCCTCTTCGATCTCCATAACCTGATCCAGGTCATCCACAAGCATTTCTCTTAAGATCATGCGTTTTCCCCTTCTGATCCTTTTTTCAATTTCTGGGCACGCTCCCGCTCAGCCTGTGAGACGCGGAGATAATCCGGTTTGTGCTCAGCCGCTGTCTCGGTTCTGCCTTCTTTATAATAAAGGATACCTAGTGCACCTACAGCACCTGCTCTCTGTCTGGAAAGATGGGCCGGTGCAAAAGAAAACGGTACAGTAAGCATATCTGCGATGGTATTTTTAAATACCGGGACTCCGTCTCCGAGAAATGTTACGGCTTCTCCCATATCATTCAGCATGGAAAGAAGCTCCTCGATTCCCACTGCCATCTGATCCTTTACCGTCATGAGCCTGTGATCTTCGTAACGGTAGATTCCCGTATAAACCTGCTTTCTTCTAGCATCCATGATCGGACAGATCAGCCCGTTTACATCATAGAGATTATAGGCCAGTGCCTCCACTGTCGGAATCCCGACCAGTGGTTTGTCAAGGGCAAGTCCAAGTCCCTTGGCTGTAGCAGAGCCAATACGGAGTCCGGTGAAAGAGCCCGGTCCCTTGGCTACCGCAATAGCGTCAATAGTCTTCAGATCCAGCTCTGTCATCTTCACGATCTCATCCAGCATGGGAAGAAGAGTCTGGGAATGTGTTTTCTTGTAATTAACTGTATATTCCGCTACCAGTGTATCGTCCTCCACAACGGCTACAGATGCCACGATTCCGGAACTGTCCAGTGCCAAAACTCTCATTCTGTCTTTTCTCCTCTCTCCTCAATGGTGATCTTTCTGTATTCAAAACCCTTCTCAAGATCTTTTTCAATGGTAACTTCGATCCTTTTTTCCGGCAGGATCTCCTCAATGAGCTCCGCCCATTCGATCAGACAGATTCCCTGCCCGAAAAAATAATCATCGTATCCGATCTCTTCCATCTCTTCCAGATCCCCGATACGATATACATCAAAATGATAAAATGGCAGACGTCCGTCTTCATATTCCTGGATAATGGTAAATGTAGGGCTGTTTACAGGTTCTGTAATTCCAAGACCTGCTGCCACTCCCTGTGTAAACACGGTTTTTCCAACTCCGAGATCGCCTGTCAGTGTGTAGATTTGTCCCGGTTTCGCATTCATTCCGATCGTTCTTCCGACCTCGAATGTTTCCTCAGGATCATGCGTTTCTATGACCATATTTTCCACCTTTTTCTTGCACAATTATTCTTTGCATATTATAATAGAGCGAACAGCGAAATACAATACTTTTTGAAAAGGAGTGCGAAAACTATGGCAAATCCTATCGTTACCATCACAATGGATAATGGCGATGTAATGAAAGCGGAATTATATCCGGAAGTTGCCCCAAACACAGTAAATAACTTCATCAGCCTTATTAAAAAAGGCTTTTATGATGGCCTGATCTTCCACCGTGTCATCAACGGCTTTATGATCCAGGGCGGATGCCCGGACGGAACCGGTATGGGTGGCCCGGGATACAGCATCAAGGGTGAGTTCTCTCAGAACCGTTTCAAAAACGACCTGAAGCATACACCAGGTGTTCTCTCCATGGCAAGAGCCATGAATCCGAACTCTGCCGGAAGCCAGTTCTTTATCATGCACAAGGCTGCTCCGCATCTTGACGGAAGCTATGCTGCATTCGGTCAGATCATTGAGGGTATGGATGTTGTAAATGCTATCGCAGAGACAGACACGGACTACAGTGACCGTCCTCTTGACGAGCAGAAGATCAGCTCCGTGACTGTTGATACCTTTGGTGTGGATTATCCGGAACCGGAGAAATGCTGACAGGCATAATTTTCTGAAATAAAAAAGCCCCGCGAAGAGCAGACTGTAACGCAGATCCTCTGACCTCTTCCCGGGGTATTTTTATACCGACATTCTCTTTTTTTTTATTTTTCGAAGGTCTTCACTTCTCCGTTTACTTTTGCAAAATACAGCTCTGCATCTTTCTCAAGTCCGGCTCTTCCGTTTGTTCCCTCTGTGATCGTCTTCTTTACCTCTTCGATCTGGTCATCCGGCACCAAAAGTTTCAGGACAACCTTATCGGTATATTCGGAATCCAGAATCGGCAGACTTCTTTCTCCTGCGATATACTGGATCTTTCCGATTCCTGTATAATCCGTCGTTACCTGAAGGGATATCCCATGATGCTTTTCAATGACAGTACTTGCCGCCAGTCCTGCCTGGACTGCACCGGAATATGCCCGCACAAGCCCTCCTGTCCCAAGAAGGACACCTCCAAAATATCTGGTCACCACAATGGCTGCGTTATAGATCCCAGCTCCCAGCAGCACATCCAGCATAGGCCTTCCGGCTGTTCCGGATGGTTCTCCGTCATCACTGCAGCGGGTGGCTTCCCGGTTCATCCCTACGGAATATACATAGCAGTTATGACGTGCATCCCAGTATTTTTTTTTCATTTCTTCGATAAAGGCAAGGGCCTCTTCTTCAGTTTCCACAGGACGGACGGTTGCGATAAAACGGGATTTTTTTTCCACAAGTTCGCCTTCGCCACCTTCGTATATGGTTTTATAATGTTCCAGCATGGTTTACGCCTCCGTTATCTGTATCCAAACCCTCTGTTTCAGGCAGAGTTTTCTTTATTGTATAATAATTATCTTCATTGCACAATGTATAAGATATCATGAATTGTGAAATTTTTTTTAAGGCTTTATTTGGCTTTCCATATTTGTTATAATAAAACGGATTATAAAGGAGGAATATTATGAACTACGGAAAAAGATCCACTTCCAAGAAGCGGAATGCTCTGATCTCCCGTACTTCCATGCTGGAAAAAAGAGCACATGTTTCGTTTATCCGGGTTTTATTTACAGCTCTGATCGCAGTCTGCGTCATGGTTGTCTGCCTTGGTATCGGCTCCTTCCGGGGCGTGATCGCCGGAGCACCTGACGTCAACGATGTGGATATTTCACCTCTCGGATATGCAACCTTCCTGTATGATGACCAGGGAACACAGATCCGACAGCTTTCAGCCCCTACATCCAACCGTCTTCCGGTCTCCCTGGACCAGATCCCGGTCAGTCTGCAGCATGCAGTGGTAGCCATTGAGGATGAGCGTTTTTATGAACATAACGGTATTGATGTCCGCGGTATCGCACGTGCCGCAATGAAGGCGGTCACCACCGGTAACTTTTCCGAGGGTGCCAGTACCATCACACAGCAGCTTCTGAAGAATAATGTTTTCACTGACTGGACCAACGAATCCACACAGCTGGAACGTTTCACACGTAAGTTCCAGGAGCAGTACCTTGCTGTACAGATTGAAAAAAAATATGACAAAAATGTGATTCTTGAGAATTACCTGAATACCATTAACCTGGGTGCAGGTTCCTACGGTGTACAGGCCGCTTCCAAAAAATACTTTAACAAAGACGTATGGGATCTGAATCTTTCTGAATGTGCCACCCTTGCCGGCATCACGCAGAACCCTACCAAATTCAATCCGATCACCAATCCAAAAGCGAACTCTAAGAGACGTAAGGAAGTCCTGGATCACATGCTGGATCAGAATTACATCTCACAGGATGAATATAATGCAGCACTGAATGATGACGTTTATTCCCGTATCCAGGCCGCACAGCTTGAGAACACCGAAGAAGAAAGTACTGTTTACACGTATTTCGAAGATGAGGTTACCAATCAGGTCATCAGCGACCTGATGAACATTAAAGGATATACCAAGACACAGGCTACCAATCTTCTTTACAGCGGTGGTCTGAAGATCATGACAACCCTGGATTCCAACATGCAGCAGATCCTTGATGAGGAATATGCGAACCCTGACAACTATCCGGCCAATGTTCAGTATGAACTGGATTATGCACTGACTGTACAAGGTCCGGATGGAAAACAGACCAACTACAGCAAAGAAATGCTGCAGCTGTATTTCCGCGATCAGGATCCGGAATTTGATCTTCTCTTTGATTCTCCTGAGGAAGGTCAGCAGTATGTGGATCAGTACAAGGCCAACATCCTAGCAGACGGAAGCACCGTAGTATCTGAGCGTGTAAACTTTGCGCCACAGCCACAGTCTTCCATGACTGTCATTGACCAGCATAGCGGTTACGTAAAAGCCCTGATCGGAGGCCGTGGCGAAAAAACAGCCAGCCTGACCCTGAACCGTGCCACTGATACGACCAGACAGCCTGGTTCTACCTTTAAGATTGTTTCCACCTATGCACCGGCGTTAAACGAAAAAGGCGATACACTTGCTACAACCTTTATGGATGAGCCTTACGAATACCCAGACGGATCTCCTGTCAACAATGCCTCAAGAAGCTATGGCGGTGAGACCACCATCCGTAAAGCGATCCAGAATTCCATCAATGTTGTAGCTGTTAAATGTCTGGAACAGGTTACCCCGGCTCTCGGCCTTAAATATCTGGATGATTTCGGTTTCACCACACTGGCTCACGGAACTGAGGCAGATAAAGATGCCAACGGAAATATCTGGAGTGACGCCAACCTGGCTACTGCTCTTGGCGGTATCACCAAAGGTGTCAAGAACGTGGAGCTTTGTGCTGCATATGCAGCCATTGCCAATGGCGGAAACTATATCAAACCGATCTATTATACACAGATCCTTGATCATGACGGAAATGTTCTGATCGAGAACTCCTCCGTTTCCAGATCTGTGATCAAAGACAGTACTGCTTATCTTCTTACAAGCGCCATGGAAGACGTTGTAAAAAAAGGTACCGGTACCGCCTGCCAGCTGGACAATATGACTGTAGCCGGAAAAACAGGTACTACAGAGGACTACAATGACCTGTGGTTTGTAGGCTACACACCGTACTACACCTGTGCAGTATGGTCCGGCTATGACAACAACGAAAAAATTCCGGAAGATGCCCGTAACTTCCACAAAAACCTCTGGAAAAAGGTTATGACCCGTATCCACGAAGGCCTGGAGGACAGAGATTTCGATATGCCTTCCAGTGTGGAAAAAGCCAGTGTCTGCGCAGAAACCGGTCTTCTTCCCAGATCCGGATGCCCGACTATCACAGAGTATTTTGATATCTCCAGTCTTCCCACCGAATACTGCGATCAGCATTTCTACGGCAGCAGCGATTACGATGAAGAGGACTATTATTATAACGAAGATACGGACGCCGATACCGATGCAGCAGCTGAAGCGATTCCAAGCGCAGCTCCGGACAGTACTGACAATTCCGATGATGGTTCCGATGACGGTTCCGAGAATACCGGTGATGATACTGACAATTCCGGAACAGACGACAACACCGGTGGCGATGATGGCAGCGATGACACCGGCGAAGATCCGGTAGAATATTATGAATGACCTCCAGCATACGTATCTTTCATAAACACCATATAAAAAAGTGGTTTCCTGAAATTATGGAAACCACTTTTTTTACTTTTAATAACTTCTTACTGTCTCGCAGTTTATCAGTTCAGGCAAGTCCCACCCCCTGCTTATTGCTTTTCGCAATTGAAGCAGGGGACTTCCCTGGTTCGGTTAAAGTACCATCCTGGCTGCACCGTAGATTCCTGCATCATTGCCAAGTGTCGCGATCACGATAGGAGTATCCTTGCAGGATTCAAAAGCATACTCTCTGTAATATTTCCGGATACAGTCAATAAGCGGCTGTCCGGCCTTGGAAACTCCTCCGCCGACAACAATGGTCTCCGGATCTGTCACACAGCAAATAATGGCAAGAGCACCACCCAGCTGCTCTCCGACCTTTTCCATGGTTGCTACAGCTACCGGATCATTCTCCTTAAATGCGTCCAGAACTGCTTTTGCTGAAATCTCTCCGGCATCTCTGAGAACACTGTTCTCACCGGAAGCTGCAAGCTCTTTTTTTGCCATGCGGACAATTCCGGTCGCAGAAGCATACTGTTCCAGACAGCCCCTGTTTCCGCAGTTGCAGGCTTCTGTTTCATGATGATCCACATTGGCATGTCCGATCTCGCCGCCGGCACCATGATGTCCGGTCACGATCTTTCCGTCAACAATGATACCACCGCCTACACCTGTTCCAAGTGTTACCATGATCACATCGGAGGAGCCTGCTGCAGCACCCTTCCATGCCTCTCCCAATGCCGCTACATTGGCGTCATTTCCGGCTTCAGCATGAAGGCCTGTAAGTTCTTCCATCTCTCCAACAACGTTCTTATATCCCCAGTAGAGATTTACTGCACATGATACTTCTCCTTTGGAGTTTACCGGTCCCGGAACACCGATTCCGACGCCTTCCACATCCTCTTTGGAGATACCCTTTTCTTCCATCTTGGCATTTACTGCTGCTGCCACATCAGGAAGAATCTGATCTCCATTATTTTCTTTACGGGTGGGAATCTCCCATTTCTCAACAAGAGTACCATCCGTGCGGAAAAGTCCGCATTTTACAGTTGTTCCACCTACATCGATTCCAAAACAATATGTTCTCATTTCTTACCCTCTCTTATTCTTCGTCATCCGGATTTTCTCTTTTTTTCGCAAGATTTGCCTGTACACGCTTGTACAGAGCCTCTGCCGCATTGTATCCCATCTTCTTCTGTCTGTGGTTGACAGCCGCTGCCTCAACGATGATCGCCAGGTTACGGCCCGGACGGATCGGAAGAGAATGGCATACCACCTTATTTCCAAGGTACTCTGTATACTCCTCATGCAGTCCAAGACGATCGTATTCCTTGTCTCTGTCCCACTCCTCAAGCTTGATCACAAGATCGATAGACTGGGTATCCTTAACGCTCTCAACACCGAACAGTGTTTTTACATCAATGATACCGATACCACGAAGTTCGATAAAGTGACGTGTGATATCCGGTGCAGATCCCACCAGTGTTACGTCACTGACCTTACGGATCTCAACAACATCATCACTGACAAGACGATGGCCTCTCTTGATCAGCTCCAGGGCTGCCTCACTCTTACCGATACCGCTCTCACCTGTGATCAGGATTCCCTCGCCGTAAACATCAACCAGCACACCATGAATCGAAATACATGGTGCAAGCTGCACGCCCAGCCAGCGGATGATCTCTGCCATAAAGCTGGAAGTTGTTCTTTCTGTCACGAATGTCGGAACATTATATTTAACAGCCAGATCGATCATATCCTGAGACGGACGGGTCATGGTACTGAAAATGACACATGGGATCTTGCTGGAAATGAAACGTTCATATTTAAAACGTCTCTCCTCCTCATTAAGCTGCATCAGATACGTATACTCTACATATCCGATGATCTGAACTCGTTCATTGGCAAAATGCTCCAGATATCCGGTAAGCTGAAGCGCAGGTCTGTTGATCTCCGCAGTCTTGATCACGATGCCTGACAGGTCGATCTCCGGAGTCAGATTATTAAGCTCCAGTTCCTGTACCATTTTTGTCAACTGTACACCCTTCATACTTTTGTCTCCTTTTCGCTGAAAGTTTGCATTCTCACTGCCGTTTTACCGGGGCGTGAGACACCTTATCTTCAATTATACACAATCACTGCTGAAACTGCAATGCAGCATCAGGATTTATGAAAAAATTCATAGACCTGACGGGCGCTTCTGGCATTCATGCTCTCTGTCTGTGCCAGTTCTTCCTCCGATGCATCCCGGATATTTTCCACAGATTTAAATTTACGCAGAAGGGCTTTCCTCCTGGTATCACCGATCCCCGGGATATCATCCAGGATAGAATGGACCTGTTCCCTGCTCCTGAGGGAACGATGGTATTCAATGGCAAACCGGTGGGCTTCATCCTGGATCCTGGTGATCAGGCGGAAGCCTTCGCCGGATGTATCAATAGGGATCTCCACATTGTTGAAATACAGGCCTCTCGTCCGATGATGATCGTCCTTGACCATACCGCAAACCGGGATGCTTATCCCAAGCTCATTCAGCACCTTCATAGCTATATTTACCTGCCCTCTTCCACCATCCATCAGGATCAGATCCGGAAGCCTTGCAAAGCTGTCAAATTCGCCGTTACTCTCATGAGTGAACCTTCGGGTCAGAACTTCTTCCATGCTGGCATAATCGTTGGGGCCCTGTACCCATTTGATCTTGAACTTACGGTAATCACTGCGTTTGGGACGACCTTTTTCATAAACTACCATGGATCCCACAGACTCAAAGCCACTGATATTTGAAATATCATAGGCTTCCATGCGCACCACATTTTTCAGTCCCAGCCATTCTTCCACCTCGTGAACAGCTCCGATGGTTCGTCCTTCCTCCCGCCTGATCCGTTCTCTGTCCTTGGCAAGTACCATACGGGCATTTTCCAGGGCAAGTTCTACCAGCTTTTCCTTTGTTCCCTTCTTCGGGACCCGGATGTGTACCTTCTGCTTTCTTCTTCCTGACAGCCACTCCTCTATGATATTTGCATCTTCGATCTCACACTGCAGCATGATCTCAGATGGGATAAATGGCGTTCCCGCATAAAACTGTTTCAGAAAGCTTGAAAGGACCTGCGCCTTTGTATCGCCTTTTGCCACACGGAGATAAAAATGATCTCTGCCGATCAGCCTGCCATCCCGGATAAAAAACACCTGGACAACCGCATCCTGATCCCTGAGGTCTTCACTGTCATCCATTGCTACTGCAATGATGTCCCTGTCCTCCTGCCCGTAGCCGGTGATTTTCTGCCGTTCCCCGATCTTCCGGATACTGCTGATCAGATCCCGGTATTCCATAGCATCTTCGTAGCGCATTTCCTCCGAAGCTTTCTGCATTTTTTCCATCAGCTCACTAATGGCGTCCTGAAAATCTCCATTCAGAAATTTGATCACCTTATTGATATTCTTTCGATATTCTTCCTGGCTGATATACCCCTGGCAGGGTGCCTTGCACTGTTTCATATGATAGTACAGACAGGGCCGGTCCTTTCCGGTATCTCTCGGAAGACTGCGGTTGCAGGAGCGTACCTGATACAGTTTCCGCACCAGTTCGATCACGTCCTTTACTGCTCCGCCGCTTGTATAGGGGCCAAAATATCTTGCCTTGTCCTTTTTCATTCTCCTGGCAAAAAGCACTCTCGGGTATGGCTCATGAACTGTCACCTTAATAAACGGATAGCTCTTGTCATCTTTGAGCATGGTATTATATTTTGGACGATGCTCCTTGATAAGATTACACTCCAGCACAAGGGCTTCCAGCTCAGAGTCCGTAATAATGTACTCAAATCTGGTAATATGTGTAACCATCCGTTCAATCTTGGCACCTTTATTACGACTGCTCTGGAAATACTGGCGCACACGATTCTTCAGACTGATGGCTTTTCCCACATAGATGATCTCGTCTTTCTCGCCATGCATGATATAAACTCCCGGTTTTGCCGGCAGTTTCTTTAATTCTTCCTCGATTATGAACATAATTTATTCTCCTGTTTTACCATTGCAGTAACAATAAAACCGGGATTTCTCCCGGTTTTATGATGATCTGTTTTATGCCTGTGATCCCGGCTTTTCTTCTGTTTCTGCATGATCGCTATCTGTTTTCTGAACAGATTCTTCTGTTTTCTCCGGTGCCTGCATATTCTCTGTCAGTTCCTGCCCGGATATCTCAGTTCTGCGCGGAACCGATTCTGTATTTTTTGCTGCCTCGTTATTTTCTGCAATCAGTTCAATGCCCCGTTTATCGGATACTTCTTTTTCATCCTCGGAAAGTACCAGATCATCCAGATTCTCCGGGATATCCAGGCCCTGCTGAACTGCACGGAGGATCTTCATGAACTCTTTACCTGTAATGGTTTCCTTGCGGATCAGATATTCCGCGATCTTATCCATCTCTGTTCTGTGACTTCCAAGGATCCTCTTGGCTTCCTCATAGGAATGGTGGAGAAGCTTCATCACCTCATGATCGATCTCTGTTGCGGTATCATCACCACAGTTCAAAACTGCTCTTCCGCTGAGATACTGGTTCTCCTGTGTAGCAAGTCCCATCAGTCCGAACTTCTCAGACATACCATACTGTGTGATCATGGCTCTGGCCACCTTGGTAGCCTGCTCGATATCATTGGCAGCACCTGTAGTGACTGTGTCAAAAACGATCTCCTCTGCAGCACGTCCGCCAAGATAGCCTACCAGCATAGCTTCCAGTTCTTTTTTGGTGTTAAGATATTTTTCTTCCTCAGGTACCTGCATAACGTAACCCAGGGCTCCCATGGTACGGGGTACAATGGTGATCTTCTGTACAGGCTCCGCATCCTTCTGGAGTGCATTTACCAGTGCGTGTCCGACTTCATGGTAGGATACGATCCGACGTTCCTGTTTGCTTAAGATACGGTCCTTCTTCTCTTTTCCCACCAGGACTACCTCTACGGATTCCTCCAGGTCCTTCTGTGATACAGCTTTACGTCCCTTCTTGACTGCAAGGATCGCAGCCTCATTGATCATATTAGCAAGATCAGAACCTACCGCACCGGAAGTTGCAAGTGCAATAGCTTCAAAATCAACGGTGTCATCCAGAAGCACGTTCTTGGCATGTACCTTCAGGATATCCACCCTTCCTTTAAGATCCGGTCTGTCAACGATCACACGTCTGTCAAAACGTCCCGGACGGAGAAGAGCCGGATCAAGAACCTCCGGTCTGTTGGTTGCAGCAAGGATCAGAAGTCCCTTGGATGTATCAAAGCCATCCATCTCCGCAAGCAGCTGGTTTAATGTCTGCTCACGCTCATCATTTCCGCCGCCATAGCGGGAATCACGGCTTTTACCAATGGCATCGATCTCATCGATAAATACGATACACGGAGCATTCTTCTTGGCTTCCTCGAAAAGGTCACGGACACGTGAGGCACCCACGCCCACAAACATCTCCACAAATTCTGATCCGGAAAGAGAGAAGAACGGCACCTGCGCTTCACCTGCAACTGCCTTGGCAAGTAATGTCTTACCGGTTCCCGGAGGGCCTACAAGAAGTGCGCCCTTAGGCAGCTTAGCTCCGATGGCTGTGTATTTTCCGGGGTTGTGAAGAAAATCCACAACTTCCTGGAGTGATTCCTTGGCTTCATCCTGACCTGCCACATCCTTAAAGGAAACTCCCGTTTCCTGCTGCACATAGGCCTTGGCTTTGCTCTTGCCTACGCCCATGCCCATGATCCCGCCGCCTTTGTTCATGCGGCGCATGGAGAACATCAGAAGTCCGAACAGAAGCAGTGTCGGCAGAACCACGCTCAGGATCATCGCAACAAACTCACCAAAAACATCCGGCGGATCGGTCTCAAACTTGATTCCCTTTCCTTCCAGTCTCTTGGTAAGTGCTGTGCTGTCTTCGGTCTTCGTGGTGTAATAGCTCATATCCTCGTACTTGGAATTCTTTTTCTTGGGTACGATCGTCAATGTACTGGACTGGATCGTTACTTCTTTAACCTGGTCCTTATCCACCATATCGATAAATTTATCATAGGATATCTCACTGCTGTTATCCTTCAGCATATTGGTAAACAACGCGAAGCACACCAGTGTGACCAGGAGGCATATCAGAAAAGCCAGGATCGACTGATGATTTTTACCTGATCCCTGCCTGGGATCTTTATTGTCAGGTCGCTTCCCGTCCTGATCATTATTCAATTGATTATTCATTTTTTTCCTCCTCTTGTCATTTCTTTATTATAAAGAGAAAAACCATATAAATCAACTGCGAGATTACAAAAATACCATCAAAAAAACACCGCACTGGATATTGCCAGTGAACGTAAAGTTGTAGTATACTGTTCCCAGTGAATTGGAAAATTAAATAGGAGAGGAAATCAGACAAATGAAAATAGGTTTTGATAATGACAAATATCTGAAAATGCAGTCAGAACACATCCGTGAAAGAATCGGTCAGTTCGGCAACAAGCTTTATCTTGAATTCGGCGGCAAACTGTTTGACGACTACCATGCATCCCGTGTTCTTCCGGGTTTTGAACCGGACAGCAAGCTCCGCATGCTGATGCAGATTTCTGATCAGGCGGAGATCGTTATTGTTATCAGCGCCAATGACATTGACAAGAATAAAGTACGTGGCGATCTTGGGATCACCTATGACGAAGACGTTCTCCGCCTTATGGATGCGTTTACAAGCCGTGGCCTGTATGTGGGAAGCGTATGCATCACACAGTACTCCGGCCAGGAAAGTGCCGATCTCTTCAAAAAACGTCTGGAGAAGCTGGGAATCCGTGTCTACAAGCTTTACCTGATCCCCGGCTATCCAAGCAACACTTCCTTCATTGTAAGTGACGAAGGTTATGGAAAGAATGATTATATTGAAACTACCAGACCGCTGGTCGTGATCACGGCCCCGGGACCAGGAAGTGGAAAGATGGCAACCTGCCTTTCCCAGCTTTACCACGAATACAAACGTGGAGTAAAAGCCGGCTATGCAAAATTCGAGACCTTCCCGATCTGGAACATTCCTCTGAAACATCCGGTAAACCTTGCCTACGAGGCTGCCACTGCAGATCTGAACGATGTCAACATGATCGACCCGTTCCATCTGGAGGCTTACGGCAAAACTACCGTCAACTATAACCGTGACGTAGAAGTTTTCCCTGTTGTACAGGCCATGTTTGAGAAGATCATGGGCAGCTGCCCTTATAAATCTCCGACAGATATGGGTGTCAACATGGCAGGTAACTGCATCGTTGACGATGAAGTATGCCAGGAGGCTTCCCGCCAGGAGATCATCCGTCGTTATTATAAGAGCATGAACGCTCTGGTTTCCGGCTCCGGCACAGAGAATGAGGTACGTAAGATCGAGCTTCTTCTCCAGCAGGCTCATGCAGAGATCACTGACCGTAAGGTTGTTCCGGCTGCCCTCGAAAAGGAAAAAGCAACCAATGGCCCTGCTGCCGCTCTGGAACTTCCCGACGGAAAGATTGTATGCGGAAAAACCTCCGATCTTCTCGGCGCATCCGCTGCTCTTCTTCTCAATGCCCTGAAAGAGCTGGCAGGTGTCGATCACGATCTCCATGTGATCTCCCCTGATGCCATCCATCCGATCCAGCAGCTGAAGACCAAATATCTTGGAAGCAAAAATCCACGTCTTCACATTGATGAGATCCTGATCGCCCTTTCCATGAGTGCTACAACCAGCGATGCCGCACGCCTTGCCCTGGAACAGATCCCGAATCTCCGTGGATGCCAGGTTCATACTTCCGTAATGCTTTCCGATGTGGATGTGATCAGCTTCCGTAAGCTTGGTATTGAGCTTACCTGCGAGGCCAAGGCTGAGAAAAAGAAAGAATATCAGAAAGTCTGATCTTATAAACACCAAAATCCCCTGTGCCGGATCTACGTACAAACGCCGAACCGTACAGGGGATTTTTTTTGAGGGAATCTATAATCAATCAACTTGCCGATATTTTCCTATTTAATTCATCCTATCTTTCTGATAGACAATACCACCTGTTGTAAATTTCACAACACTTCCGTTTTCGACCATATGAAAATAAGGTTCATCTTTCTGTTCTCCTGAAAATATTTTCTCAATTCCGTCACAATATATATTTATAATTTCCGGAGATAACGCATACTTTTTATAACAGTCTTTTTCTTTTTCGCAGACATGGGCAGGAAAAACGCTGCTTACTTTTTTTCTGATTTTCTTCAATTTTAAAAGGCTTTCATAGTACACACGCAAAGAAGCAGATGGGGCAAGCGGACTTTTTCCAGGATTCAAATGTCCCCACACTTCCCAGGTGAGCATGATATCTCCTGTAAAAAGCCATCCTTTCTTCTCCTCAAACAATGCAATACAACCCAGGGTATGACTGGGAACTTCCAGAACTCTAAGCTTTTTATCTCCCAGATCAAAGATATCCCCATCCCTGACTGTACAGATTTTTCTTGCCGGTCCGGGATTCCACATTTCAAACGAGAATCCTTCTTTTTCAGGAATTTCAAAGAACATGAGCTCAGACATTTCTCTCAGCTCCTGGTCTACGATCTGATGGGAAAAAGGTTCGTCATACCTTCCCACACATACTTCTTCAAATTGATGATTTCCTGAATTATGATCCACATGAGCATGAGTATTTACAACAATCAGAGATTTTTCTCCACAAAGTTTCAAAACTTCTTCTTTTAAATCGGTAAGTCCCAGTCCCGTATCCAGAAGAAGAGCTCTTTCTGTTCCATTTATCACATACATAACCGTCTTATCTATTTCATTGATCGCCCACAGATCTTTTTCCAACGGAATGATCCTGAATAACTGCATCTTCATTCCTCCTTTATTTTACAGCTCCCATTGTCAGTCCGCTTGTAATATATTTTTGTGCACAGATGTAAAGGATAATTGTGGGAATAATGCACAAGGTGAGTCCTGCGATAAACAGATTCCACTGTGTGCTGGTAGCACTTCTGAACATGAAAAGATTTACCGTCAACGGTCTCAGTTCACTGTCTCCAATGAGAATACTTGGAAGCAGAAAGTCATTCCAGGACCACATAAAAAACAATACACCAATCGTGACCGTTGCTGGTTTAACAAGTGGAAATACGATCTGCGTCATAATTCGAAAAACTCCACATCCATCTATCGCGGCTGCTTCTTCCAGCTCCCGAGGTACATTTTTCAAAAATCCCGTAAATGTCAGAATTCCAAACGCACAGAAAAATCCAATATCAAGAATGATAATTCCTCCAAGAGAATTGGTAAGATTGGTATTTGTAGCAAGTACAGAAATGGGAATCATAACTGCATGAAACGGCACGATCTGTCCGAAAACAAAATACAGATACAGATTCTGTGAGATTTTCCCACGAAGATGTGAGATTCCGAAAGCGCCGGCAAACGATACAAACAGCCCGCCCAACATGGCTCCCAAAGTAATCACAACAGAATTTTTTAATGCAACTAAAAAATTCATGCTTTCCATGGCATTTTTAAAATTATCAAGATATAAGAATTTTGGTAATGCCAGAAAATCAGCCGCAATTTCCGGACTTGTTTTAATTGAATTCATAACTATCCACAATACCGGTAAAATAAAAATAAAGCCCAATATAAACATTGCTGCGGTACCTGCAATTTTCTTTTTCCATGTCATTATGACTGCACCTCTCTTTTTCTAGTAATATTAAGCTGAATCAAGGAAATTGCTGCTATGATCAAAAACAGGATCACCGATTTCGCACAGCCATACCCCATATTAAAAGTTCCAAATGCATCATCATAAATATTCATGGCAATCGTCTGTGTTGTTTTTGAAGGTCCGCCGCCTGTTAAAGCGTAGTTAATATCAAATGCTTTAAATGCATTTGCAATAGATACAAACAGATTGATCGTAATCGTTGGCATCAGAAGCGGAAGCTGGATTTTTATAATACGATTCAGGCCCACACATCCGTCAATGCATGCCGCTTCCATCACATCAAGAGGAATCGACTGCAAACCTGTGATGTAAAGGATCATCAAAAATCCCAGACCCTGCCACACGGTAACTACTGATACCGCCGCAAATGCTGCTGTCGAACTCCCGAACCAGCTGAAACTTTTTACTGCTTCCGAATGTAAGAGTTCTCCAATTATTGGTGTTACTTTCTGAAAAATAAATGTCCACGCCAAGGCGATCATAACTCCACTGATAATATTCGGAATAAAAAAGAACGCCCGGATCACTGGCTTACCGAAAATATGTGTATTCAACGCCAGAGCTATAAAAAAAGCCAGTACATTGGTCAGAACAATCGTAACCACTGCAAGTTTAAACGTCAAAAACATGGATTGTATAAAATCTCTATCATGAACCAAATCGACAAAGTTTTTTATTCCGATCCAGTTATGCGTTCCTTTGATCAGATTCCAACTGAAAAATGAATTCGGGATCGTTCCAAAAATTAACGGTCCTGCCAGCGCAAAGGTATAAATACACAGTGCCGGCAGCACAAGAAGGAAATAATATTTTTTCTGTTTTCTGTATAAAATGTCCGACATGTTTCCTACCCCCGTATATAGCAGGCGGACTTTTAAAAGTCCGCCTGTTTTCCTGTGTGTTTATTCTTCTGCAAGCTTTTTAAATCCTTCATCAAGCGCATCCAGTGTCTGATCTTCATCGGTTATTCCTGCAAAATACCCCTGGACATCATCGCCCAGAACATCGCTTGCTCCGCTTGGAAGCTGATTCCACAAAGTACTTCTAACCTTTCCTGCATCCATATACGCTTTCAGATCTTTATAATAATCCTTACTTGCAATTTCATCATCTGCTTCAATGTCCATGCAAGCCATAAAGCCGCCGTAGCTGTTGGTCACTGTTTTCAGCCAGTCCCCACCATCTCCGATATAATCAAGCACCTCCAGGGCTTCATCCAAGTGTTCCCCGTTTGCGTTGGCCACGATCGCATCTGTTGCACATGCCACAACTTCTGCATCATCTGCGTTGTCACTTACTGGAACTGCAAAAAATCCGATGGGAAGATCCTGTGTTACACTTCCTACAGAAATCGTTGCCGCATCTGAAAGAAAGATCATTGCTGCCTCCTGGTTTGCAAATGCATAAAATCCTGTGGCCGCATCCGAATCCATATAATTCTGTCCGGAATTTTCTTTCATAAGATCCATAAAATCAAAGACTCTGTCTACGCCATCCACCTTAAAGCTTCCTTCTCCCTTATTCATGGAATCCAGCCAGCTGTCGATCTTATCTTTTCCACCAAGTACTCCTCCGAACAAGGAGCAGAATTCCTGACTTACTGTCCAGTTATCTTTATAAATAGCGGTAAATGGTGTAATATTCGCAGCCTGAAGTTTTTCACAGACTGCTTTCATCTCATCAAAAGTTTCCGGCACTTTTTCAATTCCTGCTTTTTTAAAAAGATCTTTATTATAAAGTACACCCCACCATTCATACATCTGTGGAAATCCCCACACTTTGCCATCATAAGTAACTGCTTCTTTTGCATTGTCATAAAGTTTGTCCACAAACTCATGATCGCTTACGTCTGCCAGCAGCCCGTTCTGTGCAAAATCATATACCTGGGAATAAGAACTTACTTCAAAAAGATCCGGCAGATCTTTTGCCGCTGTCTTTGCTCCAAGATACTGGTTATAATCTCCGGACTGCATCTCCACAGATAATTTTATATTATCATGAGTCTGATTAAACCCTTCCGCTGCCTTATTGTAAATATCCGCAGCTCCGGAAGTCCACACTGCCATCTTGATCTCAACTACATCGTCTGCATTTTTCAGATTACTTTTTGCGTAAACCGGCATCACTGTTCCAACAAGCCCCATTGCCATGAGCGCTGCCATTGCGCACGCTGTCACCTTTCTTCTCTTCATTTGTAAACCCTCCGTTCTTTTTTGATGAACTCATTATATTATAATTTTTAATATCAAAACAGTGCACACTTCTTGACATTATGTGTCACTTTTCATAATATGTATTGGTTTTTTTTGCTCATCATTATATAATAATGCCAAAAGGAGGGGTAAGAATTGTTTTCTATTACTGCAAAATTTAAAGAACACTCTATAAAATTTCGAATTCTTGTCATCGTTCTTCCAGTTGTGATCCTCAGTTATATCATTTTGTTATCTTCTTTTTATATGATTTATGTAAAAGAATCCCGTAACAATATTCTTCTGGAACATGAAAAGAATACTCTGTCTATCGCCAAAAATACAGCCAGTTATTTTTCCTCACTGAACTCCAACATTGATCTGCTGCTTTACGGAACAGAAATTCAGTCTCTGATCCATTCCTATGCAGACAAAAAGCTCAGTCCGGAAGAAGTTCAGTCCCAGTGTAACACCCTTTTCTCCACATATCTTTTAGGTGCTCAGTCTAAAATTCAACGGGTTTATATTGTTCTGACCGATAATGGGATTATTTCCAATCAGACTATTTATAATTCCACCCTGGAACAACAGGAACAAAAACTGGAGCAGCTCAGTGAGTATCTAAAACAACCAAAGGGAACCCTCTGTTATTACTATTCTCCAAAGGAACCTTATACCATCACTGCTGCCAAAAATATTTTTGATATCCAGAAGCCGGAAAAAAAGATCGGTATTTTACTGACTGAGATCAATATCCGGTTTATGGTGGATATGATCACGGAACATCAGGATTCCGAATATAGTTATTATTCCCTTTTTCAAAATAGTGACCTGGTATATACAACTTCCCCCTACGCCCCATCCGTCACAGCCAGCATGAATATGAATTATCACTCCCACAGGGGGAACAATAATTTTTATGCCATCCGCTATTCTGTAAACGATTTCCTGCAAATCGGAGGGCTTCTCAACACAACCGGCGCATTTCATTCGATCAATCGTGTATGGCGTCAGCTACTGGTTATTTCCATATTTTTTCTCTTGATACTGGTTTTCGCCGTTATTCAGATTTCAAGAACCATATCCCAGGAATTTCAGGTTTTTATCACCAAATTAAAACAAACTTCTGTTGCCGATGAAACCGCCCTGATCCACACAGTTTCCAGCAACGAATTTTCTGAGCTGACAAAGGAATACAACCATATGCTCCTGCGCCTTCAGGAATCCGGAAAGAAAATCACAGAACAGCAGATTCTTCTGAAAAACGCAGAGCTGAAAACGCTTCAGGCACAGATCAACCCACATTTTCTTTACAATACCCTGGACTGTATCTCAAGCCTGGCATCTCTTGAAAAAACAGCGCAGATTACAGATATCGTTCCAAAACTGGCTGATATCATGCGAATGAGCATCAAAGGCCCTGATCTTCTTCCTATTTCAGAAGATCTAAATTACGTAAGAGAATATTTGGATATTCAGAAAATGCGTTTCCAGGATCGGCTTCTTTTTCTGATCGAATGTAACGATCCCATGGAAGATCTGTATATCCCAAAACTGATCATACAGCCGGTCGTTGAAAACGCTATCATACATGGTATCAGTGAATCTGTGGAAAATGGCTTTCTTTCTATTCAATTATTTACTTTTAAAGACGATGTACTGATCAAAGTCTATAACACCGGCCCCCTGTTTTCTCACCAGGTAATTGAAAAGATTCACTCTGTATCACAAACTTCTTTTTCCGACCAGAAAAGCATTGGGCTTATAAATATTCAGATGCGGCTACGGTCCCAATTCGGAAATTCCTATGGACTGCTTCTTGAAAATATGGAAGACCGTACTTCTGTATGTGTTACGATCCGTATTCCACAAATACATCAAAGGGAGGACCTGACAAAATGAAAATTCTGATCGTTGATGATGAAAAGATCATCCTGGAAAAACTTAAAATGTATATTTCACAGATTTTTACAGAAAAAGAGAATATTTTTACTTCTGACAATGCAGCAAAAGCACTGGAGATCATATCCTCCCGGCAACCAGATATCATTCTTACGGATATCCGTATGCCTGGAAAAGACGGCCTGTATATTTCTTCTTTCGTGCATAATAATTTTCCAGATAAGATCGTAATACTGATTACCGGTTTTTCTGATTTCAAGTATGCACAGACAGCGATTAAAAACCATGTTTTCGATTATATCCTAAAACCAGTAGACGAAAACGTCCTGAAAGAGTCCGTATTGAAAGCTATACATACTATCACAGAACGGAAAAATCAGGCGATCATGCGCAAAAAATATGAATCCTATCTAAAAGAAAATATCAGAAATCTTCAAAAAGATTTTTTTGAACGGTTGCTTTTCAGGAACACCACTTCCCTTTCTTCTTCTTTTCATGAAGAAGTCACCATGCTCCGCCTGGATCATATTAAAAGCTATTACCTTTTATACTGCAAATGTTCTACAACAGTTTCAAAAGATCTGGAAAAAGAATATTACTTTACGCATATCGCCGAACATTATCTTCAGGAACAGATTCCGGGAGCTCTTATTTTTTCTTATGGAAACGCTTTGTATTCCTTATGTCCGGACATTGATGAAAAACAGCTTACAAAAATAACTAATTTCATACATGGGGAACTGAAAAAGAATCACGTTCTCATGTCCGCAGCCATCAGCAGTCACTCTGAGAATCTGTCTGAAATTCCCCTGCTTCGAAGCCAGACTGTAGAAATTTTTAATACCCTGAAAAATTCCAGTCATTTTGTCATGCTCTACCGTGATCTGGAAACCAACCCCGTTGCTGTCATGTATGAAAAATCCAACTATTTTCAGGTTCTTCTCAATTCCCTGTCTTCCGGTGACAAAACAATGATTCAAAAGCATTTTGATGAAATCTCCCAGTTTTTCACCCGGCAAACTCCTGATGAGTTCAACAGTTTCATGTATAGTTTTATGACTCTTTTTCTTTCTTTTTTTCAGTCAGCTTCCACGGAACTGTCAGATTCGGTACGTCAGATCACCAAAACACAGAAAGAGCTTTTTTCAACCTCCTTACTTCCGGAAAAAAAGACTGAAATATTTCAGGACTGGATGTTTCAGATTGCAGGCCTTCTGAATACTGATAAAATTAATAAAAACAACTACCTGACCAGTCAGCTGATTGAATATATCCGCGCAAATTATGAAAAACCTCTGAGCCTATACAGTATCGCTGATGAATTTAACCGAAGTACTCCTTATATCAGCAGACTGATCAAACAGACAACCGGCAAAAATTTTACGGATCTTCTTACCGATCTGCGTATCCAGAAAGCTAAAGAATTGCTGAAAACTTCTTCCTATCACGTAAATGAGATATCCCACATGGTAGGATATCCCAATTTTCGTTACTTCAGCCGTATTTTCAAGCAGCAGACCGGTATGACTCCCAATGATTACCGGAAGATTTCCTGCCGTTTTCACTGAATTTTTATACTACTTCCCACACTATCCCCACCGCATTTTTTTGTAACGATGATCTTATTTTCGATCCGCTCTTTCAATTCTGACACATGTGAGATAATTCCTACCAGCCGTTTTCCGTCGGCCAGACTTGTCAGGGCTTTCAGGGCCTGTTCCAGGGATTCCTCATCCAAGGATCCGAATCCTTCATCTACAAACATGGAATCCAGCCGGATTCCCCCTGCGCAGGCCTGGATCTCATCAGACAGGCCCAGTGCAAGGGACAGAGATGCCTGGAAGGATTCCCCACCGGACAATGTCTTTACACTTCGTTCTGTTCCGTTATAGTGATCTATGACATTCAGATCGAGACCTGCTTTTTCTTTCTGATTTTTGCTCTGCTCCTGGCGTTTCAGTTCGTACTGACCGCTACTCATGGTCATAAGACGGAGATTGGCTCTTCGCAGGATCCGGTCAAAATATGCCATCTGGATATAAGTTTCCAGCTCGATCTTTGCCTTTCCGTTCAGTTTTCCATTGGCTGTATCCGAAAGATTTTTCATCCAGACATATTCTTTTTCCGCCGCAGTCATTTCCGTCTGACGTACCTGCACTTTATGATATATTTCCTCATTTCCCTTCTGAACAGAAAAAAGTGCTTTTCGTTTTTCCGAAAGCTGTGTTTTCTCTTCCCTAAAACGGCTGTACTGCTCTCTGAGCGCATCCTCATCTACTTCTCCGATTTCTTTTTTCTGCTCCTCAAAGTTTTTTACAACCGCTGTTATTCTTTCCTTTTCCGCCCGGATCTCCTGTAATTTCTGTTGAGCTCTTCTGCTGCTTTCTTTCAGCTCTTCATACAGCTTCCTCTGTGTTTTTATTTCCTGTTCCAGAGATTCTTTTCCACCTTCTCCGATCTCTTCGTTCAGCTCATCCACTTTCTGTGCTTTATTCTTCCTCTCTGTTTCCAGACGTACGATGTCCTGTACAGCTTCATTGATAACTCTTCCCAGTTCTTTCAGAGTCTTTTCTCTTTCTATGATCAGCTTCTCAAGATCCTGTTTCTGTTTTGCTTCTTTTTCCTTTCCCTGAACTTTTTCTGACAGGCAGCTGAGCATATCCTGTATCTGTCTTTCAAATCCTGCAGCTGTGTTGTCCGTCACTTCTCCATTTCCTGACACCAGACTTTTCTGAATCAGTTTTCGGATCTCTTCTGCTGTTATCTGCTGCTGCTTTTTGTTTTCCACGTCTCTTGTCTGAAGACCGGCCTGTTTTCTGTCACATTGATTTTTCTCTTCCTGTAACTGAACGATCTCTGTTTCCAGCTTTTCGATCCACGTTTCTGTTTCGTTCTTCTTTTTTTTACGTTCTATTGCTATGCGAATCTCTTCCTCGCTGTCTGCCAGCTGCTTTTCACATTGGTCCTGTTTTTCTTTCAGCAAAGGGATCAGCTTTTTCCATTCCGTCTCATGTAAAAGCTCTTGTGCCTCCCTCTGGATCTGATGCCATAATGTTTTCTGGCGTTCTTTTCGTTTTCCTACTTCCACACTCTGCGTATTTGCGTCATTCTCCAGTCTGTCCAGTTTTTGTTTCTCTCTGTCCAGGATTTCCTGATCCACAACCTGTCCTTTGGGAAGTATTCCCGGACGCGGATGCTCGAAAGAACCACATACCGGGCATGGGCAATCCTCTTTCAGTTCCTGCGCCAGGAGCCCTGCCTGCGCGTCCAGAAAACTCTGAAACAGTTTCTGGTAAACTTCTCTCTGCTTTTGTACTTTTTCAATGGAAATCTTATATTTTTCCTGCTGCTCTTTCGTGGCATTATAAGCCCCTTGAAACTCCTTAACCAGAGCAATCAGTCCTTCTAATTCTTTCTTTTTCCGAAGCCCTTCTGTCTTTTTCGTCTCTGCCTTCTGAAGTTCCAGCTCCGCGCTGTCCAACAGCGCCTTGTCTTTCTTTTGCTGCTCCAGCTCTTCCTTCTGCTGCGTTTCTTTCCGGATGATTTCTTCCTGCCATCCATCTATCTGTTTCTGTTCTTTTTTGATCTCTTCTTCCGTCAGCAGACAGCTGTCATAGCTTCGTTTTTCACTGTCCAGTTTATCGTACTCAAACTTGTATTTTTGTAGTTCTTCTCCTGCATCTGCCAGTATTGAAAGGCGTTTTTTTTCTTCCTCATCTTTTTTCTGCAAAAGCTGCTCTTCGGAAATATCCTTCTCTTTTTTTTCACTGACTGTTTCAAGCTTTCCTTCGATTGTTTCCAGCTCTTTTTTCAGCTTTTCCAGCTCCTGATATTTTTTCAGCTTTTCTTCTTTTTCACGGATCCTGATTCCAAGCTCTTCACATCTGTGATCTGCATCTTTATATTTTTCCGCCACTTCTACTGCAAGCTGTAGAAGTGGTGTTAATTCTTCCAGATCTTTTTCCGCTTTTTTCTTTTTCAGCTCCAGATTTCGTTTCTGAGCCACAAGATTTTGTGCCTCTTCTGATTTTCGTATATCCTGATTAAGCGAGTCTTCTTTTTCCCGGAGCTCTTTTTCCTGTGCTTCACCATATTCCAGAAACTGCTTCAGAAGTTCCAGACTCCGCTCCAGTTTTCCCTCGAATTTTATCTTTTTCAGTTCGTCAAATTCCTCTGCCTCCTGCCATGAAGCAGTCTCCGTTTTCACTCCATCCAAATACTGGGCAATACTGCGGCGCATTTCATCATATTCCTTATATCTGGCTATTGACGCATCCTTAAGTTTCATCTGAATCTGCTGATAAAGTCCTGTGTGAAAGAGCTGTCGGAAGATCTCTCCTCTCTGTGTAGTTCCTGCCAGAAGTAATTTCTGGAAATCCCCTTGGGCGATCATTGCGATCTGTGTGAACTGATCATAACTCAGTCCCAGAAGCTGTTCCACTGCCACAGTAACATCTTTTGCCTTTGTCACCGGCTGCCGGTCATCCGGATAGATCAGCTGTGCCTCAGCTTTCCTAAGAGTCTGTCCGGTGCCTCTTTTTTTCGGAGCCATATATTCCGGACTCCGGCGCACGTGATAGATTTTCCCCTGATAGGAAAAAACAAGCTCCACAAAAGTCTCCGTGGAATCTTTTGCATACTTACTCCGGAACATGGCGGATTCCCTTACCTCTCCACTGGCTCTTCCATATAACGCAAAGGTGATCGCATCAAAGATCGTAGTTTTTCCCGCTCCGGTGTCACCGGTGATCAGGTAGAGACCGCCCTCTCCAAGCTTTGAAAAATCAATCTCTGTTTTGTCTGCATAGGGCCCGAAGGCACTGATGGTCAGTTTTTCCGGTCTCATTGTTTCACCTCCTGGATCTTACGGATCAGATCTTCGGAATATTTCCGCTGTTCTTCATTCATGGGCTGGTTATTCTGCAGTTCAAAAAATTCCTCAAAATATTCCAGCTCGGATTTCCTTTTCACCGTTTCTGTACCTGCGATCTCCTGGTTTTCTCTTGTACGTCGGTTATCATATTCCAGCCTCATCAGATTCGGATAAACAGTACGGAGCTTCTGCATTCCATCTACAATATCTTCTTCATCTGTCAGCGTGATCTGCACATAATCCTCTGTGTTTGTGTCCTGATAACTGGACAGTGATGTGATCTCCATGTATGTGCCTTTCAGTTTTCGCATATCCCGAAGAGGCTTCAGCGGAATCTCCCTGATCCTGAGATTTCCTTTTTCCAGAAGCTCCACAACTGTCACGGATTTCTGCTGTCCTGCCTCGGAAAAAGAATATTTCAAAGGAGTTCCGCAGTAGCGGATGTGCTCGCTTCCCACATTCTGAGGACTGTGGATATGGCCAAGTGCCACATAGTCAAAATCCCGGAACACATCTGCCTCCACCTGGTCGATACCTCCAACGGAGATCTCTTCAGAATCGCAGCGCATGGCACCGACCACAAACTGATGGGCGATCAATACATTGCGATAACGTTTATCAATCTCCATATGTGCAACTGCTGCCTGCACTGCCTCCTGGTAGGTACGGATCTCATCCACCTCTTCTTCTCCTTCCAGTCCGTGCCTCACAGTTGCCGGACGCACAAATGGAAGCAGATGGATCCAAACTTCTCCATAGCTGTCCGTTAAACAGTACTTTTCTGTTTTTCCATCGTATACCGGGGACATACAGATCCCGCTGCTGCTCATGATCTGTGAACCGAAAGCGATCCTTTCCGCACTGTCATGATTTCCGCTGATGGCATACACCGGGAGCTTCCGCTTTGCAAGCCTGGTAAGAAACCGGTCAAAAAGCTGCACTGCCTCCGCCGAAGGAACCGGTCTGTCATAAAGATCACCGGCGAGAAGGATCCCATCCGGTGCTTCTTCATCAATGATCCTCAGGATTTCATTCAAAATATATTTCTGATCTTCGATCATGGAAAACTCATTGACACGTTTTCCTAGGTGAAGGTCTGATAAATGGATCAGTTTCATCGATCACCTCCTGCGCTCACCCAGCCTCCGAACAGTTCCGGTGCAAGGTCGATCTCACAGGCATCCAGCACATCTTTTAGCTGTGAAGGATTGCTGACGCCGGTTACAGGCACAGCCTGGAATGGCTGATGGAAAAAGTACGCCAGGGACAGGGCCTGCAGGCTGTGGCCGGTTTCTTTCTGCAGCTTTAACAGCTTCTGATAGGTGCGAAGGTTTGTCTCGTTCCAGTAGGATTTTTTCATACTTTCTGAAAGATCTGTGATCTGTGATTCTTTCTCCCGCATCCAGGATTCATCCATCTCTGCTTCTGTAAAGGAAAGCCCCATTTTCTGAAGTTTTGAAAAAAATCCCATTGCAGTGGAAGAAAACGGAACGGCAGCAGCACCTGTCTCACAGTGCCACTGATATTCTTCTCTGGAAAACTCCACAAGTGTAGGATCCGGATTTGTATTTCCTCCGGGATTGATTCCTGCAAGACTCCACTGATTGGATACTGCTGTGATTCCTGAAAGATTTCGTTCTCTCAGACACTGAGCAATTTCTTTCAGCCTCTCTGTGCGGTAATTGGAAAATCCATAATAACGGATCCTGCCTTCTTTTTTCAATTCTTCCAGAATATCCACGATTTCCTCCGCCGGTTTCTCCGGATCATCTCTGTGAAGCCAGTAAAAATCCATCTCATCTTTTCCCAGTGTGCGGCAGCTCTCATCCAGATCCATGCGGATATCTTCTTTGTTCACTCTGCTGTGGCCCGGATCCTCAAAGGAATAGTGCGCGCCCTTCGTTGCCACAATAACTTTTCCTTGCATGCCACTCTCTTTCAGCCATTTTCCTATGATCTGCTCACTGCAATTTCCATGTCCTTTTAGCCATTTGCAATAGACATTTGCCGTATCAATAAAATTTCCGCCTGCGCGTACAAATGCGTTCAGAATCTCAAAGCTTTTTTCCAGGTCTGATTTATCTCCAAATCCTGCTGTTCCGAGGCAGATAGGACTGATGTTCAGATCTGTATTTTTCAGCTGTATATATTTCATCTACGTAACCTCCCGTATTCATATATATCTTTTTCTATTATAACTTTTTTCCGTAGATCCGAACAGTATATTTCCCAACTATCCATATACCACGGCACAAAAAAATCCTCCGGCACATACATGCCGGAGGATTTGATATTCCGTTATCTTAACAATATGATTTATTTGTAAAGTGGTCCATAGTTCTTGCAAGCTCGGAAGTCTGCACCCTCTTTTTCCATACCGAATGCGTTCCAAGCTGCCGGACGATAGATATCCTTCTCAGGAACGTTGTGCATGGATACCGGGATTCTCAGCATAGAGCACATTGTGATCAGGTCTGCACCGATGTGTCCGTAGGAGATCGCACCGTGGTTAGCACCCCAGTTGTTCATTACATCGTAAGCTGTTTTGAACGGTCCCTCTTTGCCATCGCATCTTGGAGCGAACCATGTACATGGCCATGTGTAATCTGTACGTTTCCAGAGCTTGTCAGATACCTCTTCCGGAAGGGCTACTGTCCATCCCTCTGCAATCTGAAGAACCGGTCCAAGTCCTTTTACAAGGTTCAGACGGATCATAGTTGCAGGCATCTGAGCACGTGTTTCATAACGGCTGGAGTATCCGCCTCCACGGAAGTATCCGTTGTCGGCCATACACCACTCTGTATTGTCCATAATCGCTTTCTGGTCTGCCTCTGTAACATCCCACCACTGTTTCATAACTGGTGTTCCGTCAGCCTCTTTAGCCTGTCCGTTAGCATCCAGGCAAGCAGCACCGGAGTTGATCAGATGAAGGAATCCGCCAGCTTCTTTGGCAACACCCTCAAGGTCATATCCTGTAGCTTTCTTAACTGCCTCCGGGCTCCAGTATGTACGAACATCAGCGAAGATCTGAGCACGTCCTGTAAGAAGTTTCATGAACAGCATTCCAAGTCCGTTGAGAACGTCGTTCTCTGTAGCAAGGATGTACGGCTCACGAGCGCCATTCCAGTCGAAGGATGTGTTCAGCATAGCCTCTGCGAAGTCACCGTTCGGATAGAAGTCTGTCCACTGTCTCTGGCCCTGGAATCCAGCTGCAAGAGCATTGTGTCCGATTGCTTCCTCGGAGAATTCCGGAGCAAGATTATCACAGCCGTTCATCAGCTCTTTGATGATAACTGCCATCTTAACAACAAACTCGAACTGCTCCTCTTTCTTCTCTGGTGAGAACTGAAGCTCTTCCGGGTTCTTGTCCCAGCCGATCTTGCAGGTCTCTTTTGCCCATTTGAGAGCTTTCTCAAACTCTTCGTGATCGTAGATACCCTCGGTCATACGACGGATGATCTCTACCTCATCAACAGACTCAACTCTCATTCCGAGATAGGACTCGATGAAATCAGAATCGATGATAGATCCGCCGATACCCATTGTTACAGAACCGATCTGCAGGTAGGATTTACCTCTCATGGATGCAGCTGCAACTGCTGCACGGCCGAATCTTAACAGTTTCTCTTTAACGTCTTCCGGAATGGATGTGTCGTCAGCTTCCTGAACGTCATGTCCGTAGATACCGAATGCCGGAAGGCCCTTCTGTGCATGTGTAGCAAGAACGGATGCCAGATATACAGCACCAGGTCTCTCTGTTCCGTTAAATCCCCATACAGCCTTGATGGTCTGTGGATCCATATCCATAGTCTCAGCTCCGTAGCACCAGCATGGTGTAACTGTAAGAGTGATATCTACACCCTCTTTACGGAATTTATCCGCACATGCAGCGCTCTCACCAACACGTCCGATGGTGGTATCAGCAATAACAACTTTTACAGGCTCACCATTTGAATATTTCAGGTTCTCCTCGAAAAGCTTTGCTGCGGATTTGGCCATGTTCATAGTCTGATCTTCCAGAGATCCTCTTACATCGAGGGCGCCTCTACGTCCGTCGATGGTTGGTCTGATACCGATAACCGGATAGCTGCCTACTAATCTGCTCTTTGCCATAGTAACAATTACCTCCTAAATTTATATTCACTATTATAACTTACAGTTTTTTCACGTTCTGACAACTCCTGTCCGAACTATGCTTTTATTATACGATTGCATCTTTTAAATTACTTGTGTTATAATAGCAAAAAACAGTACAATATTCACTTTTTTCATATGAGTTCCTAAAAAATCTATAAAATTTAAGAAAGAAGGGTTGTATTTTGCACGATCTTGGAAGAAATGAGGACAGGCTTCGAGGTACCTATGAATTTCCTTTTGAATTCCACCACATTGACAGCAGCCACCCACGCTATGTCATGTCCTACCACTGGCATGTGGAATGTGAAATCATGCGTGTATTACAGGGCACTCTCACCGTCACTTTAGACGAAAAAAGTTTTACAGCAAAAGCCGGAGATGTGATTTTTGTCAATAGTGGAGTTCTGCATTCCGGAATTCCTCAGGATTGTATCTATCAGTGCATTGTTTTTGATATGAACATGTTTCTGAAATTTAATTCCGTCTGCACAGAATATATGCAGAAGATCAGTCACCAGGAGCTTCTGATCTATCACCATTTCACTGAAAAGCAGCCTGATATCCAGAGAGCAGTGAACTCTCTTTTTGATTCTTTCTGGCAGAGAAAGCCAGGATATGAGCTGGTTGTGTTTGGACAATTTTACCACTTTTTCGGATTGGTTTTTGGTAATCATTACTACCTGGAAAGCCTGCGGAAAACCAGACGAGATTACAAGCGCATTGTCCAGCTGAAGCAGGTCGTGGAATTTATTGAAAAGAACTATGCCAGCCCCATTACCCTGCAGGAGCTTTCCGCTTCGGTTTCCATGTCTCCCAAATATTTCTGCCGGTTCTTTTCCGAGATGACGCATCAGACACCAATGGATTACCTCAACCGCCAGAGGATCGAGCAGGCCTGCTGCCAGCTGGCTACCACCGATGATTCCATCACAGAGATTGCCTATCGGAATGGCTTTAATGATCTGAGCTATTTTATCCGTACCTTCAAAAAGTACAAGGGGATCACCCCCGGCAAATATAAAAGACGCTGAAATATTTTTCCACGTCTTAATGGCACATATCAGAGTATTACATGACAAAAAGCAGGATCTCGCACATATTGCGGATATCCTGCTTTTTGAGGAATTGGGCTGTTTTATGTAAATACAGCTTTTTCGGCCTGGCGGAGAACAGTCATGCCGGAACGGATTCCCGTTTTGCAGACGGGCTATGTTCATGTCTTTATGAATACATGCTACTCTTCTGTATGAGAAAAAAAGCCGGCAGGGCAGATTTTCTGCATGAAAAAGCCGACGCAGATCGTGAAGGAGCCTGATCTCTGTTTACGCAGTGACCAGCACCAGATTATGTCTTAATTGAAAGCGGATACGATCATCCACCTCACTGCTTGCTTCTGACCAACGGATATCTCACACAGTTGGTCCATCTACTCGAAGGGATTCCACTGCTGCATAGAACTCTGCTTGCGAAATGCCTGTACGCTGCACCGGAACATGCAGCAGAAATATGATACAGTTAAAAACGATCCGGCCGCATTATAGCCGCCGGATGTTTCCTGCTTGTCTTATTCTAACAAATGCCTCTTTAAAATGCAAGAAATTTCAGAACATTTCGCTCTTCATTTTCCGACGGCAAAAGTCTATTTCCTACAGATTTTTCACCGCGTCTATAAACCTTTTTCCGTATTTTTCGTACTTGTGCCTGCCGACTCCTGTCACATTCAGCATTTCCTCCTCGTTTCCAGGCTTTAGAATGCACATATGGATAAGGGTTTTGTCGGAAAAGACCATATAAGGGGGGATTTTTTCCTCTCTGGCGATTTCCAGGCGAAGAGCACGGAGCTTCTGAAAAAGGGGCTCATCCTGTTCTCCCAGCTCCCCGACTGCAGATTTCGGAAGTCTGCTCCGTTTCTCTTTTTTCTTCGTCTCCAGCTCTTTTGACATTTTCATTGTGAGGATATGCGCCTCCTCCAGAAGTGACCTAGAAGCGGCAGTCAGCTTCACAATCGTATATCCGTCATCCGTCAGATAAAGATATTCCTTCAGTACCAGATAATTAAAGATCTGCCGCAGCCGGTGTGCCGGAATCTTTGCACAGACTCCATATTCCGGATTTCCATCCATCTCATACTGCCGGATCTTCGCCGTAGATGCGCCGCGCAGAGTATCCAGGATCACGTTCACTCCGTATCTCTGACCACTGCTTTCCACGCACCGGATCATTGCCCTGGCCTCCTGGCTCACATCCTGCTCTTCAAACTCGGTCTGGCAGTTCAGGCAGTTTCCGCAGTAGCTTTTTCCGTATTCCCCAAAATATTTCAGGATGTACTCACGCAGACAATCATGGGTAAAGCAGTAAAAGGTCATCTGCTTCAGCCTCTCCTGATCACGCTCCCGGACAAGGCGCCAGACTGCCGCTTCCATTTCCTGGTTATCCTGTCCTCTCTCGATAAGATACTGATTGGTAACCACATCCTTCCCGCTGTAAAGCAGGATACATTCCGCAGGATCGCCGTCACGGCCCGCACGACCGGCTTCCTGATAATAGCCTTCCATGTTCTTCGGCATATTATAATGAATGACATAACGCACATCGGACTTGTCGATTCCCATTCCAAATGCATTGGTGGCTACCATCACACGACAGCGGTCATAAATAAAATCATCCTGATTGTTCCTGCGTTCCTCATCAGAAAGTCCTGCATGATATCTGGTGGCCGTGATGCCGTCACGGATCAGCTTTCCGCAGACCTCCTCCACCAGCTTTCTGGTGAGACAGTAGATGATTCCACTGTCGTCCGGATGCTCCAGTATGTAATCGTGTACTTCCTTATATTTATCTTTCGGTGTTTTCACTGCAAAATAAAGGTTTTCCCGGTCAAATCCTGTGGTTGTGCAAAAGGGATCCTGAAGCCCCAGAAGTCTTGCAATATCCTCCCTGACCTCCTTCGTGGCTGTAGCTGTAAATGCACCGATCACCGGTCTTTTTGGAAGCTGTGCCACAAACTCTGCGATCTTCAGATAGCTTGGCCGAAAATCCTGTCCCCACTGTGATACACAGTGTGACTCATCCACTGCGATCATGGAAATATCCGCGCTCAGCGCAAAATCCAGAAACGCCTCTGTGGTAAGCCTCTCCGGTGCTACATAGATGATCGGATATCGTCCTGCCTTTGCATAGCGCAAGGCTGTGAAATACTGCCCCTGCGTCAGAGAGCTGTTGAGGTATGCTGCTGAGATGCCGACCTGGTTCAGGCTTCTCACCTGATCCTTCATAAGGGAGATCAACGGTGATATTACCAGTGTGATCCCCTTCATCATCAGTGCCGGTACCTGATAGCAGATTGATTTTCCTGCGCCGGTTGGCATCACTGCCAGAACATCTTTTCCTGCAAGAAGCGCGTCGATCACCGCTTCCTGCCCTTCTCTGAATGTATCATACCCGAAGTGGGTCTTTAAAAGTTCCTGTTTCATCATAAATCGACATGATCCTTTCTGTTACGTTCCCACCGGAACTGTAACGCTTCTCTTTTTCATTGTCGAATCGCTGCTGTTTTCCGAATATTTTATTTTAACATATTTACAGATAAATTGCCAATTGATACAAAAAAATCACAAAGCACTTCCTCCCTGGTTTCCTGTCATAATGATATAAGAGAAAGAGTCTGTTTATACTGTTCCGCAGCAGAGGACCATGAATTCATGGAGTACCCGAGCCTCTGTTCAGTAACAGCCGGTATGCTCATAAAAAAAGGAGGTTTGTTATGTGTAAAAGAAAAATAAAAACCATCGAAGCAATTTTTTTCCTGTTTCTTTTTTCCGTTATTGTGCTCCTGCTTCCCCAGGATGCCCACGCCAGAATCCGGGTCGTGACCAAAGGAACCACTTCCACTATCCGTGATACCGACGGTGTGATCGAAGATGAGTCTTCAGACATTAATTTCCCGATCAACATCAAAAATGCAAACTGCCAAAAACGGATCTATGCCGTGACAGTTCGTGTAAGCTTTTATTCACCCAAGGGAGTCATCCCAAAGAGCACCACATTTTCCATCGATGGGATCAATGTGGTTAAGCTGAGCACTTCAAATTATACACCACTGGCATACAAGGAAACCTTTTTCACCTACGATGACAACATAGAGGATGGCTACCTGGAGTTCGATTTCGGCAATAAAAAATGTCCGGTACCGGTAGACTGTGACTATGAGGTTACCATCAAACAGGCAGTGCCTGAAATTTTTATCACCAACAACAATTATCTGAACCAGAGCATCCGAACCGGAAAAACCACTTCCATCGGAATTGAGATTTCTGATCCCTACGTAAAAACCATCAGCAAATCAAAATTCAAGGTTACTTCTTCCAACAGCTCTGTTCTCAAGGTACAGAGCATCACTCAGGATTCCAAAAAACGCAGCCGTTTCACAGTCACCCTGAAGGGCATGAAAGCTGGATCCGCAAAGATCACTTTATCCTATCCAAAGGCCGCAGCCTGTAAGCTGACCGGAAAAGTAACCTCGCCTTCAAAAACCGTAGCAACCTTCCGTGCTTCCAAAACTACACTCAAGGTTGGCTCCAAGGTCAGCATGCGTTCCCTTATCAATCTGAAGGGCGGTACCAGTCTGACCATCAAAAATGCAAAATCCAGCAAGCCTTCCGTACTTGCCATTTCCGGAAACTATCTTGTCCCAAAGAAAAAAGGGTCAGCCACGGTTACCGCAAACTTAAACGGTGTCAATCGTAAGATCACTATTACTGTATCTGCACCGGCCGCCAAACCTACCGTCAAAAATCTGAAGATCAGTGTTGCCGGTATCAAGTATGGCCCCAATGACATGAAGACCTATTATACCTTAAAGTTCACCAATACTTCTGCGAAAACCATCACCACCGCAAAAGTAAAGATCACCACCGGTTCCGGTATCTATGACCAGATGTACTGGACCAAAAATCTGACACTGAACCTGAAGCCCGGAAAAACCATGAAAAAAACCTATTTCATCCAGAACATGGTCCAGGCACCGGAAAAAAATGATATTTCCGTTAAATGCCTGAAGATTAGCTGGAAGTAAATACTTCAAAAGGGACGTGCCGCAGTATTGATTTAAAAATCATCACTGCAACACGTCCCTTGTATTTATTCTCTCTGAGCTGTCTATACGTTTTGTTTTTATCCTGTATCCTACAGTACCTCATTCAGTACCTGCAGTCCATACTCTGCAAGGCTGTTATCCTCTTCGCCGGTACCGCCGCTGATACCGAGACCGCCGATGATGGTGTCTCCAACCTTCAGGGGTACACCGCCTCCGAATATCACAATATTGTCACTCATTTTTCCAAGGCCATAAAATGTCTGACCCGGCTGTGTCAGTCTGGAAAGCTCCATGGTGGACATCTTCACTGCCACAGATGTATATGCCTTTTTTACGGCCATATCAAAGCTTACAAGAAAAGATCCATCCATCACATGAACCGCAACCGGATTTCCATCCGGGCTGCATACCGCAATTACAGAAGGCTTGTTTCTTCTCAAAGCTTCCTGCTCGATCTTCTCGATAAGCCTCTTGGCAGAATCCAATGTGATACGACCCTGGATACCCATACGCTTCAGCACTTCCTGGATCATCGCCGTATTTGCTGCCATACTGTCATTCTGTGCCATTGCCGTATTTCCTCCCGCTGTTGTTGTCACAATTCCATTCTGCGCATTAAAAGTCTGTACATCCCTTTTCTGCACCATCTGCGAATCCTGTGCTCTTACATCCACCGCCGATGTACCCGCTGCAACATCCGCACTACTTCCAACAGTTCCTACAGCCTCTACCCCAACATTAGCTACAATCCCAGCAGTTTCTGCTTTCACAGATTTCTGAACACTTTCAGAAATATCTGTCTTCTTCTCTTCAATCTTCGCAACATCCACATACCTTGCCAGCACATAAAAATAATCTGACAGACGGTTCATATATTTCTTGGCTCCGGTATCCGATCCAAACTTCACGCTGACCAGCGCAAGCTCTCTCTCAGACCTCCGTGCCACAGCTCTTGTCACATCGATCTCAGCCGCAACTCGGGAATCCCCCGGAAGAATCGGAAGCCTCTCTCCGGAAAAAATCTCTTTCATCCGGCCAATCTCCTCCTCCAGAAGCTCCGTCCGGTCTTCACTGACCTTAAACTCCCGATTATAAGGATCAGAAACCCCATCTATGATCTTCTTCAAAGTCTCCGAGATCTTCTCCAGCATCCGGACAACATCCACATCATCAACCAGAACCCGCACAAGCCCAATATGACTCATCAGCTCCTCAACCGACCCCATCAGACAAATCCGATCATCCGACTTTGAAACATTCTTCGTATGGGAAAGATCCGTCATCCCCTTATCACCATACCCGGTATAAACCTCCATCCCAGCTCAACCTCCCAGCAACTCCTGATAAATAATCCACCCATATCAGACCAATTTTACAATCCTCGAAATGCTACGCATACCACACATACGTAAACACACACCACAATCATCCCGGCAAACCAGGCGCAGTGTCCACAAACGCGTCCACGTATTCCACGCAAACGTAACACACACCACAACCATCCCGGCAAACTAGGCGCAGTGTCCACAAACGCGCCCACGTATTCCACGCAAACGTAACACACCACAACCATCCCAGCAAACCAAGCGCGGCGTTCACAAACGCGCCAGCCCCTGCCAACAACGTCACACATCCAAAGCGCCCACGGCGCCCCATCGGCACAACGTTCAACCCGGAACAACCGCAGCATACAGGCACAAGTCAATACCCTTCCGCCCGCCACAGTCAAGCACTCTAAAAAAAGCCCGAGGGGTGTGCAGAGGGGCCGCGGCTTTGCGGCCCCTTTGCGGTTTTACTGTCTTTTTAAAAAGACCAAAGTTTAGTATAAATCTTAATAATATCCTCTTTCTTCGGTACACGCGGATTTGCCGCTGTGCAGGCATCCGCAAGTGCCATATCCGCCATCTTATCAACCGCCGCAAAATAAGCATCCGGTGTGATCGTCTTCATCTCTTCGATGGTAAGCGGGATATTCATCTCTTTCTGCATAAACTGAATCCAGTTTACAAGAGATCTTACGCTCATAACTTCGTTATAATTGCTCAGTCCAAGAAGATGTGCAATATTGGAATATCTCTTTACTGCCGGAAGATATTCTTTCTGGCTTCTGCTGCGTTTGTTGATATTTGCATTATATTCAACAATATGCGGCAACAGCATCGCATTAGCTCTTCCGTGAGGAATATGGAAAATAGCACCCAGCTGATGAGCCATACTGTGAGTAATTCCAAGACCTGCTGCATTGAAGGAAAGTCCTGCCAGACAGGACGCTACATGCATCTTCTGTCTTGCATGCATATCATTACCGTCAACATATGCACGATAAAGATATACGCCACAGATCTCGATTGCTTTCTCTGCAAGTGCAGATGTAAACTCATTATGGTTGATGCTGACATAAGACTCAATTGCATGAGTCAGAACATCCATACCCGTATCTGCTGTAATCGCAGGCGGAACACTGCGTACAAGCTCCGCATCCAGAATTGCCTCATCAGCGGTCAGGCTGTCTGAGATCAGCGGATACTTCACATGTGCTTCTGTATCATTTACAACTGCAAAAGAAGTAACCTCGGAACCGGTACCACTTGTTGTAGGAATGGCAACCAGTCCGACTTTTCCGTAATTATTGATCTTCAGGGCAAACTCACGGATTGCCTTGGAAGAGTCGATGGCAGAACCACCACCTACTGCAACAATAGCTTCCGGCTGATACTGAAGGAATTTCTTAACTCCTTCGGCAATTTTTCCAACCGGTGCATCCGGAACAACATCACAGAAAATATCAAATTCTTTTCCACCTGCCTGAAGCGGTTTTGTGATCATATCGATCATTCCGCTTTTTACAACAAACGGGTCTGTGATAACAAGGACTCTTTTGTATGGAATATCTCTCAGTCTTCCCAGGGCATCAGCTCCAAAATGGATGGCTGTTTTCATTTCAAATGTATTCATAGAAACTGCTCCCTCTCGTCAAACCGAAACACAGTTCTCTTTTGTCTGTCTGTGTTCGGATAAAGTAAAGCGGATCTCCGCATTCCGCATACACTGCATGCTCATGAACATAATCGTTTCACAATATATGTTCCGTCTATTTCGGGTAGATGCATTCGATCTTATGCCTGTTGAAATGATCCAACCACTTTTCAGACGGTTTTTTGTCTGTGATGATCGTCTCGATATCCCGCAGCTGTCCTGCCACGGAAAAAGCAGTCTGATCAAATTTCGTGCTGTCTACCACCAGAATACGCATTTTTCCGGAATTGATCATGGCTTTTTTGGTTGTTCCAAAGGCTTCTTTGGATTCCATGATCCCCATATCCTCGTTTAATGCCTTACAGGAAAAGATCACCTTGTCCACATAATAAGAACGGATCACTTCCTCGGTCCTGGCACCAAGAAATGCAAGATATCCTTCCTTCATCACTCCACCGGTGGAAATAATATTCCAGCCGGATACATCCGAGAGCTCCAGAAGGATCTCCATAGAATTGGTAACAACGGTAAGACGTTCCTTTTCTTTCAGAGCCTTGGCTACAAAAACTGCCGTTGTGCTGGCATCCAGAAAAATGTGATCTCCGTCATTCACCATGGAAGCAGCAATCTCCGCCATTTTCTGCTTTCCCTGTACATTCTGGTTTTTACGAACATTAAATGGTAAATCAATACCGACATCTTCGTTGATCACCGCACCGCCATAACTCTTTGTGGCAAGTCCCTCTTTTTCCAGCTTGTCCAGATCACGGCGGATGGTTTCTTCTGAGACACTGTAAAGCTGGCTTAGTTCACTTACAACAACCCTTTTCTCTTCCTGTAATTTCTCGAGAATCAGATTTCTTCTTTCTAATGCTAGCATAAGATGCCTCCTTTTCAGATGTCATTGCAGGGATACCCTTCAAAAGGATATCCCTCAGATATAAAGACAATATTAAAGGATCGTATCGATCATTCTCTTGTCCGGATGAGCGATCACTGAGGAATCCATGTACATTCCTTTTTCAGCTACCAGCTCTTTTGCTCTTTCGATAGAAGCCTCCACTGCAGAAACCTCGCCGGTAAGAAGCATGTATGATTTACCGCACATACCCTTGGCGATACGAAGCTCGATCAGATCAACGATAGCTGTCTTAGCTGCCTGATCTGCCGCCTCGATGATAGATGCTGCATCATAGGTCTCAAGAATTCCCAGGGCACTGATCTCCTCGACCTGTGTGGTTCCGTAGATTGCCGGGAAAATGGACTCATGTGGATTGCCCAGTACAAAACTGTCAATACATTTGTCCTCGTATGTTGTTACAGCTGTGTCTACAGCAGCTTTTACTGCGCTTAAATCTCCGGTGATAATTGCAATATATTTTCCCGGACATACTGTCTGCGCCTCCACGATCTCTACTTCAGATGTCTTAACCATGGCATCTGCTGCAGTGATACCAGCTGGTGTGGTTTTAAACTCAATCATTCCGATTGCTCTACTCATTTTGTGCACGTCCTTTCTAATTTCTTGCAATTACAACATGGCGGTCTGTTACTTCTGTAACTTTTCCGCTGATCGTTGCATGGATTCCGACACTTAATCCCTGTGCAGGCTGTGCGATCATCTGACCTTCTGTTACCATATCGCCTACATTTACGATTGCCTGTGCCGGTGCACCAATATGCTGGCTTAAGAGAACTTTTACCTTGGATACATTTACAAGCTCTTCCTGAAGCGGTGCATCCTTGTCATATCTGGTAAGTCCCAGACGTGCCATCAGGCGCTCCTCAGGAACCTTGCGGTATTCTCTTGACTCCTGTACCGGTTTCGGCTGAACACCCTGAGGTGGTCTGATTCCGGCTTTACGAAGTCCGCCTTTCATATCTGCAAGCAGTGTTCTCGGAGCCAGGCTCTGCGGACACGCATACATCTCGCAGACACCACAGGAGCTGCAGAATGCAGAATTGATATAAGGATTTACATTTCTGAAATCCTGGTTTGATGCTGCCATCATGAACATTGCCGGATCGATCGGATGTCCCAGATTATGTCTCGGGCAAAGATCTGTACATGTGTGGCAGTGGCAGCAGATGGATGCTGCTCTCTTTAAATCTATGGAAGAAGTCCGCTGCTTCTTCATGACAATAACATGGTCCTTTGGAAGAACCAGGATTGCATTCGTTGTTTTTGTAACCGGATCAGAACCATTTCCGATACGTCCCATCATCGGGCCGCCTACGAAATATACTGGATCTTTCACAGTTGTTCCGCCTGCCTGGGCAACAACCTCTTCCAGTGTACATCCTAACGGAACTTTCACTGTAACAGGGTTCTCAACCTCTGCAACAACGGAAACATATTTGCTTGTGACCGGTTTGTGTTCTTCTACCGCGCGATATACATTGTAAAGTGTCTCTACATTGAATACGGCTACTCCCTGCTCAATAGGCAGTCCTCCTGGCCGTACCACGCGTCCGGTTGCCTCATAAATAAGAACAACCTCATCACCCATCGGATAAACCTCATCCAGAAGATGGATCTTAACCCTTGGGAATTCTTCGATATGCTGATTTAAGGCATTGATTGTCTGTACATAAGATTTTTTGATTCCGATGATGGCCTGGGAAGCTCCTACCGTCTCCGCAACCATATCGAATGTTTTCATGATCTCATATGCGTGCTTTTCCAACAACTGTCTGTGAAGTTTCAGTAATGGTTCGCACTCTGCACAGTTCATAAGAATGGTATCCGCCTTGTCTGTCAGTTTCATGTATGTAGGGAAACCTGCACCACCTGCTCCGACAACACCATTCTCCTGCATAATTTTCTGTAATTCTTTGATATCCATGGCGTTACTCCAATCCTGCACCGTCATCTACGATTCCGACGATTGCGGCATCTACCGGTGCTGTTTCTACGCCGCAGCCTATTCTTGCTGCGCTTCCTTGTGCCACCAATACATACTCGCCGATTCCCGCACCGATGATATCGATGGCAACAATCTGGCTGTGCTCGGCTTTCATATGATGCACCGGCTCTACAATCATGAATTTATTTCCTATCAGTTTTTCACTTTTTCGTGTGGAAACAATGCTTCCAACTACTTTGCCTACGATCATATGAGCCTCCGTTTTTCTCCATATCCTCTGTTAGGGATGCCAGAAAGTGGCATCCCCAAAGGAGGAATATTATTTGATTATGGTAACTGTATTGCCTGTGGCAATTCTTGCTGCATTTGCTTCATCTGTATCAATATGCATTTCCAGTGTAAAGCTGTCATCTACACGGATCTTAACCTGATTAAAGATTGTTCCGCGCTCATTGTCCGCTTTAACAGAAACAATATCACCATCATGTACACCCGCAGCCTGGGCATCCTTCGGAGCCATATGAATGTGACGCATGGCCACAATACATCCCTCTTTCAGATAAATAGCACCTTTCGGTCCGACAATGGCGATCGGCGCGCTTCCGGCAAGGTCACCGGACATACGTACCGGAACCTTCATTCCCAGCTTGATCGCATCTGTTGCGGAAACCTCAACCTGAGATTTGCTGCGGACAGGTCCGAGGATTCTTACATTCTCGATCGCACGGAGCTTCAGTCCTACGATGGTAACTGTTTCATTGGATGCAAACTGTCCGCCCATCAGATCTTTTTTCTTGGTAAGCTGATAGCCTTCTCCGAACAGTGCCTCCACATGCTCCTGTGTCAGGTGAATATGTCTTGCGGAAACTCCGATAGGTACAACAAAACCATTGCCCTTGTCTTCGTTTTTGTTGATCGCATCGATCACCATTTTTGTGATCATTTCAATATTATTCGTTTCCAAGAGTACACCTGCTTTCTTTCGGTCTCATAACTGAAAACTGAAAAGCACCGGCCAGAAGCCTTAATGGCCCTTCGGCCGGTGCGTATCAGTAAGAATCAGTTGAAATTATTTAAGAACCGGAAGGATTTTCTCAACATCTGTATGAGGTCTCGGGATTACGTGTGTAGCTACAAGCTCTCCAAGTCTGGATGCTGCTGCGCTTCCGCTCTCTACTGCAGATTTAACTGCTCCTACATCTCCACGAACCATAACAGTTACAAGACCGGAACCGATCTTCTCTGTTCCTACAAGTGCAACGTTAGCTGCCTTGCACATCTGGTCAGCTGCCTCGATAGCTGCTGTAAGTCCTCTTGTCTCAACCATTCCTAATGCTTCCTGTGTCATGATTATATCCTCCTTATGGATTGCTAATGCTTTATTTGTTCTGTTTACTTCTGACTTTTTTGGTGCAGCAGTTTATTTTTCGCTGCTGTTTTTGCTTTCCAGTGCTGTTTCCGGATTCTCTTGCTGTTTCTTTTTCCACCGGCTTGCACTCAGCTCAACCAGTTTGACGATTTCCTCGTGAGGATTGGCAATTACCGCATAACTGGCAGGTTTCTTGATTGCCTGCTCTACTGCCGCATTGACAGCTGCTGTAACTGCTGATACATCGCCTTGTACGATCAGGGTCACCAGTCGTCCGCCCAGCTTACGCTCCCATGACGCCAGCTCAACGTCTGCCGTTTTGCACATGATGTCCAGGGCATTGATCGCCGCAACCACACCTGTGATTTCTATAAATCCATATGATTTTCCCATGAGCGAACTCCTTAATTAATTTCCGTTCCTCTCAAAGCCTGAAATCAGAGCTTCGGAAGGATTTTCTCTACGTCTGTATGAGGTCTCGGGATTACGTGTGTAGCTACGAGCTCTCCAAGTCTGGATGCTGCTGCGCTTCCGCTCTCTACTGCTGCTTTTACAGCGCCTACGTCTCCACGAACCATAACAGTTACAAGACCGGAACCGATCTTCTCTGTTCCTACAAGTGCAACCTCTGCTGCTTTTGTCATTGCATCTGCTGCCTCGATTGCAGCTGTGAGGCCTCTTGTCTCAACCATTCCTAATGCTTCCTGTGCCATGATTCTATCCTCCTGAATCTTATCTTCGTTACATTTTATCATATATGATTCCGCCACTTTTGTAAAGTGAACTTCGGAATCCTCTTAATCTTTATCCAAGGCGCTGATTTTCAGCATTTTCTGTGTACCTGGTTCCGGGTTGGGGATTATGTAATGCTGTACCACGCCTGTCATGCTCTCTGCAACTTTCATGCCGGCTTCTACCGCTGCCGTGACATCTGACACGCTTCCGCGGTACTTGATGCAGACAAGAAGCGGTACTGGCAGGCTGTCCGCATTCGCCGGTTTATTCTTATCGAATACCTCCAGGTGGACATTTGCAGCCTTGCACCCGGCGTCAGCTGCCACAAAGGCTGTTGCAAGTCCGAAGACCTCAAGAATTCCTACAGCTTCTGCCATGTTGCTTCTCCTTTCCCGTTAAGGTTATTTATTAACAATCGCGATCTTAAGACCTGTCATTGCCAGGTTTGTCTCAAGTGCCTCGTTGATCTCCTCAAGCGGGAACTTGTGTGTGATCAGCTCAGACATTGGAAGTCCGATTGCTTTTGCTCTCTTAAGGAAATCAAATGTTGTTGCATAGTCTCTGAGGTTGTATACCCAGGAACCAACAAGGTTGATCTCTTTGGAGCAGAGGTCGAAGTGCGGGTTGATGGTAGCGTCTCCACCGTTGATGAAGAAACCAAGCTCGCAAAGACCGCCGCCGTTGCGGATAAATTTGTAGATGTTGGAGTGTGCATGAGGATTTCCAGTACACTGGAAAGCGAAATCTGCAAGATGTCCGCCCTGAGCCTCTTTAACAGCCTCAGTAAGTGCCTCAATGCCCTTGAAGTTCATGAAGTTAACGGTTGTGTTTGCTCCCATTCTCTTGGCAAACTCAAGACGTTTCTCATTTCCGTCTACTGCACAGATATTATGAACGCCCATTGTATGGAGAACTGCGATGCAGATAAGACCGATCGGTCCGCAACCCTGAACAACAACTCTGCTGTTGAATTTCAGGATTCCTGTTGTTTTTGCTCTCTCTACAGCATGTACAAGTACTGCACATGGCTCGATGAGGATACGGGAATCAAGATCCAGGTCACTTACATTAAAGAATGTGGAACCGAATTTTCCGCCTCTGATGAAGATGTAATCAGCGAACCAGCCGTTGAATTTAACGTCGTCATCCGGAAGAAGTCCATATACGTCAGCGCCGCCTACGTTCTTCTTGTTAAGGTCGAACATTGTGATTTCCGGATCATCTTTGAAGATCATACAGGTAACGATCTTGTCGCCGACTTTAACCGGTTTACCAGCTGTATCAACTTTAACGTTTTTACCCATTTTTACGATCTCACCGGTTCCCTCATGTCCGAGAACTACTGGGATAAGACCAAACGGGTCATTTTTGTACTCATGAGCATCTGTTCCGCAGACGCCGCAGCCCTCAACTTTAACGAGGATGTCGTCGTCACCAACTTCCGGAAGATCATACTCCTGAAGCTCAAAATGTTTCTTCTCTGTCATCATTGCTACTCTTGCTTTTTTCGGAATTGTGTTTCCTGCCGGAGCAGCCGGAGCGCTTGTTGCAGCAGCTGCTGCAGGAGCGTTTCCTGTCATGCCGGAGAGAACCTGTTTAACGATTTCTTCGATATTTACATTGTTCATATCCATTGTTTCTGTTCCTCCTGATTAACGAATGCAAAGGCTGTCTGTCATTACGCAGCGTCTTCTCTTTGTGAATGTGCTTGCGCTTGTAAGTCCCTCACCTGTACGGCTTGCGATGGTAAATGTACAGAAACCTTCTCCTCCGAATCCAAGTGCGGAATAGGACGGGCCGTTCTTTACAAGGATTGCGGTATCAATTGCTTTCGCATATTTTGTAATGTTATCAATATTCTTGGAATGAATATGTGCGGAATGACGGTTGCCATGCTCAAGCCATACAGCCTGCTCTACAGCATCGTCAAAATCCTTAGCTCTTACGATTCCGAGGATTGGCATCATAAGCTCTGTTGTGATGAGCGGATGTTCCTTCGGTCCTTCGAAGATAATGCAGCGGGTATTTGCCGGTGCCTGAACTCCGATCATGGAAAGAAGTGTCTTCGCGTCACGTCCTACACATTTACGGTTCAGCTTGCCACCTGCAAGTACAGTCTCAACAAGTTTGTCCTGCTCTTCCTTGGATGCAAGGTAGCAGTCATTTTCTGTAAGCATGTAGTGCATTAACTCATCAACTACGGAAGATACTGCAACAACTTCCTTCTCAGCGATACATGGAAGATTGTTATCGAATGTACATCCGTTTACGATATCCTGAGCTGCCTTACGGATATCAGCAGTATCATCAACCAGTGCCGGTGGGTTACCTGCTCCTGCACCGATTCCTCTCTTACCGGAGGAAAGAACTGCTGTTACAACACCAGGACCTCCTGTTGCTGCGATCAGATGGATATCTTTATGTTTCATCATAATATTGCTTGTCTCAAGAGTTGGTTTCTCAACTGTGACAGCGATATTATCCGGGCCGCCTGATTCCAGGGAAGCCTCATTTAAAAGATTGATTGCGTAAATAGAAGTTTTAACTGCTGCCGGATGTGGGTTGAATACTACTGTATTTCCACCTGCCAGCATACCCATTGTGTTGCAGAGAACTGTTTCACTCGGGTTAGTACATGGTGTGATCGCACCGATAACACCAAACGGTCCCATCTCGATCAGAGTCAGTCCTCTGTCTCCGGACCATGCAGTTGTTGTGATGTCTTCTGTTCCAGGTGTCTTGTCTGCTACCAGGTGATGCTTCAGGATCTTATCTCCCACATTACCCATACCAGTTTCCTCAACACCCATACGTGCCAGTACTTCCGCATTCTCTTTGATCTTCTTGCGGATGCAGGTGATGATCTTTTCTCTCTGGTCCATAGACATTGTCTTAACTACCAGCTGAGCCTTCTTGGCTGCTTCGATAGCATCATTCATATCCTTGAAAACGCCATGTTTTCCGGCCGGAGCATCTGCAATCTGCATCTTTGCCATAACTTCCTGTACAATTTCCTGTACCATATTCTCACTTATTGGCATGAGATTGTCCTCCTTAATTATTCCGTCAAAAGATTATTTCAGGCCAAGCTGAGCCATAACCTGTTTTGTGATCTGAGCAACAAGCTCTGCATCGTTGTTTGCAGCAGCCGGAGCCTCACCCTGAGGATCAGCAGCGCTTGTTCCGCAGTCTTTTCCAACGAAATCATACTGATATCCCGGGAACTGTTTGTAGTCCTCACTGTGGCATGCACCACCGCAGTTGTGGCAGTTCTTGCCGTCTTTGTTCAGGCAGAGGCTTGCCGGATGTTTACCAGGCATACCAAATTTACGACGGATCGCATAGAGTTTCTCGATGTTCTCTTTGTCGAATTCCTTCGGTCCGCCAAGGAGCTTGGTCTGATACAGAAGCTGTGCGTAGAACTCTACAGACTCCATCTTCATGTATGCAGCGTTAAGGTCTGTGCTCCATGTAAGTGCTCCGTGGTTCTCAAGAAGTACTGCATCAAAGTATGGAAGGTATTTCTCAAGGTTGTCCGGAATCTCCATTGTGGAAGGTGTACCATACTCAGCGATCGGAACGCATCCAAGAGCGATAACTGCCTCCGGCATGATCGGCTGTGTAAGCGGAATACCTGCGATTGCGAAAGATGTTGCATAGATCGGATGAGCATGTACAACAGATCCTACGTCCGGTCTCTTCTCATATACTCTCATGTGCATCTTGATCTCAGATGATGGTTTGAATCCCGGGTTAGCCTGGATTACATTACCTTTACCATCTACTTTACAGATGAACTCTGGTGTCATGAATCCTTTGGATACACCAGTTGGTGTGCAAAGATATTCATTCTCAGCTATCTTAACAGAAAAGTTTCCGTCGTTAGCTGCAACCATGTTACGGTTGTAGATTCTCTTACCGATGTCACAAAGCTGTTTTTTGATTTCAAACTCGTTTACCATGCTTAATTTCCTCCTTGAGCATTGGATTGCACTATTTTGTTTCTGAGAACATTTTACCCCATACCACAAAATAAGTCAAGGACAATCCGTTGTTTTATGTTGGTTTCTTGTTGTATTTTGTGTTGTTTTTATTGTTTTTTATATTTTCTGTTTGTAAAGGATCTTTTTTCTGTAATCCTGTATCTCTCAGCCGCCGATCTGGCAGTCCAGGCTGCATACCGCATGCACTGCATTCTTTAACATCTGCATATGTTCTGCTGTAGGCGGAAGGATTCCTTCCATTAAATAGGGTCTGCCAAGTCCTTCATATTTATCCTGCCCCAGTCTGTGGTACGGAAGAAGATGGATCTTGTTTACGCCCGGAAGGGATGCTGCAAATCTTGCGATCGCCTGGATCTCTTCCACAGAATCATTAAATGTGGGGATCACCGGAACGCGGATCACCAATCTGGTTTTTCCGTAGAGCGCAACCCTTCTTGCATTCTCCAGCATCAGTCCGTTGGCCCGTCCTGTGAATTCTTTATGTTTTTCCTGATCCATATGCTTGATATCCATCAGATATACATCCAGATAGGGAAGTACCTGTTCGATCTTTTCCCATGGGGCACAGGCCATGCTTTCCACTGCTGTGTTGATTCCTCTCTCCTTTGCTGCGCGGAGAAGGTCTCTGGAAAAGTCCGCCTGGCACATACATTCCCCTCCGGAAAGGGTGATCCCGCCTCCGGAACGGTAATAATAGGCACGGTCTTTTTCCACCTCTTCGATCATCTCACGAACTGTCACGTCGCGGCCGATCACTTTATCTTCTCCCAGAACCTTCATGTTCTGGATCCGGTATTCCTGTGATTCCGGATTACAGCACCAGCGGCAGCGAAGAACGCAGCCCTTCAGGAACACGATGGTACGGATACCCGGTCCATCGTGTACTGAATATTTCTGAATATCAAAGATCCTGCCCTTTGTATCCAAATAGTCCATTCGTTACTCCTTTAGAAGCCCTGCTCTGTTCTTCTGATGATATCGTCCTGCAGAGATCTGGAAAGTGTAGTGAACAATGCGCTGTAGCCTGCAACACGTACAACCAGATGTTTGTACTTCTCCGGATGCTTCTGTGCATCCAGAAGTGTCTCTCTGTCGACAACATTGAACTGCATATGCATACCCTTCTGATCAAAGTATCCACGGATCAGTGCTACAAATTTCTCCAGGCCCTCTCTTCCTGCAAGTGCAGACGGATGGAATTTCTGATTGAACAGTGTTCCGTTGGATACGATAAAATGATCCAGACGGGATACGGAAGTTGCTGCTGCTGTCGGGCCCTTCACATCCTTGCCTGCTGACGGAGAAACACCATCTGCAACTGGTGTATGTGCATAACGGCCATCCGGTGTAGCACCGGTCTGTCCGCCAAGGGGAACATTTGCGGATACCGGATAAAGTCCGGCCTGATAATGTCCGCCTCTCGGGTTTTTGTATTTCTGAAGTGGTTTTGTGTAAGTATAGGCAACATCTCTTGCAAAATAATCCACATCCGGAATATCGTTTCCGTATTTCGGAACTTCATCGATCAGTTTGTGGATTTCTTCAAATCTTGCCTTTTTCTCCGGAGATGGTTCTGCTCCAAGCGCTGCTGTCATAACAGCCTTGGCTGTCTGCTCATTTACACCGATGCCATTTTCCTGAAGCTTCTGCATTACAATTGTAGTAATATCTGCTGCAGACTGTGCATCAATACCCTTGCCATAGTTCCATGCCAGAGCTTCCTTCATCTCTTCCATGGTAACTTTCTTTTCTTCATAAACAAGTTTACGGATCGCATACAGAGAATCTGCCATGTTTGCAATACCAAATCCCTGAGGGCCGGTAAAGTTATAAACAGCGCCTCCCTCCTGAACGGATTTACCACGTTTCATGCAGTCATCCACCATACAGGAAAGGAATGGAAGCGGACACCTCTCAGCATGTGCCACGTCAATGGCATTGTCTGCATTTACAAGCAGGGAAATAAAATATTCCATCTGTTTCTTATATGCGTCATAAAACTCATCAAAGGTCTTCATCTCTGTGACATCGCCTGTCCTGACACCGATCTGGACTCCTTTATCCATACCATTGGAGAAAACCATCTCCAGCGGGCGGCACATATTGAAGAATGCCGCATCATGCCAGCCGTCTGTCTTACCGGCTTTCTGCGGTTCTACGCATCCAATGATGTTATATTCCCTGGCATCTGCAAGAGAAAGTCCTCTGTTCTGCAGCGCCGGAATGATAACCTCATCATTATAATAAGCCGGAAGTCCGATTCCTGTTCTTGTAAGCTCTGCAGCCTTGATCAGGAATTCATGTGGTGATCCGTTCCATACTCTTACAGAAAGAGACGGTGCCGGAAGGTGCACATGCATAGACGCCTGGATGCACATAAAGGAGAGATCATTGGTCACATCCTCGCCATCCTTGTTCTGACCACCTGCGATCAGGTTCTGGAAAAGGCTGTAGCCTGCAAAGCCTTCTGCAGATGCAGCATCACGACATTTATTCAGGTCGTTTAATTTTACCCATATGCAGTCCATCAGTTCCTGGGCAAATTCTCTGGTAAGATTGCCTGCTTCCATATCACTCTTGTAATATGGATACATATACTGGTCAAAACGTCCCGGAGAAATAGAATGTCCGCTGCTTTCCATCTGGATCAGCTGCTGTACAAACCAGAAGGACTGGCACGCCTCATAGAAGTTACGGGCGCCCTTCGCCGGTACGCGTGTACAATTGGATGCGATCTGAAGGAGTTCCTGTTTTCTGGTCGGATCCTGACACTGATATGCCATCTGCTCTGCGAGCTCGGCATAGCGATGTGCATAGTCGATAACTGCCTGACAGCTCATGATAACTGCTTCCAGGAAACGGGATTTCTTTGCGTAATCACCATCTCCTACATTACACTCATCCAGTTCCTTCTGAGCTTTGGCAATGATCCCTTCATAACCGATCGCCAGAACTTCTTCATATTTAACGGTTACGTGTCCTACACCATTGTAGAAATAGTTTCCGGGTGTAAAAATATTGTGGTCAATGGCAAGAATCGCTTCCGGTGCCATGTAGGAGGTTGCAAGCTCACTGGTAGTCTTGCCTTTCCAGTATTTATGTACCTCACGGAGCTCCGCCTTGGTTTCCTCCGCAATATAAAATGGATCGGCTGTTCTGGTAGCCACTGTATCCAGCTCATCCTCCAGCCACTGGAAAGAATACTCCGGAAACGTCTGACAGCCTCTCGGCGCCAAAGTGCTGCTTCCAACGATCAGCTCCTCATCACGGATGATGATCGGAATGTTGTGCAGGATGTGGGCAAATGCCTTGGCTCTGCGGGTGATAATCGGCTCGTCTTCTGTTGCTTTGTAAGACTCTGTGATCAGTTTTGCTCTGGCAGATTCGATCACCGGCATCTTTGCATAAAGATTATCTACAAGATGTGTGATCCTGTCTGTTTTCGGAACATCTGCTATATGAAATTTCTCCATGATTCTCCTTTCTCATAACCGGTTGTTTCTGGTGATCTGTCTGCCTCTACGCTTCCAGAACCGCTCCTGTCCGGCTATGTGCTCATGTAGTTTTATTATACCTTACCCCTACTTCGATGTCAACGAAATCCAACATGTGTTTCTAGCTGTTTTTGTGGTTTTTATCGGTTGCGCCCTGTTGATTTTATTTGTTTTTTGTATTTTTATGTTTTTCTCTATTGACTTTGTTTTTCTGCTCTGCCATACTTGGATTTATATAGGAATTCCTTTGTTTTTCAGAAAAAATTTATGCAAAGCGGACATTCGTATTCCGCTCTGTCACATGTTCTCAAACAGTAAAAGAGGTGTATTTTTATGTATCTTTCTGATATGCATACCCACTCCATCGCCAGTGGTCACGGCACGGAATGTACCATCACAAACATGGCACGCGCAGCTGCCGAGAAAGGTCTCCGGCTTCTCGGGATCACTGATCACGGTCCCGGCACTCTGGCAGCCGGAACTTCCTCCTATTTCCGCAGCCTTACCTATTCTCCCAAAAAACATTTCGGTGTAGAATTACTCTACGGAATTGAACTGAATATCCTTGATCGCAGCGGAACGGTAGATTTAGATCAGGAATTATTATGTAAACTTGATTACGCCATTGCCAGCATGCATGCCTGGAATTACCGTTGCGGTACCAGAGCCGAAAACACAGAAGCTTTTATCAATGTAATGAAAAACCCCTGTGTAAAGATCCTCGGACATAGTGATAACACTCATTACCCGGTTAATTATGATGCGCTTGCAAGGGCTGCCAGGGAAACCGGCACGATCTTTGAGATCAACGAAGCTTCTCTTGCACCTTATGGCTATCGTGGCGACACAAGAGAAAACTGTTTCGAGATCCTTCGATGCTGCCGCAAATATGATCTGCCGCTGCTTCTTTCCAGTGACAGCCATGGCCCGGAGCATATCGGAGATTTTACCTGTGCTGCTGAGTTTGTTCATCAGGCCATGTTTCCGGAACAGCTGATCCTCAACAACCAGATTCCCAGACTCAAGGTTTTTCTCCAAACCAGAGAATGATCTTCTGTATCTTTTCCGACAGATAACAGATATTGTCCCCTAAAACAAAACAGGCCAGTTCAAACACAGGAATATACATTTTCCTGTATCTGAACTGGCCTGTTTTTTATTTTTCCCGCTGCTTTCGTACAATTTCCGCAAGCTCGCTATATTTACCTGTAACATATCCAAAATTTTCTTTTCTGTGAGGAAGCTTGCATTCGGTGCAGTCTTTGATCCCGCTTTCCGTAAAGCGGAAATTACCACCACATTTATCTCCCAGTGCATATAAAGGACAATAGCAGAACAGACAATTGAAGTTCTCCGGATCTGCTCCTTTATGGCACGGAAAATATTCACAGTTTTTGTGGCTGAAGTAAGAGTATTCTTTGCCTTCCCAGTATGGTTTCTCCATGGCTCTTTTCTCCTCTCCTGACATAACCACACATAATTTTTTCCTATAAAAAAAGAGGTAGCGATGCCACCCCGGGGTAGAAATATAATCCGTTCATGAGTGCGCGGAGGGAACGAATGTATCCGGAGTAGTATCGCCTGCCATTTAATCATGTATAATTCATATGAACAGGCGCATTCCATAAAAAAATGCCTACTCTCGTAAAAAAGTAGACAACGTCCCAGGGGTGCGGAGTCCCTGAAATGGTTGTTACACTTTACACGGAAGTTTAACCTCGCCATAACAAGCAGGTTTCCTGGCTCCGGGATCATGACTCCTCTCTCCTTCTCATACATACGTACAATGGACTATGAGATTCGCTCCTCCGTTACAGTGACCGGATCGCTCAGGTTTCACACCTGATTCCCTTTTCTGTGGACTTCTGATAATCAATATATAACTGTCAGCTATCCTCAGCACTTGCTATGTTCAATATGGAATTATACTGACATTATAATAACATCCTGTTAATTATATGTCAATACTGTTTTCAATATTTATACATTTTTGAGCATATTTTGTTGCTGTTCACTCCGTTCCATGGGTTTTCAATATTTTTTCCGACGTCAAAAACAGCCCGACAAACTGCTGTCGGGCTGCTGTATTTTTATTTTCTGTTGTACGTTCTTATTATACAAGACGTCTTACAGATACAATTGTTCTGTATGTAGCATCATTGCTGATCTTGATCCCGTCCTGAGAGTTCGATGCATGAACGATCTGGCCATTACCCATGTAAATAGCCACGTGTCCGCCATAGCAGATCAGATCTCCCGGCTGTGCATCTGCGTAGGATACTTCTGTACCTGCATTCTGCTGCTCATAGGAGGTTCTCGGAAGGCTGACTCCGAAGTTCGCATAGACACTCTGTACAAATCCGGAGCAGTCTGCACCATTGGTAAGGCTTGTTCCGCCCCATACGTAAGGATTCCCCACAAACTGTGTAGCATAATTCACAACAGAAGATCCGGAACCACTGCTGTAAGAAGAACTGTCACTGTCTGAAGATGTATCCTCTGCATTAGATGTGTCCTCTGCACTTTCTTCAGATGCGTCTGTGCTGTTATCGTAATCTGCGTCTGCATTATCCTCTGTATTCTCAGTATCCTCGGACGCATCATCATTCTCACCATTGTCTGCATCTTCATCCACAGCCTCGGTGTCATCTTCTGCAGTATCCTCATCTGCATTCTCGATCACGTCGCCGTCCTCATCGTGCTGTACGTCTTCGCTCTCGTCCGCCTCATCCTGCTGTGCTTCCTGCTCTGCCTGACGTCTTGCTTCCTCTTCTGCCTCAGCCTGTGCTCTCGCTGCTGCTTCAGCCTCGGCCTGACGTCTTGCCTCTTCCTCTGCTGCAATACGCTCAGCCTCTAATCTCTGAAGCTCTGCAGTCTGCTCTGCAAGAAGGTTAGCATAATCTGTAGCCTGCTGCTGTGCGTAGGCGATCTCATTATCATAATCTGCGGATGTGGCACGCTTCTCATCCAGCTGTGCCTGCAGGTTCTGGGACTCTGCCTCATATTCCTGCTTCATTCCCTCCAGCTCTGCCTTCTCCTGTGTGTACTGTGCCTCCAGGTTTGCCACCTGCTGGATCGTATTGGAATATTTTTCAAGACTCTTACGGTCCTGCTCATAAGTCTTCTGTGTGTACTCTGCTCTTGTAAGAAGGTCAGACAGGTTCTCTGCATTCAGCATCATCTGGAACCATGCATCGTCTCCACCCTTCTCATAGAGATACTGGATACGTTTCTTCATTGCCTCATACTGTTTCTGCTTGGCATTTTTAGCCTTCTCAAGGTTGGTCTGTGTAGATGCAATGTCGGCTTCCTTATTGGAGATATCTCCCTCCAGTGTCTGGATCGAAACCATCACGTTTACAAGATTGGCATCAAGAGTCGAAATCTCGCCTTCAATCTGTGACTTCTGTGAGGAAAGCTCATCCAATCTGGAATAAGTCGCATTCAGCTGTTCGTTGGTCGCATCCATCTCCTGCTGAAGTGCTGCCTCATCTTCTCTTGTTGCGCTTACGCTGACTACCTGTGCTCCGCTGATGATGAGCGCCAGTGTCAGACATAATATCCTTTTCTTCATGACTGTTCACCCTCGCAATCTGATTCTAATTTAATACAGCGGATCTGACCATCCGCTTCGTTGGTTTTCTTTGTAATACTTTTGCAATATCTTGTTTCAATCTTTTTATATATTAACACAGTGTTATTTGGATTGCAAGGATTTTCTATTAATTAGTTTAAAACTTTGTAACATTTATTAATGATTTTGACATTAAAAAAGGAGAACCCGGGTTATCTCAGGTTCTCCTCTCACGTTTCTTATTGCTATTTGTTACATACAAATTTCTTTCAGCACATCCTAATCAGAACAGATCTGCAAGGATCTGATTGGCTGTCTTGTTCAGATATCCGTTGGGATCGGAAAGAGTGCTTCTGTTCCATCTGAAGTATGCACCGTTTCGGATATAGTTACCACTGGATTCATGATAGTCATATTTGCTGGCTCCAGGATACCTAGACATATAAGTTTCTGCCAGCTTGATTGCCTGGCTTCCGTAAGTTCCGCTTGGTGTCGGTGTTCCGGAAATCTGTACGCCGGCATTCGGTGTACAGTGGAGGATCACAACACTCTTATCGGAACACTGTCCGAGAACGATCCAAGTATGTCCGCTGTTGTATCCGATATCTCCCGGATAAAGCTTCCAGTTTGAGCTTGCCAGCTGAGACTGGGAAACAACGGTACCCATTCCCTTGCCGGAATACAAAGATCCAAGATTTCCGGAAACATCCGTGTACATAGGTCCACCGGATCTGCTCTGCATGATCTGATATACAGACCATCCTACAAAGCCGGAGCAGTCAAGGCCCTTCTGTTCTGTAGCTTCACTGAGATCCATATAATATCTGTAATTATAGGAGCTGGAATTGCTGTCATACCACTGTTTCCATTTTGGACTGACGCCCTTTCTGGTCGCATCCGACCAGTTGTGACCGCCGCCCCATACGTAAAGAGTCTTTCCTACCGGAAGCAGTGCATTAGCAAGGAAATTCTTGATGGTCCTGGAGCTTGTAGCTGTAGTAGTGCTTGGGTTGGTATCCAGGACACCATTGCTGCCAAATGTATACTTCTTGCCATCGATCGTCTTCGTTCCCGTAGCCATGACACCGGTTGACGGATCGAAATAATATTTATATCCTTTTTTGGAATTTGTGACCCATCCGGTAGCCATCACGCCGCTCTTGCTGTAAAAATAATAGGTATTGCTGCCGATCTTCTTAAAGCCCTTATACATAGCTCCCGTGTTTGGATCAAAATAACGCTTCTGCTTTTTCTTATTCGTTGCCCAGCCCTTTGCCATAAAGCATTTGCTGGTAAAATATCTGGTCACATTCTTCTTGTCTGTAAGGAATACGCTTCTTGCAGCAACACCACTGCCGCTGTAGAAATAATATTTCTTATTACTGATCGTGGCCCATCTCGTTGTCATATATCCGCTGGTGGGATTAAAATAGCGGGTATTGTTCTCTCTGTCTGTAAGCCAGCCTGTTGCCATATAGCCCTTGACACCGTTAACATTATAAAAATATCGTTTGCCCTTGGAATCCTTAGCCCAGCGCTTCATCTGCACGCCTGTGGATTTATTAAAAAAATATTTCTTCCCGTTCAGTGTAAGCCAGCCTTTTACCTTCTGGCCATTCTGATAATAATAGGATTTTCCTTTTTCGGTCTTAAAGCCGTTCTTGGCCGCAGCTTGTACATCGGTTGCCGTTGTATGTACAGTTGCTCCGGCTGCAAAGAACATCAGAACAAAAAAAAGTCCCCAGAGTTTCCATTTTCTGCTTAATTTTCGCATACATACCTTCCTTTGATAGATAGATCATTGATATTTACTATTTCTTAAGTCCGGCTGATCGTAAACATTACGATTTTGTTACAATTTTACGTCCATATTATATAACATTCTTTACGGTCCGTCAACTCTTTCCTTTTCTTTCAGAAAAATCATCATCCAGGTATTACCAATGTTGATTTTATGCAGAAAAAAGCCCCGAAACATCAGAAATATTCACTGATGCTCCGGGGATATGATCTTTTATGCAGTTTTGCTCCTGTCTGTTACAGATCTGTTACAGATCCTTACAGGAATTTTTTGCGAAGCTCTGCTCCGTCAAGGGCACTTAAATATGCAGGTGCAACATCAAATACAGTCTTGCAGCCCTTCTGTCCTTCCTGGTTCATGCGGTATGCAGCTCTTGCATAGGCAACGATCACAGAAGATGTAAACTCAGGATTGGAATCCAACTTCAGGCTGTACTCGATCACATGGCTGTTCTCATTGTTCCAGCCTGTTTTTCCGCTGCGGATCACAAAACCGCCGTGCGGGATACCGCTGTGGTCACGGTCCAGCTCTTCCTGGGAAATGAAATGTACCGTTGTATCATACTCGTCAAAGTAGTTCGGCATGGTCTTGATCTCTTCCTCGATGCGTGCAAGATCAGCACCTTCCTCAGCAACTACGAAGCACTCTCTTGTATGTTTCTGGCGTGTGGTAAGCTCCGGATTTTCTCCGTTTCTTACTGCCTCAAGTGCAGCTTCTACCGGAATAGTGTACTGCTTTGCATCCTTTACGCCTTTGATGCGGCGGACTGCATCAGAATGTCCCTGGCTGACACCCTTGCCCCAGAATGTGTAGTCGTTTCCATTTGTAAGGATCGCATTTGCATACATACGGTTCAGAGAAAACATTCCTGGATCCCAGCCTACGGAAATGATTCCTACATGTCCACTCTCTGCTGCTGCCTTGTCAACATTTGCAAAATGCTCCGGGATTTTCTTATGTGTATCAAAGCTGTCCACAACATTGAAATATTTTACATACTCCGGTGTCTGAACAGGAAGATCTGTAGCACTTCCTCCACAGATGATCAGGACATCGATCTCATCCTTCAGCTTCTCCGCATCTTTTACAGAATAAACCTTTGCGGTCTCTGTAAGGATCTTTACAGTCTCTGGATCACGTCTGGTAAATACTGCAACCAGCTCTGTATCCGGATTATGCTTGATGGCGCACTCCACGCCGCGTCCCAGGTTTCCGTAACCTAAAATACCAATTCTTATACTCATAACGATTTCCTCCTCTTTTTCTCTGCAGTATGACATTTTCCGGACAGCATTGTGAATTTCTGTCAGAAAAATCCCTCTGCGATCTATATCGCAAAACGGATCTGCAGGATCCGCCTTACAAACATATGGATATGCTGCCTCAGGATATTCCGATTCTCAATTCCGGGATATCGATGACCGCTTTGTTCCTGCATCAGCAGCAGAAAAAGCCGCCCGGCCAGCACATGAAACAGGCCATGGTCCTGCAGCAGGCATCACACATATCCCCTTCTGCAGTCGGCATTCCCCCAAAGGGATCCTGCCGCTGCTGATACCAGCCGCCACCGCCTTCCATTCTCTGGAGCAGCATACGGTACTGCATATTATCCGGTTCCTGACGGACTGCTTCACGAATCTGATCCAGAGCTGTTACATTATTTCCCATTCCCATATTTGCCATAGCAGCCAGGTAATACCATTCCCCATTTTTCTGACCAAGAGAATCCAGTACATTCATAGCTTCCTGAAAATGACCGCTCTGCACATAATTGGCGGCCGCCCTTCTGCGCATACTTTCCTCATCCTGATAGGCACTGGAACCGGCATTTCCGTAATTTCCAAAACCACCGTAATTTCCGTAGCCGCCATAGCCATTCTGGGAACTACTTCCGTACTCACGCTCTTTCATGATCTGCTCGTAAGCCTGCTGCACTTCTTTGAATTTTTCTTCGGCCTGATCCTTATTCGGATTATTGATATTGGCATCCGGGTGATACTTTCGGCTCAGCTTCCGGTATGCCTTTTTTATTTCATCATCAGATGCGTTTCTGGGAACTCCCAGCACGCTGTATGGATCTAACATTTTTTCTCTTTCTCCCGTTCTTCCCTGCGCTTCTGTCCGATCGCCGCAAAGCGGCACCAGACGCCGGAATATAAAATATTTCGAAGGATATCTCCGTATCGGAGGATCGGCAGCTTTTCAAATTCTCTGCAGCATTCTGCAAGCATCATCATAAGAAGCCGACGTACCTCTTCCTCGAACCCTTCTATCTTATATTTTTCAAGGAAAGGATTGTAATTTCCGTTTTCTGCATCTTTTTCCACATCGTCATAAGCATCCAGGATGTAGATAAATTTTCCGAGATAAAATCCCAGACGGCGCAGGGACGATTCCCAGACATCCTTACGGAAGGCCAGAATCTCTTCCATGATACGTCCGGAACATCCGGCTACACGGTCCACATCGGTTTCCCCCTGTTTTTCCAGGGAAGAAAGCTCCTCTAGTGCGTTTCGGATCCTTTGGATCTTCTCCGGATAAGCGGACATATGCATATTTCCGCAATTCTTCAGAATTCCTGCATATGCATAGCGCAGTGGTTTGTGTTCATCCTGCCAGTCATCCATACATTTGTAATAGGTAAGGATCACATTCATATCCGCACAGTACTCAGTTACTGTATTTTTGCGCACCGGCTGGGGCTTCAGCGGATGGACCACACACCTGGAGGTTCCCTTCTTCGTTGGCGGTTCATAAAGAGCGCTTAAAAGAAGGACCACAAATGTCATATCATAAGTCAGTGAGATCTGTCCCGGTATCCCGTATCTCTCCCGCAATTCTCTGCAAAGACCGCAGTAAAAAGAACGGTACACATCAAAATCCTTGAATTTTATTTCCGGTTTATTAACGGTCACATATCCGAACATGTCAGCTCCTTTTTACGAATTTTGTGTGGCATTTCGGACATTCGATCTCGATCTTGCCCTTTCCCTTTGGAATACGTATCTTCTGTCCGCAGCCCGGACAGCTGTAGATGTGATGGGTCTTTCTCTGCTTCATCAGATCCTTTTCTTTATTAAAGCGAAAACGGAACTTTGACGTCATCTGAAGGAATTTCTGATTTTCGGCATAACGCTGCTGGATATTTCTGGAAAAAATACGTATATATGCATATACGATTGCTGCGACCCCGAGAATGTCAAGGGTGCTGCCGACAGTTCTGCTGAATATATTAGCAAACATTGCCAGAATGATCAGAACCAGTGCGACTCCCATGGTGAACCTGGAAAGATCATCCACTCCATAACGTCCCTGCATAAATTTATTGAATTTGTCTCTCATATGATCTGCATCTCCTTTTCACTGCCAGACGGCACTGCCCAAAAATTTCCGTAAAAAAATCCGGATGGCAGTTCCTAACGGTCATTGCATACCTGGAAAATGTAGAATTTCAGATAATAGGACTCATCTGCTGACCAGAGGATCGGATGATCCGGTGCCTGTGTACGGTACTCTACCTGGCGCAGTCTCTTATGGACATTCTTCGCTGCCTGACCGATGGTCTGTGTAAACAGCTCATACGTCATAAAATGAGAGCAGGAACAGGTTGCAAGAAATCCGCCGTCCTTTACAAGACGCATTGCACGGAGATTGATCTCACGGTATCCCTTGATGGCATTTTTTACAGAGCTTCTGGATTTCGTAAATGCCGGAGGATCCAGTACCACAACATCAAATTTCTCTCCCTTCTCCTCAAGCTCGGGAAGAAGTTCAAAAACATCCTCACAGAGGAATTTCACTGTTCCGTCCAGGCCGTTCAGACTGGCGTTTCGTCTTGCCTGCAGGACTGCAGTTTCCGACGCATCCACACCGAGAACACTCTGTGCCCCTGCAATTCCCGCATTCAGGGCAAAAGAGCCGGTATGTGTAAAGCAGTCCAGAACCTTCGCCCCCTTGCAGAGCTTCTGGATAGCAAGACGGTTATATTTCTGATCCAGGAAAAATCCGGTCTTCTGCCCGTCCCTGATATCTACTTCATATTTCACACCGTTCTCTTCAATCTGAACAAGTGTCGGAAATTCTTCTCCGATAAATCCCTTGGTAAGTTCCATTCCTTCCTGGCGGCGTACCTTTGCATCACTTCGCTCATAGACTCCACGGATCCGGATCCCATCCTCAGCAAGGACTTCCTTCAGTGCATCTAGGATCGTTTCTTTAAGACGGTCGATTCCCAGTGCAAGAGACTGTACAACAAGCACATCTGAAAACTTATCCACAACAAGACCCGGAAGAAAGTCTGCTTCTCCGAAGATCACACGGCAGCTTCCGGTATCTACTACCTTCTTACGATACTCCCATGCGTCGCGGACACGTTGTTTCAAAAATTCCGGACTGATCTCTGTACGCTCATCTCTGGTAAGCATACGGACTGTGATCTTGGAATTGGTGTTGATAAATCCTCTTCCCATTGGATATCCGTCAAAGTCCCGGACCAGAACGATATCTCCGTTCACAAAGCTTCCCATGATGCTTGCGATCTCATTGTCATATACCCAGAGGCCTCCTGATTTCAGGAATCTGCCTTCGCCTTTTTTTAATGTTACTACTGCCAGGCTCATAAATTCTACCTTTTCCCTTTCTCGTTTCCCTATCACGGTTTGCGATGTATGAGTCCACAAAACCGATTTACGGTCAATTTTATCACAGAAAAATCCATTTTTCCAGTGCTTACACAAATCCTTGTCGTAAATCACAAAATTTTCATGATATCTTTCCGGCACGACAAAAAATACCGCAGCAGAGGTTGTTTTCTCTGCTGCGGCGTATTCATCTCTTTTTCTGCTGATCTTTTATTCTGCTGCGGATTCCTCAGAAGCGTCCGTGTTCTCGCCGTAAAGACCTGCCAGATAATTCATGGTTTCTTTATAAAGCGTCTGCTTATCTTCCTGGGGAACATCTGCAAGAATAGTAGCTGTCACGTCTGTGGCATCTGTGGCATCCTGGGAACTGTCAATACCGAACAGCTTCTTCAGCTTCTGATCCATCATATTCAGCTCTGTACTCTGATATTTTTCTGTACCATCTGCCTCATAGGATTCTGTACCATCCTTCAGAATGTCATAATAATCCTTCTCAACAGTTTCTGCCACACTCTTCGCTGTCTGCTCATCCAGTATTACAGTTGCCACTGCCTCTGTATCTTCCGTTGCAGCAAGAAGGGATTCTGCATCGCCCTCATACTCACCTTTTACAAAGAGGACAAATTTGTCATAATTGTTCTTTGCTTCTTCGCTGAGCACAGAAGTATCGTTTTCTGCACTGTCTGCCTGGTCTGAGCTGTCTGTACTTTCTGAAGATTCTGTGTCTTCTGTTGCTTCCGGGATTCCGGTTTCATCGGATGCAGCCTCGTCAGAAGCACTTTCGTCTGTACTGCTCTCGTCGGATGCACTATCATCTGTGCTGCTCTCATCAGAGGTACTTTCGTCTGTGCTGCTTTCGTCCGAGTTTTCCTCATTGCCATAGGTTCCGTCGTCGGTAGCATCCGGAATTCCGGTCTCATTGCTTGTATCCTGAGAATCTGCTCCTGTTTCTTTCTCAAGACCCGGGTCTTCTGTGGAGCTCTGGATCACATCGTCCCCAAGAATGCTGTCATTTACATTGTTGACGATATCATCTGAAGAGTCTTCATCCACATCTACGGTGTCATCACTGCTCTCTCCATCCAGTGTATCATCAGAGGAAGAGGCCTGGCCTGTGGTATTGGCATCTACCTGCTCCAGTGTTTCCTTCACATCATCATAATTGTAATCCTGCTGTGCGATCTGTCCCAGAAGAGACACGATCCTGTCAATATCGTCCTGGCTTATGGAAATATTGTTCTGCTCAGCCACATTGATGACAATATTCTGGATCTCATCTGCATTCTGTACTCCGTTCTGGATCACATCCATCTTAGACTGATTTACAACTGTTGTCGCCTCATTTTTACCAACCTTATCTGCAAGTTCACCGGTGGTTACGATCTCCTGGTTGGCAAGCTTCGTCTTGGTCTCATCCAGCTTCTCTCCACTGGCCTTCTCATATGCCATCTGAATACCGGTAAGTGCACCTGTTCCGGATACTTCCATCGGGCAGGCAGCAACTACTTCACAATTCTTCACACCGGATGTGGAAAGTGTCGTTGCGATCATATTACCTGTCACCCAGTTCAGATTTGCTGTGCGGACCTTGATCCCGCCGGACTGTGTAGGCTTCACATAGGCACAGCTCAAAGTTCTGGAACCGATCTGGGACTGTGGTGCGATATTATCCAGGTGTTTATGCTCATCCTCATTTGTAATGGTCATCACCTGCACCTGATCGGAACTTACATTAAAATATTTCATCATTGTCTGCTTCTGGGCATCCGTAAGATCTGCTCCAAGTGTTACTACCTTCGATGCATCTGCAAATACGGGATTTACACTTCCTGCCACAAGGCATGCACTACAGAGCAGAGCTGCGATCATGTTTCTTTTTTTCATTGATCTTCCCTCCATATATTTTTTCGGATCGATTGTATCTGCTTAACTTTTGCGGTGTAAAGCGGACATTCCTCTTCGTTACTTACATCTCCACGAATGCGAGCGCTTCACGATCTGTCGTTCTTGTCATATTATAACACAGCTGCTGAAATATTTGTAATTTATATTATATAAAAAACGCTGCCGGAAATTATATCACTCATTTCTGACAGCGTTTTATTGCTTTTCTCATTTTCCCAGAGAACTTATCTGATCTGGTTTAATTTTCCGGTTTCTTTTGCTTTTTTCAACAATTCCCGGTTTTTTTCATTCATGATACCAAAATCCTTCAGCGGACAGTACACTTTTTCACATTTTCCCAGGAACTCCAGTGCTTCTTCAAAGGCAGACTCCGAAATGCATTCAAAAGGCTTCTCCGTGATCACTTTTGCAGCCAGTTCTTTTGCCACCTGATAATCTGCATCATTGGTATGGAGAACTCCGGTCACAAAAGGAATCCCCTGTCGCTGCAGCTTCCGATATACCGGAATCCCGCTTCCATTTCCTCCGATCACAAACACCTCCGGTTTTCCGGCCGGAGGTTCCATTTCCACGCAGCCGAATTCTGCATTATAGCTTCCACGGGTGATGCCATAAAGCTTCCGAATATAATCGGAAGTAAAGATTTCCTCCGGTGCACCATATTTCTCAATGTGATCTCCATGAACACAGATCACCTGGTCAGAAATCTTCTGGGCAAGATCCAGCTCATGAAGGGACATGATCACCGTCATCTGTTTTTCCAATACCATCTTCTTCAAAATGGCAAGAAGCTCCAGCTTATGCCGGATATCCAGGAAGGAGGTCGGTTCATCCAGGATAATGATCTCCGGTTCCTGGCAGATGGCGCGTGCCAGAAGGATACGCTGTCTCTGTCCGTCACTGATGGCTGTAAAATCCCGATCCTTCAGATCCCAGGCGTGAACCATCTCCATGGCACTTTTAACTTTTTCCTTGTCCTCTGCGGAAAGGATCCCGAGAGTTCCGGTATAGGGATATCGTCCGGTGGATACCACATCCTCACAGGTCATAAGCTCCGGTCGCATGCGCTCGGTAAGTACTACAGCCAGTTTTTTTGACACTTCCCTGTTGGTCATCCGGCTCATCTGTTCCTGTTCCAGATATACCGTTCCGCTGATCAGGGAAAGCTGTCTTGTGATACTCTTCAAAATAGTAGATTTTCCGGCACCGTTGGGACCGATCAGTGTCAGGATTTCTCCTTTATTCAGCTGAATATTGATTTCTTTGATCAGCGGTTTTCCATCATAGCCTACGGTCAGCTGATCTGTATAAAAAAAATATGATTTCATCGTTTATATCCTCTGCTGTCTGTGAATCATGATATAGATAACTACCGGTGCTCCGAAAACTGCTGTCACAGAACTGATGCTCAGCTCCGTCGGTGCAAATACAGTTCTTGCGATCAGGTCACAGAACAGGCAGAACACTGCACCGCCCAGAAAACAGGCCGGGATCACAAGCAGGGGTTTTGCAGTCTTCAGGAGACTTTTTGCAATATGAGGCACAGCGATCCCCACGAAGGAGATCGGCCCTGCAAAAGCGGTCACACAGGCAGAAAGAATACTGGAAAGCAGGATCAGAAGTATCCGGAAAGCCTTGATATTAACTCCCATATTCTGCGCGTAAGTCTCCCCCAGCTGATAGGCGCTGATCGGTTTTGACATAAAAAATACGATCACCATGGTAAGAAGTACCACAGCAGCCATAGTCTGCACATTCCCCCAGGTCATACCGGAAAAGCTTCCCAGTGACCAGTTGTGAAGATTGACTATGTTGGAATCATCTGCAAAGGTCACCACAAAGTCTGTGATGGCCGAACAGATATAGCCGATCATAACACCACTGATGACCAGCATGGACATGTTGTGGACTTTTTTTGCCACAAGGAGCACAAAGCCCATGGAAATCATTGAGCCTGCAAAAGCAGCCAGGATCATGGCACCGGAACCGATGGACACCGATCTGCTTAAAAAAAAGATCATCAGAAGCGCCACGATCAGCTTGGCACCGGAAGAGATTCCCAGTACAAAGGGTCCCGCGATAGGATTGTTAAAAAAGGTCTGCAGCAAAAATCCGGAAACAGAAAGTGCTCCGCCAAGGATGATAACTGCCAGTATCCTGGGAAGACGGATCTCCCAGACGATATTATAAGAAGTTTCATCTCCCTGATGCCGGAATATGATATTCAGGATCTCCTTCACAGAGAGGTGGATACTTCCTGAATTTACATTCCATATAAATAAAAAGATCAAAAGTACCGCAAGGATCACAAAAGAGATCCCGTATCGGACTGCGCGTTTTCTGTCATTCATTTTTCTGGTACACTCCTCTTCTGTTTTGTTATCCTGTCCTTTCGTTTCCTGCTCACAGGTGGAAACCGGCAAAGGAGTTAAAGCGAACACTGGAATTTATTTTAGTTTATGCATATAGGTCAGCTCATCCAGAGAATCATCGTCTGTAGTCAGCATGGTGTGGATATCCTCAATCATGGTTCCAAGTCCGGTGGTTTCCTGGAAGAGATTTTTGCCTGTGCACCAGACATTTCCGTTCTTCACTGCCTTGAAATCTGCAAGAAGCTTACTTTTGGAAAGAAGCTCATCAATGGTCTTAAGTTCCCCGTCAATCGTACTGTTATAGATGATATAGTCCGCATCCTTCGCCTTGGCATAAAACTCTTCCATCTGCATATTCATGGTGGAAAGAGCATTGTCATTTACTCCCGTATCCTCCGGAACATAATTTCCTCCTGCGAGAGAGATCATTTCCGAAACATAGTCGCCACTTTTTCTTATATTTACCGCACCTACGGAGTTGATATAAAAGAACGCTACGGTCTTGTCTGTTTTATCTGCTGTGAGAACCTTATCCAGCTTGTCCGTCTGCTCTTTGAAAACCTTTTCTGCTACATCTTCTTTTCCCAGAAGAACTGCGTAAAGCTTCATCCACTCGGTCCTTCCAAGAGGATGACTCTCATAGCTGGAACGCTCTACCATTACAGGGATCCCGAACTGCTCCAGCTTCTCCTGTACCTCCGGATTGTGATGGATCATGGTGGATTCAATGGCAAGGTCACAGCCCTCGTTCAGGATCAGCTCGTAATCCGGAGCACTGTACTTGCCGGCATAAATCATCTTTTTCTGTTCCATGGCGTCCTTTGCTTCCTGGATATACCATCCGTCTTCCTTGGTTCCGGAAAGCTTGATGCTGTCAATCCCGTCGATAGCGCGGAAAAGATCCATGGCCGAGGTTGCTACCAGATAGATATTGTTTATGGGCTGCTGCAGAACCGCAATGTCAGGATCCAGCCCCTCCGGTGCTTTCTTGCCTTCGGGAACTACAAGAAACTGTCCTTCCTGATCAATGGTGAGCAGCGCATAGCCATCGTTGTAGTAATCCACATTAAATTCCTTTGCGTAGGAAAGATCCATACTGTGGTCAAAGGTAAGGCCTGGAATATCCGCAGGCTTATGTTCTGTCTCTGCTGCCTGCACTGCAAAAGCACACCCCAGGATCAGGGTCAGCGTCAGAAATATGTATGAAATTATTTTTTTCATTTTTCTTCCTTTTTCATGCTCGAAGAATCAAAATTCAGGGTATACTCAATCTCGTGAGGAGTACTCATGGCTACAGTATCTGCAGTCACTTCCATTTCTGCGTCAAAGACTGTGACCGGGATCTCAAATGTGGAGTTTCCGTCTTTGTTCACCGGCTCATATTTTTCGCCGTCCACGATCATGTAATCATAATTCGGACTGCTCCAGATGATGGTTGCCGTAGCTTCTTTGTCCTTGATCTCTACTTTAGCCGGAGATTCTACAGATGCTCTTCCTGTTCCGCCTGTAAGGGTTACATCCGTCTCATAGGTTCCGTCCTCCAGCTTCAGCTCTTCCGGTTTTTTCCCTTCGGATTTTTTGTCGTCAGAGGTTTTTACAGGATTCTTTACGCTGACTTTATGGTCGTACCATTTGCCTTTTTCTCCCAGGATCGCCACGTTAAATTCCTCACCAATGGCCGGTACCGGGATATCAAATCCGTAAACCTCCTCTGTATAACCATCGCTGTACTTCACTGTATCTGTGGTCGGCTCAATGATCTCTGCTCCGTCCTTCTGGGCATCCTCGGCAGTTCCCGCAAACAGGTTAACGATCTTCTTGGAAACCAGACTTACGTGGATGGTCATTTTACCATCTTTGACCGTGAGCTCTCCTTTTTTGTCATTGGCCTCATTTACATGAAACATGCTGCTGTCTGTACCAAACTCTGCTGTATAAACGCCATCTTCCAGGGTATCTGCTTTGGCTGCATCTGTATCCTTTTCTTCGGAAGCTTCTGCTTCCTCACCGGACTCTGTTTTTGTTTCATCTGTTTTTGCCATCGCAGGCACAGAGCCCAGCACCAGGACTGATGCACTTGCCATTGCAAGAATTAAGTTTACATAGCGTTTTTTCATGATAATCTTCTCCCTTCCATAGATACAGCAATCTGCCCGGAAAACAGTCTTCCTGATCTTTCCGGGCAGTTACATTGATTTCTTATAGGTATCTGAACTCACTCAGATATTTTTATATTTATTATTCTGCGGACTCCTCAGCAGAATCAGCCTCTGTATCTGCTGCTGCATCAGAATCTGCGGACTCCTCAGTGCTTCCCAGAGAATCGATGGCTGCCTTTGTATGCTCTACATAAAGCTTCTCAACTGCTTCGATTCTTCCAAGACCCTCGATCTGGCAGTCAACCTTATCGAAGTTTCCGGATGCTACAAACTGGCTCTTCCAGGAATCCTCCTCATCACCGGCCATATCGTTATTTGCATGGTCTCCGGCAACAACCATCAGCGGACGAAGAACAACGTTCTTGTATCCTGCTTCTTTTACCTTCTCGATAACCTTGTCGCAGGCTGTATCTTCCGGCTTACCCTCTACAGTACCGATGAATGCGTTCTTCAATCCAAGGTTTTCCATCTGTGTCTGCATCTGATCGTATGTAACGTTAGCTGTATGAGATGTTCCATGTCCCATGAATACGAATGCTGTGCCAGCCTCAGCTGCTGCATCCATGCTGTCAAATCCGGCCTCTTTGCAAGCCGTATCTGTGATCGCCTGAGCAACGGCTTTCTTGTCATCATTGATCACAGTTGCATCGTCTCCAACCTCACCGAGCATTGGCTCTGCGATAGCTACAGACTCGAATTTATCTTTATAGCCATTGATCGCTTCTGTCATCTCATCGTACTCAGCACCATGCATCAGATGGGTAGGCTGTACAACCAGATTCTTAACACCATTCTCTACTGCACGGTCAAGAGCCTGCTGCATGTTATCGATCACTTCATCATCTCTTGCCTCTACATGGTTGATGATGATCTGTGCTGTAAATGCTCTTCTTACAGACCAGTCCGGATAAGCTTCTGCAAGAGCATCCTCGATTCCCTTGACATCCTCTGCACGGCTGTCATTGAAGGAAGTACCAAAGCTTACAACAAGAAGTTCATTCTCACCGATCTCATCCTGGTTACGCGGATCGTCCTTGGAAGCATCTCCTGTGTCACGTCCGAAATAATCCGGATCTGCATTCTCACCCTCTACCAGTTCTTTCTGAGCATCTGTCAGAGCATCCCATGCTTCTTTGGCTGCCTTGCAGTCCTCATCTGTTGTGTCGTTTCTTTCCTGTACATAGATCTTGTCGATCAGAGCTGCTACATTATCTGCTGCTTCCTGATCTGCATCAGAAGCCTCTGTGGTATCAGCTGCCTCAGCGTTCTCTTCTGTAGCAGAATCCTCTGCTGCCATTGCTGTTGTAGCCGCACCCATAGAGCATGTCATGGAAACTGCGAGCATCAGAGCTAACATTGTTTTTCTTTTCATTTCTCATTGTCCTCTTTTCATGTATTTCCAGAATACTGATATGTACAAAAAAGCAGCAGCTCTCTGCGGCCGCCTGCTCACACATGATTCTCTGCGCAATACAAATACATAAAAAGAAGTTCTGTATTGTTATGGAGAATACCGATTCGTAAACCGCGAATCCCTGAATCTCACAATAAGGCAGTTCTCCTGACTTGGTTCCACGCTGCTTTCCCTTCCCGGTCTCCCAGTGGTTATAAAAGCAACTCCCCTTTCACAGTGACGGTATCGTTCCGGATTCTCACCGGATTCTCTTTTGCACATCCGACTGGATGCAACCTTATCATTATAACATTTGCACATATTTTCTTTTACCTGGTTATCTAACTTTTACCACAAACTCATAAATTTGTCAAGATTGATGTCAGACGATTCACGGTTTTCTGTGATCTTCGCTCACCAAAAACACCTCGCGAAATATTACCAGTGAACAGTAACCGGTTTTCTCCCTGTATCTGTCAGTTATTATCAGAATACTTTCTCCAATATTCATGCACATCCTGCATAAAAAACAGCCCCTTTCTGTCATCACCCTGATATCAGAAAAGGACTGTCTTACACTGGATATTCGCAATCCGCTTCGCTACTTGCTCATAACAGATAAACTGCTTTGCAGTTTATCTGTTAAAATACTCCTGCTCCAGGTATCTGGCTACGTAGACTCCGCTGGCAGATGCATGGGACAGAGAATGGGTCACGCCGCTGCAGTCTCCGATAACAAAGAGACCCTTGTGGCAGGTTTCCAGATTTTCGTCGATCTCAACCTCCATGTTGTAGAATTTAACCTCCACGCCATAAAGCAAAGTATCGTCATCCGCGGTTCCCGGTGCGATCTTATCCAGAGCATAGATCATCTCGATGATGCCATCCAGGATACGTTTCGGCATAACAAGACTTAAATCTCCCGGTGTCGCAGAAAGTGTAGGTGTTACGAAACTTTCCTCAATACGGGCTTTTGTGCTTCGTCTTCCGCGGATCAGATCTCCAAACCGCTGTACCATAACACCACCGCCAAGCATATTGGAAAGTCTTGCAATGCTCTCACCGTATCCGTTGCTGTCATGGAACGGCTCTGAGAAATGCTTGGATACCAGAAGGGCAAAGTTTGTATTGTTGGTATGCTTTGCCGGATCTTCGTAGCTGTGACCGTTTACTGTGATGATACCGTTGGTATTTTCATTCACGACAACACCTCGCGGGTTCATGCAGAAGGTACGGACCATATCCTCAAACTTCTCAGTTCTGTAAACAATCTTGCTCTCATAAAGCTCATCTGTCAGACGGCTGAAAACCTCTGCCGGAAGCTCCACACGGACTCCGATGTCCACACGGTTGGAAAGAGTCGGGATCTTAAGCTCTGTACATACCGTCTCCATCCATTTACTTCCGCTTCGTCCTGCGGAGATGATACAGTAAGTTCCCTCGTAACGCTCATCTCCTACAAAAACTGCATAACCGTCTTCAGTTTTTTCTACTTTGTCAACAGATGCGTCAAAATAGAAGTCCACATGGTCTTTCATTTTTTCATAGAGGTTCTGAAGTACCACATAGTTGATATCTGTTCCCAGATGGCGGACTGATGCATCCAGAAGATGCAGGCCGTTCTGAAGGCAGAGCTTACGGATCTCGCTGTTTGTGGTAGAATAAAGTTTGGTTCCCTCACCGCCATGCATCAGGTTCAGTTTATCTACATATTCCATCAGCTCTGTAGCTGTATCCTTGCCGATATGCTGGTACAGAGTTCCGCCAAACTGATTGGTGATATTGTATTTTCCGTCGGAGAAAGCGCCTGCACCGCCAAATCCCTTCATGATCGCACAGGTTTTGCAGTGAATACAGGATTTTACTTTCTTTCCGTCGATGGGACATTTTCTTTTTTCCAGAGGATGACCGGCTTCAAAAACCGCGATCTTTTTCTCCGGATCATTATTCATCAGTTCATAGGCCGCAAAGATTCCACCGGGACCTGCTCCTACGATCAGTACATCATATTTCATAAATAAAAACTCCTTATCTTGTATTGCACATTTTCAGTGCTTTGTTTTTGCACAAACCCTGTCTATTCTACAACAAGTGTGTTCAAAAGTCACCTGTTTTTTCGGAACCTTCCGATCTTAAGCTTCTTTCCATCTGTTTCCACGGTAATAGCACCGTTTTTCATGGTGTATTCCACCTGACTTCCGGCCGCTTTAAGCCGCTCTACGGTTTCCGGTGACGGATGTCCGTAGGTGTTGGTGGAAGAACAGGAAATGATCGCCACTTCCGGCTTTATTTTCTCAAGAAATGCTTCTGTGGTAGAATAACGGGAACCGTGATGTCCCACCTTCAGACAATCAACATCCTCAAGCCCCCCGGCTGCCAGAAGCTTTTTCTCCGTATCTGCACCGATATCTCCGGTAAAAAGCATCTGAAAATCTCCAAAAGACAGCTCCATCACCATAGCTTCCTCATTCACATCTTTTCCTGTGGCATTTTTCTCCGGCCACAGAACAGAAAAAGATACTTTGCCGCAAGGCAATTCATCCCCTTTTCCTGCTGTCACGACCTTAACTCCGGCTGTTTTTGCTGCCTCTGCAAGCTCCCTCCATGCATCTGGTCTTTCTGCCCAGGCAGGCAGGATCAGATATCCGGCCCGGATGGTTGTAAGACCTTTTCCCATATATTCCAGAAGCTCCTTCACACCGTTGATATGATCCTGATCTGTATGGGAAATAAAAATCCCATCCAGCCAGGAAATCCCCTGACTTTTCAATGCCGGCAAAAGGCAGTATCTTCCAAGATCCGACTGGCTGCTGCTTCCTCCGTCAATCAGAAAATGATGATCCTCCGGGGTCTCCACAAGAATACCGTCCCCCTGTCCTACATCCAGGCAGATCACCTTCAGACTTCCTGCTGGATGATATCCCAGTATCAGGATTCCGACTGCCAGAAAAATACCGGCTGTTATCCGGATAGCATATAGCTTCCAACAACCTGCTTCCGCCCGCTCCTCTGCTAGCTCCGTTTCCTCACAGACTGCTTTTTTCTTCCGGAGCTGTTCTTTTATATACTGCCCCATAAACAGAACTGTGATCAAAAAGCCATAATATACCAGGATCTGCCATATTTCCGGCTCTCCTCCGATCCAGGTACTCCATCCTGACCTTCCTGCCAGACTGCAGAGATGTTCATAAAAAAGCAGCAGTACCCTTGCCGGCAGGAGCACCAGTTTTGCCACGGGAATACTGAGAATTCCCAGAAGCAGCGCCGCCATTCCTCCAGTCAGCACTACCCCCACACTTGGAAGCACCAACAGATTCAAGATAAATCCGGCAATAGAGACTTCTCCGAAAAACTTCAGCATCACCGGCAGAGTCACAAGCTGAAGAGCTATAGGACTTACCAGTGCCTTTGTCCATTTTTTCTCCGCTCCTGCAAGGGCACAGATCTTTTCCGCAGCGAGCCCCATTCCCAGAACACAGCCAAAGGACAGAAGAAATCCACTGTCCAGGAGATAGGCCGGAGATTCCACAAGGATCATCATGGCAGTTACGGAAAGAGCACTCATCATATCATAGATCCGTCCGGTGATCCTGGCTCCCATAGCGATCAAAAACATAGTTACTGCACGCATGGTGGAAACACTCCCTCCGGTCATGATCCCATACTGCAGCATCACTCCCAGAGAAAAAATCCCGGCAGGCCAGATTCCCAGTCCCATCTTCTTTAGAAGGTTGTAAAGCCCCATTCCCAGAATACTGATATGAAGTCCGCTGATGGCAAGGATATGTATGATCCCGGCCAGCTGATAGCGCATCTGTGTTTCCGGATCCAGTTCCTGTTTGTCTCCAAGCGTTATGGCACAAAAAACAGGCGCATCTTTTCCTGCAGCTTCCTTCAGGATCTGTCTGCAGCTTTCTTTTATCTCCAAAAGGAGCTGCCTGTAGCCGGAATACACTGCTGTTTTCTTTTGGAGCACAGCGTTCTTCATAAAATAATAAATATGACGACAGGCGTAAAAGTGTTGGCTGTCAAAGCCCCCCGGATTCGCAGGACCTTCCACTCTTTTCAGCGTTCCCTTGACCAGGATCCGCATTCCCGGTTTCAGATCTTCTTCTTTTTTGAGAAATATTCTTACATTTTCAATTGGAAATTTTTTTGACTGATGGATAAGATATGTTTTTTTCAGATAAACAGACTGGGAAAATTCTGTGTTTTCATACTGTTCCACCTCCCCGCAGATCATGGAACCAGGGTGCGCTTCGATCTGCTCCTGCACATTTAACGGAAGGGGATTCCCCCTGATCAGAGGAATCCCCATAAGCTCCAGTGCGCCAAGACTCAGCACCATAAGAACACACAAAAGACACATCGGCCTTTTCGCCATAAATGTTCTCCCGTTTTCTGATATTTTGAAATGTTTTATTTTTTCTATTCTTTTTTAGCCTTTGTGTGTGCCAGCAGGCTGTCGTTCCATTCATAGAACTTATAAAGCTGCATATTCTGGCCAAAGGTCACTTCCTTGTTTCCTTCGATGGAAATCTCAACTTTGTCCACATCCGTTGCCGCGATCAGCGTATTTACCACCGAATACACGGCAATCTGTTCCGAAACATCCAGCGCATAATCCTGAAATACGGAATTATAATCCACATAGCAGATTCCGTTTGCTCTCGTCAGGGAAAGTACCTCTGAATTCTCCGGTATTGTAGGATAATGTCCTTTTTCCAGCGGACCTCTTGCAAGCTGCTCCAGAACCACCGTAGCCTTCGGAAGATTTCGTCTGTAGCGGACACTTCTCTGTTCCGCTACCAGTTTATCTCCGTTTTTATTTGTGAAATACAGAGTAAAGGTGTCATAGCTGTACACATCCCCATCGGACCCGGAAAACTCCACAAAGGTGTCGTTGTTCATGGCTCCCACTTCTTCACCCCTGGTATCTGTCAGCGGCTTTTTACCCACATAGATCTCCACAGAATCCACTCCTGGAACCTGTAAAAAGATCTTCACTATACCTGCCCGCACCAGAAGTTCTCTGGTACGTGACATTTTATCATAGGCCTCATTGAATTCTACGTTCAGGACTCCATCCTGTATGGAATAAGAAGAAATCTTTACCCCATCCGGAAAAAGTGAGATTCCGTCTTCCCGGGTCTCACGGTTATTCAGACTCTCGGAAAAATTGCGCAGCATCACTTCTGTTGTTTCTTTCTCAGGAGTATATTTTTCTTCTTTCAGTCTCGTTTCATCGCTGTTGATATAATAAAATCTATACTGCTGTTCTTCGTTTTTATTTCTTCCCGACAAACCTATGAAAGCAACCAGACCAAAAAGGATGCAGGCAGCGGCCACACAGATGATCAAAATCGTTTTTTTCATGCTGTACCTCCTAGGACGGGATATAGGACAGCGGGATTTTCACGGTAAATGTGGTTCCCTCGCCCTCTTTGCTGGATACCTTGATGATCCCATGATGCATGGCTATAGAACTTCTTGTAATAGCAAGTCCAAGACCGGTTCCGCCGATCTCTCTGGAATGGGATTTATCCACACGATAAAAACGCTCAAAGATCCGTTCAATGGAATCTTCCGGTATTCCCAGGCCGGAATCTGCAACCGTCACATAGAAATCCTTATGATCCGCATCCAGTGTTACGCGGACCCATCCCTCATCTACATTGTATTTGATACCATTTTCGACCAGGTTACTGATGGCAAGGGTAAATTTCACCTCATCCACATCTGCCGTTACCGGTCGGAACGAATCCAGGATCAGGTCAATCCTTCTCTGATCTGCAATAGGACGGAGACGCTTCAGAATATTCTCCAGCAGCTCATTGATATTCATATTACGGATATTCATATCTGCTGCTTTTTTGTCCATTTTTACCAGGGAGAGCAAATCGGTGATGATCTTGTTCTCTCTGTCAATCTCTTCTGTGATATCAGAAAGAAATTCCTGATACAGTTCCTCCGGAACCCCCTGCTGTCCTACCAGCGAATCCGCCAGAACCTTCATTGAAGTCATAGGTGTCTTCAGCTCATGAGACACATTGGATACAAACTCCTGTCTGGATTCATCCAACGTCTTCATTCTGGAAAGCATCTTGTTAAATGCATCTGTGATCAAAGCTGTCTCTGTATAATCCGGTACCGAGATCTCCTCATTCTGATATCCGTCTGTAAGGTCCTCGATTGCTTTCGTTACCCTGGCAAATGGCTTCACCAGGATCGTGGAAAGAATATATCCCAGAAAAATGGCCAGCACTACAATGATACCGATGATCAGAATCCCTTTCTGCTCCAGTTCATGGATGGTTGCTGTCACCTCACTGGAAGATGCCATGATCATCATGGCACCCTGCACCTGTTTTACATCCGGACTTTTTACCGGAACTGCCAGGATCAGCTTCTGGCTGTCAGAGTCATATTGGTAGGCATCTTCTCCTTTAAAACAGTTCAATACTTTCTGGGAAACCAGAGTCCTGCCCTCATCCACGCCATAGGTATCCTTGATGATCCTGAAATCCCTGTCTACAATGAGAATCCTGCCACCATAGCTGTTGGACAGTAATTCCAGCTTGCTGTTCACCGTCTGAGAGCTGGTGTCATTCAGATAATTCTCCTTGATCAGCAGGTCGCACATGATGTCACAGATGTTCTCCATGCTCTGCACACGGTTGGCAATGGCACGATCTTCATAGTTGGCAATGACCATTTCCGTTACGATGACACTCGGTACGATTCCCAGTATGATCAGGATGATCAGAATACGAAAGCGGAGACTTTTGAAAAATTTGCCGTTCTTTTTGAACTTCACAGGTTATGCCTGGAAATAGTAGCCCACACCCCATTTGGTGTGTACATATTTCGGCTCACTGGGATTGGCCTCGATCTTTTCTCTCAGGCGGCGGATATGTACATCTACGGTACGGACATCTCCCGGATATTCATAGCCCCATACGATATTCAGAAGATTTTCTCTGCTGTATACCTTGTTCGGATTGAATACCAGCAGCTCCAGCACATCAAATTCCTTGGCTGTGAGGTTGATCTCTTTTCCGGAGATAAATACGCGGCGTCCTTCGCAGTCCAGCTTCAGTTCTCCGACTTCCACAGTCTTGGCCTTCTCCTGCTTGTCCTGTTTGCTGCCTGCACGGCGGATGATTGCCTTGATGCGGGCTTTGACTTCCAGGATGTTGAAAGGCTTGGTGACATAATCATCAGCTCCGTATTCCAGACCCAGGATCTTATCCATATCTTCTCCTTTTGCTGTAAGCATGATGATCGGAACATTGGAAAATTCACGGATCTGCTGGCATACCTCAAGACCGTCCATTTTTGGAAGCATCAGGTCAAGAAGGATGATATCGTACTCTCCTGCTTTTGCTTTTTCCAGTGCTTCCTCTCCGTCATAGGCACAGTCCACTTCCATTCCGTCCTGCTCCAGACTGAAGCGAAGTCCCTTGACAATCAGTTTCTCATCATCTACTACCAATACTTTCCTGCTCATTTAGCGCTCCTTACTTTATTGCTATTTTATCCTTTATCTTCTCATAGGTTCCTTCTTTGATGCCTGGTACATTCATGATATCCTCTGCTGAAGTAAAGGGACCGTTCTCTTCCCTGTAAGCGATGATCGCCAGGGCCTTGGACTCCCCTACACCTGTGAGAGTAGTAAGCTGGGATACATCAGCGGTGTTCAGATCGATCTTCTGCTCTGTGGAAGATGCAGTCTCAGCTTCACCGGAATCCTCTCCGGCGGATTTCTGTCCGCTCGCCGTTTCGGTACTGTTTTCTGCTGTGACTTCCGATCCATCCTGGGTAGCTGCGATCCGCTGGCTGTCCACCTCCGCCTGGGTAGGCACATAAACCTGCTGTCCATCGGAAAGTCCCTTAGCACGGTTGAGATAGCTTGCTGCAGCTTCCGGAAGATATCCTCCGGCCTGCTCGATAGCCTGAAAAACACGGCTGCCATATGGAAGCTCATAGACTCCCGGACTGGTCACTGCTCCACATATATCTACATAAATGGTCTGAGGGGTGTCTGAGATCTCCGGCAGCTGTTTTTCAACCTCCGGAGCCGGTTCCTCCGCAGACTCATTCTGTTTCTTCTGTGATATATCTGCCGCAGCCCCTGCGGATGCCTTCCCGGATACTTCACTTTCCGTATCCTTCGGTTTTTCCTGCTCTGCATCCATTCCGGATGCTTCCGTACTTTCTTCCTGCACCAGTTCTTTCTCCAGAAATTCTGTTCCGTTATCCTTACAGCCTGTCAGCCCTGCCAGGATTTGTAACAAAAATATGTAAAAAACAAACCGAACACTTCTGATATGTGATCTTATTTTCATAGGTAGGCGGTTCACTCCTTTCCGCCGATGTGGCGGCAGGTGCCCCGTTACTCATGCAAAACCATACCTTATTTTAACGAAGTATTACAAATATTACAATACTTTTATTTCTATTTCCATTTGAAAATAACCACACCTGCAATACAGATCAGCATTCCCAACAGCTTTCTCCACTGAAAATCTGCTCTTTCCACACCGAAAATCCCCAACAATTCTATAAGATAAGCCACCGCAAGCTGAGAAATGACAATAAGCATAACCGCCCGCGCAGGCCCCAGACTTCCCATACTCCGGATCACTGTGATAGTGATAAATGCACCGATCACTCCTCCGAGTAAATTATATTTATCCTCTACCTGCCACAGCATGCCGATACTTTCTCTGCCTGTGAAAAACCATGCTGCCACACAGACCAGAAATGCAGAAAACTGTACCCAGCCGGTTGAAACCCACAGACTGGTCTGTTTTGTTACATTTGTGTTAAATACCCCTTGAATACTCATCAGTGCACCTGAGAGCAGTGCTGACCAAAATCCCCACATAAAAATCCCTCCATATATACTCCATTTCCGGTATTACTGTTGGAAAAAGGCGCTGCATATTTCTGCAACGCCTTTACGGTTTCTTATAATTTAGTTTATGTGATTTTCCTGCAATTATACACACTGCTGCTCTGTTTTCTCATCCGCATAATATTTATATACATGATCACGAAACGCTCTTTATTCCGGAAAATATTTTCTGAGATATATCCTTCCGGAAAACGCAATATGCGGCATCTCATAAAAAATGGCTGTTTTCGGACAGATTGGACGATAGAGTGGGTCTGCCACAATGATCCTGGCTGTTTTCAGCTTTTCTTCCATGGCTTCCTCGCCACAGATGGTTTCATCTCCCTTGCGCAAAAGTCCCTCTGTGATCTCCAGCGGACAGAGCAGCTGAACCTTTTTTCCGTATTTCTGCTCTATGACTGCTGCCAGGGAGCCCATGGTAACCGGTTCTCCGATGATGGTAATGTCCGGTACGGAAAAAAATATCTCATCTTTGTCGGGCATTTCCCTGCTTTCTCCTGAAGGGTCAGATACTGCTGACAGACTGTTCCTTCCCTGAAAATAGATTACCTGCTCCGGAGTTACTTTCCACAGTTCCTCCTGTTTTCCTAAGATCTGCCCTCCGCTTTCCTCTGCGGAGTCATCCTTCTTATTTACCCACTCTCCACAGGATCTATCCGCGATCCGCTCAAGTGCATCTGAAATCTGTCCCTCATAGCCTTCCACAGGAGTCCCCACGAGAAATGGCGTACCGAATTTTTCTTTCAGCACATTGGCCGCCGGGATCCCCACAGAGGATACCACAAGGTTTACCGCTGCTTCACCGGCACGGGACAAAGCTTCCAGCGTATCCCCCATAGCCCAGGTGGAAAGTATCTCCCAGCCATAGTTTTTCAGACGTTTTTTCATTGCATCTACTGCAGACTGCGGGCCAAGATCGAGGGGTGTTGCTCCAAGAAGATTTAATTTCCTGCTTCTCTTCTCTGTAGATCTTTCCGCAGATCCCGTCGGTACTTCTAAACACCTTCCGGTTTTCTCTGCTGCTCCTGTGAAATGTCCGGCGATTTCCGCCAGTGCCAGCCCTGCTCCGTATACATAGTCGTGCATGCCGCTGGTCGGAACCGAAAATACCGGAATTTCGGTCCTTGCTGTAAGTGCACGGGCCAGTCCCTGAAAATCTGTTCCGTTCATAAAGGGGATCGGTGAACTTGCAAGTGCAATAAATTTCGGTTTCAGCTCCTTTTCCGCCTCTTCGATATCCTGAAGAAATTTCTCATCATTTCCCATAATGGCATCGATATCCGTAAGACCTGAGATAAAGATCAGACTGTCCTGGTCGTACCACCGGATCTCATCATGGGTATTATAGGTAGAATTACAGCCGGAGGGATCATGCATCACTGTCATTCCTCCAAGCTCATACAACGCGGAGCAGACACCCGACACGTCTGCCGTGTAGATTGGTATGATCCGATATGCCTGTCTCATATGCAGCTTTCGCACCCCCATCCCTTTCGAACGATCAGATCCTCCGGAGCTTTTTCCTCATTAAATGCCTCCAGCATCAGCTGTGCAGTACGTCTAATCCCGTCAAAGCCCCAGAGCCCGCCGCCCTGTACCATATTGACAAAATTCCGGCTTCCGGTAAACCAGGCTGCTTTTTGTCCGACGGCAAGGATTTTTCCGAAATGCTGCCGTGGCCGCACTCTCATCTCCGGGCGAACAGTCGAAATCAGCCTGAGTTCCGGATAATTCTCCTTCAGCCAGAAAAATACTTCTTTTTCTTCCGGGCTGATACTGTCCAGAAAAACGGACTGTACCTGAAATCCATGGGTAAGGAGAAGCTTTGCAAGTCCCAGAGGTCTTGGATGAAAAAGATAATCCACAGCTATGGGAGTGTCACCGATGATCTGGTGTGCATGGGAAAGAGCCTCCTCGCATTTTCGGATCTCCGTTTTGATATCCAGGCCATTTTTACCGCAGCTGTGCTGATCCAGCAGCTCCAGCAAATACTTTTCCTGCGTCTCTATCTCCTCATAGTCAAAGCTTCCGGGCAGATATAAAAACGGCCTTCCAAGTCTCTCCGCCTGCTGCTGTACTCCGAATTTTCCTGCCGGATAGCAGTTAAGGATCAGGCTTCCCTCTCCCAGGCTCTGATAATCCTCCCAGTTCTTACAGGCCGGTGCTTCCCGGAGACGGATTCCGTTCTTTTTCAGGATCCGGCAGATATCTGCACTCTCATCCAGCACAAAATCACTGCCCAGGACTGTGACACATTCCGGATCTGCTTTCCTCTCCGGTACTGCATCATACATGGCACGGCGCAGCTTCTGATCCGGAGTCGGACCTGTTTTCTGCATGACAGGATCCATAAAGCATCGCATAAAAAAGATCTCCGGAAATCTTTCTTCCAGTTCGCCGTAGATGCGGTCCAGATCACTTCCCAGAAAATGATGAAGACACACGGTAAAAAGCAAGACTGCCTTTGGCTTCTCATCCAGCCGGTTCAGAATGTCCGTCACTCCTTCAATGGTCACATCCTCCAGATTTCCGCCCAGAAGATCCTTTTCCTCCACGATCACAAAGGAAAAACGGTCTGCCGCATTCATCTCTGCGGCAGTCAGCACAACGCCACGCATGCAGTTATCCGCACAGACGTAGATCTGCCTTGCTTCCGGAACCAGCATTCCCGTATGTACGATATTCCAGTTTCCATGGACCGGTGAATTAAATTCCAGCCCCGGCTGAAAGGGAACCGGAAAAGAGGCTTCCTTTATAAATATTTCTGTTTTTCCCGAAAGCTCTCTGTTACCAACTCTTTTTAACATGAGCCTTCCTCCCTGCATGCATTCAGAATCTGCTCGGCCAGTGTCCGGTACTCCTCTGCCATCTCACAATCCGGATAAGCTTCCAGAAGAGTTTTTCCTCGATTCTCTGCTTCCAGAACCAGAGCACTTCTGGAAAGCGTTCCCACTACCCGCGTATGAAAATCCTCTGCCAGCTCCCGGACTTTTTCTTCCTCTCCCGGCACGTTCCGCCGGTTCAGGATCACGCCGCCAAGAGATGCATATCCTCTGTTTCTAAAATTATCCACTGCCATGGCAATATTTGCCCCTGCATGGATGGCCATGTTTTCTCCGGAGGTGATGATAAATACCTTATCTGCATACCCATTTCGCATGGGCATGGAAAATCCACCGCAGACAACATCTCCCAGTACGTCATAAAAAACAATGTCCGGTTTATAGGTCTCATAGGCTCCGTTTTCCTTAAGCTTCTCGAGAGCAGTAATGATACCTCTTCCCGCACATCCAAGCCCCGGTGCAGGACCGCCGGCTTCCACACAGACTACACCCCCATATCCGATCTGCACCATATCCGTAAGCTTCAGCTCCTGGCGTTTTTCGTTATAAAGCTCCAGCACAGTGGGAACTTTTTTTCCATGCCTGAGAAGGATCGTGGAATCTGCCTTGGGATCACAGCCGATCTGCATCACTTTCATTCCTTTTTCCGCAAGGGCAGCTGCCACATTGGAAACCGTAGTAGATTTTCCGATGCCGCCCTTTCCGTATACCGCAACTTTTATCATTTTCTGTCCTCCGCTTTTGTGATCACATTGGAATATGCCGTTTTGGCGGAAACTCCACTGAGGCGTCCGATCTTTCCGGATAAGGAGCTGATCACATCCTGTGGTGCGTCAATGGCAATACTGATGATATTGATGCCTTTTTCCCGGTAAGGGATCCCCATTCTCCCGATAATATATTTTCCCGCTTCATGAAGAAAACGGTTGATATCATCGATCACGTCATTGTTTTCCACAATGATCGAGATCAATGCCACTCTTGTCTCCATAAGATCTGACTCTCCTTTCCGATATTATCAGCAGATCCTCGGCAGAAGCTCTCCTCCCGGCTGCGGAAGAAGTGCCTGCGTTCCGATCTCCGTAGTCATGACAACCTTTCCCGACTGTTCTTCCGTAACTTCACCGATAATGGCTGCGTCCCTGGAATAAGGACATTTACGCAGTGCTTCCACGATCCTTCCTGCCTCTTCCTTTGGTGCCATGATCACCATTCGTCCCTCACATGCCAGATAAAGAGGCTCCAGGCCAAGCATGCCGCAGACACCCTTTACCTCCGGAGCTACCGGAACAGCTGCTGCATCCAGGCGGATTCCTACGTTACTCTGTCCTGCGATCTCATAAAGAACCGTTCCGACACCACCTCTTGTGGCATCACGGATCACATGAATGTTGTGGGTGGCATCCAGTACCTCTTTTACAGCTCCCCACAGCGGTGCGCAGTCACTTGTCACATCTGCGTCAATGCCGAAATCCTCTCTTGCCAGAAGAATGGTGCATCCATGTCTTCCCACATCACCGGTTACAATAATGGCATCTCCCGGTTTTGCCAGCTCACCGCCTACCTGAACGCCCTCCTGGATCTCACCCATTCCGGTTGTTGTGATAAACACACCGTCAACCTGACCTTTTCCTGCCACCTTAGTATCTCCGGAAACAATACGCACTCCGGCTTCTTTTGCTGTTTTTTCCATGGCTGCGGCGATCTCCTCCAGCTTCTCCATGGGAAAACCCTCCTCAATGACAAAAGCGCAGGTAAGATACATCGGTTTTGCTCCCATACAGGCAAGGTCATTAACGGTTCCGCAGATGGAAAGCTTGCCGATATTTCCCCCCGGAAAAAATGCCGGAGAAACAATAAATCCATCGGTGGATACTGCCATTTTTCCTGCAGGCGGAACCAGCACGGCCGCATCATCGGCTGTGAGATCCGGGTTTGCAAAATGCGCTTTGAATACTTCATCGATCAGTTCTGAGGTCTGACGGCCTCCGGCACCGTGTGCCATGGTCACTGTTTTATTTTCCATAATATTATCTTCTTTCTATGCTGGGTCAAAGGAATTTCATATCGGTTTCATCCTGTCAGATCTTCCGGATACGATCCTTCGTTTGTACTATATGTAATGTATCATATTTCGCAGTCCATTAAAGCGGACATCAGTTTCCGTACATAAAATATGCGGAACATGCTCCTTCATTGGATACCATACAGGCACCTACCGGATGCTGCGGGGTACAGACCTTTCCGAATACCTTACAATCTGATGGCCTGCATTTTCCCTGAAGCACATCCCCACAGCGACAGGCCGGATTTGGCCTGCCCTGGATCGGCGGCACTGCATATTTTTTTCTGGCATCAAAGGCTTCCCACTCCTTCCGGAGCACCAGGCCGGACCCCGGGATCACACCCAGACCGCGCCATTCGGAATCACAGGGCTCCATCAGTTCTTCGATCAGCTTCTGTGCCTCCGGGCTTCCCTCACTTTTTACCACACGGGGATAGCAGTTCACAAAGAACGGTTTTCCTTCCTGAAAACGTACCAGTGCAACAGCCAGTGCCGTAAGCAGCTCCTTCGCTGTAAAGCCTGCCACCACACCACTGATACCTTCCTCTGCCAGCTGCTCACAGAGCGCAGTTCCTGTGATCGCATTGACATGTCCCGGATAAAGGAACACATCCGCACTGCCCTTTAATGCCTGATAAGCCTGGGGCATGGTCTTGTTTGCCACAAGGAGCGAATAATTGGAAAGTCCGTCCTCTCCGGCCTTTTTCACGGAAAGACAGCCGGCAGGCGTGGTGGTCTCAAAGCCAACGGAAAGAAATACCACCTGCTCTTTTGGATGCTCTTTCGCATATTTTTCTGCATCTGCCGGTGAATAGACGATCCGTATCCTGGCGCCTTCTGCCCTGGCATCTGCAAGGCTTTTCTTTGTTCCCGGTACGCGGACAAGATCACCGAATGTGCAGATCGTCACCTGTTTTTCCAGAGCAAGATAAACGGCCTCGTCAATAAACCCTACCGGTGTTACACAGACCGGACATCCCGGTCCTGAGATCAGCTCCACCTGCGGCGGCAGAAGCTTGCGGATCCCCAGACGGAAGATCTCGTGGGTATGTGTTCCGCAGACCTCCATGATCCGCACCGGCGGCCCCTGATATCCTTCTATGATCTCTCTTGCTGTTTTTTTCCTCTCTTCCATCACAGCAGTTCCTCCATCAGCTGGTCTGTCTCTTCCTCGTCATCATCGGTGATCTTTGCAATGGCAACACCTGCATGCACCATCACATAATCCCCCGGCTCCAGGTCTCCCAGGAGCTGGGCGGAAACCTCTCTCTTTGCGCCGCCTGCATCCACCACTGCTGTTCCGTCACTGATCTTTACTACTTTTGCTGATAATCCTACACACATATCTGTGCCTCCCATCCTGCATTTCTGCTGTATGCTCCATGCGTTATCATAAAACATTTTTGATCCGTATCTGCATAATCTCGTCTATATTTATCTGTGCCGCTGCACATAAGCCATCCCATACACCGCCTGTCCCAGTGCGATCCCTCCGTCATTCGGCGGGATCAGGCTGTGCTTCAAAACTTTAAACCCCATTTCCGTAAGGCCGTCATCTACCAGCTCCAGAAGCAGCCGGTTCTGAAAGACACCGCCACTTAATGCCACTTTCCGGATTCCGGTCTGCCGCTCTGCTTCCTCACAGGCTGCAAGGATCTCATCTGCCAGTGCCCGGTGAAATCCATAAGCCAGCTTCCCGGGATCCTCTCCTGCAAGCCTTGCCCGGACCAGATATGCAACGATCTCACCTGTATTTAAAATAAATTTTCGTTCATCTTCAGACGCTTCTGAGATGCCTGTGCTTTCCGGAATGTCTTCCTTTTCTGACATCCGTATCTTCAGATTTTCTTCCGGATTTTTCTTCTGCATCTCCCGCTGCTTTCTCCAGGCCTCCGCCGCAAATTCCAATGCTGTGGACGCTTCTCCCTCAAAGGTAGACGCTCTCCGGATCCCCAGGATCGCACTGACTCCGTCAAAAAGTCTTCCTGCACTGGTGGAAGTCACGGCATTGATCTTCCGCTGTGCCATAGTCACCAGTACCTTTGCTTCCTGATCTGTACAAAGTCCCAATTTACGGATAGTATCCAGGGTTTTTTCCAGATTTCCCATATTCTTCCAGATCAGGGAAACGGCGATCCGCCAGCCTTCTTTTGCGGAAATATCTCCGCCAACCTGGACAAAGGGTTCTATACTTCCAAGCCTTGTAAATCCTTGACAGTCTGCAACCAGGAGCTCTCCGCCCCAGATGGTTCCATCGGTTCCATAGCCTGTTCCGTCAAAGGAAACCCCTATCACCTTTTCTTCGCAGTCATTTTCTGCCATGCAGGATAAAATGTGTGCATAATGATGCTGCACCCTCAGAACCGGAAGCCCTAGCTCCTCTGCCACCACTGTGGAATTATATTTAGGGTGAAGATCACAGACCACTACCTCCGGCTGCACCTCCAGAAGTGTTTCCAACCGCCCGATCGTTTCCTTCAGGGCTTTTACCGTTCGAAGATCCTCCAGATCTCCCACATAAGGGGAAGGATAAAAACGGTTATCCACACCAATGCAGAAGGTGTTCTTAAGTTCTCCACCTGCTGCGATCACCTGGCCCTTCCAGGGTGTGGAGACCATAAACGGAAGAGGCGCATACCCGCGGGAACGGCGGATCATATAGGGTTCACCCTTATAGAAATCCATCACCGAATCGTCGGCCCGGATACGTATCTTCCTGTTGTGGGAAAGAATGCAGTCACAGAGATGGGAAAGCTCCTCTACCGCCTCCTCATCATCTCTGCAGATCGGCGCCCCGGAAGTATTTCCGCTGGTCATTACCAGAAGCCCGGGCATCCGGATCCCATCATCGTAATGAAAAAGAAGCAGCTGAACCGGTGCATAGGGAAGCATGACACCCACCTTGGGATTCCCGGGTGCAATGCTCTCACAAAGCCCCGTTTCTCCCGGCAGCTTATCCAACAGCAGGATCGGCTTCTGATGACCGGTAAGGATCTTCTCCTGTTCCTCGCTGACCTTACAGATCTTCTTCACAGCTTCCATATCCTGTGCCATCACTGCAAAAGGCTTCACCGGACGCCGTTTCCGCTGCCGCAGCCGCTGTACAGCCTCCTCACTGGTAGCATCACAGCAAAGGTGAAAACCACCGATCCCTTTGATGGCCACGATCCCGCCGGAAGCAATGATCTTCCTTGTATAAGTGATAGCCTCCCGTCCCCGTTCCTCTCTTCCCGCCAGGTATACCTCAGGGCCGCAGTCATTACAGCACACCGGCTGGGCATCATAGCGTCTGGTATCCGGGTTATGGTACTCATCCGCACAGGAGGGACACATAGGAAATTCCTTCATACTGGTCCGTTCACGGTCATAAGGAAGGGAATCCAGGATCGTCAGTCTCGGACCGCAGCAGGTACAGTTGATAAAGGGATGCAGATACCGCCTGTTTTCCGGATCAAACATCTCCGCCTTACATTCATCGCAGATCGCGATATCCGGGGAGACAAAGATTTCGCCCTTTGTCTTCTCACTTTCGATGATATCAAACTGTGTAAATTTCTCCGGCTCCTCCACCGGTTCTTCAAGAAGCTTCAGGATAGCTGCACGCTTCGGTGGCTTATTCCCGATATCTGCGATAAAGGCATCCACATCCTGCTGCTTACCCTGAGCAAAAATCTCCACATAGGGTCCTTTATTGGACACACTGCCACGGATTCCTCTTGCCATAGCATGACGACTCACCGTAGGGCGAAATCCCACTCCCTGTACGATCCCGTAAACACGGATCATTTTCGTAATTTCCCGCTCCATATGTTTCTCCATTCCCTGCAGCTGTTTCCACTGATCCGGCTGCAGCATGCATGTAACTTTATATCCTGCCCTTATGGACTACCTGCATTTTCCGGATACCGCAAAATGCACTGTATCCACAAACACTCCTGAAAAAGCCTTTGTCATCCGCTTCATACATGGATCTGCAAAGATCACGTCATATCCGCCCTTCTCTGCCAGTTCCATGTAATCTTCCTCATCCCTTAATGACACATCGCCCTCCTCCAGGAGATTTTTTTCCATGGAAAACCAGCTTGCCACGGTGAGCTCTCCGTCCGCACCACGTTTCCGTAGCTCCTCTCTTATGGAACCGGCCATCACCTGCTGCTGCACGATGAGAATCTTTTTTCCTGTATAATCCATATCAGGAACCAGCTCTTCCGCCAGAGGATATCCCACCTCATAAGGTGTTCCGAAGGTTTTCTCCAGATATCTGGCACATTCCAGTGCCGCAGGAGAAACCACGATATTTTTTTCCGCAGAGGAGGCTTTTTTTACCTCATCAAGCCCGTCTCCCATTCCATAGCAGACGGCTCTCTGTCCTCTGGTACGGAACTTTTCACGGATCTTATCTGCTGCTTTCAGGTCACTGACATCCTGAGGTGTCATTCCGAGAACTCCTGTCTTACCAGCCTCCACAGGCAGCTTTTCCCGGGCAAAGGCTTTAAAAAGCTCCAGATAAGCCTTTCGCTCTCCCGCATCATAAAGCTCCATTCCGTTGGTATTTACCGCAAGCACCGGAAGATCTGTTTTCTTCTCACACATCCGCCGCAGTGCCTGATGATCCGTTCCGATCACAGCCGGTACCGGTGTTCCGACAATGGCTGCAAAGCCTGCCTCCACCTTTTCTGCCGCATCCACAAGCTTGGCAACCAGGCGGTCATCCCGTCCCAGGATGGCATCCATATCCCGAAGTCCTGCACTGAATACCGCGCTTTTCTGTTCAAACCATCTTGGTTCATCAAAGCCGCAGACATTTCCCGCACATCCTCCTGCATCACAGATCACGATGATCCCGCCAAGCTCATACAGCACTGACACGGCTCCGGACTGATCTGGTGCAAAGGGTGTCAGATATTTCCGAAGTCCTCTCATACCTTTTCTCCCTTCTGCAAAACTTTCTCTGTCAGTGTCTCAAACAGACTGCGTACCCCTGCATAGCCATAGGGCTGCCGGTCCTGATTCCACACTGCATTTGGCTGATCCCGGTGATAATATCCTGCATCCTTTCCTATAGTGAGGTTCACTCCGCTCCCGGACGGATCGTAATACAGCATGGTGGGTTCCATATTGGAAAAAACCTTTGTATCCGGACTCAATTCCGCAAGATGCCGTATGTATACAAAATTCTCGGCTGTGATAGTTCCGTAGATCTCCGGCACCCGGAAACCATACCGCACCAGGGCAAGGGCCAGCTCAAAGGAATCTCCGTTCATGCACTCCCCTACAGCAAAAGACGCATCCGGACAGACCTCCCGGAATCGCTCCACTGCCTCTTCTGCTGCTTTTTTATACACTTCCTGATCAAAAGAGACTCCAAGAACCTGTCCCAAGGCACGATACTGATTTTCGATCTTATCTGTCTGGTAGAGCCTCCGAAGCTCAATAAAAGGAATCTTCAGCCGGTCATGAAAATCCTCCGCTGCAAACCTTGCTTCCGGATGAAGCACCAGATTAAAATTGGCCTGTGACATGGTCTGATATTCTTCATAATCCTTACATCTTGAGATCTCATGGATGGTCTTTACGCCTGCCTGCTGCAGCAGCTCATACATCTCGCAGTCATCAACCAGCGGCGAAAAAAATCCCAGAAGATTGACCACATTTCCCTTTTTCTTCTGTGGCTCAAGAAGGGAGTATAAGGACTGGCGCACATGGACCATAGGCGGCTTTCTGCCCTCACGTGTCAGTGCGTACATGTAACAGGGACGCACCGGAATATCCACCTTTTCCTCTGCCTTCCGGCAGACACGTTCCATATCCGTTCCCAGAAGTGCATCCACACAGGTGATACAGATCATCACCACAGACGGCTTCTTCTCACAGCAGTCGCAGATCTCTTTTACCGCTTTCGGGATCTTTTTCAGGTGACGGCCTGTAACAATATCCGTCTCGTCCATCATCAGATAAAAAAATCGATCATTGTACTCCGGCATGGAGCTGATAAGAGAAGTATTTCTTCCGCAGCATCCCGGTGCCACGATCAGCATAATGGAATCCGGCACTGCAAGCCCGGCCCGCTTTACGCCAAAGCCCTCCGCTCCCGGAGAGTTAAATGCCAGAGTTGCCGGAGAGCTGTAGATCAGATGCTTCCCGGAGATCATCTGCGGAGGGATCGCTTCCAGCCCGCCCCGGGCCAGTTCTTCTGCAGTTGCAAAATATGCTTCCTTTTTCATATATCCTCCTTCTCCGTTTCTTCACTTTCCAATAGCTTCCTGGCCAGTGCAAAAAATTTCTCACTGATCTCAGAATTCTCATCTCCCTCGATCACCGTTTTGCCCTGATCCTCCCATCGGATGATCTCGTCACTTCTCGGGATCTCACCCACGATCGGGATATTATTTTTTTCTGCAAAAGCATTTACTTTTTCCGTTTCATTCTCCACATTCCTGTGATTCAGCACGATCCCGAAGATCCTCGCATAGCTTCGATCCTCAAAATTCCGCACAGCACTGGAAATATTATTGGCTGCATAGAGTGCCATTTTCTCTCCGGATGTGACAATGAGTACTTTTTCCGCATAGCCCTCCCGGATCGGTGCCGCAAAACCACCGCATACTACATCTCCAAGAACATCGTAAAGCACTACATCCGGCTTCCAGGTCTCAAAAAGTTTCAGATCCTCCAGAAGCTGAAAGGTTGCGATGATACCTCTGCCTGCACAGCCAAGTCCCGGCGTGGGGCCGCCGGTCTCAATGCAGAGGACTCCACCAAAACCCTCCTTTGAAATATCCTCCAGCTTTTCCGGCTCCTCATCCTCTTCCCGCATATAATTCATTACCGGCCGCAGAGGTTCTCCCCCAAGAAGATTGATGGTGGAATCCGCCTTGGGATCACAACCGATCTGGATCACTCTTTTCCCCATGGCTGCAAAAGCCGCCGCCAGGTTGGACGTCACTGTAGACTTTCCGATACCGCCCTTTCCGTATACTGCTACCTTCAGCATAAAATCCTCCCTAATTCATTCTGTCCGCTCCCGCAGGTATTTTTCATAAAAAAAGCTCTTTCACGCACAAGGTGAAAGAGTCCCGTATTCCGCTCACAAAACAAAGTCAAGCGGATATTCGCGATCCGCATTTGCTGCTTGTTCATAACCGAATAACTGCTTCGCAGCTGATTCGGTTAAGCTGTGCCGGATGAACAACGATTCCTGCTCGGATATTCCTTGCCGTCAAAGTCTGTTTCCTGCTGTATTTTGTTTTAATGTCTCATCCGGATAGAAAGAAAATATTTCGTTCCGTCTGAATTTTTCTGTTTTTATTATACAATGGTGTACATTAGTGAGTCAATTGCAACTCTGACTTTTTATACAAAAAAAGACCTCCAGGCGAAATATTTTTAAGCATTTCGCCGAGAAGTCTCTTCTCTGATCTGCCGACTCAGAAGCCGCGGCAAAGTTATTCTTATGATAAAGCTTTACTGGATAGAAACTACGTGATATCCTCTGTCTTCCACTACCTTCTTAAGCTCTTCGTTGGAGATCTCTCTGTCGTAGGAAACCACTGCCTCACCTTTTTTCAGGCTTACTTTTGCTGCCGCACCGTCAATGCGGTTGATCGCTCTTGTGACGCTGGCCACACAGTTCTCACAGTGCATGCCTGTGATCTTCATGGTTTTCTCACCCAGCTTGGTTCCATCCAGCTTCTTCTTCGGGATCTCCGGCTTGCTGCCGCCTCCGCAGCAGGCACCTTCCCCCTTCAGATGTTTATATGCACCTTTTCCGGCAAACAACATAATGATGATAACAGCAATGACAACAATTGCATTTGCCATGATTTCTTTCCCTCCTGATCACTTATGCATTCCATTGCACCCGGAGCAGCCAGAACAGCCGGAGCAATGGCCGGCACAACCGCCTGTACGTGTATTACCGGCACAGCCGACACAGCTGAGCCCCTGTTTCTTTCTTGAATAGAGATAACTGATCACAAATACGCCATATGCGATCACCAGTGCCAGTACAATAATATCCGCTATCATACTCATATCTGTCACCCTTTCTTTCGCTGTACAGCCTGTAAACTGCTGCCAGCCTCTGATGAATACTTTTGTAAAAAAACTTCCATATTTTTTCAGGCTTATTATAGCACAGAAGACCAGGTATTTACATCCCCGGTCTCCTGCATTTCTTATCATTTCAGCTGTTCTTACAGCATCATTTCAAAGCTATCATATGTACCGGATCGTTACTGTATGACCGGTTTTCAATTACTCTGCTGCCTGTACAGATCTCTTTGTAACATCGTTCTGGTTCTTGTACGGATCTGGTCTGAACAGAAGGAAGAGCAGGATCGCTGCAAGGATCAGCGCTACGATCGTTCCAATTCCGAAGGAACCGGCACCTGTGACAACAAGACCGATCTGGTATACACAAAGTGTTACAACATAAGCAAAAATGTTCTGGAAGAGAATTGCAAACCAGAACCATTTTCTGGACTGCATCTCATGTGCCATTGTAGAAATAGCTGCAAGGCACGGAGAGTCAAGCAGGTTGAACAGCAGGAAAGAAAATGCTGCTACTGCTGTCGGGAACCATGCTTTGATCGCTGCACCAACGATCATGGTATCCTCTGCATCATCACCAGCTACGTTTGCAAGAACACCCATTGTACTTACGATGGACTCTTTTGCGGAGAATCCAGAGATGGAGGCTGCAACCGGCTGCCATTTGCCAAATCCAAGAGGAGCAAAGATCGGAGCAAGGATACCGCCAAGGATAGCCATGATACTGTCGTTGCTGTCCTCAACAAATCCGATTCCGCTTCCTGTATTTCCGATGCTGGAAAGGATCCACATGATAACGGTTGCAAGGAAAAGAATGGTACCGGCTTTGATGATGAAGCCTTTCAGTCTCTCCCAAACGTGAAGCAGAACTGTCTTTGCAGACGGAATGTGGTACTGCGGAAGCTCCATTACGAACGGAGCAGGTTTACCGGAGAAAGGTTTTGTTTTCTTCAGGATGATCGCAGATACAAGAACTGCTACAACACCGATAAAGTACATCAGTGGTGTGATGAAACCAGCAGCTACGTAGTCACCGGTTGCATAAGCAGTCATGATACCACCCATAAGGGCGATAACCGGAAGCTTGGCACCACATGGGATAAATGTCGCTGTCATGATCGTCAGACGACGGTCATTATCTGCCTCGATCGTTTTGGAAGCCATGATTCCAGGGATTCCACAGCCGGAGGAGATAAGAAGCGGGATAAAGCTCTTTCCGGAAAGTCCGAAATGACGGAATACACGGTCCATGACGAATGCGATACGAACCATGTAACCGCAATCCTCAAGGATGGAAAGGAACAGGAACAGGATTGCCATCTGCGGAACGAATCCAAGCACTGCACCAAGACCACCGATGATACCATCTGATACAAGGCTTACCAGCCAGTCCGCAACGCCGGCATTGCCGAGTCCATCCGATACAACACCCTGGATGGTTCCCACAAAGCTGTCGTTTGTCCAGTCTGTTACCATGGTACCAACTGTTGTTACCGATACATAATAAACGATGAACATGGTAAGGATAAAGATCGGAAGACCGAGAACACGGTTTGTTACGATACGGTCGATCTTATCGGAAACTGTCATCTTATTTCCGCTTCTCTTAACGTTTGCAGAAACAACCTTCTGGATGTACTGATATCTTCCATCCGTTACGATACTCTCTGTATCATCATCCTCTGCCTTCTCAAGGCCAGAAGCAATCTCCTCGATCCTGGACTGTGCAGAAGCCGGAAGGTTCAGACCTTCTTTTACCTTGCTGTCTCTCTCAAGAAGCTTTACTGCATACCATCTCTTGTTCTCCTCAGCGATGTTTGCAGGAACAAATCCCTCGATCTCATTTACAGCTTTTTCTACTGCTTTCGGAAATTCCATCTGCTTAGATGGTACTCTGTGCTGGTTCGCACATTTGATTGCCTCATCAACAACCTCTTTAAGGCCTGTTCCTTTAAGAGCAGAGGTCTCAACGATCGGGCATCCAAGCGCGGAGCTTAAGCCTTTTACATTGATATGGATGTTGTTCTTTTTCAGAAGATCCACCATATTAAGAGCGATAACAACCGGGATACCGATTTCAAGAAGCTGAGTTGCAAGATACAGGTTTCTCTCGATGTTTGTTGCATCCACAAGATCGATGATCACATCCGGTTTCTCTTTCAGAAGGTAATCACGGCTGACAACCTCCTCAAGTGTATACGGGGAAAGTGAATAGATACCCGGAAGGTCTGTTACCGTTACATCCTTCTGGTTTTTCAGCTTGCCCTCTTTTTTCTCTACAGTAACACCTGGCCAGTTACCAACGTACTGGTTTGCGCCTGTAAGAGCATTGAACATTGTAGTCTTACCACAGTTCGGGTTTCCGGCAAGAGCTATTGTTACAGACATTTTGCATCCTCCTTTTTTCAGATCAGAGCCTGACGCTCTGTCATTTTTCGAAGCTTATTTACTTTACTTCCACACATGCTGCGTCATGCTTACGCAGGGAAAGCTCATAACCTCTGATGGTGATCTCAACCGGATCTCCAAGAGGAGCTACCTTTCGGATATAAACCTCGCTGCCTTTTGTGATTCCCATATCCATGATACGACGCTTGTAAGCCGGGTCGCCGGTGATCTTGGAAACAACTACTGTAGAACCTACTGCTGCATCACGTAAAGTCATTTCTCTTTTCCTCCCTGTTCATATTCCAATTCCTAATCTATCCTCAACTGCGCCTTCCGCAGTTTGGGGCAAATTCACTACCGGTCACTGCCTCGCAGTCCGGTCACACCATAATGTGTCTGGCCATTTCCTTATTGACTGCTACTCTGGAATCCTTGACATTTACGATCAGATTGCCGTCAAACTGAGAAATAACTGTCACTTCCGCATTCTCAACAAAACCAAGGCCTGCAAGAAATCTTCTTGTATCCTCCGCTCCGGAAATACGCTTGATCGTGCCAGTATCACCTGACTGTAAAAATAAAATCGGCTGCATGGAATCCCTCCGTTTCTTTCTATTAATTAACTCAGTCTAATTAGTCAGCCCTAACTCATAGGTTAGTTTATACTAAGTTTTTTCGAATGTCAATCCCCTAAATGAAAAAAGTTAATCAAGATTAAGTTTTTATAAACAAAATATAAAAAAAGTTCCTGCATTCTGAGGTATTTCTGTCTGGCAGAAGGTTACCTCAGAATGCAGGAACTCTGTTCTGATTCTTTTTCTGTTTGCAGCCTGTTAAGCTAAAAACCCCTTCCGGAACTTTTTCTTTCTTCCGTGCTGCTCATATTTTTATCTCTTAGTGGATCTGATCATTCAAAAGCTTCAGGATCAGATTCTCCGTTTCATTGATTCCGTAGCTTGCACTGTTGATACAAAGATCGTAGTTATCCGGCTTGCCCCACTGAGCTCCGCCGTAAAAATTGTAATACCGTCTGTGCTGGCTGTCCATCTTCTTCAGGAAACGGACTGCCTGCTTCATATTCATCTTCCTTACATCCATAACATGCTGCACACGGATAGCAAAAGGAGCTGTGATAAACAGACTGATATGCGGAATGTGATTGTTCTTGAGGATCGCATCCGCACACCTTCCCATAATGATGCAGTCCTCTTTTGAGGCCAGATCGCAGATCAGGTCACTCATGTTAAAGAATACCGCATCCTGTTTCGGAAGACCATGGTAACGGTTGAATTCCCGGAACCAGCCCTTGGGATCAAATTTATGCTTCTTCTCATATTTATTGAAATCCGCAAAATATTCCGCATCGTTGACCGCGCCCTTTTCCGCCTCAAGACGCCTTAATACCTGATCAAAGATCTCCACATCATAATAGTTGATCCGAAGCTTGTCTGCCAGTCCGAAACCGATATCATTGCCGGCACTTCCCTGTGTACGGCTGATACAGATGACCAGATGGTCATTCTCAGAGATTTTTTCCCTGCGCTTGATCATATGATTCAGTGCCACACGTTCCTTATCCATGATATCCGTAGCAACAAAAGTCTCCGGCAGCGTCAGGATCTCCTGAAAGATCTCATCATATTTCTTCATGAGACGGCTTTTTTCTTCTTTATCCTTGATGGTCCTGGCCATGTTGCTGATCAGTGCCATCTCGCTTCGAAGAAGATGTCCGTCCGGTTTGGTATACATCAGAGCACTTAAGTTCCGGATAGTGCCTTCTCTGTCACCGGTGAAGGTACGTCCAAGGGAAGATCCTACGCTTTCATAAACCTCGCCATCCAGTTCATAAAGTCTGGTGGCAAGCTCTCTGCATTTCTCTCGAATGTTATTATCCTGCATATTGATCCTCCTCCCTTATAAAAAGAATACCAGCATATCGATGATGAACACCGGTACCAGGAAACAAATGGACCATGCCATATATCCGAAGAAGGACGGCATGTTGATACCATTTTCGTCAGAAAGTGTCTTGACCATAAAGTTCGGAGCATTGCCGATATATGTATTGGCGCCCATAAATACAGCACCGCAGGAAATCGCAGAAAGAAGCTTTACAGGAACCGTTCCCAGCGTTGTTGCGATTCCGTTTGTAAATCCGAGAGTTCCCGCTGTTGTCAGAAATACCAGATAGGTCGGTGTATTATCCAGGAAGCTGGACAAAGCTCCGGTCGCCCAGAACATCTGGTACGGCTCGGTGATACCGAGATTCGGTCCTACTGCTTTCAGAAGCATCAGGGCCGGCTGCATGGTAATAAAAATACCGATGAAAAGTACTGCAACCTCCTTGATCGCACCCCAGGTAAAATGGTTCCGCACACGGATCCTCTTATCCGTTGTCTTAAAGGACAAAAATGCAGCTGCCAGGATCAGGACGATCTCAATGATCGACGGGAAACTTAAAGTAACCTCACCGAAAATATGAATCCCCTTTACATTTCCGGCTGCATCCTGGAATACAGGCATACCTGGAAGCATTCCGCTTAAGATAACACCCACAACGATCATCACAAGGAAGATGATATTATGAAGACCCTCGATCTTAAACTCGGTACCCGGTTTGCTGATATCCGGTTTACGTCCCTCTGCGATATCCTTCTTGTAAGAGCGCATATCCAGATGATAGAACACAAACAGAAGAATCACCATATTAAGGATCAGTACCGGAAAAAGATGAAGACTCCAGAAGAACGGAACTCCTCGCATGAAGCCCATCAGAAGCGGCGGATCACCGATCGGTGTCAGGCAGCCACCCATGTTGGATACCATAAAGATGAAAAAGATCATAATATGACCTTTTCTTTTTCTCCAGGAATTCATTTTGATCACCGGACGGACCATCAGCATGCTGGCTCCGGTAGTTCCGATGCAGCTGGAAAGCAGGGTTCCCAGTGCAAGAAGTCCTACATTTACTCTTGGTGAGCCCGCAAAATCACCCTCAACTGTAATGTTACCGGATACACAGAACAGTCCGAATAACAGGATGATAAATGTAAGATAGTCATTGATCACGCACTCCAGTACTGTTTCCGCAGTTTTTCCGGCACCGTAAACAACTGCAAACGGAATGATCATAAGAACGATCCAGAATGCAACCACAACGGGCTGATGTGACTCCCACCACTCACCCTTTACCAGCGGCATCACTGCAACACACAGAAGAAGGCCCGCAAAAGGGATACAAAGCCACACCGGCACACCAGATCCTGTCCCACCGTTTCCGGCTGCCCATACACCCACAGGACATGCCAGAAATACTGTCAGAAAAGTACACATGACGGTTAATAATTTTTTCAAAATTCTCACCCCTCACATAAATTTTTTTACCAGTGAAATTATAACATATGGCGTTCTAAAATCAACTGTGTAGATGTGCAATTTATACTCGAACCCTCTCTCTTTTTTGTGCATTTTGTCGGTGTATCATAGCAGTTTTTGTTTGTTTTCAAACACACGACCAGATTTTCGAATACTGTTTTCTATATCTGTTATATAATTTATATACATTGTCTCTCTGACAAAAAAGCAGCCGTATTCTCCATCGGCACACTACCCTTTCCGGAAAATACTGCTGCTTTTGTATCTGTTATTTTTTTATTATTCCATACACTCGTCAAGGATCTCTGCCATCTTGTCGATATCCTCTTTTGTGATCACAAGAGGTGGAACAAGGCGGAGAACATCACTTCCTGCTGAGATCACCAGAAGACCCTTTGCAAGAGCTTTTTTCACCACGTCTCCTACCGGACGCCCCTTGATCACGATACCCTGCATGAAGCCTTTGCCTCTTCTTGTTTCTGCACAGTCATGCTTTGCAACCAGTTCGTCCAGCTTCTCCTCAAAATACGGAGTAAGTCCCTGCACATGGGAAAGGATCTGATCTTTTTCAAAAATGTCAAATACCTTGCTGACTGCTGCACATACGAAGGGATTTCCACCGTAAGTGGTTCCGTGGTCGCCTGGCTTCAGGGAAGCTGCAGCTGCTTTTTTGTTCAGCACAAAAGCACCTACCGGAACTCCACAGCCAAGTGCTTTGGCACAGGTCATGATATCCGGCTGTACTCCATATGCCTGCCATGCAAAATAATGTCCGGTACGTCCCATACCGCACTGGATCTCGTCCAGGATCAGGATGATATCCTTCTCATCACAAAGCTTACGTAAGCCTTCCAGGAACTCTTTTGTAGCCGGATAAATACCTCCTTCTCCCTGTACGGTCTCGGTGATGATGGCACAGGTCTTATCTGTGATCTGAGCCTTTACACTCTCAAGATCATTGAAATCTGCAAATTTCACCCCACCCATCAGAGGCTCAAAGGGTTCTCTGTAATGTGCATTGCCTGTCACGGAAAGAGCGCCGATGCTGCGGCCGTGGAAGGAATGGTTCATGGCAATGATCTCATGGTCTGCATGGCCATCTCTTTCGTAGGCATATTTCTTGGCAGCCTTCAGAGCACCCTCAATGGCCTCTGTACCACTGTTTGTGAAGAAGGCCTTTTCCATATGGCTTGCCTGTACAAGTTTGGCACCCGCCTCAATGATCGGCTCATTGTAGTACAGGTTGGAAATATGCATCAGCTTGTCGATCTGGGATTTCAGTGCTTCGTCATAGCCCGGATAATGATAGCCCAGGGCATTTACTGCGATACCTGCCGCAAAATCCAGATATTCCTTTCCTTCGGAATCATAGAGGTAACAACCATCGCCTTTTTCAAAAACTACCGGAAAACGGTTATATGTATGAAGAATACTGGCTTCAGATTCTTCCATCTGTTCATTCATGCTCATTGTAATATTTCTCCCCATCATCTTTTAAAATTGCAGTACCAATACCTTTGTTTGTAAAGATCTCAAGCAGTAAGCTGTGCGGGATCCTTCCATCCAGGATATGGACTCTGTTTACGCCATGCTCGATAGCGTCGATACAGTTTTTCAGCTTCGGGATCATACCGCCGCCCACAGTACCATCTGAGATCAGATTCTCAGCCTCATCTACACGAAGCTCGGAGATCAGAGTGGAGGGATCATCTGCATCCCTGTAAACGCCCTCAATATCGGACAGGAAGGCAAGCTTCTCTGCCTCAACTGCCTCTGCAATGGCGCAGGCTGCATCGTCCGCATTGATATTGTAGGAATCAAAATTTTCGTCAAAGCCGATCGGGAATACGATCGGAAGGAAATCTCTTTCCAGAAGGTCATGAAGGATCTTCGGATTAACCTTTGTAACCTCACCTACGTAGCCGATGTCTTCGCCTTTGGAAAGCTTCTTTTTGCACTGGAGAAGACCGCCGTCCTTACCGCTGACACCTACAGCCTGTACGCCGAGAGATTCTACCAGAGTAACAAGCTCCTTGTTTACTTTTGCAAGAACCATCTCTGCGATCTCCATAGTGTCTTTGTCCGTTACACGGAGACCGTTTACAAAATGCGGCTCCATGCCGACTTTACCGACCCAGCGGCTGATTTCCTTGCCGCCGCCGTGAACAATGATCGGTTTGAAACCGACTAATTTCAGAAGGACTGCGTCCTTGATGACGTTACGCTTTAATTCTTCATCAAGCATGGCGCTTCCGCCGTATTTGATGACTACGATCTTGCGATTGAACCGCTGGATGTATGGCAGGGCTTCTATGAGAACCTCTGCTTTGTCAAGATATTTCTGATTTACCATGTGGGTGTCTCCTTTTTTTGAAAAATGATATGGATTGAAAAAGGTTTTGTTGTTGTATGTTGGAGGGATTTCTTTTTTATTATAATTTTGTCTCAGCTGACAGCTGTGGATTTGCGAGGAGGGGAGGCACTCGGAGTTCCGAAGGCCGTTTCCCCTCCTCGCGCTCCTCCCCTCCGGCCACGGGAAACGGGCTGTTGCCCGCGTTGCGGGCAAAGCGCCTGCTGCGGACAGGCTGTCGCAGACAGCCGCTTCCGACGCGCTTTCGCCGAAGGCGAACAGCTCGTCAGTCTGCCTTCGGCGACTGAAGTTCTACATGCCACAGCCAAGCGTGCCCAACGGAGGGGGTTCTTAGGGGGAGCGTGCGGGCTTCGCAACTTTGAGCTCGCTCCCCCTAAGGGTTTTCTCAGCTTACAAACTGAAACAAAACTACAACCAAAATCCACCAAAAAAAACATTCTACAAAGCTCTTACATCAAGAACGATAATCCGCATTGATCTTTATGTAATCATAGGTGAGGTCGCATCCCCACGCAGTTGCGGATGCATCTCCCATCTTCATATCCGCGATGGCTGTCACTGCCTCTTCTGAGAGGATCTTAGTTGCTTCCTCTTCGCTGTAGCCTGTAGAAACTCCATTTTCAATGATCTTGATCTTTCCTGCTTTGCTCTCAAAGTAGAGATCTACCTTTTCCGGATCGAACTGGACGCCGGAGTAGCCGAGGGCGCAGAGGATTCTTCCCCAGTTTGCATCGTGGCCGTAGATGGCTGCCTTTGTTAAGGAAGAGGTTACTACGGATTTACTTAAGGTTACGGCTTCTGCCTTGGTGGCTGCGCCGATGACCTTGACCTCGAAGAGTGCAGTTGCGCCTTCTCCGTCACCTGCGATCTTTTTGGCAAGGGTTGTGTTTACGTAGTTAAGAGCCTTTTTGAACTCTTCATAATCTGTGTTTTTCTCTGTGATCTTCGGATTGCCGGCCTGGCCGTTTGCAAGGAGGAGGACGGTGTCGTTTGTGGAGGTATCTCCGTCAACGGATACCATGTTGTAGGTGTCCTTGATATCCTCGCTGAGTGCTTCCTGAAGAAGTTCCTTTGAGATATCCACATCACTGGTGATAAATCCAAGCATTGTGCACATGTTGGGGTGGATCATTCCGGAGCCCTTGCACATACCGCCTACCGTTACAGTTTTTCCACCGATCTCGATCTCTACCGCTGCCTCTTTCTTCTCGGTATCTGTTGTCATGATGGCTTTTGCTGCCTCAAGGCCTGCCTCGCGGCTTCCCTCAAGCTTCGGTGCCATGGCTTTTACTCCGTTTGCGATACGGTCGATGGGAAGCTGCATTCCGATGACACCTGTGGATGCTACCAGTACGCTGTCTTCCGGGATCCCAAGGCTTTCGGATGCTGCCTTGGCTGTTTCCCTGCAATAGCCGAATCCTTCCTCGCCGGTACATGCGTTGGCGATTCCGCTGTTGCAGATCACAGCTCTTGCACCCGGGTGATTATATACAATGTCCTGATCCCATCTTACAGGAGCTGCTTTTACCACATTGGTCGTGAAGGTTCCTGCAGCCACACAGGGAACCTCACTGAATACCATGGCCATATCGGTACGGCCTTTATATTTGATCTCTGCTGCAGTTGACGCTGCCTTAAAACCTTTTGCGGCTGTAACGCCGCCGTCGATGATCTTCATATTATATATCTCCTCTCAATGGTGATGCCAGATCGAATATCGCAGTTCATTCGTTTAAAGTCCTTCGGCATCCTCCATATTTTATTTGTGATCTGCCTGTTTTACGGGCACATCGGAATCTGTTTCAGTCCTTCGTTCTCGTCAAATCCAAACATCAGGTTCATGTTCTGAACAGCCTGTCCTGCTGCACCCTTTACCAGGTTGTCGATAGCGCCCATCATGATGACTCTCTTTGTTCTCGGATCGATCTTGAAGTTCACGTCCACAAAATTGCTGCCTTCTACATTTCTTGTCTGCGGGCATACATCCTTGTTCAGGACACGTACAAAGAACTCGTCTTTATAATATTTGTCATAGGCTGCTTTTACTTCCTCGTAGGTAACATCCTTGGTCAGGGAGGCATATGCTGTTACCAGGATCCCACGGTTCATCGGAACAAGATGCGGGGTAAAGTTGATCATCACTTCCTGTCCGCATGCATATCCAAGCTGATCCTCGATCTCCGGTGTATGTCTGTGTGTGGCAACACCGTAAGCTTTGATGCTCTCGTTTACCTCACAGTAGAGATTCGGAACCTTGGCTCCTCTTCCTGCTCCGGAGGTTCCGGACTTGGCATCAATGATAATGGTATTCGGATCAATGAGGCCTTCCTTTAACAGCGGATAAATAGACAGTGTGGAGCATGTCGGATAGCATCCCGGGTTGGCGATCAGCCTTGCATTCTTAATATCCTCACGGTTGATCTCGCAGAGGCCATAAACAGCTTCCTCGATAAACTGCGGAGCCTTATGCTCGATCCCGTACCACTTCTCATATTTTTTCACATCTTTAATACGGAAATCTGCGCTTAAGTCGATCACCTTACATTTGGAAAGGATTTCTTCATTAATAAGGGATGCACAAAGGCCCTGTGGTGTTGCAGTAAAGATCACATCCACCTCATCTGCAAGTGCAGCCATGTTGTCATCCATACATTTGGCATCCACCAGCCTGAAAAAATTCTGATAAATATCTGCATACTGCTGATCTATGTAGCTTCGGGAGCCGAACCATTTGATCTCAACGTCCTTGTGTCCAAGAAGAAGTCTTACGATCTCATTTCCTGCGTATCCTGTCGCACCGATAATTCCTGCTTTAATCATCTTTCACATTCCTCCTCTGCCGTTTTTTCTACGGCTTAATACACCCTGCAGAAGCGCTTGCTATTCTTATTTATGCCTCTTTTTTATGTCTTCTGATATCTGAACCTTCTGCCCAGGTCAGACGGACATCTTAAACCTGTCTGTACTGCCAGCTCATATGTCCATCTTATCAATGGATAGATTATACATCTTCTCTGCATATTATGCAATAGTCATTTTCTTTGATTTTTCACGGTCTTTTCTGTTTTTCCTGTATTTTCTTATAATACCGCCTACTTTTAGATGTATTTTTATGCAAATTTTTTTTCATATTTTTCAAATTATCTCTTGCATATTTATAAAATCTGGTGTATATTAAGCCATGTCGACAGGACAGCCGAAAATTTTGTTTTGTTGTACATGAATATTTATTCACTCTGGTAAAGTTATAAAACAGCATAATTTTTTCCAGATAACGTAAAAAAATTCACCGTCCCGGAAATGTCCGGAGCGATACAAAATCAAAAAAATCCCAGGAGGACATATATTATGAAAGAAAAAGTTGTTTTAGCGTATTCCGGTGGTCTTGATACCACAGCCCTTATCCCGTGGCTGAAAGAAACCTTTGATTATGACGTTGTCTGCTGCTGTGTAAACTGCGGACAGGGAAACGAGCTGGACGGTCTTGAAGAGAGAGCAAAAATGTCCGGTGCTTCCAAATTATATATCGAGGATATCGTCGATGAGTTCTGCGATGACTTCATCATGCCGTGTGTAGAGGCTGGTGCTGTATACGAGCATTCCTATCTTCTCGGAACTTCCATGGCTCGTCCGGTCATTGCCAAGAAGCTGGTTGAGATCGCACGTAAAGAGGGTGCCGTTGCTATCTGCCATGGTGCTACCGGTAAAGGAAACGACCAGATCCGTTTCGAGCTTGGCATCAAGGCTCTCGCTCCGGACATCAAGATCATTGCTCCATGGCGTATGACAGATCTGTGGACCATGCAGTCCCGTGAAGATGAGATCGAGTTCTGTAAGGCTCATGGCATCACTCTTCCATTTGATGCAAGCCACAGCTACAGCCGTGACAGAAACCTCTGGCACATCAGCCATGAGGGACTTGAGCTTGAGGATCCATCCCAGGCTCCGAACTATGATGACATGCTTGTATTAAGCGTAACACCTGAGAAGGCTCCGGATAAAGAAACTGAGATCACCATGACATTCGAGCAGGGTGTTCCGAAAACACTCAACGGAAAAGCAATGAAGGTTTCCGAGATCATCACAGAGCTGAACAAGCTTGGCGGTGAGAACGGCATCGGTATCGTTGATATTGTTGAGAACCGTGTTGTTGGTATGAAATCCCGTGGCGTTTATGAAACTCCTGGCGGAACGATCCTGATGGCAGCACATGACCAGCTTGAGGAGCTGATCCTTGACCGTGAGACAATGGAAGCCAAGAAAAAGCTTGGCAGCCAGTTTGCACAGGTTGTTTACGAAGGAAAATGGTACACACCTCTCCGTGAGGCTATCCAGGCATTTGTTGAGTCCACTCAGAAATATGTTACCGGTGAGGTTAAATTCAAGCTTTACAAAGGAAACATCATCAAGAATGGTACAACCTCTCCGTACAGCCTTTACAATGAGTCTCTTGCTTCCTTCACAACCGGTGATATGTATGATCATCATGATGCAGACGGATTCATCACTCTGTTCGGTCTGCCGCTGAAGGTTCGTGCCATGAAGCTTGCAGAAGTTAAGAATAACCAGAATCAGAACTAATTTTGTTGGACATTGTTCCGACAGATCATAAGAATGCCCCGGGAAGCTATATAAGTTCCCCGGGGTCTTTTGTTATATACTGCTTTGATCACATAATACCTAATAAACGAAAGGATTTTTTATCATGAACTCACAGAAAATGCCTCTGAAAAATTCTCTCTGCCTGCTTCTGGCCGCAACGATCTGGGGAATCGCCTTTGTTGCCCAGAGTGTGGGCATGGAATATGTTGGCCCCTTCACCTTCAACGGCGTCCGTTCCCTGATCGGCGCCGCTGTCCTGGTTCCGGTGCTCTTTATCCTAAACCGTTCCGGAAATAAATCCTCTGCTGCCACAGACTCCGCAATACCGGAATCCTCATCAACACCTTCAGAAAAAGCTGTATCCCCCACGCCATATAACAGCCGTGACCTGTGGCTGGGCGGCATTGCCTGCGGATTTGCTCTTTTTGCTGCCAGCAGCTTCCAGCAGTTTGGCATCCAGTACACAACAGTAGGAAAAGCTGGCTTCATCACCGCCTGCTACATTGTCATCGTCCCGATCATTGGAATTTTCCTGAAAAAGAAATGCAGTCCCTTTATATGGGCAGCCGTTGTCATGGCACTGGTCGGACTTTATCTTCTCTGCATCACAGACGGATTTTCCATTGGCCTCGGAGATATTCTGGTGCTGGTATGTGCTTTTCTCTTTTCCCTGCACATTCTGGTGATTGACTATTTTTCCCCGAAGGCAGACGGTGTAAAGCTTTCCTGTATCCAGTTTCTTGTCTGCGGGATCCTGTCCATGATCCCGGCACTTATTCTGGAACATCCGCAGATTTCTTCCATTCTCACTGCCTGGCTGCCGATCCTGTATGCCGGTGTGATGTCCTGCGGTGTTGCCTACACCCTGCAGGTCGTAGGCCAGAAAAATGTGAATCCCACCGTTGCTTCTCTGATCCTTTCTCTTGAATCCTGCATCTCCGTGCTTGCAGGCTGGGTGCTCCTAGATCAGAAGCTTTCCATAAAAGAGCTCCTTGGATGTGTCATCATGTTTGCAGCCATCATCCTGGCACAGCTGCCGGAAAAAGAAAATAAATAAAAAACAGGCAGCCGGTTTGGTATTTTACCTTCCGGCTGCCTGTCTGCATGTTTCTTAGTCTGCTTTTTCTTCCTTCTTAATAAAGTTATTATAATGTGCCTTGATCTTCTCAAAGCTCTCCTGGCTGATGTCGTGCTCCATCTTGCAGGCATCCTCCATTGCGATCTCTGCCGGAACCCCAAGTCCCTCCAGCATCCTGGCAAGAACAATGTGACGCTCATAAATCTGATTGGCGATCTCTGCCCCCTTCTCCAGAAGTGTCACGGTACCGTAACGGTCCATAGCAATATAACCATCCTCACGAAGAAGCTTCATTGCGTGACTGACGCTTGGCTTGGAAACACCAAGTCTGGTCGCAATATCAATGGAACGAACTCCTCCTCCTTTTTTGGATAAAACCAGAATTGATTCAAGATAATCCTCCGCTGACTGTCTGATCTCCATATAAAATCCTCCCTGCAAAAATTTAACTCTATATAGACCCTCTAAAGGGACCTGAAGCCCATTCTTTCCCTGTTCTACAGGCGAATATTAACTTTTAATATACCGCTTAAAGGATGTTGTGTCAAGCATTTCGCACATGTTTATCTTGACATTAAAAATAATTTCCCCGATAATAGTAGCTGAACAATATATCTGTTCTATAGCAGCCCGGAATCCTTTCCAGTAGTGCTGTCTTTTGAACAGTAAAGAAAGGAGATTTTTTATGCTCAAAACCCTTCTGGCCCAGGTCAGGGAGTTTAAAAAGGCATCGTTTCTCACGCCTTTTTTCATGATCCTGGAAGTTCTCTTTGAGACTCTGATCCCCCTGGCCATGGCTTCCATCATTGATAAGGGTGTGGAAGCCGGAAATATCGGCCATATCTATCGGATGGGTGCAGTTATGGTAGCTCTTGCCCTGTGCGGACTCTGGTCCGGCGTCATGGGAGGAAAATACGGAGCACTGGCCTCCACAGGCTTTGCCAGAAACCTCCGAAAAGCCATGTACACCAACATCCAGACCTTTTCTTTTTCCAACATCGACAAATACAGCACTGCCGGCCTGATCACCCGTCTTACCACTGATGTGACCAACCTGCAGAACGCCTATCAGATGATCCTTCGTATGTGTACCCGTGCACCGGCCAGTCTGATCTGTGCCATGGTCATGGCATTTCTTATCAATGCAAAGCTTGCAAGCATCTACCTTGTCGCTGTTATCTTCCTGGGAGGCTGTCTGATCTTTATCATGAGAAAAGCAACGGTATATTTTCAGGCCGTATTCCGTAAATATGACGACCTGAACGCAAGTGTCCAGGAAAACATCGGCGCTGTGCGTGTGGTCAAGGCCTATGTCCGCGAAGACTACGAGATCAGTAAATTCCAGAAAGCCTGCAACAAAGTATACGAAATGTTCTTAAGTGCTGAGAAGATCGTTGTCATGAACATGCCCCTGATGCAGTTTACCGTTTATGCCTGTATCCTGGGGATCAGCTGGCTCGGCGCCAAAATGATCGTAGGCAGCTCCCTTACTACCGGTGAGCTTATGAGCCTTCTCACCTACTGCATGAACATTCTCATGAGCCTTATGATGCTTTCCATGGTTTTTGTTATGGTAACAATGAGTATTGCCAGCGCAGAGCGTGTTACGGAAGTCATCAATGATACTGCTGACATCACAGATCCGGAAGATCCAGTAACAGATGTCCCGGACGGAAGTATCGTCTTCGATCATGTAAATTTCAGCTATAAGAAAGACAGTCAGGAACCCGTTCTGAAGGATATCAATCTCTCGATCCGCTCCGGCGAGACCATAGGGATCATCGGCGGTACCGGAAGTGCAAAATCCAGCCTTGTCAACCTGATCAGCCGTCTTTATGACGTAACGGATGGTTCTGTTTCCGTAGGAGGCATCGATGTCCGTAAATACCATCTGGAATCTCTCAGAAATCAGGTTTCCGTTGTTCTTCAGAAGAATGTACTCTTCTCAGGAACCATTCTGGAAAACCTCCGATGGGGTGACAAAAATGCCACTGAGGAGGAATGCCGCCGCGCATGCCAGCTTGCCTGTGCCGATGATTTCATCGAAAAAATGCCGGACAAATACAATACCTTCATTGAACAGGGCGGCTCCAATGTTTCCGGAGGCCAGAAGCAGCGTCTCTGTATTGCCCGTGCTCTTCTGAAGAAGCCGAAGATACTGATCCTGGATGACTCCACCAGTGCAGTAGATACTGCCACAGATGCAAGGATCCGCCGCGCCTTTGCTGAGGAGATCCCGGATACCACCAAGCTGATCATCGCACAGCGTGTTTCCAGCATCCAGAACGCGGACCGGATCATCGTTATGGATAACGGTGAGATCAACGGTTTTGGTACCCACGAGGAGCTTCTTAAGACCAACGCCATTTATCAGGAAGTATTTCATTCACAGACCGGCGGCGCCGGTGATTTTGACGAGGGAGGTGAGCCGGCTTGAAAAAACAGAACATGAAAGGCCCGGGCGGTCCTGGCCCAAGGGGTATGGGAACACCGGAGCAGCCGGGAAAGCTTCTGGGACGCCTTGCCCGTTATATCTTTAAAAACTACAGTATCCATATCGTGATCGTGGTGATCTGCATTTTTGTCAGTGTTCTTGCCAATGTACAGGGAACCATGTTCATGAAAACCCTGATCGACCAGTATATCACACCGCTTCTCTCAGCAGATACACCGGATTTCGGGCCTCTGGCTGCAGCCATCGCACGTGTGGCATGCTTTTACGCCATTGGTGTTATTGCCACCTATACTTATAACCGTATCATGATCAATGTTTCCCAGGGAACCTTACGTAACCTCAGAAACGATATGTTTGCAACGATGGAAACGCTTCCCATCAAATATTTTGACACTCACGCACACGGCGATATCATGTCCATCTACACCAACGACATTGATACCCTGCGCCAGATGATCAGCCAGAGTTTTCCGCAGCTGCTTTCCAGTGTGATCACCATCGTCAGTGTTCTTGTAAGTATGCTGATCCTGAATGTTCCGCTTACTGTAGTTACCCTGCTTATGGTTGCCATTATGATGACTGCCAGCCGGAAGCTTGCAGGCTTAAGCGGAAAATATTTCCTGGAGCAGCAGACCAACCTTGGTATTGTCAATGGTTATATCGAAGAGATGATGGAGGGTCAGAAGGTTGTCAAGGTCTTCTGCCATGAGGACGAAAGCATCCGGAAATTCGATGAACTGAACGACCAGCTTTTCACCAGCGCAGACAATGCAAACCGTTTTGCCAACATCCTGATGCCTGTGGTCGCACAGCTTGGAAATGTCAGCTATGTGATCTGCGCCATGGTGGGCGGTATCCTTGCTATCAACGGCATCGGCAGCTTCACACTTGGCGGGCTTGCCAGCTTCCTGACCTTCAATAAGAGCTTCAACATGCCTATCAACCAGGTCAGCCAGCAGTTCAACAGTATTGTTATGGCTCTTGCAGGTGCAAAACGTATCTTTGATCTTTTGGATGAAAAACCGGAAGTGGATGAAGGCTACGTTACTCTCGTCAATGCAAAAGAGGAAAACGGTGTTCTTACCGAATCCGACAAACGTACCGGCCGCTGGGCATGGAAGCATTTCCACAAAGCTGAGGGTACCACTGATTATATCGAGCTGAAGGGTGATATGGTCCTGGAGGATGTAGACTTTGGTTATAATTCCAACAAGATCGTTCTCCATGACATCAACATGTATGCACAGCCAGGCCAGAAGATTGCTTTTGTAGGCTCTACCGGCGCCGGAAAAACCACCATCACCAATCTTCTGAACCGTTTTTACGACATTCAGAAGGGTAAGATCCGTTATGACGGCATCAACATCACCAAGATCAAAAAAGATGATCTCAGACGCTCCATGGGCATCGTTCTTCAGGATACCAACCTGTTCACAGCAACCGTTATGGAAAATATCCGCTACGGAAAGCTGGATGCCACAGATGAGGAGGTTATCGCAGCAGCAAAGCTTGCCAACGCCGACGGTTTCATCCGCAGGCTTCCGCAGGGTTATAATACCCTTCTCCGCGGAAACGGTGCAAACTTAAGTCAGGGCCAGCGACAGCTTCTCTCCATTGCCCGTGCAGCCGTTGCAGACCCGCCCGTCCTGATCCTGGACGAGGCCACCAGCTCCATTGATACCCGTACCGAAAAACTTGTACAGGATGGTATGGATAAGCTGATGGAAGGCAGGACGACCTTTGTGATCGCCCACAGACTTTCCACAGTACGCAACAGTGACTGCATCATGGTCCTGGAGCAGGGACACATCATCGAGCGTGGTTCCCACGAGGAGTTGCTTGCACAGAAGGGCCGGTATTATCAGCTGTATAACGGCTGATCCAGGCTCACAGTTATTTTCGATCTAAAATATTCAATACCAAAAACATGCAGGGTGTATCTTTTCTGATAGTCCTGCATGTTTTTTTATGCTATAATCTTTGATTGAAATCTATTTTTCCGGAAAGGAGTCTCCGTATTTTTATATATGAAACAAACTGAAGAATATTACTACGCCAAAATGTCGAAAGATAAACAAAACGTGTACCGTGCAATGCTTCACGGGCTTATGGAGCTTTCCGACGAGTTCCTGATCCCGCAGGTACCAACCACCGATGGAAACTGGCTCTATGATGTATTTTTCCAGCTTCGTCTGGATCACCCGGAGATTTTCTGGGCTGTGGGGTTTAAATACCGTTATTACAAGGACTCGCCAAATCTGATACTGATCCCTGAATATATCTTCGACAAAAATAAAATCCGGGAGCATCAGAAAGCCCTGGGAGCCCGCGTAGACAAGCTTGTGCGCACCGCCATGAAGTTTTCCGAGTGGGATAAGGAAAAATATGTCCATGACTTCATCTGTGAAAATATCCGCTACGACAAGCTGAAAAAGCCATATTCCCACGAGATCATCGGGCCTCTGGGCCATGGTGTCGGTGTCTGCGAGGGAATCGCCAAATCCGTAAAGGTCCTCTGTGATGCCCTTGGTGTATGGTGTATTATCGCCATCTGTGGGAACAATCCGGAAAAAGGGATCAAATACCGTCATACCTGGAACATCGTCCGGATCAACGGACAGTACTATCATCTGGATGCCACCTTCGATAATACTCTGGGCAAAAACGAAGACGGCTCAACCAGTATCCGTTACGATTATTTTAATCTGGATGACAAAAACATCTTTCGTGACCATGAACCACTGATCGCTCCGGCACCTCCCTGCCCGGATGGAAACCACTTTTATTACCGTGAGAAAAAGCTATCCTTCACCAAATTGGAAGACGTATACAAACGTGCCCTCCAGGCCGCAAAAAAAGGCCGCGAATTCACCTTCCACTGGCGAGGCGGATATCTCACCCGTGAAGTCCTCGCAGACCTTGTAGATCAGATCCAGGCCGCAGGAAAGACACGGGACAAAAAAGCCATCATCACACTCAACTGGCCTCAGGCTGTACTGCGATTTCATTTTGCGGAACAGCAGGCGGAAGGGAAGGTGTTTATTGAGGAAGTGAATGAAGGGGAGAAACTGTAACGTCATTTAAGAAATTCGATAGAGTCAAAATGCCACATATCATTATGCATATGTGGCATTTTTCTGTGAATATAATTCTAAAAATTAAAAGACTTTCCATAAATCAGATTTATAGAAAGCCTCTTAAGCACTGCGGATAACAGGACTTGAACCTGCACGGTTGCCCACTGGTACCTAAAACCAGCGCGTCTGCCAATTCCGCCATATCCGCATATTCAATTATATTTTCATCCTGTCTGATGATAAAAAAATAACGGAAAGCAAATGCTTTCCGCTAATGAGGCATCGGGGATTCGAACCCCGGACAACTTGATTAAAAGTCAAGTGCTCTACCGACTGAGCTAATACCCCATAAAAAGGACTGGGCTAGCTGGATTCGAACCAGCGAATGCAGCAGTCAAAGTGCTGTGCCTTACCGCTTGGCGATAGCCCAATGGGCGAAGGGTGGATACAGGGATTCGAACCCTGGGCCTCCAGAGCCACAATCTGGCGCGCTAACCAACTGCGCTATACCCACCACAACGTGCCTGAAGGGATTCGAACCCCCGACCCACGGCTTAGAAGGCCGTTGCTCTATCCAGCTGAGCTACAGACACATGCTCTCTTCTCAGAGAAGCGGGTGATGGGAATCGAACCCACGTATCCAGCTTGGAAGGCTGGTGTTCTACCATTGAACTACACCCGCATGCTTGCGGTAATAAGTTTACAGCAGTCGGGGTGACAGGATTCGAACCTGCGGCCTCCTGGTCCCAAACCAGGCGCTCTAGCCAAACTGAGCCACACCCCGATGTACCATTTACTTATGGTTTTTATTAAGTTGTTGTCGTCTTCGTTTGTGTTTCGTTTTCGTTTCCTGCCTGACGACAAGTGATATTATATTATAGCAATCTACAAATGTCAACACCTTTTTTGAATTTTTTAAAAAAAACTTTTTTTCACGTTTTTTCCGCCTATTTAAAGGTTTTCTTGTCATTTGCGACTGGCTTATGGTATCATGAAACCATAATTAAAGTCAAGAAAAAAAACAAATAATAAGGAGATGTTTTTACATGGATATAAAATTATTTCAGCAGAAGCTTAATGACATCTGTGCCATCGCTGAGGAAAACAATAAGCAGCTCTCCCAGCAACAGATCCGTGACCATTTCGATGAATCGGATCTGAGCACTTCACAGCTTGTAAAGATCCTGCAGTATCTCAAATTAAAAGGGATCACCATCGAAGGCGCCGATGAAGCTGCCAGCGCTGCCAGAGCAGATGCTGTTTCATCCGAATCCAGCGACAAGGAAGAGCTTCCGGGTACCCGTGCTGCTCTTACTGCCGAGGAACAGGCTTATCTCAATGACTATATGGAAAGCTTTTCCCCGGAAGGACTTGATCCGGATGATCTTGCGTCCCTCTTTCAGGCCTTTGCAAAGGGAGACACTGCTGCCGAAGGTGCACTGACACAGTTCTACATGGCTCAGGCAGCCCAGATGGCCGCTGAACTGAACTGTGAGGAAATCCACCTGGCCGATCTCATTCAGGAGGCAAATCTGGCCCTTCTGGCGTCTCTCAAAGAGACAGACCCACAGGAGAAAAACGATACCTGGATGCGTGGTCGTATCCGCAGTGGGATCCTTCATGCCATTGAGGAACAGACACAACAGAAATTCCGTGACGACTATCTGGTATCCAAGGTAGAAAACCTGGAGGCTGCGGTTAAAGAACTCACAGACGATGATGACGCCACCAAATTCACCATTGATGAGCTTGCCGTGATCCTGGATATGAATGTGGATGAGATCCGGGATGTACTTCGCCTTACCGGAGATGATAAATAAAACTTTCTTCCTATTCTTCACAAAAACGGGTCTGACATAGCTTGTCAGACCCGTAATCTTAATATTCTTTATGCTTTTTCTTCCCGTTTCAGCTCCGCCGGTTCTGCCAGATGGATCTTTCCTTCCCGAAATATGTGGATAAATACCTCCGCCATATCCGGATCGAACTGTTTTCCTTCCTCTTCTCTTATAATCCGAAGAGCTTTTTCCACTGGCATCAGTTCTTTATAACAACGTTTGGATGTCATGGCATCAAAGGAATCTGCGATGCAGAGGATCCTTGCAGATGCCGGGATATCTTCTCCCGCGATCCTCCTTGGATAGCCGTTTCCGTCATAACGTTCGTGATGACCGATAACCGCAGGGATAACATAATCCAGCGACGGAAGGTGACGGATGATCCCGATGGACGCTTCCACATGACCTTTCATGATCTCATACTCTTCATCCGTAAGCTTGCCTTCTTTATTCAGGATATGCTCCGGGATCCCGATCTTTCCAACATCATGAAGAAGCGCCGCCTGACGGATGATCTCCACCATTTCCGTTGTATAGTTCAGCGCCTTCGCAAGACTTGTTGCGTAATAAGCCACATTGTTGGAATGTCCGAAGGTATAATGATCTTTGGTATCAATGGCTGCAGTCAGCGCATAGATCGTGGATTCATAGGACTGATAAATATGTTCATGATCGGATTTCTTACCCGCATTTTCTTCATCCAGGCTTTCCTTCAGCATGGTGTCAAAAATCTCGATGCCGTTTTTACCGCTGCGCTTTACATGATATACTGCCAGGTCCGCATTATCCAGAAGCTCCTTTGCTGAGCGGGCCGCATAAGGCGCCGCACTGATCCCCACGCTTACCGTAAGGATCTTCAGCTTGTAGTCTGCAGAATCGTTGCGCATATGCAGGATCTGCTTCTGTATGGATTCTGCCAGATTTCTGGCGGAAAAAATATCGTAATTTGGCATCAGGACCGCAAATTCCTTGGCACTATGCCGTGCCACATATCCCCGTTCTCCCACACTTGCCTGGATGATATCTGCCACCTTTCGGAGTGCAACATCTCCCTGCTGATTTCCGTACAGCTGATTGTACAACTTGAAATCATCGATATTGAACAGGATCAGTGCAAGCGAACCATCTTTATTTTTTTCGTATTCCTCATCCAGGATCTCATAAAAATATTTCCGGTTCAGAAGGCCTGTCAGTTCATCGGTCCTTGCCTCTGTCCATGCCGCCTCATAAAGTCTGGCATTTTTGATGGCAATGGAAGCTACCGAACTGACCGAAGACAGCATGGCCAGATCATTATGGTTCAGATTTCTGTGTCCGTCACCGGAAATCGCAATGATCCCGGCCAGATCATCATTCTGGCGAAGACCAGCACAGTATTCAATACCCAGCTCCGAAAACATATGTTTTTCCGACTCCCACATGGATTTGTAGGCTGTGGAGGAACGAAAATCCCGGATCACCACACAGTCCTCATTTCTGGTAAGCCAGGTGACCACCGGATTATCTGCTTTCAGTGAAAAGGTCAGATCATTTAATGGACGGTCACTGTAAACTGCCTGATATTCCCCTGATTTTTTGTCCTTCAGACAAATATAGATCCGTCCTGCATTGGTAGTTTCCTTCAGCACATTTACCGTATTGCGCAGGATCTCTCCTACCCGGAGTGTCCTGGAAACCGACTGGCTGAAATCTTTCAGCTCCTGAGACTGCTGGATCTCTTTTTTGATAAAAACATTGTTCATCAGACATTTCCACAGCACGGTGACCAGCCATGCAGATATGAGAAAAACAAAAGAAAAGATCAGCACATGATACTCACTGGCTGAAGGAAGCAGCATTCGGATATAGCTCATCAGGTACGGTGAAAGATTGATAAACAGTACTACAGTCAGGACCACGCCCACACCAAAGCAAACCCCATCTGACGCAAGACGGCGCATCTGGAACAGCCGTCTTCTGGTCAGTGCATAAAGCATCAGGACAGCATTGATCAGGCCGCTGACAATATCGATGGGGAATCCGGAAAATGCCGGCACTGCCAGCGCAAGGTTTCCCACAAAAATGATCAGTATCCCCACAAGGATCGGTTCGATCTGTTTGCGGTATCCGGGATGTCTCCGGCATCCGCGGTACATGGTGATAAAGATCTGGATAATGGTGATCCCTGCCACCACAAAGAATAGAAGGAACCAGGGTGTGATCTTATAAACAAAATGCGCACCACCGTTTTTACGGATCAGATCTGGCCAGCGCAGGATGATCCCGCCCGGGATGTTGATCACAAAAAGCAGCAGCATCAAAAGCAATGGGATCTTGCTTTTTCTGCCCATACGCACTCCCATGAATTCGCTGATGAACACATAGTAAAAATATGGCAGAAACAGGATTCCTGCCAGAGACACATAATACCACAGGATGTAAGAGGGGCCTGCTTCCATACGCATCAGAAAAGAGCCCAGCGTCCAGCAGAGCATTCCTCCCAGCACACACATGAAACTGTTGATGATCCGGCTGCGCTTACCAGCCAGAAGAGTCAGTATCATAAATGTATAGAAAAAAACTGAAATGATTGAAAATGATATATAGCTTTCCATAGTTACTTCCTCATATTCCCGAATCCGATCTCATCCTGCAGTCTCAAAAGTTCCGCCACCTCATAATAAGGAGTGCTCATATGCCGTGGTTTCCGTCCGTTTCTGGACTCATACAGATGAAAGGTACCACAGCGCAGGATGGTCACCACAAGGGGATCCATTCCCAGGATTTTCTTCAGATCCCGGTAATCCTGATCGATATATTTGAAATACGTGGTCAGAAGTTCTTTCAGAATATCCGTGCTCATAGCCTGATACATCAGCGCTTCTTTTTTTACTTCTATATAAAGATGCAGATATGGACGTTTTTTCTCATTATATTCTTTCACTGCGATCCAATCCGTAACCGGCTGCCCGGACAGCTGGATCACACTTTTGATACCATTTTCCGAAATCCTGGTAAAGCCTGCGATATCAATGATCCATGGAACCCGGTCTATGTACTCAAATCTTGGGATCTGTGTCCGATCCTCCTGGTTGGTAAGACCCACGCACCGATACATATCTCCCACACGGTACCTGGCAAAGGCTCCGCCCTTCAGCACAGTGATCACAAGCTCATATTTCTCCCCGGGAACAACCTCATCCATAAGATAGGTCGGAGGAGTGAACGTGGGATCCTCATAATTATGGAGCATATCCTTTTCGGTGATAAATTCATAAAAGCAGGTATCCGGGAAAAAGTACATTCCGTTCCTGGTCCAGGTCTCGGTTCCTATAATGGAAGGTTCCGTTCCTGCAAAAAGCTCCATGGGCCGAACTCCCCACATTTCCTCCAGATCATCCTTATAGCACTGGTTGTCGGTTCCTGCCACCATAAATCCCTTCAGGTGAAAAAGATCTTTCGGAAGAAGCTCCCGTTTCTCCTTCTTACAGATCTTTTTGGCATTCAGGATCCTTTTCAGCATCTTTGGTTTATACTGCAGAAGTTCCGAAAAGGATGTTTTGCTCTTTCCTGATGATACGCTTCCAGTGAGGCTCTGGCTTACTGCATAGGCCACACTTCCAAGTCCGAAGAAAAATTCCACGTCCTGTTTCATGGCCATCTTGAATCCCTCTTTGTTCCGCTCACCAAAGCTCATATTTACCGCATCTTCCACTTCCGGAAGAAAACGGATGTCGATATCCTCTTTCAGCGCCAGTGGAAAAAGACCGGTAGCAAAAGGCAGCGGTGCCAGTCCGTAAAGGATCTTGTCCGTTTCCTCCACATCAAATTTGCCCTTTTCGTGGCTTGTAGCCAATATGAGGCAGGCAACTACATTGTTCCTGTAGGTATCCAGCATACTTCTCGTGTATGGTGCTACTTTTATCGGATGGCGCCCGCCTTCCCAGGTCGTCTGTATCCAGATGATCGGATTACCCGGAAGTGTTTCGCTTCTCTTCTTCAAAAGCATGTCGGCATAATCCTCATAAGTGGTAAGAGGTACCAGCCGACGGAACTCGTCGATCCCGGATGGCCTCCTGCCCTTCAGAATGCTTTTGCCCAGTTCACAGTCTGACCAGAGCTGGATCTGCTCTTCCATCAGGCGATTCTGGATCTTCATGTAATCCTGCATTGTCAGATCAAGAAATCCGCAATATTCTTTCCAGATAGCATCATACTGCTGTTTTCGAAGCTTTTCGCCAAGACTCACCGCCTTTTCCCCCCTTTTCGCCATGTTTTTATGCAGGCAGCTGTACTGTTTCGGTCTGGGATCAGAAAGGGAGTTGTCTGCTGATACGCTCCGTAATTACTGAATGTTTCCGGAAACACGATCCTGTCCTGGTAAAAAATGTACAATATGTTCCACACGATAAGGACCACAAAATCCCCCAGCGCCTTCCCGGATCCCAGAAATCCGGCCAGGCAAAAATAAAATCCGGCGAACCACAGAACGCCAGGATGTCGGCAGAGTGCATAAACACCCTCTGTATAAGCCAGCCTTTCATGATTTTCTTTGACATATGTCTCATCAAAGGGCAGCGCAAAAAACAATGTATAGATCAACAGTCCCAGAAACAGGAGCGCTGCTGCCAGAAAAACAGCAGAAATAAAAAAAGAACTTCCCCGCCGCGGCCAGCAGTTCCGGATCACCAGACCTGTTGACACTGCGATCAGGAAACATCCTATGCTAAAAAACGGGTGGAGAAAGCTTTTTTTCAGTCGGATACTGTTATGATCATACAGGAAGCAGCATAAAAACCCAATACTCCCTATAATAACCGCAGTCATGCGTATTTTCCCCCTTCATTTATGTAAAGCGGACCTTCTCATTCCGCTCTGCTGCATTCTCAGGAACGAGACCCCTTCATGGTCAGTACCCTAAAGAATGCTCTATATTACTAGAAAACAACTACTTGTTCATTATATAGCACATAGCTGACTTTCGCAATCGTTTTTGACTAATATATGCTGAATATTGGCACAAATTTTATCAATTATGACAGTTTATTTGTTTTTTCTGCCGGAATCAGAGGTAACGGATCTCTACGTGCATTTCGCCCTTTCCATCTGTCTCCATTACTGCATAGCTTGGACGGCGTCCCCGTTGTCTGGGATAAGCCAGACTTCCGGGATTTACCAGAAGCACACCTGCTTCCTTTTCAACAACCGGTACGTGGATATGTCCGAAAAAAGCCGCATTGCATCCCCTTGAGCGGGCAGCTTCTGCCAGCTGATCAAAGGCCATGGATACACCGTAGTAATGACCGTGAGTTACCAGAATCTTATTTTCCTCGACCTCGATCACATCTTCTCTCGGAAGATCCGAGAAAAAATCATTATTTCCGGACACAATACTGCAGGGACATTCTGCAAGGGCTTCGATATAAAATTCTCTGCCTTCCACATCTCCGCAATGTACCAGCATGTCAAAAGGAGCCTCCCGATTTATCGCGATCTCCAGGTTTTCATCTCTTCCGTGAGTATCGCTTACGATCAGCACCTTCATACAAGCTCTTCCTTTATAAGGCAAAGAGCTTTTCCACGATGGCTGATCCTGTTCTTTTCTTCCATGGAAAGCTCTGCGGAAGTACAGCCATATTCCGGAAGATAAAAGATCGGGTCATAGCCAAAGCCATTCTCCCCTTTTTCCTCGTAGCCGATGCGGCCTTCCATGGCAGCACGGACTGTCTTTCTTCTGCCATCCGGGAAAACTGCCGCAATAGCACATACAAAACGTGCAGTACGTTTCTCATCAGGTACACCTTCCAGACGCTGGATCAGGTTTGCGTTTTTAATATGATAAGAAGTATCCTCACCCATATAGCGTGCGGAATAGATTCCCGGCTCTTTGTTCAGATAGTCGATCTCCAGACCGGAATCATCTGCCAGAACGATCTCGCCAGTCATTTTACTGATTGCTTCTGCCTTGATCATGGCATTTTCTTCAAAGCTTTTTCCATTTTCATCAATATCCGCATGGATCCCGGCATCCTTCAGGGAAAGGATCTCCAGAGAAGGATCCGCAAGTATCCTTCGGATCTCCTTCATTTTATCCTCATTTCCGGTAGCAAAAATGATCTTTTTCATTCTTTAATACTTCCTTTCTTCGGCGGACGTGGTCCAAGAAACTGGTAATAATAGGTTTTCATCATTCCGTTATAGATCTTACGGTTTTTATCTGCCTTTCGGCCGATGTCATTCTCTGCCTTGTCATAGGCAGTGATCAGATACATGGACCAGCGATCCAGCCCCTTATAGCTTTCACCGATCTCACGGTACAATGCAGGGAGATTGGATTTTTCTTCGATCCGCTCACCATATGGCGGATTTGTCACGATAAAACCAAAGGGTTTGGAATGGCGGAGTTCACTGACCGGGCGCTGCTGGAAATGGATCAGTCTGTCCACTCCTGCCATTTTTGCGTTGGCGCGTGCTGCCTTGATGGCAGCTGCATCGATATCAAAGCCCTGGATATCGGTTTCAATATCAAGATTTACACGTTCTCTGGCTTCTTCTCTTGCATCCTCCCAGCATTCCTTCGGGATCAGATGCTCCCAGCTCTCGGCCAGAAAATGACGGTTCAGTCCCGGCGCCATATCCGCTGCCATCATTGCCGCCTCAATAGGAAAGGTGCCGCTTCCGCAGAACGGATCGACAAGAATACGGTCCTTTTTCCAGGGGGTGAGCATCAAAAGAGCGCTGGCAAGCGTCTCGGTGATAGGTGCCTTGACAGTCATCTGGCGATACCCTCTCTTATGGAGGGATACTCCTGAAGTGTCGATTCCGATCAGAGCTACGTCTTTCATAAAGGCCACACGGATAGGAAATTCCGGACCATCTTCCGGAAACCAGGAAATCCCGTAGATGCCTTTGAGACGCTCTACAATGGCTTTTTTCATAATGGACTGGATATCAGATGGACTGAAAAGCTTACTTTTGATGGAGTTTGCCTTGGCTACCCAGAATTTACCGTTTTTCGGTATGTAATTCTCCCATGGGAGGGCCTTGGTCTTTTCAAAAAGCTCATCAAAAGTCTCGGCCTTTACTTCGCCTACTTTCAGAAGCACACGTTCTGTGGTACGAAGGAACAGATTGGCGTCTGCCACACCCTGGGCATCAGCCTCAAAGGTTACTCTTCCGTCTTCCACCCTGGTCACTTCATAGCCAAGATCCAGTATTTCACGCTTCAGCACCGCCTCTGTTCCAAAATGACAGGGCGCCGTTAATTCCCACAGATTCATAAAGTGATCTCCCGTACTGTATTTCCTTCAAAATCTTTAATGGTAAAAATTCCGTTCTCAAGGATTGCATAGGTCGGCGGGTTACCTTCCTTTGGAATGGATACGGAACCTGGGTTCAGAAGGATATAATTCCCCATATTTTCTGCCTTCAGCACATGTGTATGACCGTGGATCAGAATGTCTCCGTCCATCATCGGCGGAAGATTATCCTTATTATAGATATGACCATGTGTGGCGTACATCGTTTTTCCTTCGATGGCAAGGATACAGTAATCTGCCATAACCGGGAAGTCCAGGACCATCTGATCCACTTCTGCCTCACAGTTTCCGCGTACTGCATAGATCTGGTTTTTTCTCCCATTTAAAAGGCGGATGACTTCCTTTGGTGCGTATTCCTTCGGAAGGTCATTTCTTGGTCCGTGATAAAGCAGATCTCCCAGAAGCACCAGTCTCTCCGCCTTCTCCTTGTCATATGCTTCCAGCATTTTCCGGCAGTAATATGCCGAACCATGTACATCGGACGCAAACATATATTTCATAATCTTTTCTCCTTGTAATTTGTGTTGGTTTTTATCTCTGTTCTTTACATTATCATGATTTCCTTTAAAATACAAGATTTGTTACAGATATGCATTCGCAATCTGATTTGATATTGTCCGCTTTTTTTATCCGCGCACAAGATTTCTCCCTCTGTAGGCTGCAAATCCACCAATCACGGACCTGGTACGACAGCCCTGTCTTGCCAGGCTCCGGGCAGCCTGCATGCTGGCGCCGCCGCGGTCGCAGTAAAATATCAGCAGCTTATCTTTGGGAAAACGATATTTCTGATCCTGTTTTTTCTCAAGATATTCCTCCAGCTCTCTGTATGGAATATTTACCGCGTTCCGGACATGTCCCCTTCTGTAGGCGGCAGAATCCCGGAGATCTATGATAACAGCGTCGCTGCGCTCCACATAATAATCCAGCATTTTTGCAGAGATAGTTTCGATCTGAAACATGGAAAAAATCTCCTCTTTTTGGTATATTATATGGAAGCTTCCGGGTGAATGTTCCCTTATATGTATTTAAGCGGGAAAAGCCATCTCTGACTTTTCCCGCTTTTCTTATCCTTTAATATCTGTCAGAGCCTCTGTCCTTCTCAGAATCATATTCATCGGAAATTTTGTTTCCGTAGCTGCTTTTGGAACTGTTCCTGGAAGAATTTCCAGAATTGTTCTTAGAGCTGTTTTTTCCGCAATTTCTGGAAGCACTTTCCCCGTGATTTTTTCCTGCATAATTAGACTCATTTCTGTCTGTTTCGTAATTTTTCGCCATTTGAATTACCTCCTGATGAAGTTGATTTTACGGCTTTCCGAAGCTTTCTGCCGCTTTTTATTACAGGAAATAGTATCCCAAAAAGTTTGGAGATTATTCGCCAAAATCATATTGCTTTTTTTTCCAGTTTATATTATAATCATTCTTGTAAAAAGAATTTACCCTTCAAAAATTTTTTTTACATAACCCCTTATTTAATTATTTATACTCCCCTCGAAACACCCGGTAGCTCCCCTACCGGGTGTTTCTCTATACAAAAACAAGCCGCCGGATGACGATCACAGTTGCTCCGGCAGCTTGTTTTTTTATCCGTTGATCGGATTTACATGCACCATACAGTGCTTTACATCTTTGAATTTATTCTCGATCGTATGATGTACATTTTCCGCAATATCATGTGCATCAAAAAGGGAAATATTTCCATCTGCTGCGATCTCGATATCCACATACATCTTGGATCCGAAAAGACGGGTTTTAAGAAGGTCTACTCTTCTGACGCCCGGTACCTTGAGGATCTCTCTCTTCATGAATTCCTCAGTTTTTGCATCACAGGAATGATCTACCATCTTGTCAATGGCATCCCTGAAAATGTCGATCGATGCCTTGGCGATCATAACGCAGATCACGATACTGGCGATCGGGTCCAGAATCGGGTATCCCAGTCTTGCACCGAAGATGCCGACAAACGCTCCGATAGAGGAAAGTGCATCTGAACGATGGTGCCATGCATCTGCCATCAGGGCTCCTGAATTGATCTTCTTTGCAGCACCTCTTGTATACCAGAACATCCACTCTTTTACCACAATGGATACCACTGCTGCAATCAGTGCAAGTGTTCCCGGAATGGCAATGGTTCCACCGGATGTGCTTTTTACGATATCACGGGCACCGGTAATTCCGATTCCAAGACCAGTGACAAGCAGCATTCCTGCAAGGACAATGGAAGAGACACACTCCATTCTTTCATGTCCGTACTGGTGCTCTTTGTCCGATTTCTTTGCTGAAAGACGGACACCGATGATTACGATGAAGGTGCTTCCCACATCTGATGCAGAATGAATGGCATCCGAAATCATCGCTCCTGAATGTGCCACAATACCTGCGATCAGTTTAAATACAGATAATAAAAGGTTTACCAGAATACTGATCCCGGATACCTTCATTGCTGTCTGCTGTTCCCATGAAGCTGTTTTTTCTGTATCATGTATAATTGTTTTGTTTTCTGTGTGTTCCATAAACAGAATCTCCTTTTAAATATATGATCAGGTTCTTCTTATGGCACAACATTTTCCGTGAAAAAACCGGCGGTTCCTTCACTACTCGCTGCAGTGCGATTTTCCGCCGGTGTTCTTTCTTTTCTGTATAGGGATATCCCAGCTTCTACCTTCTGTTCCATCCATATTTTGCAGTAAAAAAGACATACCTGCGAAACATACACTGTCCCGCAGATATGTCTGAAAGCAAAGTCACATTCTGCTTCACCTCATATTCCGTGAATGCAGGTTCTTTGCAATTACGTTTAAATCCATATCCGCTGCCGCTTCCTGCGGCCCGGCCCCATGCCTTCGATAAATATTTTCGATTCCGAAAAGCATCGCCTGCTCAGTTTGTACTGTTGATCTCGCATCCTGTTCGAATGTAATGCAGTGCAAAGAGAATTTTTACAGTCTTACGGGTCTCCCGCTCAACTTCTCAGAAAGGATACACCATGAACCTTATGTTAGTCAAGCCAAAGTTTTTTATTTTACAGGTAGATATCTTCAACTTTCTGTTTATTCCATGTCTGGAAACATGCTTCGCACTGCACAGTTCTATATCAAACAATAGATCCTCAGTTGTTTGTCAAAAAACCGGGAGCGGATAAATCCGCTCCCGGTTAAGTCTACGATCTGTATTCAGTTGGAATGACTGATTATGCCTGCGGGCCGGCTGCAACGAGTGCTTTACCAGCTGCATTTCCTTCATATTTAGCAAAGTTCTTAACGAATCTTGCAGCAAGATCTTTAGCCTTTGTCTCCCACTCTGCAGCATCTGCATATGTGTCACGTGGGTCAAGGATTGCAGGATCTACGCCCGGAAGCTCTGTCGGAACCTCGAAGTTGAAGAATGGGATCTTCTTTGTCGGAGCTTTAAGGATAGATCCGTCAAGGATAGCATCGATGATACCACGAGTATCTTTGATGGAGATACGTTTTCCAGTTCCATTCCATCCTGTGTTAACGAGGTATGCTTTCGCACCGCTCTTCTCCATTCTCTTAACGAGCTCCTCAGCATATTTTGTCGGATGAAGCTCAAGGAATGCCTGTCCGAAGCATGCGGAGAATGTAGGAGTAGGCTCTGTGATTCCACGCTCTGTACCAGCAAGTTTAGCTGTGAATCCGGAAAGGAAGTAGTACTGTGTCTGCTCCGGTGTCAGGATAGATACTGGAGGAAGTACGCCGAATGCATCTGCGGACAGGAAGATAACCTCTTTCGCTGCCGGTGCAGAAGATACAGGGCGAACAATGTTCTCGATGTGGTTGATCGGGTAAGAAACACGTGTGTTCTCTGTTACGCTCTTGTCAGCGAAGTCGATCTTGCCCTCAGCATCAAGTGTTACGTTCTCAAGAAGAGCGTTTCTCTTGATCGCATTGTAGATGTCCGGCTCAGACTCTTTGTCAAGGTTGATAACCTTAGCGTAGCATCCACCCTCGAAGTTGAATACTCCGTTGTCATCCCAGCCATGCTCGTCATCACCGATCAGAAGACGCTTAGGATCTGTGGAAAGTGTTGTCTTACCTGTTCCGGAAAGACCGAAGAAGATAGCTGTGTTCTCTCCGTTAAGGTCTGTGTTTGCAGAGCAGTGCATGGAAGCGATGCCCTTAAGCGGCAGATAGTAGTTCATCATGGAGAACATACCTTTCTTCATCTCTCCGCCGTACCATGTATTAACGATAACCTGCTCACGGCTTGTAATGTTGAACATTACAGCTGTCTCAGAGTTAAGTCCTAATTCTTTGTAGTTCTCAACTTTAGCCTTGGATGCGTTGTAAACAACGAAATCCGGCTCAAAGTTCTCAAGCTCCTCAGCTGTCGGCTGAATGAACATGTTTGTTACGAAGTGTGCCTGCCATGCAACCTCAACGATGAAACGGATAGCCATACGTGTGTCTTTGTTAGCTCCGCAGAATGCATCTACTACGAAAAGTTTCTTGTTGGAAAGCTCCTTCTTGGCAAGATCTTTAACTGCATTCCATGCTTCCTGAGTTGCCGGATGGTTATCGTTCTTGTACTCATCGGATGTCCACCAAACTGTGTCCTTGGAGTTCTCATCCATAACGATGTATTTGTCTTTAGGGGAACGTCCTGTGTAGATACCTGTCATTACATTGACAGCACCAAGCTCACTGACCTGACCCTTCTCAAATCCTTCAAGCTCCGGTTTGGTCTCTTCCTCAAATAATGTCTCGTAGGAAGGATTGTACACGATCTCAGTTGTTCCGGTAATACCATACTTTGTTAAATCGATTTTTGCCATCTTAACATTTACCTCTCTTCTTTAATAGTAATTATGATAGCCACCTACTGCTGCAGGTTTTTGTCATCCTGCCATAGGAATTGGTCATTCCAACATCCCTATCCACAATTATACATAAATTGTACGTAAAAGCAACCAAAAAAATTCATTTTCCGCAAAAAAATGATAAATCTTTAACAGTGACGTTTTAGTACTGTCAGATTTTATTTCATCTACACTTGACTTTTTCAGAATAATGGCTACAATATATCTGATTATAGTTATTATATATATTTATAATAGCAACTATATGATTTTAATATATAGAAAGAAGTGATTTCTATGTCAGATATTCTAATCAAACGTAATCATATGGAAATCCCCTGGCACAACTACGTAAGCGCCAGGAACAACCAGCCCATCACCGAAGCTTCTCTTTCCGAAAAAGCTTCCCTGATCGGCCGTACAGGCATGATGCTTCTCTCCTGTGGGACCGGTGCCTGGCGGGTACGGAGTTCCATGAATACATTGTCAGAAGCACTTGGTATCACCTGTTCCGCAGATATCGGACTGATGTCTATAAGCTACACCTGCTTTGACGGTGAGAGCAGTTTTTCCCATGCACTTAGTCTGACTACCACCGGCGTAAATACTTCCAGACTGAACAGGCTGGAACATTTTGTCAGTGATTTTCCTGCGGAGGGTATCCATATGAGCGGTGAAGCACTGCACAGTCAGTTAGATGAGATCGAGCGGATCCACGGGCTTTATTCCCCTGCATCCCTGGGACTGGCTTCTGCACTGGCCTGTGGTGCATTTACTTTTCTTCTGGGCGGTGGCCCGCTGGAAATGATCCTGGCTTTTGCAGGCGCAGGCATCGGAAACGCCATCCGCTGCAAGCTTGGCAAGCATCATTTTACTCTGTTTATGTGCATTGCAGTTTCTGTTTCCTCTGCCTGTCTTGTATATGCAGGCTTCCTGAAGCTGGCAGAGCTTCTGTTCCACATTTCCGTCCAGCATGAGGCCGGATACATCTGTTCCATGCTGTTTATCATTCCAGGCTTTCCGTTTATCACAAGCGGGATCGACCTTGCCAAGCTGGATATGCGTTCCGGTCTGGAACGACTGGCCTACGCCATTATTGTTGTAATGGTGGCTGCTGTCTCTGCCTGGCTAATGGCACTGCTTCTTCATCTGAAACCTGTGGATTTCCTGCCTCTGGAGCTTTCGGCAGCTCAGAGGATCCTGTTCCGGCTTCTGGCAAGCTTCTGCGGGGTATTCGGCTTTTCGGTCATGTTCAACAGCCCTGTCCGTCTAGCCGCAGCTGCCGCTTTCATCGGTGCACTGTCCAACACACTCCGGCTGGAACTTGTTGATCTTGCCGGTTTTCCACCTGCTGCCGCAGCTTTTCTCGGAGCACTGACCGCCGGACTTCTGGCCTCCCTCATCAAAACAAAAGTGGGATATCCCAGAATTTCCATTACCGTACCATCCATTGTGATCATGGTCCCGGGGCTTTATCTCTACCGGGCGATCTACAATCTGGGGATCATGTCCCTGAATGTTTCCGCCTCCTGGTTTGCAGCTGCGATCCTGATCATCGTTGCTCTTCCCCTGGGCCTTATTTTCGCCAGGATCCTTACGGACAAAATGTTCCGCTACTGCACCTGATGGGCATACAAAAAGGACTGCTTTCTGTAGCTTCCGGTCATCAGCTATCCTTCTGATAACCGGAGCAATACAAAAGCAGTCCTTTTTTGTACATTCTATTTCATTACGATCTCATCAGCGATCCCGATCATTTTTTCCAGGCGGTCCGCAAATTTATGGATGGGGAGAAAAACGCCCAGTCCGTCATAACGTTTTCCACCATCCTCCACAGAATCCTGCCCATAATACACAAAAGCTCTTGGAAGCTTCTTCTGAATTGCCATCATGATATCCCATACAGCCGCATAGGCCTGTGCCTCCGTTTCTTTTTCCTTTACGCTGTCCGGAAGCTCATACACCAGCAGCACACCGATATGTTCGCCCATTTTGTACTCTTCTACTTCCATGGTATCTTCATCATAGGCATGGCGCTTCCGGTAGCCATACGCCAGATACATCTTTACACCAGGTTTCTCCCTGTATATCCTGCGAAATCGGTCGTAATCCCTGTCACTTACATGGATTCCCTTTTCCCGCAGAAAATTTCCTTTTTCATCTGTGAGAAATACCGGATTCTCCTGTCCATCTGCATTGAACCTGAACGGTGCCAGAAAAGAATTTCGCAGAAGATCAAACATACTGTTCTGGCAGATCGCCATAAGGAGAGCTGTCAGATCACGGTTTTTATATGCGTCCAGCAATGCATAGGCGAATTTTTCCGGAGGAAGATATCCGCATTCTATGTCTGTATCCGCATCCATGGATTCATAGAAGGTCTCCGTCAGCCGTCTGCACGCCTCCGGATCCTTCAGGATCTTTTCAAATAAAAGCTCCGCCTTTTCCTCTCTTGGGAATAATGTGCTGTTTTCCACAATTCCTCACCCTTTCTAATCTCTATGTTTACTGGAAAACATCAGAATAAAGCTGATCAGAAGCAAAACATCCGATACCCAGATTGCCGGGATCCCCAGCCTCATGGACAGATTTCCTCCGCCACCGGCTCCAATGGCAAAAAAGAAAATTATTCCGAAATAATAAAGAGCCTGCTTCAGCTGTTCCGGACGTTTTTCACGACAATACACGGACAACGCCGCCGTGCCGCTTCGTAAATTTCCGATGCACATAGTGCTTGCATAGGAATAACCGCCCACCTTCCGGAAGGTCTGTACCTGCATGGCGCAGGAAAAGGATACCAGTACGGTTGCCAGCATATCCAATTCTCCCGGCATAAATCCCACCGCAAAAAGGATCAGGATCTCGATCAGCAGGATCATCTGCCTCCAGTGAAGTTTTTTTGCATATTTAAAGGTATTCTGGATTCGCTCCGCCGCTACAACACCAATGGCAAAGGCTAAAACAGGGAACAGGTACCTTAAACCGTCTCCCCACTGTCCTGTCATAAAATTATGGCTCATCAGAACCACGTTGCCTGTCTGGGCGTTGGAAAACACCTCATCTCTTGTAAAGTATGTGTAGGCATCCTGAAATCCGCCGGACATTGCCAGAAATACACTTGTGATAAAAGCTTCTGACATCTGCCGGTCCGCATTTTGCAGCTTTCCGCCTCCTGAAACCACTCTAAATCACTCCTGTCATTGATTTTTTTCCTCGGGTGTATTATAGTTTGCTCAGAAGCAAATGTAAAAAGTATTATTAATATCGTAAACATATTAAAATCATATCACAGGATGGAGACAATACATGATCACTTACGACTACTACCGGATCTTTTATTATGTAGCCCAGTATAAGAGCTTTACCAAGGCAGCAAGAGCTCTTCACAACAACCAGCCAAATATCACCCGCTGTATGAACAACCTGGAGCAGGAGCTGAAATGTACGCTCTTTCTCCGCTCCAACAAAGGAATCGCACTTACACCGGAAGGCCGCCAGCTTTATGAACACGTTGCCCTGGCTTTTGAGCAGCTGTCCATCGGCGAGGAGGAAATCCGCCAGAACGGAGAGCTGGAGCATGGTCTGGTTTCCATCGGCGCCAGCGAAAATGCCCTGCGTCTGATCCTTCTGGAAAAGCTGGAGCTGTTCCGCGAGCAATATCCCCATGTTCGCCTGCGCCTCTTTAACCATTCTACTCCTCAGGCAGTACAGGCACTGAAAAATTATGCGGTGGATTTCGCTATTGTCACCACTCCGATCTCCATCCGCAAGCCTTTACAGAAAAAAAGTCTCCTGCGTTACCGGGAAATTCTTGTATGCGGAAGCAAATATAAGGATCTGACCACTGCCCCTATCAGCATCCATGAGCTTCAGGATCTGCCCTTTGTAGGTCTTGCGGAAGGGACCAGCACTAGAGAAATGTATATGAATTACTTTATGGAAAACCGTGTTTCTTTTCATCCTGACATCGAGGCAGCAACTACAGACCAGGTCCTTCCCATGATCGTCCACAATCTGGGAATCGGCTTTTACCCCGAGCCCCTTGCCCGGGAAGTGATCAATGACGGGAAGATTTTTGCCCTTCAGCTTAAGGAGCCGCTCCCTCAGAGAGAGGTCTGCTTAGTCACAAACAGCAGTACTGCCATGAGTACTGCTGTCAAAAAAGCTATTGAATTTATTGTGTAAATCCCTGAGGCGGATCAGCCATTTACATTTATTGTTCCACTGTCCGCTCAATATGCATGGCAAGATAACCAATTTCAATAGGATCCAGCTCTTTACCCAGGCTTTTGCCCAGGCTCTCACAGACATCCTCCGCGATCCTGTAGGATTCCGGATATTTTTCTTCTATATATTCATTCATATCCAGCTTCAGTGTCTCCCCTGTGGAGACACGGGCTACCATATATTTGATATGGTTCATCATACGGTTGTAGGACAGGGAGATCACATCGATCTTTCTTCCTGTGGCCATCTCGATCATGGCGATGCATTCCCGTACCGTTCTTGCTGTCTGCATGGCAACAGACACCTTTTCATCTCCAAGTGCTGAGTGAATATGAAGTGCCACATATCCCACCTCATGCTCGTCGATTTCAATATCCATCCGCTCCTTCAGGATCTTCTTCAATACCTCCGCCACCTTGAATTCGCTGTAAAAAAGCACCTTGATATCATCCGTCAGAGGATTGCTGATCTGCTCATGATTCCGGATACGTCCCACTGCAAAGGAAATATGATCAGCAAGGGGAAACAGGATCCTTCTGTCTATGGTATCCCCAAAGGTCTTCTCAGCTTCTCTCAATATCTCATCTGCGATCTCCAGAAATTCCGGTGCTATGCTCTTTGCCAGTTCTTTTGCTGAGCCACGTTCTGTCTCCTGAGCCAGCCTGTAAATAGTACAGTCTGCCGGAGCCTCAAAACGCTGGCTGACCTTCTTTCCAAATCCCACACCTTTTCCCAGAAGTACATATTCCTGGTTTTCTTCCATATTTATGGCAATGATGCCGTTATTGTTCAATACCTTGCTCACTCTGTACATCTTTTTCCCCACCATTTTTATATATCCTGCTGCTTTTCCACATTCCACCACTGTCTGCCCCGGATTTTCAGTCGACATTTTTGTCTGCAGCTGTTGATTTTCTTTATCGTAACAGAATCTTTCTTTTGTGTAAAGCCCTTCTGACAGACAGTTATTTTCTTTGCCACAGGAAAAGCGCGCCCGGGCATTAGGCGCGCTTTTCACAAAACCAATCTTCTATATTATTGCTGAAAAATTTCCTATTCTTCCACAGTCTCTACTGCGAACAGCGGCTCTCCTGCCTTGATCTCTCCATTGGCAAGAAGGCGTACTCTCTGATTATCCTCGATCTCTGTGCAAAGGATCGGAGAACATAAGGACGGAGCGTTTTCTATAAGATACGGGATGTCAATCTTCATCAACGGCTCGCCTTTTTTTACATGCTGTCCCTGCTCTACCAGGATCTCGAAGCCTTTTCCTTCCAGCTTTACAGTATCAATGCCGATATGGAGGAGCATAGGAAGATCTGTATCTGTCTGGAATCCGATGGCATGCTTTGTGTCAAAAATAAACTCTACCTCGCCGTCTTCCGGAGCACAGATCACCGGGTCCTTCGGTGTGACTACAGCACCCTCTCCCATCATTCCTTCCGCAAAGCCTTCATCCGGCGCTGTGGAAAGGTCTGCGGCGATACCGGTTACCGGGCTGTAGACAATCGCTGTTCTGAGAACCTTTTTCTCTGGCTGCGTGCTGGCTTCGGATGTCGGAGCTGTGTTCTGAGTAGCCTCACCTGTACTTTCTGCTGTACGCTCTGTATCAGACTGAGCCTGATTTTCCGCATTGTCTGTTTCTTTCTCATTTGCACCTTCAAAATATTCATTCGGCGCTGTCTCCAGATAATCCTCCAGCTTGGATTTGATCACAGTTACCTGCGGACCGTAGATGATCTGGACACCCTGGCCTTTTTTCACGATTCCTCTGGAACCTGTTGTTTTCAAAATATCGTCGTTGACTCTTGCTGCGTCATGGACGGTGATACGGAGTCTTGTTGCACAGCAGTCCACATCACTGATGTTTTTCTTTCCTCCAAGGCCGGCTGTGATGGCTTCGCTTACCGGGTCTGCAGATGTACTTCCTGCTGCTTCACCGGCTTTTCCGGCTTCTTTTCTTGCGTTTACATCTGCTTTTGTATAAAGCTTTGTTTCTGTGTCGTCATCCTCACGTCCCGGAGTCTTAAAGTTGAACTTTTTGATCAGGAAGGTGAAAATCACATAATAGAGAATAAAGTAAATGATACCTACCGGGATAATCCTGAACCAGCTTGTCTTTGCATTTCCCTGAAGGATTCCGAACAGGAACAGATCCAGGAAACCGCCGGAGAAGGTAAGTCCTACTGCAATGTTCAGCATATGTGCGATCATATAAGCCGCGCCTGCAAGAACAACCTGTACTGCAAACAATGCAGGAGCTACAAACAGGAAGGAGAACTCCAGTGGCTCTGTGATTCCTGTAAGCATACATGCAAGGGCTGCTGAAAGAAGAAGTCCGCCTGCTGCTTTTTTCTTCTCAGGCTTTGCACAGCGGTACATGGCAAGAGCAGCTCCCGGAAGACCGAAGATCATGAAAATGAACTCTCCGGAAAAATATCTTGTTGCATCAGCACTGAAATGCGCTACATTTGCGGAATCTGCAAGCTGGGCGAAAAAGATGTTCTGTCCGCCCTGTACCATCTGGCCTGCAACCTCCATAGTCCCGCCAACGGCTGTCTGCCAGAATGGCATATAAAATACGTGATGAAGTCCGAATGGGATCAGCGCGCGTTTGATAATACCGAAGATCAGGGTTCCGACATAGCCGCTGCCTGTTACAAGACCGCCCAGAGCATAAATACCGTTCTGGACTGCCGGCCATACGAAATACATCAGGATTCCCACAAACATATATACAATGGTGGAAATGATGGGCACAAATCTGGAACCACCGAAGAAGGAAAGTGCGTTTGGAAGCACGATCTTATGAAAACGGTTGTGCAGAGCCGCAACACCAAGGCCGACGATAATACCGCCAAACACACCCATCTGCAAAGACTGAATGCCGCAGACAGAAGTTACAGTACCTTCCAGAACGCTTTTTGCGATCTGTCCGTCTGCTGTGATCTTGTCATTTACTACCAGCATACCGTTGATGGCTACGTTCATAACGAAGTAAGCGATCAGTGCGGAAAGAGCTGCTACCTCTTTCTCTTTTTTTGCCATACCGATGGCCACACCTACTGCAAAGATCAAAGGCAGGTTATCAAATACCGCACTTCCGACTTTGTTCATGATGACTAGGAGTGCATTTAAGATGGTTCCGTCTCCCAGAATCTTCTGAAGTCCATAGGTTGCAATGGTCGTTTCATTTGTGAAGGAACTGCCGAATCCAAGAAGCAGGCCTGCCACAGGAAGGATTGCGATGGGGAGCATAAAGGAACGTCCCACACGCTGCAAAACTCCGAAAATTTTGTCTTTCATGTTCTCTCTCCTTTTCTTTCGACGTTTTGGAGCGGGAATCTTTTAAGTGGGCAACAAAAAAAGACACCAACCCCCATAAACGTCAAATAAAAATAATAACATTTATGACTGGTTAATGCCTGCTTATCAGTTACACACCAAATCTGAAATACACTATACGGGTTTTGTTCTTCTGTGTCAAGGAGTAATTTGATTTTTTCCAAAAAATATCTCCTCATATCACTATCCGCTCCGTTGCCAATAATCTCTTGCGGAATATTTCCTGTGAACAGCAGCCATATAGTTCCTGTTCTCAGAAAGTATACAGAAACGAAACAGGCCAGAAATTCACTTATCTTGACTTTATTCTCACTTATGATAAGATGAACATAGAATGTCCGGCAGCAATATTTTTTGCTCAGACAACACTATACATTTCATAAAAACGGAGGTACTTTTCCGATGAATACCATCAAGAAATTCATCCACTACTACGGCCCGTACAAAGCGGTCTTTTTTATTGACCTGATCTGTGCAGCCGTTATCAGTCTGGTAGATCTTGCTTATCCCCAGATTCTTCGTACTATGACAAAAACTCTCTTTACACAGGATAAGGATATTATTCTTCATGCCCTCCCTGTGATTGCAGCTTCTCTTTTTGTTATGTACATTGTGCAGAGTCTCTGCAAATATTATGTAACCTATCAGGGACATATGATGGGTGCAAAGATGGAACGTGATATGCGCCGGGAGCTTTTTGACCATTACCAGGAGCTGTCTTTTTCCTATTACAGCAGGAATAATTCCGGTCAGATGATGAGCAAGCTGGTCAGTGACCTTTTTGACATTTCCGAGTTTGCACATCATGGTCCTGAGAATCTTTTTATCTCTCTGGTAAAGATCGTCGGTGCTTTTATCTTCCTGTTCTTTATCAACAAAAAACTTGCACTGCCGCTGATCCTCCTGGTGATCGTAATGTTTGTGTTTTCCTTCCGCCAGAATGCAAAAATGCAGGAAACCTTCATGGAAAACCGTCGTAAGATCGGAGATGTAAATGCCAGCCTTCAGGATACGCTTTCCGGAATCCGCGTGGTGCAGTCCTTCGCAAACGAGGACATCGAACGTGTCAAATTTAAGAAAAGCAATGAAGCGTTCCTTGTTTCCAAAAGAGATAATTATCACTGCATGGGAAGCTTCATGAGTTCCAATCTTTTCTTCCAGGGCATGATGTACCTGGTAACTCTTGTTTACGGCGGCTATCTGATTGCTCAGGGTGAAATGCAGACTGCAGATCTTGCCATGTATGCCCTGTATATCGGAATCTTTATCAGCCCCATCCAGATCCTGGTGGAACTTGTGGAAATGATGCAGAAGGGTCTTTCCGGTTTCCGCCGTTTCCTGGATGTGATGGAAACAGAATCCGAGATCAGGGATGCAGACAACGCTGCGGAGCTTACGGACGTGAAAGGACATGTGCGTTACGACCATGTTTCTTTTCATTACAACGATGATGAAACTCCTGTGCTTTCCGATATCTCTATTGATATCCCGGCAGGAAAATCCATTGCCCTGGTGGGACCTTCCGGAAGCGGAAAAACCACGATCTGCTCTCTCCTGCCCAGATTTTATGATGTGACCGGCGGTTCCATTACTGTAGACGGAAAGGATATCCGCGGGCTGACTCTTAAGAGCCTTCGAAGCCAGATCGGTATGGTACAGCAGGATGTCTATCTTTTTGATGGAACCATCAAGGATAATATTGCCTACGGAAAGCCCGGAGCTTCCGATGAAGAGATCATCAAAGCCGCCAAATGTGCGAGTATCCATGACTTTATCATGGAGCTTCCGGATAAATACGACACTTATGTCGGAGAACGTGGCACACGCCTTTCCGGCGGACAGAAGCAGCGGATTTCCATTGCACGTGTATTCCTTAAGAATCCTCCGATCCTGATCCTGGATGAGGCCACCAGCGCTCTGGATAACGAAAGCGAACGTTGGATTCAGAAGAGTCTGGAGGAACTTTCAAAAAATCGTACTACCATTACGATCGCGCACCGGCTTTCTACGATCCGTGATGCGGATGAGATCATTGTGATCACGGAGGAGGGTATCGCCGAAAGAGGCACTCATGCTGAACTGCTTGAGAAGAATGGATTGTATGCTGCATATTACAATATGTAGAAAGATACGAGGGAGGCGCTTCGCTGTCCCACTGAGATTTTTATAGGGCAAAATAAAAGGCTGCTGTATACCTTATCAATAGTGATATAGATATATAGCAGTCTTTTTATTTGTCAATTACTATCTTTTCAAAAAATTCAATCAAAGATTACAGCAGATAAACCGGAAGCTCGTCTTTAATTCCTACTGGCTGGTTGTTGTCCGGCTCATCTTTCTTTGGGGTGAGGAATTTGGCCTGGAGTTCGTCGGCGTTTCCTCCGCTGATCACGTTCTGGGCTACAGTTCCTGTTGTTTCTGCTGCAGCTGTTTTCTTTGCTGCGGTTTTACGTGCTGTTGTTTTTCTGGTAGTGGTTTTCTTTGCTGTTGTTTTTGTTGCGGCTGCTTTCTTTGCTGTGGTCTTCTTTGCAGGAGCTTTGGCTGCTGTTTTCTTTGCTGTAGTTTTTTCTGCCGCTTTTTCAGCTGTTTCAGCTTTTACCTCTGACGGCTTCTCTGCTGCTTTAACCTCAGCCTCTTTTACCTCTGTTTTTGTTTCTGTTTTGGATGCTTTTTCTGCATTTACTGCTCTTGCGATGCTTGCTTTACCTACTGACACGATTCATTACCTCCTCTGCCAATGCTATGTACTCTTTTGCGCTGCGGCTGCTTTTTTTGAACTCCACAACTGGTTCACTGCTGTCCTGGGACCATTCGATGGAGCTGTCTACACGGATAAAAGATTCGAAAAGATAGATTCCTTCCATTTCTTTCAGTGTTTCCATAGTCTGTTTGAAATAATTCTTTCTGGCATCTGCCTTGGTTACTACGATTCCCAAAACCTTTAAATCCGGAGCGATCTCCCTGACTTCATTGAGGAAATCAAACATATTTGCAAGACCAAACATACCCCACGGACTTGCCTCTACCGGAACAAGAACATAATCGGATGCACATAAAATATTCATCACCCAGCCGCCAAGAGTAGGCGGTGCATCAATGAGAATGTAATCGTACACTCCGGAATCTTTAACCTTCTGCAGACATTTCCGCAGGATAAACTCTCTCTGCCATTTTGTAAAAAGCTCATATTCCACGGAGCTCATCAGCGTAGACGACGGAACCAGATCCAGATTCTCATACTTCGTATGCACGATAAAATCGCTGAGATCCGACTGATGACCGATAGCATAGTAGAGATTCTTTTCCCCTGCTGCCATCTCAAGCACTTCTTCCTCCGAAAAAAAAGAAAGGGAAAGATTCAGCTGCATATCACCGTCTACCATCAGTACCTTCTTACCCATGCCGGCCAGTGCCGCTCCCACATTGGAACAGCTGGTGGACTTTCCGCTGCCGCCCTTATTATTTGCAAAACAGATCGTTACTGTATTTCCCATTACAGCCTCCCGACAACATAATTTCGTATTTTCTGTCACTTGCCCTTATTATAATATAACGTTCTCCTAAAAACAAGCACATCCCCCATAAAACCACGAAAACCGACAAAATAACCTCACATAAAACAACAGTATATACACCCAAAAACAGCAGGTTCCGGATCACTCCGAAAACCTGCTGTCCTGATTCGCTGACTATTATTATTTTACGATAAAAGATTTTCTCTTGCTGACAACATCGAAGATAACCGCTGCCAGAAGAACCATACCTTTAACAACCTTCTGGATATTCTGGTCAATACCCATGATACTCATGCCAAGATTCAGAACACCCATCAGAAGTGCACCAATGATAACACCAGGAACTGTACCGGTACCACCATAAGCAGAAGCACCACCAATAAGTCAATCACAGTCCTTCTCCTGTATGTTTTTCCTTACTGCTCGAATCTGCCCTTCATCTTCACTTCCTGCTCCCACACAGCGACCTTGCCGCGGGCAAACAGGCTGTTGATGTTGAGATTCTCATCCAGTACCAGAAGGTCTGCGTCTGCGCCTTCCGCTACACAGCCCTTGATTCCTTCTTTGCCAAGGAGTACGGCCGGAGTGCTGGTCAGAAGCTGTAAGGCATCCTCCAGCGGCATGCCCTCTCTTACCAGGATCTGGATGGTACGGTGCAGATACTTCGGGGACGCGTAGGTCAGGCCAATGCACTCGCCCTCTTCGTTGAAGCGCGGCTGGCTTCCGAACGCGTCACTGGACATGGTTACATGATCCAGGCTCACATCTTCGCGGTGCAACAGCTCATAGAGCTTCAGAGCATCGGATTCGACCTCCACATCATCGGCGCCGGCGGTGCAGTCAATGTAGCCGCCACGGCGCACCAGATCCGCGCCGGCATCAATCAGTCCAGGATTGCGTAAGATGTGGGTCGGCAGCAGGTTCTTGGCTGGAACGTCGGAATGATCCAGCACATAGAAAATCGGATCCAGTCTTCCCTCTCCGTCACCCATGTGCATGGTTACCAGGCCAGGGGTATTGCTGAGTAAGCCGGCTCTGCGCGCTGCAGTAGCCAGCGCGATCAGCTCTTCTCCGCCTGGGTTGGAGCTTCTGTGATCCGATACCGCTACCTTCACACCGATCATCGGTGGAACCAGGATGATATCGCGCTCTACACTTCCGGTCAGGGTGGTCGGCGGGTAACCATAGGAACTGGTCAGAGTGTACACGGTCATGCCCTCTTCGGTCAGGGCGCGAGCTTTTGCGACCAGATTTTCCACACTGCGGGTTACGCCATCGGTTCCCAGAAGTCCGACTACCGTGGTAATACCATTTTTGAAGAATTCACTGAGCTGGGATTCCGGTACACGGGATGCCGGCCCCTGCTCTCCGCCGCCGCCTGTGATATGCACGTGCATGTCAATGTAAGCCGGAACAACGGTCTTTCCCTCCAGATCATAGGTTTCCACTCCCGGAAGTCCCTCATATCCCTCAATAGTATCCTGCATCAGAAGGATTTTTTCCCCCTCAATAAGGATATCTTTCTTTCCCAGTTTCTCCGGTGCGTACACATTCGCGTTTTTCAGTAACTTGATCATAATGTCAATTCTCCTGTCTCTTTCTTTTCCGCTTTTCTATTTCAAAGCTTCTGTCAGTCTGTCTCAAAGGTGCCTTTTACCAGTGCTTTTCCATACTCCACCATTTTCTGTCCACGGACAAATACCGTATCTACCAGAAATTCCTCATCCAGGATCACAAGATCCGCGTCGCTGCCCGGACGGATGCAGCCCTTTTTCGGGAATAATCCGTTGGCTCTGGCCGGGTTCTCCCCGCAGATGCGGATGGCTTTTTCCACCGGAACCCCTGCCTTTACAGCATCACGCACTTCCTCATGCAGGGAAGAAAGCCGTGTAACCAGAAGCTTTGCGCCGCCCCCGCCAATCACATGAACATGCTGGTCCACATAACCAGGAATTACCATTTTTCCATCTGCAGAAACAACTTCCACCGGAGCAGAAAGTTCCGGTGGATCGATGTGTTCTGCCACAGAAAATACTTTTTCATCTACGATCAGGATATCACGGATTCCTTTTGGATCCGGATCATACAGATTCGCGTTTTTAATCAAAAGCACTCTGGACATCGTATTTAGTTCTCCTTTTTCTTCTCATCATCGAGCTTGGCAATACCAAATCCGGTAAAGCCCCAGATGATTGCAAAAATCCAGCCGGTGTAGCACAGGATTGCCCATGGAAGGTAATCCAAAGTCTCTACGCCAAGGGTGGAAGCCATGTAAGCACCTGCTGCGGACCACGGGATCAGCGGTACAACTACGGTACCGGCATCCTCAAGGGTTCTGGACAGGTTCTTTGCCGCAAGCCCGCGCTCTTTGTAAGCGTCACGGAACATCTCGCCCGGAATCAGAATGGCAAGGTAAGAGTTACCGGTGGTCAGTGCCATGGTAATGCAGGCTGCAACGGTTGCGGTGATCAGCGCACCGGTACTCTTTGCCACGCTTAAGATCTTCTGGAGTACCACATCCAGACAGCCAGCCCGGCTCATGATACCTGCGAAGCAGAATGCGCAGAATACCAGAAGTGTGGTGCTCATAATGCCGTTCATACCGCCGCGGTTTAACAGCTTGGTTACGGCCTCGGAACAGGTCTCGGTGTCAAATCCTGCACGGTGGATCATGGATACATCAAAACCGTTTACGGTTGCCTTTAACACATCTCCTAACGCTACGTGCTGAATGAAGACACTCTCCAAGCCTGCTACAAAAGTAGAAAGAAGCATAACCGGAATGGTTGGCTTCTGAAGCAGGGAGCCGCCCAGCACGATCACTACCGGAATGATGATCAGCAGGTTCCAGCTGTACATGGAAGAAAGCTGGCTTAATAAAGTAGTAACGGTGTCAGAAGTAATATCTGCGCTTACATCTGCGTTCATACCAACAATGGCATATACCACCAGGGAAACGATGGTTGCTGGGACAGTGGTGTAGAACATATGTCCGATATGCTCATACAGTGTGCTGCCTGCCGCGATCGGAGCCAGGTTTGTGGTATCGGACAGCGGAGACATCTTGTCACCAAAGTAGGAACCTGCGATGCAGGCGCCTGCAGTAGCCGGAAGGGATACGCCAAGGGCGCTTGCGATTCCCATCAGGGCAACACCCATGGTTGCAACGGAACCCCAGGAGGTACCGGTAACAACCGAAACCACTGCCTCGATCAGGAACGCGGTAACCAGCATGAATTTCGGGTTTACGATCTGGACGCCGTAATAAATCATCATCGGAATGGTACCGGATGCCATCCAGGTACCAACCATAGCGCCAACACATACAAGAATCAGGATGGCAGGCATGCCCTTTGCAATCTTGGTGCAGATCTCATCCATCATCTCATCCCAGGTAATGCCTACACGGAACGCGATAAATGCTGCGATTGCAGCTACCATGATCAGAAGCGGCTCTGTGCTGTAGCCGAATACGCCTTTTCCGATGGTAAGGATCAGGAGCATTGCGACGATCGGTGTGATCGATTCCGCAAAAGTGGGCAGACGTTTGGCCCGTTCTTTCTTTTCTTTCATTTGTAGTTTCTCCTTTTAGCCTCCTTCGTGACAGTTTCACATTTTATCACGGCAGAGTATTAAGATTTGGACTTATTATATCAGAAAAGATAACGGGCAACAACTAAAACTTTATATTTTTTTATTTTCTTGTTACACGGGAGTTTGACACATTGAAATTCAAAAAAGTACCGCAAAGCCTTGAAACAGGCTTATTTTTTTGTCAAATTTTTATTTTTATTATATAGTAATATTTAGTGATATGTACTATAACAGTGGAAGCGGTAATTATTGTGCGTATAACAACATCAAAATCAAAAAATTCCGAGTCCTTTTATATCACTCAGTCCTATACAAATCCGGTTATTAAACCGCGCTTTGAAAGGAACTTATACTACAGAACAATTGCTCCATATTTTAAAAGACATAAAATTTGCAGATGTAGAAAAACAGGGTTTCATGCCGGTATATGAACGTCAGAAAATCACTGACGATCTCCACGAAACCTGTGGATTCAGAACAGACTATCAATTCATAACAAAACGGAAAATGAAAGGAATTCAGAAAAAAAGTAAGCGGAGATAAAACATTACTATGTTTCGTGTATGCAGATAAAAGTGCCACACCCCTTGTATTTGAAGGGCACTGAAAAACTTCCATTTCTTCTTAAGTGGAAGTTTTTCTTTTATATTATTTTCAAATCTTTACTTAGGAAAATCATAAAAAGCTATGGTTTACTCCATAGCCAGCTCATCTAATCTTACTATTCGTTTTACATTTGCTGTAAATGCCGTAAAATACATTTGCAGATGCATAGCAAATAAACCTCTCGAATCTGCTTTACGCAAACCGTGAGCTTCCTTTAGTTCTCCATTCTTTTCTTCTATCCTGTGCCGAATCTTCATTCGCTCCTGAAAATATTCGCTTTCTTCAAATTTAAGCCTTTCAAGATTTTTCTCGCTTGCTTGCGTGATACTGTAGCTTCTTGTTTTAGCGTTTGATCTTCCTACACGGCATTTTTCTCTTTGGGGACATTTCCGACACGTTACTTTGCTAAATATATATCTTAAATAAGTATTCCCATTTTTTGCCGTTCTTTTTTCTACACGCGTGGAAAGCTCTCCGGCAGGACACTGCAGCATCCCAGCATCTTTATTAAAGCAGAAACCTTCCTCAAGGTTCCCGTTTGCTGCAGCAGCTACTGCTGTATTGGTTCTGGCAATCAATGTAATCTCTTTTCCGCAGACTTCCAGATTGTCATCACTGACATATGCCATATCGCCTATAACTTCTGTAACTTTTATTCCATTTTCCTTCGCGTTTTCTATCAGTTTTGGTAATTCCTGCCCATCTGGTGCTCCTCCATCTGTTACAGTGATCCCCGCAATGAGACGTTCTTCAGTCATCGCAAGATGATTCTTATATCCATAGAACGTACTGGTTGCCGTTTTATGTCCAAACCGTGCATCTTTATCATCTTTGGATCGGATCTCTTTGAGCCGCTCATCTTCTAGTAGTTCTTTCATTTCATGAGAAAGTTTCTGTATCTTTTTATTTCCACAGGATTTTATTCCTTCCTCCAGAACCTGGAGTAGTTCCCTAGTATAGGCAATTTCTTCATCCAGTCCTGCTTCCAAAGAGGGTTTCTCAGGAAATCGCTCTGATAATTCAAAAGCTGTTTTATAAACCTCTTTCCGAAGTTGTTTGCTCATATCCCGCAGAATCTGCGTTGGAGATTTTGCCCAGACAGAAGCAATTGTATGGGTGGAATCAACGATAATGGTTCCCGATTTGATCAGATTTTTATCCAAAGCCTGTTGAATGGTTTCTTTTAACATTTCTTCCAGAATATCTTCTGTAATACGAGTTTTTCTGAATTTTGTGAGAAGACTGGGATCTATCATTTTTGCTTCTGGTTCCAGGTCAAGGAAAAATTTATATGCCATGTCCGTCTGGGCGCTGCTAATCAGGGCTTCGTCAGAAAGATCGTACAGTTTTTTCAGGAAAAGCAGTTTAAACATCATTTCTGGTTCCTTTGCCGGGCGACCGAAATTTTCACAAAAAAGCCCAATTCTTTTTTAGAATCAGACTTTTTCAGTGCCCTTTTAAATATGGTTTTGATTTGGTTTTGTAGCATAAAAAAATCTCCTTGTAGTTGTATTTGCATCGTGCAGATGCTTCTTTAACTACAAGGGCCGCTCTCACTACTTCTAAAAACCAATCAGTAGTGAGAGCGGCCGCACATTTGAGTTGAAGTGTCAACCCCTATTTAGGGAAAAACTAAAAAAGAGGTTAGACCTCATGTATAAGATCTAACCTTGAAAATTAACTAAATGACATTGACCAGTGAACAGTAACAAAATAACCTTACATAAAACAACAGTATATACACCCAAAAACAGCAGGTTCCGGATCACTCCGAAAACCTGCTGTCCTGATTCGCTGACTATTATTATTTTACGATAAAAGATTTTCTCTTGCTGACAACATCGAAGATAACCGCTGCCAGAAGAACCATACCTTTGACAACCTTCTGGATATTCTGGTCAATACCCATGATACTCATACCAAGGTTCAGAACACCCATAAGGAGGGCACCAATGATAACACCGGGAACTGTACCGGTACCACCATAAGCAGAAGCACCACCGATGAAACATGCACCGATCGCATCCATCTCGAAGTTTGTACCTGCCTGTGGGTTGGATGAGTTCAGTCTGGCCATTGTCACCATACCTGCAATAGCTGCCAGAAGGCCCATGTTCAAGTAAGCAAGGAAATAAACCTTGTTTGTGTCAATACCGGAAAGCTTTGTTGCCTTCTCATTACCGCCAACTGCATAAAAATAACGACCTGTTGTAGTCTTGGAAGCAATGTATGTATAGATTGCGATGATCACTACAACCCAGAGAAGGGAATTCGGGATACCTTTGTACTGAGCAAGTCTGAACATGAATGCAAGAACAACTACACAGATCAGAACCATCTTCACTGCAACACCACCGAAAGACTCAACACTGTAGCCTTTCTTTGCACGGTCTGCACGGTTTTTCATAACAAGTGCAACATAGACGATGCAGACAATAATGCCAACTACGAAACATGTTCTGTTAAATCCTTCACCTCCACCAAGGAAGTCCGGAATATAGTTATTGAACAAAGCCAGATAAGCATCCGGCATCGGAGCCAGGGTCTGTCCTTCCAGAACTACGTTGGAAAGGCCACGAAAAGCAAGCATACCTGCCAGAGTAACAATAAATGGAGGAATTCGTACATAAGCGATCCAGAATCCCTGCCATGCACCAATGGCAATACCCACAAGAAGCATCACGATCATAGTGAGATACGGGTTCATACTGTTGAGAACCATCATCTTACCACCGACAGCAGCAACAAAGCATACAACAGAACCAACTGACAGATCGATGTTACCACCTGTTAAAATACAGAACAGCATACCGGTTGCAAGAATAAATACATATGCATTCTGGGCTACCAGGTTATTTACATTCTGCGGAAGAAGCATAACGCCCTTTGTGTTCACAGAAAACATGATCACAACAAATACCAGAACAATGACCATGGTATATTTTTTTAATATTTCTGAAAAACTAATCTTTTTCTCCATCTTCTTACTCTCCTTTACCTGACTTCACGATCCTGGACATGATCAGCTCAGATGTAGCTTCCTCACCACTTACCTCACCTACGAATCTGCCCTCGTTCATGATATAGATTCTGTCTGACATTCCAAGCACTTCCGGAAGCTCAGAAGAGATCATGATCACAGATTTTCCTGCTGCGACCAGGTCATTGATGATACAGTAGATTTCATATTTGGCACCTACGTCAATACCTCTTGTAGGTTCATCCAAGATCAGAATATCCGGCTCTGCAAACATCCATTTTGCAAGAAGGACCTTCTGCTGATTACCACCGCTCAGGTTTCCGACATTCTGCTCAACTGTCGGACACTTGGTTTTCAGTTTCTTCCTGTATTCCTCAGCAACTGCGTATTCTTTATCCGTATCGATCACTTTTCCATTACTGATACCGGACATGTTTGCAAGCGTAGTGTTCATCTTTATGGACTTGGAAAGGATCAGCCCGTTTCCTTTTCGATCCTCTGTAACATAAGCAAGCTTGTTGTCGATGGCTTCCTGAACTGTATTCAGCTTCACTTCTTTTCCGTTCATGAACACCTGTCCAGAAATTTTAGTTCCATAGCTCTTGCCAAAAATACTCATAGCCAGTTCTGTACGTCCTGCTCCCATCAGTCCTGAAATACCGACAACCTCTCCTTTATGTACTTTAAAGGATACGTTATTTACCACCTTACGTTCTGTATACAGCGGATGATAAACATTCCAGTTTTTAATCTCCATGGAAACATCGCCGATCTTTACATTTGGACGTTTCGGGAACCTGTCTGTCATCTCACGTCCAACCATTCCCTGAATGATCCTCTGCTCAGAAAAATCGTCTTTATTTTTATCCAGTGTTTCAATGGTAGATCCATCTCGGATAACTGTGATCTTATCTGCTACATAGGAGATTTCATTTAATTTATGGGAAATGATGATAGAGGTCATTCCCTGCTTCTTGAATTTCAGAAGAAGATCCAGAAGAGCTTTGGAGTCATCTTCATTCAGTGATGCGGTAGGCTCATCCAGAATGAGCAGCTTTGCATTCTTTGCAAGTGCCTTTGCGATCTCAACCAGCTGCTGCTTACCTACACCAATATCCTTGATCAAAGTTCTGGAGGATTCCTCCAGTCCTACTATTTTCAAATATTTATCTGCTTCTCCATAAGTTTCATTCCAGTTGATGGAAAAGCTTTTGCCTCTTTCATTACCCAGATACATGTTCTCCCCGATGGTCATGTACGGGATCAGAGCAAGTTCCTGGTGGATGATTACAATTCCTTTATGTTCACTGTCTTTGATAGTGTTAAACTTACAGATCTCACCATCATAAATAATATTTCCTTCATACGAACCGTACGGATAAATACCACTTAATACATTCATCAATGTAGATTTACCGGCACCGTTTTCACCTACCAGTGCGTGGATCTCGCCTTCCTCGACCTGGAGATTAACATTATCCAGTGCCTTTACACCTGGGAAAGTTTTGGTGATATTTTTCATTTCCAGAAGTATCTTAGCCAACTCAATTTCCCTCCCTTTCCACTGTTCATGCAGGCGGTTATATTCCCCGCCTGCATGTGATAAATTTCTTTCTTAAAAATTCTGATTATTTGATCTGATCCTCTGTGTAGTATCCGGAGTCGATCAGGATCTCTTTGTAGTTATCTGTTGTAACAACAACCGGATCGCAAAGGTATGTCGGGATGACACCGGTTCCGTTATCATAGGATTTTGTATCGTTCACTTCCGGCTCCTCACCTTTCATGATGGAGTCAACCATTTTTACTACTGCAGATGCAAGAGCTCTTGTATCTTTGAATACAGACATTGCCTGTTTTCCTGCTACAAGGTTCTTAACGTTTGGTGTGTCACAGTCCTGACCAGTAATGATCGGATATTCTCCTGTGTAGGAAGCTGCCAGTGCATTCTCAACACCAAGGGCTGTGGAATCGTTGGAGCAGAGAACTGCGTCAAGGTTTGTTCCGTCAGAGTAGTTACCTGCGATGATAGTATCCATTCTGTCCTGTGCTTTTGCACTGTCCCAGTTAGCTGTAGCAACCTGCTCGAACTCTGTCTGACCGGATTTTACTACCAGCTTACCGTCATCGATGTATTTCTGGAGAACATCCATTGCACCACCGAAGAAGAAGTTACAGTTGTTATCGCCAGGATCTCCTGTGAACAGCTCAATATTGAATGGTCCGTCCTGATTGTCAAGATCCAGTGCATCTACCAGGTACTCGCCCTGTTTCTGACCTACTTTGTAGTTATCAAATGTTGCATAATAGGTTACTGCATCGGAATTCATAAGAAGACGGTCATAAGAGATAACCGGAATTCCTTTTTCTTTGGCCTGTTTCAGAGGCTCGCCAAGGCTGCTTCCATCGATGGATGCCACAACCAGAAGGTCACATCCGTTTGCTACCTGGTTCTCAAGCTGGGAAACCTGTGTGCTTACATCATTGGATGCATACTGAAGGTCTACCTCATATCCTGCTGCCTCCAGCTCTTTCTTCATGTTATCGCCATCCTGGTTCCATCTCTGGAGATCCTTGGTCGGCATGGTAACACCGATCAGTTTCTTGTCTGCTGCCTGTGCTGTTGCTGCCGGAACTACCACCATACCAGCTACCATTGTTGCGCAAAGAAGTGCAGATACCATTTTTCTTTTCATTGTAAAATCCTCCGTTTCATTATTTGTTTTTGGAATCACGTTTCCTTTGATGATGTTACTATAGCACAGGACTGTCTGGACATAGTTGGCAAGGACAGAGACATTTTTTTGCAAAAGAAAAATGCCCTGCATCAGGCAAGACATTTTTGCACCAAAAATCTGCTATTGATTTTTGTCATAATTGTGTATTATTGCGCATATGGATACACTGCCACATTACTTGCAGAATTTCACTGCCACATATATGCCGGTATGCAATCTGTTCTGCATTACTCTGTATCGTAATCTATATTGAGATATACTTCATCTCGTCTGTGGAAACCGCCGTCAATGATCACCTCATCAATATTATCCCTTGTAACGGCAACCGGTTCCAGCACCTTCGCCGGGATATCGTAGCTTCCATCGTTCATGGTATCTGTCACATCTGACGAAATCTTTCCCTCTTCTGCCATCTTCACCGCATATTCAGCTGCCTGGCGTGCCAGATCTTCGATAGATTTAAATGCTGTCATGTACTGGGTTCCTTCCACAATACGCTGACATGCAGCCAGATCACCATCCTGGCCTACCACGATCACCTGTCCGGCAAGCTGGTTTTCCGCAAGAATCTGTATCACCTGGCTGGCAATATCATCATTTCCGCACATGATTCCCTTTACATCAGGATACTCTTCCAGTGCTTCCTCCACATAATCTGCTGCCAGCTCCGCGATCCAGCCTTCACAGTTGGCTTTGTAAACCACCTTCAGATCACTGTTTTTCAGAGTGTCTTCAAATCCCTCTTTTACCATGTCCACATTGTTATCTGAAGCAGATCCCTGGATCATAAAAATCTTTCCGCCATCAGGGATCGCTTCCATCATGGACTGTGCCATAACCTCTCCGACTTTCCGGTTATCAAAGGAAATATACATGTCTGTATCCGCATCATTTACCATACGGTCATAGGAGATCACCCTGATTCCTACATTATGGGCACGCTCCACAGCCTCAGATAATGCCTTGCAGTCTCTGGCAATGATCACGATCACATCCATATGCTTCTTGATAAAATAGTCGATTTGGCTGATCTGCTCTTTTGTATCTGCTCCCGCATCCTGAACATTCACTTCCGCTCCCAATTCCCTTGCGGTTGCCACGAATGCATCCCTGTCACGAATCCACCTCTCAATAACAAAGGAATCCACTGTAAGACCGATCTGAATTTTCTTTTCACCACTGTCTTCTTCTGTATCGTTTTCCTGTGCAGCTGTCTGCTTTGTTTTTTCGGAAGCGCAGCCATTCAGCATCAATGTCAACAGACACAGCAAGATCAACAGCTTCCTGATCATTTTCCCCCCGCTCATATTGTCTACCTCAACCTCTCTCTGAATTCACTTGGTGTCACGCCTTCGTATTTCTTGAATATCCTGCTGAAATAATTGGGGTCGCTGTATCCGGATTCCGCACAGATCTCCTTGATGGAAAGCCCTGAATCCTTGAGAAGTTCTCTTGCATTCCGAAGCCGCACTTCTGTAAGATACTCGATAAAATTTCCTCCGGTCTCCTGCTTAAAAAGCTTGCTGAAATAATAAGGGCTGATATCCACCTCCCGTGACACCTCATCCAGTGAAATATCTTTTTTGTAATTGTCCCGAATATAGGACTTTGCTTTTTCGATAATAGAAACCGCTTCTTTTTCCCTTGCACTTTCCATGTTACTGCAGATTTCTGATGTTTTGCCCAGGAACCATTTTTTCATTCCTTCTATATCTGTATATTCCTGGATCTCATGAATATAATTTCTGCGGCAGCTGATCGCATATTTCACGGTACCTGCAAAAAAGGCCTTTTTTTCCACTCCCATCACAAGCTCCAGGATCTTAATGCGCATGTCCTCCAGATCTACTCCCGGCTGCTTCTCCATCCACCTGATAAATTCCTCGGCACAGCTTAAAGCTCCTGCCACATCCTTATCCATCACCCGCTTTTCATAGCGACGTTCCAGATCTCTTGGATATTCGCCGTCATATTTCTGTGCAGCTGGAACATCCTCAATATGTATCACATGGCTGGTGCTTTCCCGAAGTGCGATCATGGCCTCCTTGAAGGATTCTTTCATGGTGCTTCCCATCTCCTTCACCCGGCCGATACCACAGCGAAATTTACTGTCGATCCTGCTTTCCAGCTTATGTACCATGTTTCTGGTTCTTGTTACAACCTCCACACGTTCCTCATAGGACTCCCTGGAATTACGGTACGGAACAAGCAGTACAATACGGTTTCCCATAATGGGTCCTACCAGACATTCAAAAAATCCCTGAGCGATTTCCCGGAATGTGGAATAAAATTTGTTTGCCTTCACACTGGCCCCCACCGCATTGGTAAGAACACCATTTTCCGTAGAATCCCCGAATTCAGCCACGATCATATATCCATATTCTTCCCGGATATCCAGAAGCTCCCTGTAATTATCCTGATATGTCTGAAAATCATCCTGCAGAAGAATATTATTGATATATCCGCTCTCGATCATGGGTACAACTGTCTCCAGCTTTTCACGGATACGGAGATCATCGCTTCGCTTCTGTCTTGTGGAATCTACCTTTTCCATAGCTTTGGAGCATATTTCCAGAATCACCTTTTTGTTTACCGGCTTGGTAAGAAATTCCATAACTCCAAGATTTACCGCTTCCCTGGCATAATTAAATTTATCATAGGCTGTAATGATCACAAAGACCACAGATCTGTTAAATTTCTGAATTTCCCGGATTGCCTGGATCCCACTTAAGCCCGGCATCTGAATGTCCATAAAGCAGATATCCGGCGGATATTTCTCCGCCTCCTCCACAACCACACGGCCTGTCTTGGCTGTATGGATCTCACATTCATTTCCATAGTTGGAACTTATAATATTTTTCAGGGATTCCAGCATGATCCCCTCATCATCAGCAATCAGGATTCTGTACATTTTTTTCGCTCCTCTCCAGAGGAATATTGATCACTACCTCTGTTCCCATTCCTTCACCTTCACTGTATATTTCCATTAATCCGTCCCGCTCATAATACAGTTCCAGACGGCTGATCACATTATTCATTCCAATTCCCGTGGAATCACCCTCGCCTGAACTGCTGTGGACTTTTTTTGACAGTACTCTTTGTATCTGTTCTCCGGTCATGCCCAGTCCGTTATCCCGAACACTGATCTCAATATGGTCGTTCCATTTCTCCACACTGAGATCAATATGTCCTTCCCAATCTATATTCCGGATTCCATGATTGACTGCGTTTTCCACAACCGGCTGCAGGATCATACTGGGAACACGTACATTTTCCACATCACATTCCACTTTTTTTGAAAAATGGATGTCCCCGGCAAACCGTACATTCAGAATATAAATGTAATTGTCCACAGCCTCCAGTTCTTCCTCCAGTGTGGCATCTTCCTCACCCTTCTTTACATTGTAGCGAAAAAAATCTGCCATCTTTTCCACAAAGATACTGGTTTTTTCTGCATCCTCCATCATTGCAAGCTGTACTCCTGCATTCAGGGAATTAAAAAGGAAATGCGGATTGATCTGAGACTGGAGATACTTAAGCTGTGCCTCCTTGAGATGTGTTTCCATCAAAAGCTCCCTCTCTATCATCTGCTGTTCTTTTTCCATGCTGGCCTTTGTCCTGGCAATGTAAAGACCAAGATTATCCACCATGGTATTAAAGGCTCTTGTTACCGTTCCAAGCTCATCCCTGGAATCTGCTGGGGGCATCTTTACATTAAAATTCCCCTGACCTACCAGCTGTGCAGTTTCTGCCATATTAGTCAGCGGCAGGAACATCTCCCTTGTTGCCATGATCAGAAGGAACATCCCACAGATCACCACCAGAAGCATGATCATCATATTACTGATCTCCAGATATCTCATAACCGCCCGGAGAGCTGCATAAGTCTGGGAATTTTCTTTAAAAAGCTGCTTGTTCAGCTCATCCATAGAACTCTGGATATAACTATAAAGCTCCAGACTTTCATCATATTCCTGCTTATATTTCTCCACATTCCTGCCTCTCTTGGCAGCTACAGTTCCTGCGGTACAGGAAAGATATGATTCTGACATCTTACGTATCTTCTTCTCCAGAAGTTTTACGGAATCATCAATATTCCGTTCATTTAACTTCTCCAGCTCCTGCCTGTATTTCGCCTCATTCTGATAATAATCCATCAGTGCCTGAGAGTTTTTTACCTTCAGATACTGGTACATACTGTCCTGCACATCGTCAAAAACCTGCCCAAGCTCTGTGATCTGGGCATTGCTGGCATACACATCATCCATCTCCTGCATGGAGTTGTTGATCCGCGCATAAAACAGCATGTTGATGCTGAACAGTAAAACTGCCAGCACGCCAACCTCGATCATGATCTTGCTTACAAGAGAAAAGTCACTCCAACGGATCTTTTTCATCTGTGACTGCCTCCCTCCTCATCTTCTTCACTGCTGTTCTGTCAAGAAAATTAATGTCTACGTTGTAGAAAGAATTGGTTCTTCCATCTTCTATATAGCTGGTAACTGCCTCCACACTGTACTGTCCCAGCTGGGTCGTGTCCACATCACAGGTAACTGAAATAACACCTTTTTCAACTGCCGCCAGAATATCCTCAGATGTATAATAACCAATGATCTTCACTTTTCCTGCAAGGTTGAAATCCAGAATTGCCTGTCTTGCACACTCCGTTGTCTCCTCATCCATACACACAAGGATATCCGGAACATTCCGCTTCTGCTGAAAAATATCAGTAACTGCCTCCTCTGTTTCAAAGGTTCCTGTTGACAGAAGATTCCTTCCCTTGATCTCAATATCCTCAGAACCAGCTGCCATCTTCACCGCATTGCTGATCTGAGTGTATATCTGACTTTCGTTCATATCATCAATGTCCCGTTTCTGCAGAATCAGGATCTTCTTCGTGTTCTCATCCACGTATTTGGCAACAATTTCCCCGTAAGCCATGCCAAGCTGATAATCGCTGACTCCCACAAAGCTCTGGCGGCGGCTGTGCACCGCATCACTCATGACTGTAACCACCGGTATTCCGTTTCTTACTGCAGTATTGATTGCTTCTTCCAGACCGGCTTCTCCATTATACTGCAGGATAATACCATCCGCCTTGGCCGCAATGCTCATATTCATATAATCAAGTTTATCATAGGATGTTTCTCTGTCCGGCCCCATGATCTCAAGCAGTACATTATTCTGAGCTGCTTTTTTCTTCGCACTGTCATATACTGCCTGCCAGAACTGGGAATCGGGGCTGTCCACGATCATGTCGTACTGGTATTTATATATTTTCTCTTCCTGTTCATCCAACCCTGCTTTTTCACTGATTCCTCTATAATAGGATTCTCCTGTCATATAAGTAAGTACTATCACGGCAGCAAAAACCAGCAGGATGCAAGCTGATTTCTTTTTCATAATACACTCCATTCTGTTTCACAAAACATTCCGGGTTTCAGTTTATCATAATTTCACAGAAAAGTCACTGTTTGGCATGGATTTTCTGTGCACTTTCATGTTATATTAGTAACCACAACATTACCAAAGGAGGCCGCAAAACATGACAAATGCAACCAAGCTTGCCCTGGAAGAATCCCTGAAACATCTGCTTCTTAAGAAGCCTTTAGATAAGATCACCATCAACGACCTGACTACGGACTGCGGGATCAGCCGCATGACTTTTTACTATCATTTCAAAGATATCTATGATCTTGTGGAGTGGTGCTGTCTGGAAGATGCCAGAATTGCCCTTCAGGGCAAAAAAACCTCTTCCACATGGCATGAAGGGCTTCTGCAGATCTTTGATGCCGTGATGGAAAACAAGCCGTTTATCTTAAATGTATACCGCTGCGTGGGGCGGGAACAGATCGAGAATTATCTGTTCCAGCTTACCTGCGATCTTCTTATGGGCGTGGTAACAGAAAAATCAAAAGATATCCCCATCACGGATGAACAGAAAATTTTTATCGCAGATCTGTATAAATACAGCTTTGTAGGGATCATGCTGGACTGGATCAAAAACGGCATGCGCGAAGATTATCGCGAAATCGCAGATGATACCGCAACCGCACTGTACGGAAGCATCGACAACGCCATCCGCAATTTTGCCGCCAGAAACAAAACAGCAGAAATGCACACAGAATAAAAACTTATCAAAACAGACATAATGATAAAAAACTGAACACTTTCGGTATTTTGTAAATAGAATCTTTTTTCCGGATGGGCTATCATAGCCTCAACAGCAACAAAGAACAGTTAATCCGATACAAACAGGTATCTCATTTACGAAAGGTGGATGTCATATGTCAGATAAAAAAGGATTCATGGGACTTGCAGCACTTGCGGCAGCCGGAGCCGGCGCAGCCATGCTGATGAAAAAAACAAGAGAGATCAACGAAGAGGAAAACCTCCATGTGAAAGAAACTACTGCAAACTACCGCAACACCGAGCGTGGAAAGTATGACAAAAACAGCAAAGGGATTTATTATTCCAACGGTAACTACGAAGCCTTTGCCCGTCCGGAAAAACCGGAAGGTGTGGACGACAAGCATGCCTACATTGTAGGAAGCGGTCTTGCTTCCCTGGCTGCTGCATGCTTCCTGGTAAGAGACGCACAGATGCCAGGTGATCATATCCACATCCTGGAAGCCATGGATATTGCCGGCGGTGCCTGCGATGGAATCTTTGATCCGTCCAGAGGCTATATCATGCGTGGCGGTCGTGAGATGGAAAACCATTTCGAGTGCCTGTGGGATCTTTTCCGCAGTATTCCTTCTCTTGAAAAACCGGGTGCTTCTGTTCTGGACGAGTTCTACTGGCTGAACAAGCACGACCCGAACTATTCTCTCTGCCGTGCAACCGTCAACCGTGGACAGGATGCCCATACCGACGGAAAATTTAACCTGAGCCAGAAAGGCTGCATGGAGATCATGAAGCTGTTTATGACAAAGGATGAGGATCTTTACGATAAAACCATCGAAGATGTATTTGATGATGAAGTGTTTGATTCCACCTTCTGGCTGTACTGGAGGACCATGTTCGCATTTGAAAACTGGCACAGTGCTCTGGAGATGAAGCTTTACTTCCAGCGTTTTATCCACCACATTGCAGGTCTTCCGGATTTCAGCGCCCTGAAATTCACCAAGTACAACCAGTACGAATCCCTGATTCTTCCCATGAAAAAATATCTGGAGGATGCAGGTGTTGACTTCCAGTTTAATACTGAGGTCACAAACGTGATCTTTAATTTTAAAGATGGCAAAAAGATCGCCACTGCTATCGAATGCAAGGTAAAAGGTGTAGAGCAGGGTATCCTTCTTACAGAGAATGATTATGTTTTCGTCACTAACGGAAGCTGTACAGAGGGTACGATCTACGGCGACCAGAACCACGCGCCAAACGGCGATGCGGAGGTCCGTACCAGTGGCGTTTGGTCCCTGTGGAAAAATATCGCAGCTCAGGATCCGTCATTCGGACATCCGGAGAAATTCTGCTCAGACATTGCCAAGACAAACTGGGAATCTGCTACTGTCACCACTCTGGATGACCGTATCATCCCTTATATCACCAACATCTGCCAGCGTGACCCACGTACCGGCAAGGTTGTTACCGGTGGTATCGTAAGCTGCCAGGATTCCAAATGGCTCTTAAGCTGGACCATCAACCGTCAGGGACAGTTCAGGGAACAGGATCCGAAGAAGGTCTGTGTATGGGTTTACGGATTATTCACAGATGTTCCCGGTGATTATATCAAGAAGCCGATGAAGGATTGTACCGGTAAGGAAATTACCGCCGAGTGGCTGTACCACCTGGGTGTTCCGGTAGATCAGATCGACGATATGGCAGAAAACAGCGCTGTCTGCGTTCCGACCATGATGCCGTACATCACCGCCTTCTTCATGCCGCGTACCAAAGGTGACCGCCCGGATGTTATCCCGGATGGCTGTGTAAACTTTGCATTCCTGGGCCAGTTCGCGGAAACTCCTCGTGATACCGTATTCACAACAGAATATTCCGTACGTACTGCAATGGAGGCTGTATACGGACTTTTCGGTGTAGACCGTGGGGTTCCGGAAGTATGGGGAAGCGTTTACGATATCCGTGAGCTTCTGGACAGCAGTGTGAAGCTGATGGACGGAAAATCCCCGCTGGAGATCCAGCTGCCAGGGCCGCTGAATGCACTGAAGAAACCACTTCTTAATGTTGTGAAGGGTACTGTGGTTGAGAAAGTACTGCGGGATCATGATGTGCTGAAAGATTATATGTAAGATATACAGCCTGCCAGGCAGATATTCTTAATCCGAAAATTAAGATTTGAACACAGTAACGGGCCTCCGGTTCTATTCGTGCAGCAATCCCCCGGAAATACTTCTCGCGCGGTATTTCCGGGGGATTATTTTATTTTCTGATACTTATTTTCCCAGTGTTTCATTCATACTTCCGGAACGGAAGCCCTGAAGATCCAGAGTCACGTAAGAAAATCCCAATGTGCGGAATTTCTCTGTGATCTTTGTTCTTGTTTCATTATCTGCAATTTTCAGGATCTCTTCTTCCGGAACCTCGATCCTTGCCATGGTACCGTGGATGCGAACACGGAACTGATGGAATCCCAGATCCATCAGAAACTGCTCGGCCTGATCTACCATGTGAAGCTTCTCCTCGGTAATGGTCTCACCGTATACAAATCTGGAAGCAAGACAGGCAAAAGATGGCTTGTTCCAGGTCGGAAGATTCATGTCTTTTGACAGCTCCCGGATCTCTTCTTTATAGAGGCCTGCTTCCTGGAGCGGACTGCGGACCCCAAGCTCCTGGATAGCCCTTTTTCCCGGACGGTAGTCGCCCAGATCATCCATGTTGGAACCTTCCACGATCATGTTCATATGGCGCGCCTTTGCAGCTTCCCAAAGTCTGGTAAAGATGGCTTTTTTGCAGATATAGCAGCGGTCCGGCGGATTCTGACGGAACCCCGGGATGTCGAATTCGTTGATCTTGCATATCTCCTGGCAAATGTGATTTTCCTGGCAGAAATCTTGCGTTTCTTTCAGTTCTCTGTCGGTGAAGGAGCATGGACATGCGGTAATGGCCATAGCTTTGTCGCCAAGTGTTTCCTGTGCAGCTTTCAGCAAAAATGTGGAGTCCACTCCACCGGAAAAAGCTACGGCTACACTTCCCAGGGAACGGAGGATTTCCTGGAGTTTTCTGTATTTTTTTTCAAGTGTGATGTTATCTGTTGCTGGCATATGTTCTGTCACCTCGTAATTTGTAAAATCTTATTTTTGCCGGATACGAATCTGTAATTTTCAGATCTGTTCTTATTGACATGCTCTTGCAATGCTATGTGTGTATTATTTATTGTAAACGATACCTTTTTGCCATACAAGTATTTTTCTACCTGACAGATGTACTATGAAATTTATTAGTATCCTCTCTGTTTCCAAACATAATAAGACCGGAAATACAGCATATGCCATACTTCCAGTCTTTCTTTTTACAGTTATTACATTTCGATCACATCAAGATCATCCGGAACAAACAGATTTCCGTGATAATACTCTCTGCCTTCTGCTCCGTAAAGCTCTTTACGTTTCTTAATGTTCTTATCCTCTGTGTGATACAGGACAAGATTCTTAACTCCAAGGTTCTCCGCCAGCTCACTGGCATCCTTAACTGTGGAGTGATGCTTTTCATATGGATTGAAGATATCACGCTGTCCATACAGACAGAATGCTTCGTGGAACATCCAGTCGCTGCCTTTTGCGTATTTCTCTTCACATTCATTGTATGGCTCGTCTCCGCAGCAGGTAAGCACCTTACCACCGTCATAGATCATCTGGAAACCGAACTGTTTCGCCTTGGTGGAACCGATATCAAAGAAGGTCACTTTCTTATTAAGAATTGTTTTTTCCTCGCCGTCTTTTACCTCGATCAGATGAAGTCTGTCACCGATGTACTGTGTCTCCTTCTTATTCAGAAGCTTAAATGCCATGTCTTTCAGAAGTCCGATCACTTCATCATGAGCATAGATGTTTGCCTCGCCCTGATAAGTGCCTTTTTTCATGTTCTGGCAAATGATGCGGATCACCCACACGATCCCCATGATATGGTCTACGTGCTTATGTGTAACAAAGATCTCATGAACATCCATCAGATCAACGCCAGCCTTCTTCAGCTGGGAGAGCACCGTATTTCCGCCGCCTCCGTCAACCAGAAAATGGCCGTACTCATCGCTGAGCACGAAACATGTATTGTAGCACTCTGTTACCAATGCGTTACCTGTTCCAAGCATGGTTAATTTCATTCTGTTCTCCTCCTGTATAGCCCTAGTCATCAAACATTCAGCCACCCACCATTCTGCTCTCTGACACTCTGACCGGCTGTCTCTGGTCATATTACAGACAAATATACAACCGTTTAATTTTTTGTTTTCTTATTTTTTCTGTGTTTTTCGTGTCCAATGATAACATTATGAAGAAATATTTTCAATAAGATCCATTCAAAGATCCATTCATTTTCATAGCAGAAAAATCAATCCACAAATCTTCATATATTCCTGCTTTCACAGAATCCAGTCCGGTGCTCCCTTGCATCCTCTGTCATCCAGTTTATCTGCATCGCAGATAACAGAAATATATAATATATGGATCCTGTTTTACATTTTTATTATTTCAGCATCTCTATCTCCGTCTCAAAATACTGTTCCTGAAACCGGACCTGTTCTCTGATCTCCTGTGCTGTCATGGTCATATCTTCCGGAACTGCCACCCATTTGTCTTCCACATCATTAAGGCGGTGGATGATGGCTATCACTTTTCCTGTAAATTCCTTTACCGGGTGATCGATCCCCAGAACATAAACGTCCTGTTCCTCGCCGTCCGGAGCGATGATCCCTTCGATGTAGCCGTAATTTACCGGGTAAAAAAGCTCTTTGTGTTCCGAATGATAACTGTTCATTGGACGGTCGATCATGATATGTACAAGCTGGCCCGGAGTCGGTTTCTTATTCTCATAAACCATCTGCTTCATTTATATTCCTCTTTAAGCACATACAAGAAATTAACAGATTTTTCTATTATGCCAGTAAATCGAAGATTTTTATTTCAATCTATTCTTCGTTTTGCCATATCTCAGACTCTACAGCCGCACGCTCAATGCCAAGACCCTTCATATATCGATCCATAAATGCGTTGAATCCTTTCACGCCTTCTGCTTCCGGCGCCAGTGTGCTGCCTTCGTTTCCTTTGAAGACATCTTCATCCAGGAAATCCGCAAGGTCTTCGCCTTCTCTCCTGTTAATCAGATAGGAAGCCAGAAGTGCGATTCCCCAGGCTCCGCCTTCTCCTGCTGTGGACATTACGGATACCGGTGCATCTACCGCATCTGCAAGGATCTGCTGGCCGACACCCTTTGTCTTAAAGAGACCGCCGTGGCCCAGAAGCTTATCAATCTTTACGTGCTCCTGATTCAGAAGGATATCCAGACCTACACGCATGGCGCCGAGGCAGGTGTAAAGATTATTTCGCATAAAGTTTGCCAGTGTAAATTTGCTCTCAGGAGAACGTACAAACAGTGGACGTCCCTCTTCAAAGCCGGTCATATGCTCGCCGGAGAAATAGCAGTAGGAAAGAAGTCCGCCACAGTCCGGGTCGCCTTCCATGGCTTTGTTATAAAGAGTTCCGAACAGTTTGTTCATATCTACTTCCATGCCCATAGCTTCTGCAAATTCCTTAAACACATTTACCCATGCGTTCAGATCCGAAGTACAGTTGTTGGAATGTGCCATGGCAACCGGGTCTCCTGCCGGAGTGGTAACCATATCGATCTCTTTGTACGGTTTGGAAAGTGCTTTTTCCAGGACGAGCATGGCAAATACGGAAGTTCCTGCGGAAACATTTCCGGTACGCTGGCGGACACTGTTTGTGGCAACCATACCGGTTCCTGCGTCTCCCTCAGGCGGACACATCGGGATTCCAGCTTTCAGCTTTCCACTTACATCCAGAAGCTTTGCGCCTTCCTCAGTAAGAGCTCCTGCATCCTGACCTGCCACCAGAGCTTTCGGCATAATATCGCGAAGCTTCCATGGGAAACCATAAGGCGCAACCAGTTCATCGAACTTCTGAACCATCTCCTCGTTATAGTCCTTCGTTTCACTGTCGATCGGGAACATACCTGCCGCATCACCGATACCAAGGACTCTTTTTCCGGTGAGTTTCCAGTGCACATAGGCTTCCAGAGTGGTGATATAATCGATATCTTTTACATGCTCCTCACCGTTAAGGATTGCCTGATACAGGTGTGCGATGCTCCATCTCTGAGGGATATTGTAATGGAAAAGCTCTGCCAGCTTCTCAGAGGCTTCTCCTGTGATGTTGTTTCTCCAGGTACGGAACGGGACCATCAGCTCTCCCTCTTTATTAAACGGCATATAGCCATGCATCATGGCACTGACACCAAACGCACCTACGCTTGTAAGCTCCACTCCATATTTTTTCTGAACATCTTCTGCCATATCCTGGTAACTGCCCTGGAGACCTTTCCAGATCTCCTCCAGGCTGTATGTCCAGATACCATCCACATACTGGTTCTCCCATTCATAGGCTCCGGATGCGATGGGCTGGTTCTTATCGTCCACCAGAACTGCCTTGATCCTTGTGGAACCAAACTCAATACCAAGAGCCGTGCGATTCTCAAGAATTGCTGTTTTTGCCTCATTTACTCCCATTGTAAAAAACCTCCCATATTATTTGCTGAAATACATGCTGTTCCATCTCAGCTCATTCTGCAGATTCCGGATCGTTGTATCGCCATCAATATAAACCGCTTCAATACCCATAGCTGCTGTTTTCCAGTCACCCTCGCCACCGAAGCCATAGCCTTTTTCCATCAGTCGCTGGATTGCAAGTCCCGGAAGCTGTTTCAGGGAGCCCAGATCACCAAAGTGTGTTACGACAGCCTGATAATTTTTCTCCTCGAGGAAGCGCTCAAAACCGATCTCGATCCCTGCCTGGACTGCTACATGCTTCTTAAATTCCTCAGGGTCACATCCATCCAGAATCATATCGTATTTATTATAATATTCTTCTACCAGAACATCAATATCTCCCTGGCTTACATCCTGAACATATTCTGCGATCTCATTAACCGGATAAGCATCGATCTCCCAGTTTTTCCTGGGGATGGGTGATAGTGGTAATGCCCTGTCCCTGTCTTGCATATAGTGAATTATCATAGCCGGTTACCGCAACATCTTCCGGGATCTTTTTGCCCTGACGTTCCAGTTCTTCCATGACCTGGACAGCGATCTGTTGTTTTTATTATTTATCAAAAGTTCCATATAAAGAAAGGCCGGAACACCCTCCCCATTCTGGTGTTCCGGCCTTTATATGCTGCCTTGCATATTTATTTCAAAGTTTTTGCTGCCTTCCGATCATTTCCTGCCTTAGCGGTACATCTTCATATAATCCCCGTGTGCCTCGATCAGCTCATCACACATTGCCTGGATGTCTTTGATGTTCAGCTCTGCACCTGTGTGCGGGTCCATCATGGCTGCCTGATAGATTTTCTGGCGGTCTTTGGTCACTGCTGCCTCAATAGCAAGGAGCTGCGGGCTGATATTGGATGAATTCATAGCTGCCAGCTGTGTAGGAAGCTTGCCCACTTTTACCGGATGTACACCGGTTCCGTCGATATAGCATGGAACCTCTACGCAGGCATCCGACGGAAGGTTATCGATGTAACCGTTGTTAAGAACATTTCCACCGATCTTGTACGGTGTGTTTGTAACAACAGCCTCCATGATATAAGAAGCATACTCTTTACTTCTCTCATGGCCGATCTTGCCATCCTTGAGGATATCCTCGCGCTCTTTTTCCCAGCCCTCGATCTGTTTGATACATCTTCTCGGATATTCGTCAAGCGGAATATTGAACTCCTCGATCATCCCCGGATATTTGGATTTAATGAAGAACGGATTATACTCTGCATTGTGCTCACTGGACTCTGTGCAATAGTATCCAAGATGACGGATATACTCATAACGCACCATGTCCTCATGCTTCTCACCGGAGGTATTCTTCTCCTCGGCAATTCTGCGGATCTCCGGATACAGATCATTTCCGTCTTTGTCGTGGATCTCAAGGAGCCACGCCATGTGGTTGATACCTGCGATCAGCTCAGTACGTCCCTCAATCTTGTCTTCCATTCCCATTCCCTCAAGAAGCTTCTGGGAACATACCTGTACGCTGTGGCAGAGACCTACCGTGCGGATCTTTGTGAAACGCTGCATATAGCCGGTAAGCATTGCCATAGGGTTGGAGTAGTTCAGGAACAGAGTGTTCGGGCAGACTTCTTCCATATCCCGGGCAAACTCTTCCAGAACCGGAATGGTACGAAGTGCACGCATGATTCCGCCGATTCCCAGGGTATCTGCGATAGTCTGTTTAATGCCGTATTTCTTCGGGATCTCAAAATCTGTAACTGTGCATGGCTCATATCCGCCTACCTGAATGGCGTTGACTACGAAATCTGCATCTCGAAGTGCATCTTTACGGTTCTCGGCACCGAGATAAGTTTTGATCACTGCGCGGTCCTCGTTTACGTTGTGGTTGATGGCACTTAAGATAATTCTGGAATCCTCCAGTCTCTTCTCGTCAATATCATAAAGTGCGATCTCGCTCTCGCGAAGTGCCGGTGTGCACATACAATCGCCAAGTACATTTCTTGCGAAAACCGTGCTTCCAGCTCCCATGAATGTAATTTTGATCATATTCGTTCCTCCTGTTTCCTTTGTTGGATCTCTTATCCGGAATTCTTATATTTTTCTTTGAAATTCCTGATTTTCTGCTATTTCTGCGGTGCAGTCCCGCTTCGTTTTCTTTGTGATCTTATCATACTACCGGAAACTTGTTTAAAATATGTACTTTGATGTTAATAATTGTTGTTTTGTTGCATGAGATACCTGGAAGTAATTTTCTATAACATTTCTTATGACATAAAAAACGCTCTGCCCGATACCAGAATTTTATATATTCCGGCCAGACAGAGAGTTCTTTTTTCTTCGTGAAATATATCACAGGATCAGGGCTCAGATTCTGTATAATCCCCTTTCTTCCCTTTCACCACAAGGCTTCTTTTTTCTTCTTTATATTCTCTTGGACTCCTTCCTGTTCTTGCTTTAAAAACTTTAGAAAAAGCTAAAGGGTCTCCATATCCCACTCTTGCAGCCACCTCGTTGACCTGGATATCTCCTTTTTTCAGAAGTGATTTGGCTTTCTCAATGCGGAGATTCATCAGGTATTCCTGCGGGGAACATCCGAGGCTTTTCTTAAAGGTGCTGGTAAGATAGCTGCGGTTGACTCCGATGCGGTCTGCCAGCTCATTGATCTTAAGCCGCTTGTCAAAGTTGGCTGCAATGTAATCTACTGCATGCTCCACATAAACGGAATTGGGATATCTGTGGGACGGAAGAAGATTGCCTTCTCTCAGACATGCATCCCGGTTATCTACGATCAGATCAGACAAAAGGAGCATCAGAAGTCCGTTCCGTTTCAGCTCATTTTCAAAAACGAGCTTGTTGGTCTGGACCATTGCATCAATATACTTCGCGGCATTTTCCATGCAGTGGATCCTTCGGACCGGATTTTCCCGGCTGAAACCACTTACATGGATCACTTCCTCTGCAGTCATTCCCTCAAATCCTACCCAGCGGTACGTCCAGGGATTGTCCATATCTGCCTCATACCAGGCCTCCACACTGGATGGGATCAGAAATGCCTCCCCGCCGGTCAGATGATACTGCTGTCCATCCATCTCAAAAACCCCGGTTCCGGATTCCACGATATGAAGCACATGGGAAATCCTTTTATTTGGTCCAAAGCGATGTCCCGGATCGCAGTTTTCCCACCCACAATAGGTAAGGCAGAGATCCACCGCACCTTTCTTTAAATTCTCCAGACATTTATATCTGTCTGAGTTTGTAAAACCAACTGTATGAAGCAACTTGTCACCTCCCTGATGTCATATATTATGTTTCCGCCTGTGAGCTGCTTCGCTACCCAATAACAGGCCGCCATATCCGGCGGCCTGTTATATTTCTGGTCAGGCGGATGTCTTTCTGCAGACAGTTTTTATTCTATCATTTACAGAAATCAACCCTCTGCTTCAATTGTATACAATACAGAATGGAAATCACCGTTTGTCTTATTGCAGTAGTCACGATCAACCGGGATTCCTGCATACATCAGCTCATTTCCGTAAGCTTTCAGGCACTTATCTTCCCATTTTACTTTGTAAAGCTGGTCCTCGTCAAGACCCTTGAAGCGCAGACGCATCCAGGAAGCATTGACCTTGTTCAGTCTTTCATAATATCCGGCAACTGCCTGTTTTTTGTCTCTGGAAACAACCATCCATGCAGTATCATTTCCTTCGAACGGGCTTAAGATACGGTAGAAATCACCCTCCACCTGGATCAGGTCACGATGTTCCTTCATGAATTCCACCTGTGCCTTTACCTCTTCGATCTCTTTGGCACTTAAAAGGTTCAGATCCAGCTCATAGCCAAAGGTTCCGAAATATGCCACATTTGCTCTTGTGGAAAGCGGTGTGGTACGGTGCAACTGATGATTCGGTACTGCTGATACATGAGATCCCATGCTGACGATCGGATAAACAAAGGAGGTACCGTACTGAATCTTTTCTCTCTCTGCTGCATCGGTATCATCACTGGTCCATGTCTGCGGTGCAAAATACATCATTCCAGGATCAAATCTTGCTCCGCCGCTTGCGCAGGATTCAAAGAGGATGTCAGGGAATCTCTCTGTCAGTCTTGTATACAGTTCATAAACACCAAGGATATATTTATGCATGGTCTTGCCCTGATCTGCTGCAGATGCGCCGCGGCTGAAAGGCTCGGACATGTAACGGTTCATATCCCATTTAATGTAGGAAATGGAAGATTCCTCGATAACTTTTGAGATGGAATCATAAATGAAATCCACAACCTCAGGTCTGGAAAAATCAAGAACATGCTGATGTCTTGAGTGGGACTCAAAACGCTCCGGTGCTCCGATGAGCCAGTCCGGATGTGCTCTGTAGCAGTCGCTGTTCTTGTTTACCATCTCAAGCTCTACCCAGAGACCGAATTTCAGGCCCATCTCCTCAATCTTGCGGGAAAGTCCGGAAATTCCGTTTGGAAGCTTATTCTTATTTACAAACCAGTCGCCAAGGCCCTGGTAATCATCGTTTCTGGTTCCGAACCATCCGTCATCCAGAACGAAAAGCTCTACCCCAACCTCTTTGGCTTTTTTTGCAATATTGAGGATTTTTTCCTCATTAAAGTCAAAATAGGTTGCCTCCCAGTTATTGAGGAGGATCGGTCGTGCATGATTTCTCCATTTTCCGCGCATCAGGCGGTCACGGTACAGTCTGTGGTAAGCCTGGCTCATTCCGTTTAAGCCCTTATCGCTATATACCATAACAACCTCCGGAGTCTGGAATTCCTCATCTCTGGAAAGCTCCCAGGAAAATCCCTGTGGATTGATTCCCATCATAACTCGTGTCATCTCGTAGGTGGAAACCTCGACCTGAGCAAGGAAGTTGCCGCTGTACACAAAGCTGAAGCCGAAAACCTCGCCTGTGTCTTCTGTTGTATGAGGACGTTTCAGTGCGATAAACGGATTCTGCTCAGAGCTGGAACCGGTTCCTGCAAGACTCTGTACAGCCTGTGTACCCATCTCAAGTTTACGTGTTTTTACATAGCGCTCACGTGCCCACGCACCGGAAAGATGGATCATCTCATAATCCATATCCGGAAACTCCACTGCTGCACTCATCACATTCTCAAGGCGGATCTTCTGATCCCCTTTCTGAACAAGGCGTGCGCTTCTGGTGATCACCGGGTAATCCTCATATACGGAATATGTAAGAACAAGGTCTGTGTCCATCACAGAATCATGAAGTGTGATATCCAGAGATGTTGCTTCCTCATCACTTTCTGTATAAGTTGCCGGAAGACCTGCAAGCTTCTTCTTGCCGCCATAGATCTCATGAGAAACATATTTGAAATCTACGATCTCGCTTCCGTTCTCCTGACGAACAGTAAGGGCAGGGTTTCTGTAATCACCGGTTCCGTAAACAGGATACTCCTGTTTGGTATACTGCATGGAAAGAAGTCCCGGTTCCGGAACGCATACAGCCATCAGGGAACGCATGATCTCTTCATGAAGATAACTGAAATCCTCTTTATCGCGGATAGCTTTTCCATAGTACAGATTCTCCATCTGACCATTTTCCATGATACAGGTGATGTAGCTTAAATGTTTGTTATAAATGTGGAATGTCTTTGATCCCTCGTGAAATTTGATCGGCATAATTTTCTCCTTTTTTCGTTTACTGCGGATAAAAATATCCGCCTCTTTCCTTAAGAATCATCAAATAACTGTGCATTTTGGCATTTGCTTCGATAAAAATACCGCTGACAACCTCAATAACCAAATCCTCAGTTATATACATTGTCAGCGGTCTTGTATTACCTTATGTAATATTTCTGATTACAGTTTTCCACCGCTGGTAGCAATACCTTCGATAAACTGTTTCTGGAAGATCATGTAGATCACGATCATCGGAATGCAGGCGATCAGAGATGCAGCCATCAGTTCCGGGAATTTGGATACGTACTGGCCCTGCATCTTTGCAAGTGCGGAAGAAAGTACCAGCATATCCTTATCTGTATTAACGATCATCGGCCACATCAGATCTTTGAATGCGAATACAGCTGTGAAAATTCCAAGTGCGACCATACTGGATCTTGTAAGTGGTGCCATGATGTAAAGGAAGGTCTGACCGATGTTACATCCGTCAAGTCTGGCAGCCTCCTCCAGATCCTTCGGCAGTCCCATATATCCCTGTCTCAGAAGGAAGGTACCGAATGCAGTAACAATACCTGGGAATACAAGGGCAAAGATCGTATTCAGCATACCCATCTTGCTGACCATCAGGTACTGCGGGATGATGAAGATCTGTACCGGAACCATCATCTGGAACAGTACAAGACCGAAGCAAAGATCACGGCCCTTGAAGTTCAGTCGTCCAAATGCATAGCCTGCCATAGTTGCTGTAAGAACCGCACACACTACTCGGAAGAAGATCAGAAGCAGTGTATTCTTGTACAGAAGCAGGAAGTTCATGTTATTGATAACAGAAATAAATGCGTCTTTTCTCCATATTTTCGGGAAAATGGTGAAAGGATCTACAGATGTTGCTTCCGTTACAGTTTTAAAAGCTGTCAGGATCATCCAGATAAATGGCACAAGCATCGTTATGGACACAATGATCAGTATGACATGTATTAAAATAGTGGTTAATTTCTTTTTTGTTTCCATACTATCCATGGTTAATCCCCCTTTTTAGTTGTAGAATACCCATTTCTTCTGACCGATCATCTGGAATACTGTCAGGATCATGGTGATAATAAGAAGTACTACTACGATCGTAGCGCCGTATCCCATGTTCTTATTGATAAATGCATATTTATAGAACAGGTAAACCAGTGACTGAGTCTTGGTAAGTGCCGGGTTTGACTTGTCAATAACCATATAGATCAGGTCGAATACCTGAAGGGATCCGATCACACGGGTAACAAGTACGAAGAAAATGGTTGGTGAAAGAAGCGGGACCGTGATGTTAAAGAATGCATTCACGCCTGTTGCACCGTCAATGGATGCTGCTTCATAATAATCTCTCGGGATCTCCTGAAGTCCTGACAGGAAAAGAACCATATTGTAACCGATGATAGACCATACACCGATGATCGCAACTGCAAATACTGCAATTTTCGGATTAGAAACCCAGTTTACATGAACATGGAAAACGTTATTGATAAGACCATAATCAGAGTTGAACAGCCATCTCCATACCATGGCTACCGCTGCCGGAGCTGCTACCATCGGAAGGAAGATGATGGTTCTGTAAATAGAACGGCCCTTCATCTTTCTGTTAAGAAGTACTGCAAGAACAAGTGCGATGACAATGGAAAAAGGGACCTCCACGATCGCATATTTGAATGTGTTGATCAGTGCCTGCCAGATCTCTTTATCTGCAAAAACCTTCTGGTAGTTCTGTAAACCGATAAAGATATTTCCTTTACCAAAATCTCCTGTCTTGAAAAAGCTCTGGTAAATAGTCTGGAAGATCGGAATGATGTTCAATACGATCAGTCCGATTGTTGTTGGGAGAATAAACAGCCAGCCCCAGAGGAACTCACTGCGCGCTCTCTTTGTCCGTGCCTGTGACTTGGTAGTTTTAGCCATAAGAATCACTCCTTCTATTCCTTCTATGTATGAGGCCGCTGCACCTGAGTGCGGCGGCCCCTCTCATTACTGCACTTAATTATCGGTGTTTCTTAATGCTTACTCCTCAGCCAGCTTCTCGTTCATCTGATCAGCCATCTGCTTGCAAGCCTCTTCCATTGTGATGTCGCCTGTGTATACGCCCTTAAGGATCTCGTTGTCCTCGTTCTCCCATGTTACAGTAGATTTGGAGTATGGACGGATCTCCATGTCATCCATCATGTTCAGATAAGCCTGAAGGTTGAAGTCTGCGGATTTAGCCCATGCATCAGATGTATCTTTGTATGCACTCATTGTAACACCAAGCTCAGCCTGTTTCTCCTGAGCCTCTTTGGATCCGAGGTACTCGATCAGCTGCCAAGCTTCGTCTGTGTGCTCACCGGAAGCAGATGCTGCCCATCCAAGTCCGTTATATGAGGAAGCTCTTCTGCCTGTCTCAGCGTTTTTAGGAAGCTCTACACAATCACTGTTCGCTGCTGTGTACTCGTTCCCTTTAAATGCTGCAAGCATCCAGGAGCCCTGGCATGTCATAGCGATCTTGCCAGCCTCGAAAAGTACGTCCTCGTTGTTCTCGGACATTGTCTCAAGAGACGGGATCACGCCATCCTTGATCCATCCTTCCAGTGTCTGCATAGCTGCGATCGTCTTCTCATCATCCCAGCCGGATTTTGTCTTGTCATCGCTGATGATGTATCCGCCGTTATCATAGATCAGGTTGTAGTATCCGGCCTGGTTGTTATCATTTCTCATTCCGAGACCGTACTGGGAACCATCATCCTTAGTAAGCTTCTTAGCTGCCTCTGTAACATCATCCCATGTCCAGTCAGCTGTCGGATAATCAAGTCCTGCCTCGTCAAATAATGTCTTGTTGTACCAGAGAGCGATTGTATCTATATCCTTCGGTACTGCATAATATTTATCATCGTATGTATACAGTCCCCAGATATCCTCCGGATAGTTCTCCGGATCGATCAGATCGCTGTCTTTGATCTTATCGGTCAGATCAAGAAGCATATCGTTGGACATGTATCTCTGACTCTCGTTGGAGTGCATCCAGAATACATCCGGAAGGGAACCACCCTGTGCACCGGCCTCGAGCATTGTCCAGTACTCATCCCATTTAACAACGGAGATCTCTGTCTTGATTCCTGTCTTCTCTGTGAAGTCTGCGAGAATTTCTTTGATTCCCGGCTCCTGGTTGGTGTCCCAGATGGAAACGGAAAGTGTAACGTCATCACCCTTGGCATATACAGGAACTGCTGTCATTACCATGGCACCTGCTAACAATAATGCTGCTACTCTTTTGAAATTCATAACTTCTTCCTCCTTTTAAATCTTTCTTATTTTCCCTCTTTCTTTGGTCAGTTTTTATATTTTTCCACGTCTCTGACCGTTGATATTATTATAATTGCACATGAAAAAATGATAAATGGATTATTGTCATTTCAATATAGAAAAATGTTGCTTTTTATTCATTTTATCCATTTTTTGTTCATACTTTGTTAATTATTCGTCATTTTTACATGTTTTCGTTTATTTCTTACATATATTTTCATATTTTTCACTATTTATGAGCATATTTTGGCACCCATTTATTTCCTTGTAGCAAAACCAACATTTTTACATATCTGTTTTTGTATGTTTTTACTAACTCAGCACATGTATAAATGTCATTTTCCGAAAAACACACTTTTCCTTTCCTAACATAATTCCATGCGTGCCATCATTTTCACATGTGCACGCAAAGTTCCATGTTTTTTTATACAGTCCCATAAACCGTGCTGATACTTATCTGCGTCTCCTCTCTTTACACACAATCAAAAACTATGCTAAGATTAGCTGTATCGGACTTTTCCCATATGGTCTGTTTTCATTTCTATATAAGGAGGTATTTCGTTATGAATCTTTTAAATGAAGATAATGTCGTCCATGTATTTCTCAACAAGCTGGGTGACATCGTGATCGCCAATCTTCTTTTTATTCTCTGCTGCATCCCCGTGATCACCATTGGGCCGTCACTAACTGCCCTTTATCACTGCATGATGCGTACAGTAAAAGGGAATAACAACGGCACAACGAAAACATTTTTCAGAGCTTTTAAGGAAAACTTCAAACAGTCACTGCTCATATGGCTGCTGATCCTTGCTGCCGGAACCATGATCATCCTGAATATCCGCTTTCTGCTCCATGCAGAAGGAAGCGCTGCACATATGCTGTTTTATCTTTCTGTGGGGGTTCTGACTCTGCTGATAATTTTTACTTTATACATATTCCCGGTGATCGCAACCTTCGCCAATACACTGGGGGCACTTTGCAGAAATGCATTTCTGCTGGCATTTATGCATTTCCCCACAACGATCGCCATTGCGGTGATCACGATTTTTCCATTGTATATGACATATCTCGATGCAAAGCTGCAGCCACTTTACGCATGCTGCTGGTTTTTCTTTGGATTTGGACTTGTAGCTTTTATAAATTCGATGCTGTTGTATCGATTTTTTAAGAAGCTGCTTCCTCCGGAGGAGGATATTTCGCTTTTGTGATGAAAAGCTTGGGAAAATTGTTATTTATTTAGATATAGTATTTTTAGATATAGTATTTTCGCTTTTCAAAGCGGAGGAAATCTGCGAGGGGGAAAGCACTCAGAGTTGCGAAGCCCGTTTTTCCCCCTCGCGCTCCCCCTTTCCGGGCACGCAATTGTTGTGCGTTGTCCTACACTCTCCTCAAAACAACCAGCCCATCATTCTCACCAAGAACCACATTCCGGCCACCATTCAGTACATCACCCTCAGTCTCTCCAAGGCTAACACACCTCCACTGCCCCTCAGGCAAAGTCACACTTCTGACAACCTCCCCCTGCTTCCAAACAGGCGCCACCAAAAGCGCATCACCAACCATAAACTGATCCATCACCCTCTCCATACCCTGTCCAGGGAAAACAAACTCCATAGAACGGGCAATCGGCTCACCAGTAACTTTCGCACACTCTACAGCCTTGAAAATCTCCGGCAGACATTTCTCTCTGAGCGCTAGCGCAGCCTTAACCTTCTGAAAATCCGCCTCAGGCAGCACCCTCCAAGGAGAAGCCGAAAACTGCATCACCGGCATCAAAGCCGCGATCTGTGCATACCGCACAAACATCTCCGGCGTACACGCATTCTCATTCCCATTCAAAAAGCAGGTATACTCACCCCCGCCAATCATATCCGGACTGCCAAAAGGATGCCCAGTAAGCCCCTGGAGCAACGTATCCGGGATCAATCCCGCAATACCACTCTCATCCCACTTCGTCTGCTTATCACAAAGTCTCTGCATCAGAGAATAACCCCCGGCCCGGAAACACACTCTCAGCTCATTAAACGCAAACTGCTCTCCAAACTCAGCCCAAAGCCTGGACAACTCATCCGTAGAAACATCACGGAACAGCTTATCACCCGCATGATAATAACAAGGATCACCCGCGTCCAGTTTAAAGCCATCCACACCCATATCCGTCAGAACATCCAGCTGATCCTTCAGCCACTTCATCGCATCCGGATTCGTCAGATCCAGAGCCGCAGAATACCCGTTCCACCACTCCAGGATACGAGGTTTCCCCTCCGGAGTCTCAATCAGAAAATGCTTATCCCTGGCCTTCCGAAACTCCAGCGTATCCGGAGTAACAAACGGACAGATCCACAACATCACAGAAAAGCCCATCTCATGCAATTCTTTGATCATCGCCTTCGCATCCTTGAAATTATCTCCCCTGAACTGCCACCTTCCATAATAAGGAGACCAGCCATCATCGATCATCAGAACACCTGATGGAAAACCATTTTCCAGAATACCTTTTGCATATTTCAGGATATTCTCCTGGGTCTGATAATAGGTAAGTTCAATCCAGGAATTATATACCGGTGCTTTGAAAAATCTGTCTGAAAGTTTGATCTCATGAAATGGAAAATGCGCTTTCATGGCTGCCAGGTATGCACCTCGCAGATCATTGAAGCCATCTTTCAGAATGATAGGTTCCGGACCTTCCGCCAGGATCTCACCATTTCTGAAAGAAATGTGAAAACCTGCATCGCTCCAGATGTAGCGGCCTTTCGAGGAAAGGAATAAAGGCATGATCTGATTGTGGGTTGGGTTTTCGCGGAAATCCCAGTCCACAATGTCGTCTGCACCTACGGGCTGGCGGTAGCCTTCGTAGACTGCGCCGCCATACCAGAATTCGTTTTTTAATATAGTTGTTTTCATGTTAAGGCTCCTCCTTTTATATGTAAATCTATTTTTTTAATGTTGAGGTTATTTTTTGGGGTATTAGTGTGAATTTATCCGCTTTTCAAAGAGTAGGAAATCTGCGAGGGGGAAAGCACTCAAAGTTGCGAAGCCCGCTTTTCCCCCTCGCGCTCCCCCTTTCCAGGCACACTATATTGTCGTACGCTGTGGGAATGTGTTAATGTATTGGCACGGCGATGTATTCTACGGTATTGATAATGCTACGCTCCGCCGATGTATTCATCCCGCTCCGTCAACCACATTTTCTCCAGCCGCTTCCCGTCTCGCCTGTAATCCCACCCACCACCGCCACTCTATCCCTTCCGCCCTGAAATACCAGCCCGTGAGGTGTGTGCTGCCTGTCGGCGGACTCTGCAGGAGGGGTGCTGATTCTTAGCCGCTGGAAATCTGCGTTGCTTCAAAAATTCTCGCTGTCTGAGCGGCTTCAGACGCGAGTTCGAGAATTTTTAAAGCGCTTTTAGCAGATTTTCAGCGGCTTAGAAGTCAGCCCCCGACGAAGCCCCGCCGACAGGCAGCACACACCTCGCGGGCGTCCGTATATCCATATCCATCCTTGCCCTTCCCACACCCAATATTGTATAATCACCTCATACAACATTCCATCCCATTTTGTGACCCAAAATTGCGTTTTTGTTGAATAACCCAAAAACAGGAGGCCCACCCAAATGAAAAACGATTCCAAAGAAACCCAAACCCAGCACACCCTATCCGTCTACTTCTGCGGCCAGGAAGACTGCGGCCCGAACCACTCCTTCGGCCCAGCCATGCGCCCACACTACCTCCTCCACGTGATCTTCCACGGCAAAGGCATATACCAGTGCAGCGGCCACACCTACCATCTGAAAGCAGGTGATGCTTTTCTCATCCGTCCCATGGACTCCATCTACTACCGCGCCGACACCTCCGACCCCTGGAGCTATGCCTGGGCAGGCTTTGACGGCTCCGCCTGCAAAGAAATCCTGAAACAAACCGTATTTTCCGACACCCCCATCTTCACCCCGGAAACACCCTCCCGGCAAAACAGCCTCCTCACCCACATGCAAAGCCTACTTGACACCTTTTCCGAAAACAACGGAAACGACCTTGCCTCCACAGGAAACCTCCTCCTGATACTATCCAACATGCAAAAAAAGCCCTCCGAAAGCAGGACCGACATCTCAAACCTGTACTTTCAGAAAGCCTCCGAATACATCAGAAACAACTATGCCTACCCCATCCAGATCTCAGACGTGGCACACTACGTAGGAATCGACCGTTCCTATCTTTACCGAATCTTCATGGAACATGAAAACACCTCCCCAAAACAATATCTCCTGAAACACCGCCTCCAGATAGCAGCCCAGCTTCTCTGCTCCTCCTCCTGCACCATCACAGAAGCAGCTCTCTCCTGCGGCTTCCGGGACGCTCCCTCCTTCTGCAACTACTTCCGCCAGGGAACCGGCTACACCCCAAAGGAATTCCGCAAAGCCTACAGCGGAACCATCTACACCTGACCAGACACCCGCACTCCGTCCTTTACCAGCCGGTCGGAAGATGATAGCTCCTAATCGCAGTTATAACAGCTGACCGAAACAATTCCATAACAGCAAAAAAAGACGGAAACCATCCCACAGACTCTGCAAATGATCTCCGTCTTTTATTTTTTTCCTGAAAAGAAATGCTTGATAAACACATACAAAACAATAATAAAAGCAAACACATAACCAAAGGCGCCCAACGCCGGAATCCCCCACAACTTCGGCTTCATATCTGTGGTACAGATAATACTGGAACTGATCAGAAGTGCCATCACCCACAGCCCCATCACAATATTCCGCACCAGCCGCCGCAAAAGCCACGCCAGATCATCCGAGGCATGAAGATCCAGATTGATCTTTGTCTGCCCCTTCATACAGCCCTGAAGGAAATCCGCCGCCAGAGAAGGAATATCCACTGCACGTTTCAGGGACCAGGCAAGATTTTTTCCTTCTTTTTTGATCTCACGCTTCCAGTTCCCATTGCTGAACAGCTGCTCCTTGAGCCTTGCCGCAGCAATCTGTGTCATATTGATATCCGGGCAGATCTCAGCCAGAACCCCCTCCACATGAGTCAGCCCCCTTGCAAGCATAGTCAGTCCGTGAGGCATCATGATCTTATTTTCTTTCATGACCTCCATCAGGTCCACCATCACTTCAGCCACATCAATGTTCCCCATATCCGCAGTACCGTATTTCTCCATAAGTCCGCGGATATCCTCATAAAGCTTGCTGGAATCCGGTTTGCCTTTAAACTCCCCAAGAGCCAGGACCGCATCCTGAATCTTGCCGATGTTGTTCATGGCAACCCCTTCAATAGCTTCTGCGATCAGCTGACGATCGTGCTCTGTAAGCCGCCCCATCATTCCCATATCGATCCAGACGATCTTTCCAGCCTGGATCCGCACGTTTCCCGGATGGGGATCCGCATGGAAAAAGCCATCCTCCATCACCTGTTTGATGAAATTATCCACATATTTCGTTCCGACCTCATTAAGATCATAACCATTGGCCAGAAGCGCAGCCTTGTCATTGACCGCAAAACCGTCAATATATTCCATCACAAGAATATGCGGCGAAATGTACTCACGGTAGAGAATCGGCACTTTCACAAAAGCCACATCTTTGTTCTTTTTTGCAAATTCCGCCATATTTGCAGCTTCTGTCAGGAAATTCATCTCCTCCTGAGTCACAGTCCACAGTTCACTTAAAACCATGTTCAGATCCACCATGCCCTTAATGCTCACCGGCGGCATCAGGCGCACTGCTTTATGCATCAGGCCGATATCCCTGGCCATGGTCTCATAGATTCCTTTTCGCTGAACCTTGATCACAACCTCTTCACCTGTTTTCAGCGTGGCCCGATGCACCTGGGCAATCGATGCTGCTCCCAGAGGTTTCTGCTCAATATGCTGAAATTCTGCCTGCCACGGACAGCCCATGGACTCTTCCAGTACCTCGATCACCTGGGAAAAAGGCATCGGCGGTACCTCTGAGCAGAGCTTCATCAGCTCGTCACAGTAGCGTTTCGGCAGAATATCAGAACGAAGAGACATGATCTGACCCAACTTAATATAAGTTGGGCCCAGATCTTCCAGTATGAGCCGGAGCTTCTCAGGAGAAACACCACGGGTAATGGCATGTTTTTTCAGAACGGCTGTAATCTCTCTCAGCCGCTCTCCATATCCGCCTTTCTCTTTTTTCTCCTTTTCTTCTCTGCCCATAAACTTCTCCATTTACTGCTTCGTCTGCGTTGTCGTTTAGTCAAGCGGATATTTGCGATCCGCAGTCGGTTACTCTGCTGCCTGTTCTTCGCTCCCGGTATCTTCTGCATTTTCTGTTTCCGCAGAAGCTTCCTGTACAGCTTCCTCTGCCAGTTCTTCTGCTGTCTCGGCTTTCTCCTCAGCAGCCTCGGCCTGCATGCGCTCGATCTGCGCCTTCACAGCAGCCAGCTGCTCCGGTGTCAGCCTGGAAATCGTTGCCTTCAGTTCTTCCTGATCATTCTTTCTGGCTGCAGATTCCTTTACAGAATCAGCAGCTGTCTTAACCGTTGATTTGATGTTATGCTTCAGCTCCTGATTAAGAACCTTACCCTGTTCAACCGTAAGCTCACCCTTTTTTACCAGTTCATCCAGGATTTCTTTGGATTTCTCTGCTGTCACTGCTGCTGTACCAATACCCACCAATAAAATTTTCTTCAGTCCTTCACCTAATTCCATAATATTTTCTCCTTTCCTGAAACCGGCAGTTGCCGGACCATCACACCACAGTCCGACACCAGACCCTATCCTGAAACAAAAGTTTTCTGTTCCTGTCATATTCCCAGAAAAACAAGTCCCTTGGGAACAAAAATGATCAGTCCGACGATCGCTGCCATGATCGCTGCGATCAGTACTGCTCCGGCCGCTGTGTCCTTGGCGATCTTTGCCAATGGGTGACGTTCCTCTGTGACCAGATCCACAACAGCTTCCACTGCCGTATTCACCAGCTCCAGCGCCATCACCATTCCGAACAGCCCCAGGCAGATGCACCACTCTGTCACGGAAATCCCAAGGATCAGTCCTGCGATCACCACAAGCGCTGCCACCATACAGTGGATCTTCATATTTCTTTCCTTGCGGATGCAGGTAAAAATCCCCTGAAACGCATATCCGAAGCTTTTATACAGCGGATCCTTCTTTCTGCCTGCCATGTTCCTCACCTGATTTCCTGTTTGAATTATTCCCTCCAACGGGAAGTATGGGATTATTATAACAAGTTTGTAGTAATATTTCCAGTATTCCGGAAAATTTATGAATATTTAAGGAGTATATGTGGTTATTCACAGACAACTGTTCAAGCGGATAAAAGCATCCGCATTCAGTTAAACCACACATACTCCTGTTCCTGTTGCATATTCTGTAAAATTTCCGGATATTCTGAATTATTTTTCCGGATATATATACAGATGTCACATATTATTCCACATTTTTCAGTGCTTCATCCATGGGCACTTGACGGATTCTCCGGAATTCCAGCACTGCTACCACTGCATAGGCTGCGATTCCGATCGCTGTCATTTTCACATAGATCATGGGATCCACCCACATGGTGATCCATCCCGAAATACTGGAAAGCATCATCTCGCGGAACAGCACTTCCATGATCTGCCGTTCAACCGGAAGGCTTAACAGCAGGCAGAACACCACCACAAGTGATGTGGAAAGTATATACAAACGGCTGATCTCACCATTTGTATAGCCCAGGATCTTGGTCATGGAAATCGACTGGGCATTTTTTTCGATGATGACCTTGGAAAGCAGATAGATCACCACCAGGAAAATGATCACGGAAAATCCATACATCATTCCCATCATATCTCCCATGGAGACATCCAGCTGCCTGGATATTTTTGTAAGAGCCTCCAGATCAATGACAGAGCCGATATATTTTGAAGGGATATCCCTGATCTCTGTATCAGAGAAATATCCTCCAAAATAATCATCTCCAAGATCAAACGCCTCATTCAGTTTATCTCTTTCCATAAATACACAAAGGCTTGCCGCATAATCATAGATTCCATCTACTTTAAAGGAATACTCATCCTTCTCGTATTTTTCCTTCAAAGTTATGGTATCGCCCTCCTTGATCCGGAATTTGTCCGCATAGGCACTGGAAATATAAACACCGTCTCCCGAAAGATCCGCCTGGATATACCGGCTGTCAGGCTCCACACCGTAAAAAGCGATCTCCTCACTTTTATATTTACCAGGCATGGTATTCAAAGAATACGCAGAAAATTTTTCCGCATCTTTATTGTCCGTTCTGATATCCGTATAATATTCCAGAAGAGAATTCATGGCATCCTCTTTATTCCCAGAATAGGCACTTGCCGGAACCGAAAGCATGTACTGATATTTCGCCAGCATATTTTCCTGGATCTCAAGCTGATAATGATCCAGCGCAGACGGAAGAAGCATTCCGAAAAACAGCAGCAGATTTGCGAAAACAACTCCCACAAACAGCACCAGATAACTGCTGACATTCTGAAAGATCACCCGGAGGCGAAACCTGGAAAAAATTCCTATCTTCGGGCTTAAATACACTGCACGTTTCTGTTTTTTACCAGAAAAATCCCTTCGCAGGAGCTTCAGAGGCGAAAGCTGCAGGCGGTACCTAAGCACCGCATGATCGATCAGTATCATAATGATGACCGGAACTACAGTTGTCAGAAGAAACGCATCTGCATTCCATACAGTCACATAAGTCGGCAGACTATAGCTCCCGTAATACATGTCTGCACATACACCCTTAAATACGGTATATCCAAGAATATTTCCGATCAGGGCACCGGCCAGCGTGACCAGAACCGGAAGCGTCATATAATGAAGGATCAGCTCCCGTCTGGTATAACCGGATGCACGTAACGTACCGATAACACCGGCTTCCTTTCGGATCGTATTGCTGATGGTAATTCCAAACACAAAAGCCATGATCACGATCACAATATAAAGAAGCGTGATGACCATTGCCCTGTCTCCGCCCATATCATCACCGGTGAAAATGATCGCCTGGTTAAGATAACGTGGGACAAAGTTTTCCAGAGCTACCGCTTTGCCAATGTCTTCCATGAGATTTTCGGAAACCTTCTTCTCCTCTTTTTCGTTCTTTGGCTGATGATCATATATCCATGCATAATTGTACCGGAGCTTTTCCTGATCCAGGTTTTCAAATTCCTCCGGAGTTACGATCGCCACACCAAACTTTACAGAATCAAACATGGAATCATTATTATTCTGAAACAGGGCACTGTAATCCGAAAGTGCCACCAGACCTGTGATCTTCCAGGATTTTTCACCTCTGATCAGGGTATCTCCTACCTTAAGACTGTTGTTATCCGCATACATACGGTCAATGGCGATCTCGCCCTGCCCTGACGGCATTTCTCCCTTCATCAGGCAGACCTTATTCACCTTCTCACGGTTTTTAAAAAAACGCATGGTGCTTCCGTTATCCAGATCTTCTTCTATATAGTAGTTCTCATAAAGCTTAACACCGGCAGCTTCAATATCCTTCCACTGAGAACTGTAAATCTTTTCCGCAGTACGGAAATTTCCGTTTTCGATGTTATATTTATCAAAGCTCTCATTATAAGCCTTCAGCATGCTTCCATCGGCTACCAGAAAGCCGGACACAAACCCGATGGTCAGTACCATCAGCAGGAAAACCACCAGATATTTTCCAAATTCCCCCTTCAGTTCCCTAGGGATACGTTTACGTAAAGGATTCTTCATAATGCCCCCTTACCATTCCAGGTCAGCAGCCGGAATCTTCTGCTCATTCTGATAGTTTCTGCGGATCATCCCGTCACGAAGCTTTACCACACGGTCTGCCATATCCTTGATGGCATCGTTATGAGTAACCATGACTATAGTATTTCCGTATTTGTGATTGACTGTTTCGATCAGCTTCAGGATTTCCTTGGAGGTGTTGTAGTCCAGAGCGCCGGTAGGCTCATCACAAAGCAGGATATCCGGATTTTTTACAATGGCACGTCCAATAGCAGTTCTCTGCTGCTGACCTCCCGAAAGCTGGTTCGGAAGCTTCCGCTGATGTTCATAAAGTCCCAGTGTCTCCAGCAGTTCATCCACATCCAGCGGTCTGTCACTTAAATAAGCACCAACTTCAATATTCTCCCTCACAGTCAGATTGGGGATCAGATTATACATCTGAAAAATATATCCCAGATGTTTTCTGCGGTAGAGGGAAAGCTTCTTTTCATTCATATCCTCCAGCTGTTCTCCCTGAATGGTAATGCTTCCTGCATCTGCTCCGTCAATGCCGCCAATAATGTTTAGCAGCGTGGATTTCCCGGAACCGGACGGCCCCAGAAGCACACAAAATTCTCCCTTTTCAATCTCAAGATCGATCCCCTTCAGAACATCTACATGGCTCTCTCCTGCCCCGAAGGATTTTTTGATTCCTTTTATCTCCAGAAACATAAACCGCTCCTTCCATTCCTATACAGTTCTTCTTTATATATGAATACACATATATGTTAGTCTGAACTTACTCTTTTGTCAAGAAGCAGACTTATTTTCGTATTTTTTCCATATATCTATATGCGCTGTACCGGTCCGGCTCTTGCCAAAATCCAGTAAAACGTATATAATGTGGGAGTATCTGTATATTTTTAACCAAATAATCTTATTTTTAAAGGAGTGAATATTGAAAGTGGACCCCAGCGACACTTACCAGATAATCATATTACTTATTCTGCTGGCATTGTCAGCCTTTTTCTCATCTAACGAAACCGCGCTGATGTCGGTAAACAAGATCCGTCTCCGCTCTCTTGCAGACGAGGGAAACAAGCGTGCAGCCATGGCTCTCGATATCCTGGAGAACCAGACGCCCAAGCTTCTCAGTGCGATTCTCATCGGAAACAACATTGTGAACATTTCAGCTTCTTCCCTTGCAACCACACTTGCATACAGCTTTGGCGGCTATATGGTCAGCATCGTGACGGTGATCCTGACGGTTCTGATCCTGATCTTCGGTGAGATCACCCCCAAGAACTACGCAACCATTAACTCTGAAAAGATCACCCTCCGCTATATCCCGGTCTTTAAATTTCTTATGACCATCATGACACCGGTGATCTTCATCATCAATCTCTTTTCAAGAGGTGTGATGCGCCTGATGCGTGTGGATCCGGATGCAGCCAGCAAGGCCATGACCGAGGAGGAGCTTCGTACTATCGTGGACGTCAGCCATGAGGACGGTGTCATTGAATCCGACGAAAAAGAAATGATCTACAATGTGTTTGATCTTGGAGATGCCACAGCCAAGGATATCATGGTTCCAAGAGTACATGTTACCTTTGCGGATGTGGAATCCACCTATGATGAGCTGATCGATATTTTCCGCGAGGATAAGTTCACACGTCTGCCGGTTTATAAGGACAGCCAGAACAACATTGTGGGAATCATCAACATGAAGGATCTTCTTCTTTACGACAAAAATGAGGAATTTGTTATCGATCATTTCCTCCGAAAGCCACATTTCACTTACGAAACAAAAAGCATTTCCGATCTTCTTGTGGAAATGAAGGACTCCACCTTCAACATTGCCATTGTACTGGATGAATACGGTGATATGGCCGGACTGATCACACTGGAGGATATCCTGGAGGAGATCGTGGGTGAGATCCATGATGAATACGATGAGAAGGAGGACGAGCTTGTCCAGAAGATTTCCGACCGGGAATATATCATCGAAGGTTCCATGCATCTGGATGACGTAAATGATCATCTGGATACGGAACTGGATTCCGAGGATTATGATTCCCTGGGTGGATTTATCATCGAACATCTGGATCGTCTGCCTGTTGCCGGTGACGAAGTGATCACAGAGGACGGAATCCGTCTGATCGTAGAAAAGCTGGATAAAAACCGTATCGAGAAAGTGCATGTCTACCTTCCGGAAAAAGATCCTGAAACACTGGATAATACCGAATCCTGAGTAAGCAGGCTCCAGCTCCGTAACAATAAACAGCTGATGTACTGAAAAAATATTTAATACTTAATATCATCCATATCGGAACTGTTATCGTAATCCCCGGCTCACCCGTTGAGCCATCAGGATTTTTGATTGACAGTTCCGATATTTTATATTATAATGATAGAAAATTTTTATCCATATTTACTAAATGCAATGACAGGGAGTAGTACACAGTCTCCGGATGCACAGAGAGAAGATGGCCGGTGAGAATCTTCGTGACTGAACTGTGGAAGTAGCCCTCGAGCAGTGGACTGAACCATGGATCTTCATGCAGTAGGCTTCATCGTCATTCCCACGTTACAGGGAGGCAGTATAATTTTGTACTGGCAGAGAGCAGAGTTTTACCTCTGAAAACAGGTGGTACCGCGGAATCATCCGTCCTGAGCATATTTTATCCGATATGCCGGGACTTTTTTATTGGAAAAATTTCTCGCGACAGCCCTTATCTGCTTAACTTTTCACATCATCAAAGGAGGGAACCAATTCATGAAACAGATTTCCGGAAACAAATTGCTTGTAAAAGCCTTAAAAGAAGAAGGCGTTGATGTTCTGTTCGGCTATCCTGGTGCCTGCACCATCGATATCAGCGATGAATTATATAAACAGAGCGGCATTGACATCATTCTGCCACGTCACGAGCAGGCCCTTGTACACGAAGCAGATGCCTATGCCAGAACTACCGGAAAGGTTGGCGTATGTCTCGTTACCAGCGGTCCCGGAGCTACCAACCTTGTTACAGGTCTTGCAACTGCCAACTATGACAGTGTTCCGCTTGTATGCTTTACCGGACAGGTTGCCCGTCACCTCATCGGAAACGATGCGTTCCAGGAGGTTGATATTGTCGGGATCACCAGAAGCATCACAAAATACGGTGTTACCGTCCGCAACCGTGAGGATCTTGGACGTATCATCAAGGAAGCTTTCTATATCGCACGCACCGGACGCCCAGGCCCGGTTCTCATCGACCTTCCAAAGGATGTAATGGCCGAGCTGGGAAGTGCTGAGTATCCGAAGACTGTCAATATCCGTGGCTACAAGCCTAACACCAGCGTGCATATCGGACAGCTGAAGCGTGCCCTCAAAATGCTGCAGAAGGCCAAAAAACCTCTGTTTCTTGCTGGCGGCGGTGTGATCATTTCCCGCGCACAGGAGATTTTTACCCAGGTTGTTGAGAAAACTCAGATCCCGGTTGTCACAACCGTCATGGGACGTGGCGCCATTTCCACAAAGAACCCTCTGTTTATCGGAAATCTCGGTATGCACGGCGCTTATGCCGCAAATATGGCCGTGAATGAATGCGATCTTCTGTTTTCCATCGGAACCCGTTTTAACGACCGTATCACAGGCAAGCTCCATGAATTTGCCCCACATGCACAGATCGTCCACATCGATATTGACACCGCTTCCATTTCCAGAAATATCCATGTAGACATCCCCATCGTTGCCGATGCAAAAGAGGCAATAACAAAAATGAATGAATATGTACAGGACTGTAATACCGGCAAATGGCTGAAGCAGATCCAGGAATGGAAGGAAGAGCATCCTCTTACCATGAAAGACCGTGGTATTATGGGACCGCTGGATATCATCGGCGAAATCAACCGCCAGTTTGACAAGGCCATTCTTGTTACCGATGTAGGTCAGCATCAGATGCTGGTGAGCCAGTATGCAGACATCACCGAGAACCGTCAGCTGATCATGTCCGGCGGACTTGGAACCATGGGTTACGGCCTTCCAGGTGCCATCGGTGCCAAGATCGGTAATCCGGATACACCGGTCATCTCCGTTTCCGGTGACGGCGGCATGCAGATGAACATTCAGGAGCTGGCTACCGCAGTTCTGGAGGAGCTTCCGATCATCTGCTGTATCTTTAATAATGAATATCTCGGAATGGTCCGCCAGTGGCAGAAGCTTTTCTACGGAAAACGTTACGCCATGACAAATCTGAAGGCCGGTGCACTCTCCCGCCGCACAGACGGTCAGGAATATCCGGAATACACACCGGAGTTCATCCGTCTCGCAGAGAGCTATGGGGCAAAGGGTATCCGCGTAACTGAGAAGGATCAGATCGCGGCTGCTTTCGAAGAGGCTAAAAAGAATACAAAAACTCCTACGATCATCGAATTTATCATTGATCCGGAGGAAATGGTTTACCCGATGGTCAAGCCGGGCGGCACCCTGGCTGATCTGATCATGGATTGTTAGGAGGAATGAATGATGGATAAAGGAATGAAAAAAAGATGGATCTCTCTCTACGTTGAAAACCAGGTCGGTGTTCTTTCCAAGATTTCCGGTCTTTTCTCCGGAAAGTCCTATAACCTGGACAGTCTTACTGTTGGAACCACCGAGGACCCCACAGTTTCCAGAATGACCATCGCCACAGTCAGCGATGATGAGACTTTTGAGCAGATCAAAAAACAGCTGAACCGTATGATCGAGGTGATCAAGGTTATTGATTTTACAGACGTGTTCGTTCGAATGAAGGAGATCCTTTACATCAAGGTAAAGGGCTGCTCCCCGGAAGATAAAGTAGAACTTTTCCAGATTGCTGAGACTTTCAAGGCACGTGTCATCGACTATGGAAAAGACAGCCTCCTTCTGGAATTCGTCCAGACCGCAACCAAAAATGACGCGGTCATCAAGCTTATCAAAGAAGAGTTCAAGCATATCGAAGTTGTCCGCGGCGGAAGTGTTGGAATTGAATCGATCAGTATGATGGAAAGATAAAAGCGGAATAATACTCCGACAGAAAAACACGGGGCTGATGCTTTAACGATTAATAAATCGTGATTTTTACAGCCCCGAGTTTGTTCATATACATTCATTATTTCTGCATAAATTCAAGCACTGCCTCTTTCGTCGGAATCGCAGGGATTCCGCCTCTCTTTTGCACACACAATCCAGCAACTGCATTTCCCAAAACAGCACACTTTTTGATTTCTTCCCATTCCATTTTTTCAACATTCTTATTCATAGAAAGGATACTGCATAATACGCCTCCCCAGAATGAATCACCTGACCCAGTCGTGTCGACCGCATGTGTCTGAAATGCTTTGATGATTTCTTTTCTGCTTTTTGTTGCCATAAGAACGCCCTGTTCTCCCAATGTAATGGCAACCAGCTTTGGTCCCATGGCAAGGAGTTGATCTGCAGCCTGCTCATAACTTTTCGCCTCTGTCAACAGAATACTCTCTTCATCCGATACCTTCATGACATCTACCAATTCTATGACAGATCTCATTTTTTTCACTGCATACTCTTTGCTCTTCCAAAGAGACGAGCGATAATTTGGATCATAGGAAGCAACTCTCCCAATGCCACGATATCAACTTTTTCTTCCATTTTTTAGTTCCTCTACAATCTCGTTATAACGTTTTTTATTTAACCGGTAGAAAAATAATACAACCGCAGTCACAATCCACAGTACACCCGGAATCGTCGTAAATGCATGTTTCATAATTGAAAGTACAATTGCATTTTGTGTCTGATTTGCAATATAACCATATTTTCCAAGTAATCCTGCTAAAAGTGCTGTTCCAACTGCCATTCCGATTTTATTTCCAAGTGAAATAAATGCATACTGAAAACCGTCATTTCTAAGTCCTGTTTTCCACTCCCCATATTCCACACAGTCTGGAATAATTGCATAGATTGCGGTATTAAATCCAGAGAAGAAAAACTGTGTGAGACCAGATAATGCATAAAAAATAGCTGGTGATTCTTTGGCATTGAAGAAAAACATAAACAACATGGAAATTCCTGTAAATAAAGCAAAGAGAGATGCTGTTCTTCCTTTGTTATTCAACTTGCGGAATAATGGTTGAAAACAGGCTGCCCCGATGATAGAAGGAATAATAATGCACATCGAATAAGTTGTGTAGTAGGAGGCATTCCCTTCCACATATGTAAAATAATACAGAATATCTGCGTTTCTACCATACAATGTAAATCCAAATAATATCTGTCCTGCCAATGCAAGAAGATATGGTCTGTTCTGCATAACTGCTTTCAACTGTATCTTTACAGAAATTTTTTCTTTTTCCGGAGTAATCACTGCCTCTTTCGTCTTCGCAAAGCAGAAGAAATGACAGGCTGTAAAAATACATCCATATATGACCGCCACCGTCAGATATCCTGTCTTTGCACTATGACTGCCGAATTTGCTGAGCAGCGGAACTGTGATAATATTTAACACACCAATTGCAATCATCGCTGCAACCGAACGGGATGTATTTATTTTTGCACGTTCATCAATATCCTGTGTCATAGCACCACACAAGGTTCCATATGGAATATTCACACAGGTATACCCCAAAACCAGCAGACAATATGTAATTACCATATAAATGATCTTTCCATTCTGCGGCCAGTCAGGTCTTGCCCAGAATGTCATAACAAGAAGAATCGCTGTAATTGGTGCCGCTACTAACAGCCATGGACGGTACCGTCCCCATCTCGATTTTGTTTTATCCGTAAGTCCCCCGACGATTGGATCATTGATCGCATCCCAGAATCTTGAAAAAAGCATAAGTGCTGACACAGCCGCCATACTGATTCCGAACACGTCTGTATAAAATATCATCAGAAAATTACTGACGAACATCCAGCTGAAATTACATCCGACATCACCAAACCCATATGCAATCTTACTGATCAGCGGTACTTTTCCATTTTTGTTTTCGCTTCCCATATGTCCCTCCTATTTTTATCAGAGTTTCTGACAGAACTCTATTCTTTCCTCATTTGGTCCCTTGATCATAAAAAACTTCACACCATTTTCCCAAAATGGCAGTTCTTCGATTCCGTCTGTAATAATTGTGTATTTTTCATTGCAGATTTTCTGATACATACTTTCAATGTCTTCCACATCAAGTGCAACATGTTGGTATGCACCGTCTGACATTGCCGCCTGCCCATTTTCAAAAGTCTCTATACAGTAATTTTTTATCTGTAAAAATGCCACTTTTTCATTATAAGACTGCATAATTACTTCAAATCCAAGCCTCTTATAAAACTCAACTGTTTTCTGCAAATCGTTTGTCGGAAGCCCGACATGGGCAACTCCGACAATTCCATATTTATTTTCCATACGAACTCCTTACTTTTCACTGACGTTGATAATTACTTTCATCGTTGTCTCGCGGTTATCATCAATATACTGGTATGCCTTCAGATAATCTTTAAAAGCAAATGTCTTTGAGATGAGCGGTTTCAAATGAACTTTACCCTCATTTACCAGTCTGATTCCATCTATGTAATCATCATGGCGGTACATCATCGTGCTCTTAATGTCAAGTTCGTGGTCATTTGCCACTGCAAGATCTACTTCTGCCATTCCTGCAAAAACAGCCACCAGTACGATCGTGCTTCCTTTTCTTGCATATTTAATTGCCTGTCCCATTGTGATATTGTTTCCGGCACAGTCGTAGATCACATCCGCCTTATCCGGTCCAAATGCTTCGATCATTGCCTCACCGAAGTCTTTATTTTGAGTATTCACACACACATCAATTCCACATTCTTTTGCCTTTGCCAGTCTAAGATCACTGATATCTGTGATCATCACTTTCGCTGCCCCCATTCCTTTTGCCGCCTGTGCCACGAGATTTCCGATCGGTCCTGCTCCAAGGACTGCAATATTCATGCCAGCCACATCGCCCATCTGTTTTACACCATGAACTGCCACAGCAAGAGGTTCGATCATAGCTCCTTCTTCATAGGACATATCTTCTGGAATAGGTGTTACTTTAGATGCATCCACTGCAAAATACTCAGATGCTGTTCCTGTCGTCTGAAATCCCATTACTTTTAATTCCTCACAGAGATTATACTTTCCATGACGACATGGATAGCAATGTCCACAATATACCTGAGGCTCTATCGTCACCTTCTGTCCCACATGAAACTCTGTGACATTTTTTCCAAGTTCTGTAATCTCACCGGAAACCTCATGTCCCTGTGTTACCGGATATTTTGTAAACGGATGTTTTCCATGATAAACATGAATATCTGATCCACAAACACCAATATTCATAATCTTTACCAACACCTGATTTTCCTTTACCTCCGGAACCGGAACCTCTCTGAAAATAATTTCTCCTGGATTTGTCATTACCTGCTGTAACATAATTGTTTTCTCCTTTTTTATCATAATTGTTTCCTCCTTATTTATATTGTTTTATTTGGTCTTTTATAAATTGTTTTATTAAAGTAATTACATTATTATCCTGTAAACACGATTTGTCAATATGTTTTTCATAATTTTATATATTTCATAATTTTAAAATACATTTTTTGTGTATTTTTCACAATCAACACGAAAAAAACGGAAAGGAAACCGTAGTTACTGTTTTCTTTCCGTTTTTTACTATAATATCTTTTTCTAATTTTACACAACTTCTCGTTTTTCACACATATAAAGCGGACATCTGCATTCACTTTGCAACCTGTCAGTGGGAGCTTTTAACTCCAACAGAGTGAACATCCCCTTACCCAACGCTTGATGCCCTGCGCACCAGATGCGGTGGACTGCTTATCTGCGTTCAAAAAATTTACAATTCTGCCATATGTTTTGTAAAAAAGTATTTCGCGGCTCCAACAGCCGACGCTTCTTTCTTATACGAACAATTTTTTAAGTATGAAACATCATGCTCAAAGCCATTATATGCCATCACTTTTTCTCCCAGTGGTATCATATAATCTGACAATACACCTCCCACATCACCTCCGAGTATAATATCCATATCATATGCCATCCGCAGATTTGATATCAAAACAGCAAGATGATCCAGATACTCATTCCATGTCTGCAAATTTTTTTCATCACCACTTTCAATTTTTTCCATAAATGCATCCAGTGACTGCCTGTTATCTTGTGTCAGTACACTTGCAGCACAATATGCATCTGCACATCCTGCTTTACCACAATAACACTTTCTTCCACCGGGAACGAGTATCATGTGACCAAACTCACCTGCTTTCTGGTTCTGCCCTCGAAACAGCTTTCCATCTATGCAGAATGCGCCTCCTAAGGTGTGGTTCAAAGACAGATATATCGCATTTGGATACTTTTGCTTTTTTTCTGCAAGCATTGCAGCATTAGCATCGTTTTCAAAATATACTGGAATTTCCAAAGCCTGCTCTAAAAAGCGCAGACTATAATTCTCTATACCTAAAGCATGGGATTTTAAAACGATCCGTTCTTTCTGATCAATAATTCCTGGAATCGCCACTCCAATCCCAAGTAGCGTATCCTTCGCTAATTCGCCTTCAAGAAAAGTTTTGACCTTTTGTGCCACTTCTGCACAATAGGATAATTCTGCCGTAAATTTTAAACGGATGCGATCTTTTTTTATAATCTCATCTCCAAGATTTACTAATACCATTTCTATATGATTCGCTGTAATCAAAATTCCCATTGCATGACAGTATGACTTATTAATCCCTATACTTTTTGCCTTTCTTCCACCGGTCGAAGCATATTCCCCAGTTTCTTCCAACACCATTTTTTCTAACAAGTCATTCACATTTGCTAACACAGTCGGCATACTCAAATTTAAATCTTTTGCGATTCCCGCCTTGGATGTAACATGATTGTTCAGCACATAATTAATTATTCTTTTTCTTGTTATATTTTTTTTATCTTTATTTTCCGTTTTCTTACCCTCTTTTATTAAATATATTATAAAAGAATTATATGCTTTTTTATTCTTCTTGTAAAGCAATGTTTTTTGACACTCCCCACAGCTAAAGCAGGGGGATTCTTGCTTCTCCCACTACTGCATTGGCAAACACCTTACGGTACTGCAATGTCTTACACAGTGTCCACAAGCTATATTTATACTGTTCCCGTATGCCCTACGGTACAGTTTTTATCTTTATGCAGACTGCATCTGCAGTCCTTTTTTCAGAATATTGATACTTGCATTCGTATCCCGGTCATGAACCGCATGGCATTTGGGACACTCCCAGATACGAATGCCCAGATTTTTTATCCGTGGATTTCTGTAGCCACAACAGCTGCAGGTCTGACTGCTCGGATACATCGTTGGTACTCTGTGAATTTCATTTCCATACCAGCCAGCTTTATATTCCAGCATTTCAAAAAATTTTGCCCAGGAAACACTCGCTATCGATTTTGACAGTTTATGATTCCGGATCATCCCCTTAACATTCAGATCTTCAATACAGATGGTTTGGTTTTCACGCACCAGCATCGTTGACTGTTTCTGCAGGAAATCATTCCGCTGATTGGTTACTTTCTCATACACTCCTGCCACCCTGATCCGCTGCTTCTCGCGGTTATGGGAATCTTTTTGTTTTCGGGAAAGCCTTCGCTGTTCTCTTATGAGTTTTCGCATTGAGCGTTCCAGATATCTGGGATTTGATACCGTATTTCCATTACTGTCGGAGTAGAACGCTTTGATCCCGACATCAATTCCTATCGTTCCGCCAGCATTTGAGCGTGGTTCCGGTTCAAGATCAACATTTAAAACCGCAAAATATTTTCCAGCCGGTGTGTGCTCAATGATCACGTGATTAATCTTTTCCACTTCCATCGACTGCCGTATTTTAACAAATCCAAGTTTCGGAAGTTTGATATATCTTCCCACAATACGAATATTATCTTTTTGATTTACCGTTCTGTATGACTGGAACCGGTTATGTTTACTTTTGAAGGTTGGATAGGAAGCCCGTTTCTGAAAAAAATTCACAAATCCCCGGTCGAGATCCCGCAAAGACTGCTGTAATGCAATGGAATCTGCTGCTTTCAGAAAGGCAAACTCCTCTTGCTTTTTCAGTTCAGTCAACATGGCGGAAGTCTGGGAATAGCCGATCTTTTCCCCATTTTCATAGCCTTCCTTACGCATGGCAAGTCCCCGGTTGTAGATGAACCGGCAACATCCCAGGGTCTGATGGATGAAGTTTTTCTGTTCTCTGTTCGGGTAGATTCTAAATTTAATTCCTTTTTGCATTATCCCATCTTATCCTTTTGTCTCTGCGATGTTTTCTGGTTTTCAATATACTGTTTTACTGTTTCCAGCGGAGCACCGCCCACCGTCGATACAAAATAGCTGTTTGTCCAGAGAGTCGGCATTTTCGTTTTAAGATAGGGAAATTCCTGTCTTAAAATTCTGGACGTATAGCCTTTAAATGACTTTACAGCTTTGTGGATGCCAAACTGAGGATCTACTTCCAAAAGCATATGAACATGGTCTGGCATGATCTCCATTTCCAGGATGTCTACAGAAAGATTTGCAGCATACTCTGTGAGCAGTTCCTTCAGCCGGACGTCCACACCGTTAATTAATACTTTTCGTCTATACTTTGGACACCATACTACATGGTATTTACAGGAATAGACGACATTGTTGTTTGATTTATATGTTGTGTTCATATTCGTATTATACTATGGTCTATTAGTTAATACAATTACTATTTTGTCCATCTTCAATTACTTGCATAAATTCGATGGACGCGTCTTATATCCCCATAGCGGAAGCAAGGAGTTTTACGACGCATTGGATAAAACACTTTCTCGGATGCACGAATATCACGGATTCTCTCCAACAATTCCTTGAAATATCCACCGCCACCTAGATTTTTCAAACGATCATCATCTAAAGCAAAACCTTTTCTCATGTATTCTTTTAAAATCCCAGTTGCCCAAATTCTGAACTGTGTTCCCTGTTTTGATTTTACACGATAGCCAACAGAAATAATAACATCAAGATTGTAATAGTCTACATTGTAAACTTTTCCATCAGAAGCAGTTGTTGCAAATTTTGCAACAACTGAATCCCGCTGTAATTCACCTTCTATAAATATATTTTTAATATGTCTGGAAATGGTTGATTTATCTCTCTGAAACAATTCTGCCATCTGATCAATGGACAACCAGACGGTATCACCATCAAAAGTAGTTTCAACTTTCGTCAGACCATCCTCTGTCGTATAAATAATCATATCTGCTTTTTCTTTGTCCATAAATTAATTTTCCTCCAAAATCAGATACATTATCAATGTGAACAATTTAAAAAATAGAAATTCAACACAGCCACTATGACAAAATCATTATTCTGCATCTTTACCATTTATAATACGGTAGTAATCATCCATATCCACGCTGAGTTTTACCGTAGTATCTGGTTTTCGGTTGCTCAAGAGGCACACGGTCTCAACATGAACGCCCTGGCAGAACTGATCCACTGCACAGGCGTGGGTCATCTCATATCCTGCCTCATAAAATGCCGGGAGGTCTCTCACAAGACTTGTAACCTTGCAGGAAATGTATACGATCTGGTCTACGCCGTAAGCCAGGATCTTTGGAAGGGCTTTGGGGTGAACGCCATCTCTGGGCGGATCAAGGATGATCATATCCGGTTTCTCCGGCACATCATCCAGAACCTTCAGCACATCCCCGGCAATAAAACGGCAGTTATCAATGCCGTTAAGTGCAGCGTTTTCTCTGGCGGCTTTTACCGCATCTTCCACGATCTCCACACCGATCACCTCGCTGGCAACAGACGCTGCAAGCTGTGCAATAGTTCCTGTTCCGCTGTAAAGGTCAAACACTACCTTATCTCTGGTATCTCCTACATATTCCCGCACCTTGGAATACAGGATCTCTGCAGCCAGGGAATTTGGCTGGAAAAAGGAAAAGGTGCTGATCTTAAATTTCAGTCCAAGAAGTTCTTCATAGAAATAATCCTTTCCATAAAGGATCTTCGTCTCGTCGCTCTGTACCACGTCGGATAAAGAATCATTTAAAATGTGCATGATCCCCACGATCTTCCCTTCCAGCGGAAGTGCAAGAAGCTGTTCTTTCAGAGGCTCCAGATCATATTCTTCCTGGGTGGTGGTTACCACATGGACCAGGATCTCACCACTTGTGACGCCTCTTCGAAGAAGAAGATGTCGAAGATACCCCACATGCTGCAGCTTTTTATAGAAGCTGGCATTACGCTCCAGGAAAAACTCCCGCACACAGACTAGGATCTTCGTCATATCCGGATGGACCAGTTTACAGTCATCCGTATTCAGGATATCGTAAGTGCTTCCCTTCTTGTGAAGTCCAAGGGACAGCGGCCCATCCTTATACTCATCCCCAAAGGAAAACTCCATCTTATTGCGGTACCCGAACTCAATAGGACTGCCGTAAATCCCATCCCAGTGATATAAATGATCTGCAGCCTCAGCTTCTTCCGTCCCATCACCGTTCTTCCCGATCTTAGCCAGACTTTCTTTTACTGCCCCATCCAGAAGTTCTCTCACCTGGCGCTCCTTCATCTCCTTCTGCGCCTCATAGCTCATGGTCTGGTACATGCAGCCGCCGCATGACGGAAACTCCTGACAGGCAGGTTCTCTTGTTTCCAGGGGAGATTTCTCCAGGACCTCCAGAAGACGTCCTTCCGCCCGGCCGGAACGTTTTTTATTGATCATAAACCGGACTTTCTGTCCCGGGATTCCGTTTTTTACAATTACTTTCTGGTCATCAACCCAAACAAAACCTTTGTTTGGAAATTCCACTTTTTCTATAATACCTTCGTAAATTTCACCTTTTTTCATAAATCCTCTTTCTGTTTTATAACCAGCAGACAATAGTTCGAACATTCAGGATCCTCTTTACTGTCTGCTCATGAACGCCAGCGTTTCACGGTCCGTCTTCAAAAATCAAGCCCCGGTATCGCGCCGGGGCTTCAATTATCCGCTTCTCATATCATACATAACAGACAGCCATTCTGATCTGTTCAAAACAGCCTCTGCAGTGAAAGTTCTTACTCTTCCTCATCCTCGAAATAATCATCGAAGTCATCATCAAAATCTTCTTCAAAATCTTCCAGGTAATCCGGAGCGAAGAAACGATATACTGCAAATGCGATTCCTGCAACAGCTGCAACTGCGCCGATGATCGCCAATACCCAAAGGACTGTGTTCTTATCTTTCTCTTCTTCTTTTTTCTTCAGTGTTGCGAGCAGTTCTTCAAGTTTTGTTGTATTTAAATTCATAACACTGCACCATCCTTTCTTTCTGTTCGGCTGTACTTTCTGTCAGTAAATCTGCGGCGCAGCGTTTTTTGAGGTCGCTGCACCCGAGCCTTTTTTAATGTTCTTATTATACCACCATATGTCTGGTTTTACCAGAACTTACACAAATTTTCGCAGAAACATTCTATAAAAAAATCGCCGTATTTCCGGCATTTCCGGAAAGATACGGCGGTTTTCTCTTATTCTTTATGGGTTCCTCGGATCACTTTGATCCCGCGTTCTTCTATCAGACCGCAGATCTGTGTTATCCGCGGACATTCCTTTTTTTCCTCATTCAGACGGCATACCCCGACATGGATGACGCTGATCTTTTCACTGACCAGCCGATCTGCCTTTTCCAAAATCCCCTCATCTTCAGCAGGTTCTTTTGCATTGGTTTCTTTGCATCCGTTGCATGTCATCACAGCTGCCAGAATCGTATCTTCCGGATAGCCGGAAAAAAAATCTCTTCTTTCCCGAAATGCAGACAGACATCCTGCCCTGGTACACACATCATTGGAATTAAGGCATGTCAAAATCCCGATCTTTTTCATCTTTTTCCCTCTATGCATCCCGCCTCACAGCCAGAATCATAAAAACAAAATATGCATCTTTCCGCGGCTGTCGTAAACGATCTCCGCTTCTACTTTATAGATCCTGCGGATCAGCTCCGGGGTCAGGACTTCTTCCGGCGTTCCGTAACCTTCCAGAACTCCGTCCTTCAGTACATAGATCTTATCACAGTATGCTGCTGCAATATTCAGATCGTGAATAGCGGAGATCACGGTTACATTAAGTTTTTTCACCAGCTCCATCAGCATGATCTGGTGGGTAATGTCCAGATGATTGGTAGGCTCATCCAGAATCAGTGCAGAGGTCTGCTGGGCAAGTGCTCTTGCCAGGATCACCCTCTGCTGCTCTCCTCCGGAAAGAGTGGAAAAGGTACGGTCTGCAAACGCCTCCATCTGTACGGTTTTCAGCGCTTCATCCACGATCTGGTAATCTTTTGCATTGTCCCGTTCCAGAGTCTTTTTATGAGGCGCACGCCCCATAAGAACCACCTCGCGGACCGTAAAATCAAAATTATAATAATTGTGCTGTGCCACCACGGCCATTTTTTTCGCAGAACTTCGAACACTCATGGAATGAAGCTCCTCGCCGTCCAGATACACGGCTCCTGCGTCTGGTTTCAGAATACGGTAAATGCATTTCAGCAAAGTGGATTTTCCGCTTCCGTTTGGTCCGATGATTCCTACCAGTTCCTTATCCTGGGATTCCATGGAGATTCCCTTCAGGATCTGTCTGGCGTGAAAGCCAACCTGAATATTTTCTGTGGTGATCTTCATTACCGGGCACCTCCGAATCCATAGGATTTCCGCACAAGCAGATAAATAAAGCAGGGAGCACCGATAATGGATACCAGCACACCGATGGGCATCTCGGAATTTTTAAGGATCACACGACATGCCACATCGCACCAGATCAGAAACGATGCACCAAGAAGCGCACTTAAGGGGAGCAGTTTTCTGTGATCTGTTCCAAAAAGGATCCGGACCACATGAGGGATCACCAGTCCCACAAATCCGATCACACCGGCACAGTACACGGCAAATCCGATCATAACAGAAGCAACGATCAGATAAAAAGTCCGCAGTCTGTGCAGATCTGTTCCAAGGGTAATGGATACGTCATCTCCCAGAAGCATCAGATTCAGGTTCCGGTACTGCGTCCAGAAAACAGCCACGCACACCAGCGTGACCGGAAGCATTACACCCACTCTGGTCCAGCTTGCTCCGGCAAGACTTCCCATGCTCCACTTCATAACTTCTGTTGCCGCATTTTTGTCATTGGTAATATAAATGACAAAATTGGAAAAAGCAGAACAGACTGCGCTGACCGCCATTCCCGCAAGGATCAGTTTTGCGGAAGTTGCCTTTCCACCCATGTTTGCAATGGCGATCACCGCAAAAGAAGTGATCATCGCGCCAATGAAAGCTGTGATTCCCACAGAGTTTCCACCAAGAAAGCTTCCGATTCCAAGCATGATGGCCAGTGTGGCACCCAGAGATGCACCAGATGAGATACCCAGCACATACGGGTCTGCCAGCGGGTTCTGCACGATAGCCTGCATCACCACGCCGCACACGGAAAGAGCCATTCCAACTGCCAGAGCCAGAAGGACTCTAGGCAGCCGGATCAGCCACACAACATCATGAACTGCGCCTTCCGCATAGGCGGACAGACTTTTTATATGAAACAATTTATAAGCGATAACGCTGTATACATCCTTCAGTGACAGATCCGCATTTCCAAAAGTGATGGCTGCAAGTATGGAAAAAATAAGGAATCCTGCAAGTCCGATGAGAACTGCCACATACATGGATGTTCTGAGCACCTTATCTTTTTTTCTCTGTGAAGCTGTTTCTTTCACTGCATTTTCTCCGATCAGTCAAGATTTACGTCCGGATATAATCCCTTTGCAAAAGTTTCGATTCCGTCCTGGGTACGTGTTGCACTTGCATACATCTCACTGAGCATGATCGGGTAAACACGTCCGTTCTTTACTGCGTCAAGGCTCTTCAGGGACTCATCATCCTGGATCACTGCAAGCTGGCTGTTCTTAACAGTTTCCGGATCATCTCCTGCATATGGCATGTAAACCACAAAGATCACGTCAGGGTTGGCTGCGATGATATCCTCTTTTCCAACGGTGGAAGCATCCGGGTTTGCAAGAGTTGCGCCTAACTGTGTTACCATATCTCCGCCAAGGCTCTTTACGCCATAGTTTGTGATGTCATCTCCAAGAGGCTCCAATACCATTACGCTTGGTTTGTCTTTTACATCTGCAGTTGCAGTAAGAGTTTTGTCGATCACTGCTTTTGCATCATCAACGATAGCCTGTGCTTTGTCCTGTACATCGAAGATCTTTCCGATATTTAAGATATCTGTGAATTCATTTTCCAGTGTTCTGTCGCCGTCCGGACGAGTATTGGTGTTGTAGTAGGTGTTGCAGCCTTTGTCGATCCAGTCTGTTACATTTCCCAGATTCTTATCAGAGAAAAGAGAGCTCCAGGATAAGATCATGTCCGGCTCCAGCATTGTTACAGTTTCAAGGGATGGGGTAAATTCGTCAAGATAATTTGTTTTTGAGAATGCTTCTTTGAGATCTTCCGGAACTTCATTATCAAGACCTGCGGTAGCTACCAGGTGGTCTTCCAGACCAAGTGCGAGCATAGTCTCAATGCTTCCCTGATATACAGCAAGGACTTTTTCCGGTGCTTTTTCATAAGTGGTTTCGATTTCGTTTCCATCGTAATCATAGGTTGTGATGGTCAGATGATATTCTGTCTTGGTTGCCTCTGCGGAAGAATCTTCGGTGTCTGCAGACTCTGTACTGTCTTCTGCTGCCGGCTGGTTGTCTTCCTTGATGGTCTCGGAGTCTGCTCTCTCTGCGGCATAAACAGCCGGAGCTGCTGATACGGTCATTGCCGCTGCCATTACCATTGCCATGATTCTTGTGGATACATACTTGTTTTTCATTTCATTTCCTCTCTTTTCGCCTGTTTTATCTCCTGTTGCCTATGGGTAACCGAAAAGATGGGGCTTCATAAAATCTGCACGGAACACTTTGTACGGAAGCTCCCACTTACATACTGTCAAGCAGGTTTCCTGACTTACAGACTCAGAAAAAACTCCGCAAAATAAAAACTGATACACCATTCATCTTTTAGCCGATCATGAATGATATATCAGAATTTTCTCCAGAATCTCTCTGACATCGGGATTTCGCCTTCTCACATGAGTTTCTGCAATGGCATGTGAAATCCCTTCTTCTGTATACAGTGGCCGCAACCGCTCAGGCTTTTTACCCGATTCCCTCTCACAGTATCCGGCAGCATATGTGCCGGTGATACTGTCCACTTCACAGCAATTCAATTACGCTGATACTGATTCTAACATACCGGTTTTCCAATTACAACCTTGAGGCCGGATTTTTACAGTTTTTTGCAGAAATAGTCTGCCCGGAGAGATCCCTCTCAGATCTTTTTCAGCTTGGCAAAACCGGCGAACATTTTTTTCACGCCGACTTTGTCAAAGTCTACCGTCACTTCGTAGTCTCTGCCGCCGTCTGCGATATTTTTTACGATACCGACTCCGAATTTCACATGACGGACCGTGTCTCCCTCACCATAGTCCAGGCTGTCCGCCTTCTTCACTGTGAAATCTTTTTTCTGCAGGGTGCTCTTTGCCTGGAAATTCATTTTCATCTGGGCATAGGCGCTTTTCGGAGATACGATATCATCTACTCTGGGCTTTTTCTCCTGAATGGTATGTCCAAGATCTACCAGCTCCCGTGGAACCTCCCTTACAAAACGTGACACACGGTTATACTGAGTCTCCCCACGGATCATCCGCTGTTTTGCACAGGTTAAAGTCAGTTCCTTCATGGCACGGGTGATCCCCACATAACAGAGCCTTCGCTCCTCCTCGATATCCGACGGATCACCGGACCAGATGGAAGCATATCCCGGAAAAACACCGTCCTCCATTCCCACGATAAATACATTTGGGAACTCCAGTCCCTTGGCACTGTGAAGAGTCATCAGCAGCACATAATCCTGATCCGGATCAACAGAATCGATATCTGCCACCAGTGCGATCTCCTCCAGAAATGCAGAAAGTGTTGCCGGCTGTCCGGCCTCCTCCATGGCTTCCTGGAAGGATTCTGTCTTGGAGATCAGCTCATCGATATTTTCGATCCTCGCCTGAGCCTCCTCCGTTTTCTCTGCCTCCAGTTCCTTCACATAACCGGTAAGTTCAATGACCTCTTCCAGGGTTTCACGGACTGTATAGGCCTCTGCCTTACTTTTCAGTCCCTGGATAAAGGATACAAAATCATTGATCTTTCCTGCTGCCCTGCCAATGGACGGTACTTCCTCCACCACGCGGAGCGCATCGTAAAAGCTCAGGTTCATCATATCCGCATAGTCCTGGACACGGCCGATGCTGGTGAGTCCGATTCCTCTTTTTGGCACATTTAAGATCCTGCGCACAGCCAGATCATCACTGGCATTGTCAATGGTCTTCAGATAGCTTAACAGATCCTTGATCTCTTTGCGGGCATAAAAGTTCACGCCGCCGACAATCTTATAAGGAACATTTGCTAGGAGAAATTTCTCCTCAAAGAGACGAGACTGGGCATTGGTCCGATAAAGTACTGCACAGTCCTTGTACTGGAATTTCCCGTTGCGGCGCCCCTGGATGATCTCTCCTGCAACATACTCCGCTTCCTCAAATCCGTTGTTGAACTGACGGAAATGTACTTTATCGCCCTCTTCGTTCTCTGTCCAGAGGCGTTTTTCCTTACGCTCTGTGTTGTTGACGATCACCTCATTGGCTGCATTGAGGATGTTCTGGGTAGAACGGTAATTCTGTTCCAGGCGCACCACCTTAGCCTCAGGAAAAACCTTCTCAAAGCCTAAGATGTTCCCGATATTTGCTCCACGAAAACGATAGATGGACTGATCATCATCACCAACCACACAGAGATTCTTGTATTTTTCAGCAAGAAGACTTACGAATTTAAACTGGGCAGTATTGGTATCCTGATACTCATCCACCATAATATATTTGAAACGTTCCTGATAATAGTCCAGGATATCTGGATTATGCTGAAAAAGCTCCACAGTCTTCACGATCAGGTCATCAAAATCCAGCGCATTGTTTCCCCGGAGGATAGACTGATATTCCTTATACATACCGGCAATCTTCCGTGCATCCGGATCGCCGCCTGCATTCAGCTCCATCTCTTCCGGTGTGATCAGTTCATCCTTGGCATGGGAAATCTCAGCAAGAACAGCGCGTTCCTTGTAGATCTTGGTATTGATATCAAACTTCCGGAAGATTTCCTTCATGACTGTTTTTTGGTCGTCGGCATCATAAATGGTAAAATTACTGCCAAAGCCCAGCACCTCAATATGTCTGCGCAGGATCCTCACGCAGGCGGAATGGAAGGTGGAGACCCATACGCTCTCCGCACCCATTCCCGCAATTTTATTCACACGTTCCCGCATCTCACTGGCGGCCTTGTTGGTAAAGGTGATCGCCAGGATATTCCATGGGTTTACGCCCTTTTCTTCCATTAAATAGGCGATCCTGTGGGTCAGCACTCTTGTTTTTCCGGAACCGGCTCCTGCAAGGATCAGAAGTGGTCCCTCTGTATGTACGGCAGCTTCCCGCTGCATAGGATTCAATGTGTCCAAAGCATCATGTATACTCATTTTGATCTCCATTTCTTTTTCCATATGAACAGTATCTTTATATACTATCATGACTTTACTTTCCGGTAAACCCACCTCTCTGAAAAAAAGTTTCTTTACAAGTAGTATTTAAAACTATATAATAAGGAGCAGAGGTGATAATACGATGACAGAAAACGAAAAAGAAATGATGAACAGCATTTTTGCAAAAATTGCTGAGCTTGATTATATAAAACCCGATGAAATTCCCAATATTGCTCTTTACATGGATCAGGTCACAACCTTTATGGAAGATAATCTCGCTTCCACCAAGCGTCATGATGATGACAAGATCCTGACCAAGACCATGATCAACAATTACGCAAAGAACAAGCTCCTTCCCCCGCCGGAAAAGAAGCGGTATTCCCGGGAGCATCTGCTGATGCTGATCTTTATCTACTATTTTAAGAATATCCTCTCCATCAGTGATATCCAGACCCTTCTGGGACCGATCACCGAGAAATACTTCAAGTCCGTTACAGAAAAGGACATGACTTACATCTACCAGGAGGTTTTCAGTATGGAGCAGTCACAGATCCGTTACCTGGAAAAGGATCTTATGCGCCGTTTCAAAAGTGCCGGAGAAATTTTTGAGGACGCCGACCCGGAGGATAAGGAATTCCTTCACCAGTTTTCCTTTATCTGTCTTCTTAGCTTCGACGTATACATGAAAAAAATGATCATCGAAAACATGATCGACCACATGAATTCCTCAAAAGATACGGATTCCTCAAAAAAAGACAAATAATATCCGGAGCTTACATCCGGTCATAAACGTGCGTCGCCGGGCGCACCGAAAAAAAAGAGACAGTCGCACAATCGCCTGTCTCTTTTTCGTTACAGTATTATCCGTTATCATCACGGTATGGACGTAAGCCTTATTCTGCTTCGCCGCCCTGCTCCCCGTTATCCTTCTTCATACGTGCAAATACCATCTCATAACCATCATTTCCATAGTTCAGGGAACGGTTCACACGGCTGATCGTAGCTGTGGAAGCTCCTGTTTTCTCGGAAATATCAAGGTATGTACGCTTATCAGTAAGCATCTTGGCTACCTCGAAGCGCTGAGATAAAGAAAGCAGCTCATTGATGGTGCACACATCCTCAAAAAATGTATAACACTCTTCCTTGTCCTTCAGGCACAGGATCGCTTCAAAAAGATGATCCACAGCCTCCGTCCTGATTTTTTTGCTCATTGTTACGCTCCTTTAAAATACATAATTTTCGTCTAATACAATACTGATATTTTAACACTCTAAATCGTGATAAGCAAGCCTTTTAGGGAAATTTAATAAACTATTTTGCTATTTTGTCTTTCTATGGCGGACACATGATTTTCCCATTTCCACTACCTCGGAAAACATTTGGGATTTGCTTTTTCTGCTGTGATTGGGTATACTTAAAATAATATCCAAAAGAAAAGGAGACTTATCAAATGAATCGTTTTTTCAACATGGACAACAAATTCTTCGTGTTCATGGGACGCGTAGCAGACCTGCTTCTTCTGAATTTTCTGTGCATCCTCTGCTGTATTCCGGTTGTCACCGCAGGCGCCTCCATAACAGCTCTCTACTATGTCACACTAAAGATGGCAAGAGACGAGGAATCCTATATTGCCCGCAGCTTTTTCCACTCCTTCAAACAGAACTTCAAACAGGCGACCATCATCAATATCATCATGCTCCTCACCGCTGCTGTTCTGTTTATCGATCTTCGGATCGCCAGAGCCGGAAGCGGAGCTATGTACAAAGGACTTTTCAGTCTGTTCATTGCATTTGCACTGATCTATGCGATGATCCTTCTGTACATTTATCCGATCCTTTCCAAATTTTTTAATTCCGTCAAGAATACCTTTGTAAATGCATTCCTGATGTCCGTCCGCCATCTTCCGCTGACACTTTTGATGCTTGTGATCTCTGCGTCTCCACTCCTACTGATGTGGCTTTTTGCTTATGTGAGCTACGCACAGTTTACATCCATCCTGATCATGCTTTTTATTCTGATGGGATTTTCCACGCTGGCCTACTTGAAATCAAAGATCTTTGTAAAGATCTTCGATAACTATATACCGAAAGATGAAAACGAAGAAAACGGCGAAGAGAAAAACGAACCGAAAGAGGCATAATGAAGCGCTGGAACGACAAGCCTTATCATTCTCTGGACTATATGCTCCGGGAGCGATACGGCGAAAAGGTCTACCGGGTTGCATTAAACGGCGGCATGTCTTGTCCCAACCGTGACGGCACCCTGGGCAAAAAAGGCTGCATCTTCTGCAGCCAGGGCGGAAGCGGAGATTTTGCAGCAAACGCCGCTCTTTCCATTACAGAGCAGATCAACACACAGATTAAAAGTCTCTCTTCCAAACGCCCGATTCATAAATATATCGCCTATTTTCAGGCATATACAAACACATACGCTCCTGTGGAACACCTGCGTAAGATCTTCACAGAAGCCATCTCCCATCCGGATATCGTGGCACTGTCCATTGGTACCAGACCGGACTGTCTGGGAGATGATGTACTGGATCTTCTTTATTCCCTGAACCAGATCAAACCGGTGTGGGTGGAGCTGGGACTCCAGACTATCCATGAAGATACCGCCAGATATATACGGCGCGGCTATCCACTGTCCTGTTTTGATACCGCAGTAAAAAATCTCCGCGCAGGCGGCATCGAAGTGATCGTCCACACCATCCTGGGGCTTCCCGGCGAAAGCCGGAAGGATATCCTGGAAACAATGGCTTATCTGAACGCCATGGATATCCAGGGGATCAAGCTGCAGCTTCTTCATGTACTGCGTGGTACAGATCTTGCCGCTGATCATGAAGCCGGTCTTTTCCGCACTTATGAACGGGACGAGTATCTGAACCTTGTCATTGACTGTCTGGAACATCTCAGACCGGATATCGTGATCCACCGGGTCACCGGCGACGGACCGAAGGATCTGCTGATCGCACCTTTATGGGCCAGCCGCAAACGAGAAGTTTTAAACCTTCTTCATCACCGGATGAAAGAAAGAGCAAGTTTTCAGGGAAAAGCTCTCGAGGCCCTTTCCCGCAGCCAGTAAAAAGGAGGATTCTTATGGCATCACCTTTTACAACCTATAAGCTTATTATTTTATATATGCTGCAGAATTCCGATGGGGATCTCACAAATTCCCAGATCACCGATTTTATCCTGGACCGGAAATACACCAATTATTTTCAGCTCCAGCAGGCAGTTTCCGAACTTGTGGAGGCAGATCTGGTGGAAATGTCTTCACAGTCCAACCGCAGTTACTATCGACTGACCTCCGAGGGAAAAAACACTCTGAAATATTTTTCCAAAGAACTTTCCTCTGATATCAAGAAAGAAGTGGAAGAATATCTCAATTCCCTCCACTGCAAGATCGAAGAACATCTCCTGACTCCTGCAGATTACTATCCCACCAAAGAGGGCAGCTACTCGGTACGTCTGCGGATCATCGAAAGCGGCGTCAGCATCGTTGATCTCAGCATCAATGTGCCAAATCTTGCTGCTGCACAGTCTGTATGTGAAAGCTGGCCTTATAAATACCAGAATGTTTATGACAAAATAATGGAGGAGCTTCTCTGAGAGGCTCCTCCGTTTTACTTATATTCATTTATTTCGCTTCTTCGTGGATCTTCTTCATATGCTCTTTCAGTTTCTTTTCATATCCCATATCACTGAGCTCGTAAAAATGTTCTCCTTCGATTTCTGATGGCAGATACTGCTGTTTTACATAGTGATTCGGATAATCATGGGCATATTTATATCCGATACCATGACCCAGACTTTCGTGGCCACCATAATGGGCATCCTGCAGATGCACCGGAACGGTTGTCTTCTTCGCCTTCACGCAGCGCATGGCTTCCTGTATGGCATTTACTGCAGAATTGCTCTTGGGTGCACAGGCCATGTATGTAACTGCCTGGGAAAGAATGATCTGGGACTCCGGCATTCCCACACGTTCCACTGCCTGTGCTGCTGCCGTTGCCACGCAGAGGGCCTGTGGATCTGCGTTTCCGATATCTTCGGAAGCAAGGATCATGATCCTTCTTGCGATAAATTTCACATCTTCTCCTGCATAGAGCATTTTTGCCAGATAATAGACTGCCGCATCCGGGTCGGAGCCTCGCATGCTCTTGATAAAGGCAGAAATGATATCATAATGATTGTCCCCGTTCTTATCGTAGCGCACCACACGCTTCTGGATACACTCAGAAGCCACCTCAAGGGTCAGATGGATCTTACCGTCTGTATCACGAGGTGTGGTGAGGATTCCCAGTTCTATGGCGTTTAAGGCGCTTCTGGCGTCTCCTCCTGCCATATCTGCCAGAAATTCCAGAGCATCCTCCTCGATCACCGCCCCATAGCTTCCCATTCCACGTTCCGGATCGTTAACCGCACGCAGGATCAGTTCCTTTATCTCCGGTATCTCCAGGGACTTCAATTCAAAGATGATCGATCTTGAAAGAAGCGCTCCGTTTACCTCAAAATATGGATTCTCTGTTGTGGCCCCGATAAGAATGATGGTCCCGTCCTCCACAAAGGGAAGAAGATAATCCTGCTGTCCCTTGTTGAAACGGTGGATCTCATCAATGAACAAAATGGTCTTTTTTCCATACATGCCGAGATCGTCCTGTGCCTGCTTTACAACTGCTTCCATATCTTTCTTCCCTGCTACGGTTGCATTGATCTGGGTAAAGCTGGCGCTTGTGGTATTGGCGATGACTTTTGCCAGGGTGGTCTTTCCGGTTCCCGGAGGACCGTAAAAGATAACAGATGTCAGCTTATCCGCCTTTATGGCACGATACAGCAATTTATCTTTTCCTACGATGTGCTGCTGTCCCACCACCTCATCCAGTGTTCGCGGACGCAGCCTGGATGCAAGAGGTGACTCCTGATCCAGCGTTTTTGACTTTGCGTATTCAAATAAATCCATATTATTCTCTCCTGATACAAATAAGGGGTCTGCTGCACCCCTGTTCTGTCTGAAAACTGCCATATAAATACAGCTGCTGATAAGTTCTTTATTCTTAATATTACCTGCTTATATAAAAAAAAGCAATCGTTTCCTGAAGTCTGCACTGCCGGCATGTTACCACGTGTTACTGTTCCCTCGTTCTCAGCAACATGCTTCGCGATATACGAAAATCCTGCTTTACGTGATTTCGCGCTGCAATTCTACATCACCAGCAGCTCATCCGCAGTCACCAGATCATACCCTTGCTCTGTGAGCATGTCTGCAATCTGCAATGCTGCTTCTACTGAACTTGAAAAGCTGTCATGCATCAGAATAATGGAGCCATCCTTCACTTCCCGCTGAACGATATTTTCCACAGAACGGACATTTTTTGATTTCCAGTCCAGGGTATCCACATCCCAAAATACCGGCAGCATGGTCACACAGAGCTCCAGATCCTTCGGCCAAGCACCGTAGGGCGGGCGAAGATACATGGGATATTCTCCGGTAATCTCGTAGATCTCATTATTCGTCTTTATGATCTGCTGACATGCCTGATCACTAGGAAGCTTATCAAGCTGCACGTGATCATACGTGTGATTACCGATGAGATGACCGTCTCTCTGCATCTGCGTTACGATCTCCTCATTTCCCCGGATATTTTTTCCCATAAGAAAAAATGTGGCATGGATTCTACGCTTCCGCAGGCCATCCAGAAGCAGAGGTGTATATGTTGCATGCGGTCCATCATCAAAGGTAAGAGCCACACGTGGACGATCCTCTTTTTCGCTTCTGTCAGAGACTGTCTCAGCCACCGGTTCTGCTGCTTTTTGTCCGTACTGCGCCGCCACCAGCCGGAGCATCCCCTCACCGGCGATCATTCTGGTCACCCGCATCCGAAATGCACTGTCTGAGATTTTTCCATATCCGCTGAGCAGAATCAATACCATTGCCACTACACAGAAATATTTTTTTCGCTTATCCATATTTCCCGCCGGATCAAATATACTTTTCCACAATATATGAAAAAATCCCCGGGAAAAGACTTTTGGCTTTTCTTTCCCGGGGAATATTCTCTGATATATGTCTTATTTTTTCAGAATCTCAAGTGCACTCTCGATCTCCTCCACGCATTTCTCATAACCAAGGGTACCGTTATCCAGGCACAGATTGTATTTCGTCATGTCTGCCCAGTCAACACCCATGAAACGTTTGCAGAAATCTTCTTTGCGTTTGTCATCCTTCTGCATAAATTTCTCAATATCCTTTGTAGTTCCGCTGAGCTTCTTACTTGCCTCACGGATACGGAAATCCCAGTCTCCGTAAACAAACACACGAAGAACATTGGAATAATCCTTCAGGATCATATTTGCACAACGTCCGATGATCACACAGGACTCTGTTTCTGCCAGCTGCCGGATTACCTTTGCCTGATAATTAAACAGGTTCTCATCGGATGTAAAATCCTTGCTCTGAGGTGGGATCAGCTCACCCTTGTAGATTCCGGACTTTGCAAAAAATCTCTGCTTTGTGCTGACATTTTCATCTGCCCTTCCAAAGAGCTGCTCATGAATGCCGCTCTCCTCAGATGCCATGCGGATGATATCCTTGTCATAGTAAGAAATCCCTAATTTCTTTGCAAGCTCCTCTCCGATGGTACGTCCACCGCTTCCATACTGTCTTGCAATGGTAATTACGAAATTATCCATGTCTTTCCCCCTACTCTCCAAGATATGCCTTCTGAACGGCCTCGTCATTCAGAAGATCCTCTGCCTTTCCATCCATAGTAATGCTTCCTGTTTCCAGAACGTACGCTCTGTCCGCAATGGAAAGAGCCTTCTTCGCATTCTGCTCAACCAGAAGCACTGTAGTTCCGCTCTCACTTACCTCGCGGATAATGTCAAAAATCTCATTTACAAAAATCGGCGACAGACCCATGGACGGCTCATCCATCAAAATGATCCTTGGTCTGCTCATCAGTGCACGTCCCATGGCAAGCATCTGCTGCTCACCACCGGAAAGTGTTCCGGCACGCTGTCCTTTACGTTCTTCCAGACGCGGAAATCTCTTGTATACACTTGCAAGACTCTCTGCGATCTCTGCCTTGTCCTTTCTTGTATAGGCTCCAAGGAGCAGATTCTCATAAACGGACATATCCGCAAATACACGTCTTCCCTCCGGAACATGCGCCATACCCATCTCTACGATCTTATGCGCCGGTGTTCTTGTGAGGTCTTTTCCCTCAAACACAATGCTTCCGGACTTCGGAGAAAGAATTCCGGTAAGTGTCTGAAGTGTGGTTGTCTTTCCGGCGCCATTGGCACCGATCAGCGCAATAACCTCTCCCTGATTTACATGAAAAGAAATTCCCTTCAGAGCCTGGATCACACCATAATAGACCTGGAGGTCCTTTACTTCCAACATTGCCATTGTCTCGTTCCTCCTTATTCTCCCAGATATGCAGTGATAACCGTCGGGTCTTTCAGCACTGCAGATGTCTCACCCTGGATCAGTACCTGACCGAAGTTCAGAACTGTAAGTTCCTCACAGATACCGCCCACCAGTTTCATGTCGTGCTCGATCAGAAGAACAGTCATATCAAAATGCTCCCGCACAAAACGGATAGTATCCATCAGTTCCTGTGTCTCATTCGGGTTCATACCAGCCGCCGGCTCATCCAGGAGAAGAAGCTTCGGCTCTGTGGCAAGAGCTCTGGCGATCTCCAGCTTACGCTGTTTACCATAAGGCAGATTTCCTGCCAGAGTGTCTGCTTCCTTATCCAGATCAAACACCCTCAGTATCTCCATTGCACGTTCATTCATCTCTTTTTCTACCTTGTAATATTTCGGCAGCCTTAAGATCCCGGTCAGTGTGGAATATGGATGATGATTGTGAAGTCCTACTTTTACATTGTCAAGAACCGGCATATCCTTGAAAAGACGGATATTCTGGAAGGTTCTTGCGATTCCGGCCTTGTTGATCTCAATGGTGCTTTTTCCTGTGATATCCTGGCCGTCCAGTTTAATGATTCCCTCTGTAGGCTTATACACGCCTGTGAGAAGATTGAATACTGTTGTCTTACCGGCACCGTTAGGTCCGATCAGTCCATAGAGCTGTCCCTTCTCAATGGTCATATTAAAGCCGTCAACAGCACGAAGACCGCCGAACTGGATAGACAGATTATTTACTTCCAGCATTGCCATGATCAGGCCACCTCCTTTTTCTCTTTTTTGCCTTTAAATTTCTCTACCATGCGTGCTCTCCAGTCTCTCGCCGCCGGTGCCCAGTTAAAGAGCATCATGATGATCAGTACGATAGCATAGATCAGCATACGGTAGTTTGCGAATCCACGGAGAAGCTCAGGCAGTGCATAAAGGATAATGGTTGCAATGATAGATCCTCTGATATTTCCGATTCCTCCAAGTACTACATACACAAGTACCAGAATGGACATATTGTAATCGAATACAGAAACCTTAAGAAGAGAAAGGTTATGTGCATACAGCACACCTGCAACTCCTGCAAGGGCTGCAGAAATGGTAAATGCCAGCAGCTTATATCTGGTGATATTGATTCCTACAGACTCCGCTGCAATACGGTTGTCCCTGGTTGACATAATAGCACGTCCGCTTCTGGAGTTTACAAGGTTCTGTACAATAAACAATGTGAGAAGAAGCAGGATCACGCCGATCAGGAAAAAGTAATTCTTGATATCTTTATAAAGAGTTGCTGTTCCCGAAATACCAAGGGCACCTTTGAGAATCTGCTTTCCGCCGGCTTCCAGATGAAGACCGGCTGCACTTGTTGCAACGTGAAGTCCTTTGTCATCCACGCCAATGTAAAGTACATTGATCAGGTTCTTGATGATCTCACCAAAAGCCAGTGTAACAATAGCCAGGTAGTCACCGCGGAGACGAAGTACCGGAATACCGATGATCACACCGAACAGTGCTGCAACTGCCGCACCTACAAGGATTGCAAGGATAAAGCGAGGAACCTGCGGAATGGAGTCTGCAGCAACCTGTGAAAACAGGGCACTGGAAAAAGCTCCCACGCACATGAAGCCCGCATGTCCAAGGCTCAGCTCACCGGAAAAACCGACTACCAGGTTCAGGGAAACTGATGCAATGGTATAAACACAAAGGGGAACAAGAAGTCCCATAAGAAGTCTGGAAAGATTTCCAGTTGAGGAAAGTGCCTGTACGATCACAAAAAGCACAATGACAATTCCATAGTTGATCATGTTATTTTTTGTTGTTTTGTTTTTCATATTCTTCATATCGGCCACCTTACACTTTCTCCTGGATGTTCTTGCCGAACAGTCCGGTAGGTTTTACAAGAAGCACGACGATCAGGACTGCAAATACGATCGCATCTGCAACCTGGGAAGAAATATAAGCTTTTCCGAAGATCTCGATGATTCCCAGAAGGATGCCGCCGACCATAGCTCCCGGAATCGAACCGATTCCACCGAATACAGCAGCTACGAAAGCTTTGATACCAGGCATGGCTCCTGTGTACGGAGTCAGTGTCGGATAAGTCTGACAGAGCAGAAGGCCTGCGATCGCTGCAAGTCCGGAACCGATGGCAAATGTGAGGGAAATTGTCGCATTGACGTTAACTCCCATCAGCTGTGCCGCATCTCTGTCCTCGGAAACCGCCTGCATGGCACGGCCAGGTTTTGTCTTTTTTACAAAGAGGGAAAGTCCCACCATGATGATGATACATGCAAGGATGGTTACGATGGTGATTCCCTTGATGGTAAGCTCACCGTCAAACAGTGTGATGGACGGAACTTTGATAACAGCTACGAAACTCTTGGCATCTGCGCCGAAGATCAGAAGTGCCAGGTTCTGAAGCAGATAACTGACACCGATAGCCGTGATAAGAACGGCCAGGTTTGAGGAAGCTTTTCTAAGTGGACTGTAAGCTACCTTCTCAATGACAACACCAAGCAGTGTACAGATCACAACGGAAAGGATCACAGCAAGGATCGGTGACATGCCGCCTCTTGTGATACAGGTAAGGATGATATAAGCTCCCACCATGATAACATCTCCGTGTGCGAAGTTCAGCATCTTGGCAATACCATAAACCATGGTATATCCAAGTGCGATGATCGCATAGATACTGCCAAGACTGATGCCGTCTTTTAAATAAGATATAAAACTCATAACGCACCTCTTTTAATTGTTTATTGATAAGGGAAAAAGGGGACGGTTCCCACTAAAGGTGACCGTCCCCTGACCCCTAACGTTAACAGAAATTCCTTATTTCATCTCTACATAAGCACCGTCTTTGATCTCGAATGCTTTCGGCTCTTTATCACACTCGCCATCCTCGGTCCATTTTGCTTTTCCGGTAAGTCCGTCAAGCTCGATGTTTGCCATGGATGCGCTCATTGCTGCACTGATGTCTGCATTTTCCATATCTGGTGTAATCTTTGCATCGTCAGCTGCAAGCTGCATTGCGTAAAGTACATCATATGTATCTGCCGCAAACTGGTTCGGGATCTCACCGTTGTGAGCATCGCCGTATGCTTTTACGAAGTTCTGGCTCTTCTCATCTGTAGCTGTTGCGGAGAATGGTGTCAGAAGCATAACACCCTCTGCAAGGGATTTATCGAAGTTCTCTACATTGAGGATACCATCCATGCCATCTACACCAAAGAATTTAATGTCAAGTCCTGCCTCAGATGCCTGCTGAAGGATCAGCGCATTGTCGGAATAGTAGTTCGGAAGGAAAAGAAGCTCAGCGCCGCTCTTCTTGATCTTTGCAAGCTGTACAGAATAGTCTGTGTTGCTGTCTGTTGTGTAAGCCTCATCTGCAACTACTTCAAGTCCGTCATCAGCAGCTGCTGCAACGAATGCGTCATGTACACCGGAGTTGTAGTCAGCAGCGGAATCATAAAGTACTGCTACTTTCGTTGCAAGTTTGTGCTCGGAAATGTACTGAGCAGATTTGGTTCCCTGTGCCGGGTCTGTGAAGCACATACGGAACTCGTTTGTTCCTGCTGTGATACAGTCAAGTGCTGTTGCGGATGGTGTGAAGAGGAATGTATCCTCAGCTGCCTCAGCTCCTACTGCGATACAGGAACCGGATGTTACAGTTCCACAGAGCATCTGCATTCCTTTATCGATCAGGTCATTGTATGCGTTAACAGCCTTCTCAGGATCTCCCTGGTCATCACCTGCGTCAAGAATCTCTACTTTATATCCGTTGAATCCACCGTTCTCGTTGATCTCATCTGCAGCGATCTTTGCTGCGTTGTATACGTTGGTACCGTACTGTGCGTAATCACCTGTCATCGGTCCGATCACACCGATCTTAAATGTCTCATCCTCTGCCGCAAAAACGGATGCAGGCATCATCATAGCTGCTGTCATCGCTGCTGCTGATGCAACGCCGATTACTTTCTTCCAATTCTTCATAATAATCTCTCCTCCTGCGCTTTGTCGCGTTACTAATGTTTAATGGTAAAATTATAGCATCGCATATTTTTTATTTCAAGGGCAAATTTAGTTATCTGTTGTTTTTCGTCTGATTGCACAACACGGACACTTGTCCGCTGTACAGCTTGTGTCGTTTTTCGGCAAATTGTCTGAATTTTTTTACAAAAAAATCCAGGGAAAAATTCCCTGGACTCCTTCGTCTCTTAATACTTTACTTATGCGATTGCTTTCTTAGCGATCTCAGCAAGAGCTGTGAAGCCTGCTGCATCGTTAACAGCCATCTCTGCAAGCATCTTTCTGTTGATGTCGATGTTTGCAACCTTAAGGCCGTGCATCATTTTGCTGTAGGAAAGTCCGTTCATTCTTGCTGCTGCGTTGATACGAGCAATCCAGAGCTGTCTGAACTGACGTTTCTTCTGTTTTCTTCCTGCATAGGAGCTTGTAAGAGCTCTCATTACAGACTGTTTTGCTACTCTATACTGTTTGGAACGGGCTCCTCTGTAGCCTTTTGCCAGTTTTAATGTACGGTTATGTCTTTTCTTTGCGTTTAATCCGCCTTTAATTCTTGCCATTTCTTAATTCTCCTCCTGTTCGTCTTCTCTATCTTATAAATATGGTAATACTTTCTTCATGCTCTTTACATTAGTAGAATCAACAACAGTAGATTTTCTCAGATTTCTCTTTCTCTTCTGAGATTTCTTTGTAAGGATATGGCTCTTGTAGGCTTTATTTCTTACTAATTTTCCTGTACCTGTTTTTTTAAAGCGCTTTGCTGCTGCTCTGCAAGTTTTAATTTTTGGCATTATGAATTCCTCCTTGATTTGGTACTTCTAAATTTTATATAGCATCCCGTTCTGCCCGGCTGTTGCCGTGAAGACTGAGATATCTACCGTTTCTCAGTCAGAAACATAGTCATGCTTCTGCCTTCTACCTTCGGAGCCTTCTCTACAGTCGCTATATCGGACAGAAGATCTGCGAAGTCATCAAGCACATGCCTACTGCTGGACATATGTGCCATCTCTCTTCCGCGGAAACGAAGTGTAACCTTAACTCTGTCGCCCTTGCTAAGGAACTTTCTTGCTGCATTTACCTTCGTCTTCAAATCATTCGTATCAATGTTCGGGGAAAGACGCACTTCTTTGACATCGATGGTTTTCTGCTTTTTTCTGGCCTCTTTTTCTTTTCTTGCAAGCTCGTAACGGTATTTACCGTAATCGATGATCTTGCATACCGGCGGTTTCGCCTGTGGGGCAATCTTTACAAGGTCAAGTCCTGCCTCCTGCGCTTTCGCCATCGCTTCTCTGGCGGACACGATTCCAAGCTGAGCTCCGTCCGGACCAATCAAGCGTACCTCTCTGTCTCTGATCTGTTCGTTAATCATTAAACCGCTAATTGTTGTACACCTCCATGAACATGATAGAATTATTTTTTTCTTTCTCATTAATGTAGCTTAAGCCGCACAAAAAAAGCGCAGACAGATGTCCACACTTCAAATAATTACACCTGCGCACTGATGGTTGGTCCGTTCGCAGTACTGTGCAATATTGACCTGAGTCGCTTATCTTCAGCGCTGAGGTGAGAGTGAACTCTGCTTTCTTTTCGCTACGTACTTTAAGAGGATACCATGGTGTCTGCTATTTGTCAACTGTTTTTTATATTATTATGTATTTATTTTTTGAGTATAAATTTTTCTTCTTCCGGACATACTATGCAACATCGGAATCTGTCAAGCCTTACCGCAGTGCTGACGATCAGAAAGGATGCGCATTCCGGCAGGCTGACGGTTTCCGGTAAAATCATAATTATCAGGAGGACACTTTTATGACAAGTCTTAAATGCTCCGCACACAACTGCTGCTATAACAAAAATTCTCTCTGCTCCAGGGGATCCATCAGTGTCGAAGGTGCAGATGCTCGTTATGCGGACGACACCGCCTGTGAAAGCTTCCGTGACCAGGAAGAGTGTGCTGTAAAAAATTCCGCAGATCCCTGCTGTGGGTGTGAGACCATTAACATCGACTGCAAAGCACACAACTGCACCTACAATGAGCACTGCAAATGCACCGCAGCTTCCATCAATGTATCCGGTGACAATGCACATCGCTGCTGTGATACAAAATGTGATACTTTCAGCTGCGAATGCTGATATCCTGAACAGAAATCCTGTTTCCATACAGAGCTGACATTTCTGTTTCTTTTGATCAGAAAGTCAAAAAGATCCGGCAGCGTTCCAGATGGAGTCTCTGCCGGATCTTATCATCTTCATTTATTATCTGTTCTTAAGAAAATCCGGGATCTGGATGTCCTTTTTCTGAACAGTGCTTGTAGGAGCCTTTGTTCCAAACTGTGTGGAATTCATAGTCGGCAGGCTGAAGCTTGGCATGTTAAGGTTCATACCGCCTGGCTGTGACTGGCTTGTTTTTTTGGTGTTTCCGAATACAGAATTGGAAGCTCTGTTTCCAAATGGTGTGTTCTGAAGGTTATTGTCTGTAAGACCTGTAGCAATAACTGTAATTCTCGCATAATCTGCAACAGAATCATCATACATAGCACCAAAGATGATGTTTGCATCCTCACCTGTAAGCTCCTGTACATAGCTTGCAGCATCGTTGGCATCCATAAGAGAAATATCTCCGGAAATGTTGATGATCACATGAGTAGCGCCCTTGATGGTTGTCTCAAGAAGCGGAGAAGATACCGCCTGCTGTACAGCCTCCATAGCCTTGTCATCACCTCTTGCCTCACCGATACCGATATGAGCGATTCCCTTGTCTGTCATGACTGTCTGCACATCTGCAAAGTCAAGGTTGATCAGAGCCGGCAGATTGATCAGGTCTGTAATACCCTGTACTGCCTGCTGAAGAACCTCATCAGCCTTACGCAGTGCTTCCGGCATGGTTGTTCTTCTGTCAACGATTTCAAGTAATTTGTCATTTGGGATGACAATCAATGTGTCAACTGCTTTCTTCAGATTTTCGATTCCCGCAAGTGCATTGTTCATACGGGTCTTTGCTTCAAAACGGAAAGGCTTGGTAACAACACCGACAGTCAGGATACCCATCTCTTTTGCCGCACCGGCGATCACAGGAGCAGCTCCGGTTCCGGTTCCGCCTCCCATACCACAGGTAACGAAAACCATGTCCGCTCCCTCGATGATCTTCTTAACTTCCTCAATGCTCTCCTCAGCTGCCTTCTGTCCAACCTCCGGCTGTGCACCGGCGCCGAGACCTTTCGTAATTTTCTCACCAATCTGAAGTACAGTCGGAGCTTTACACAGTGTCAGAGCCTGTTTATCGGTATTAACACCTACAAACTCAACTCCGCCAATGGCCTCTTCCACCATTCTGTTTACCGCATTATTACCTGCGCCGCCTACTCCAATTACAATAATTTTCGCAGAAGACTCAGCCTCATTCGTCATTATCTCTAACAATGTACTTCCTCCTTTATTTCTACCTGATATCCGATTCAGTGTAATAATCTATTCCAAGCTACATATACACATAGTTATATCATATATTTTTTTCGGTAATTAATCAACCATTAATTTTGTTTTTTTATACTTTTTTCACTAAATTTCGGCACTGTTTCTATTAACCGAAACATTTACAAAACAATCTCTGGCAAAATGTCCAAATACTGGTACTATATATTAAGAAAGCTTTTTTATCTTTACTCATAATCGGACTCATCACTGTAATCGCTGTACGAATTTTCATCATAATCCTCAGCTCCTTCTTCCTGATCACTGCTGTAATCAGCCTCTTCCTCGGTGCTGTCCGTACTGCTGTCTGAAGAGTCTTCTTCATTTTCTGTATCTTCGGTATCCGTACTCTGAGCATCTGGATCTTCGGAGTCTGTTCCGTCTCCGGAGCTTTCTGCCGAAGCCTGATAATCCTCCAGAGTGCCTACATAATTGCCATCACGGTCATATTCACTGACTCCGTCATAGCCTCCGTCTTCCCGGTAACCGCCCTTCCAGTTTCCTTTTTCTGCCATGGTTTCTTCTGTGGGGGCTTCGCCTACATAGGTCATGTTGGCATCGTACTCACCACTGCCTGTGTAATCTCCCTCTTCATCATAGCCACCTACCCAGTTTTCCTGCGCATACTCCAGATCCGTCTGCGGTTTCGGTCCTACATAGTTGCCATTTTCGTCGTATTCGCCTTCTCCGGTGTAATTTCCTTCCTCATCATAGCCTCCGGTCCAGTTTTCTGCGGAAGTCTGGCTCTCATCCTGTTCCTGCTCCAGGGTAATGTTCTTGGAATTATCATTTACATTTTCTGCATGGAGAATTCCTTTTTTTTCGGAAATCATCGGAAGGATAGCCAGAACTCTGGTCATTTTGTCTTCCAGATATTCATCCTTTCCAAGTTTAACTGTGATATCCCCGTAAACAAGACTGATCTGTCCGTCGTCTTCAAATTCAATGTGATCCGGAACCTTATCATTTTTTGCAAAAATAGTAGAAAGAGCAACTGCCGTGTTCATCACCGTTTCATCCTTGATGGGGAGTTTCTCGTTCTGGATCACTTTTTTGACTTTGATCCCGTCAAAAAACGGGATTTTTTCGTTACGTTCCGTGGATCCTTCCACAAAAATACCGTTTCTGTCAAAATAAATATAACTGTCCAGATAAGGGATACAGCCAACGATATCCTTCTCCTTCACACTGACACAGATGGTGTGCCGGTTCAGCCTTGTTACGGTATAGCCTTCTATAAAGGGAACATCCTTTGTGTTCTGCTTAGTATAAAGAAGCGGTGCAAGAACAGAATTGGATGCCAGCGGCCCCCTAAGCACCATCTTCCTGATCTGTTTTTCAGAATAATGGCTGCTGCCCATCACCTGCACTTCATCTACCTGATAATACGTAAAAAAGAAAATAATTCCTGCCAGCAGCAGGACAAGAAGTCCGCCAACTGCTTTCAGTGGCTTTTTTTTTGATGTTTTCATAAAGTTCCTCTGTCCTTTATCAGCAGACCGCCCAGTGCGGTCAGATCCTCACAGATATGTTCATAGCCTCTTTCTATGAAACAACAGCCCCGGATCCTGGTAATCCCCTGCGCGGCAAGTGCTGCGATCACAAGTGCCGCACCACCGCGAAGTTCCTCTGCTTCCACAGTACAACCGTTCAGGGGCTGCCCTCCGTATATCACGGCAACTCCATCCCGGATCTGGATCTGTGCTCCCATTTTACAGAGCCATGAAGCTGTTTTATATCTGTCTTCAAAAATCTTCTCGCGGATCCTGCTCACTCCCGGGATCGTGGCCAGTACCGCCATCGCAGGAGACTGCAGGTCTGTAGGAAATCCCGGATAAACTTCTGTTTCCAGAAGCTCCAGGGGAAAACCTGTATTTTTTCCGTTGACTATTAGTTTACCACCTACCCTGCGGCATTGTCCACCCATTTTCCGATATACGTCCAGGATTCCATCCATTTCCTCCAGAGGCGGATTTTCCAGGATAATCTCTCCTCTAGTTGCCGCCGCTGCCATGAGATAGGTTCCGGCGACAATACGGTCTGGTGGAATGCAGCCATCGCCAGCTTCAAGCTTCTCCACTCCTTCAATACAGATACAGCCATTTTCACGAATCCGGATCTTTGCCCCCATTCCGGTAAGATAATGGCAGAGCCAATAAATTTCCGGTTCACAGGCGCAGCCGTTAAGGACTGTTTTCCCCTCTGCAAGAACCGCTGCCAGAATGCCCTGTTCTGTAGCACCTACACTTCTTTTTTGAAAAAACATCTCTGCACCTCGGAGTTTTCCACAGGATGCCCGGATCATCCCACCGTTTTCCACCACAGCTGCCCCAAGGCGGCGCAAAACCTGGATATGAAGATCCACCGGCCGCTTCCCGATCACACAGCCTCCGGGATATCCTGTCTGTGCCTTTTTGCTCCGCCCCAGCATTGCTCCCATTAAGATCACGGAAGAACGCATTTTTCCGGAATAACACTCCGGTATCATGGTGCCGTCCGCATGGCTGCAGTCCAGATAAAGATCTTGACCTTCCCACCAGGTTTCTGCCCCCAGATATTTCAGGATCTTTTCCATCAAATACACATCACTGATTCTCGGGCATCCCCGCAGTACACTGGTCCCGGTGCTTAAGAGTGCTGCTGCCATAACCGGAAGTGCCGCATTTTTTGACCCCTGGATCCGGACGCTTCCATGTAGCGGCCTGCCTCCGGTCACGATGATCTCATCGATCTCATTCAAGTATTCCACTCCTAAAAGGGCCTCTTACTTGTTATTCTATGTGATCCTTCCATGTCTGTGACTGCTGACACTTAAGGCCAGCCCCATTTCCCCCAGAAGAAAAACAACAGAAGTTCCGCCATAGCTTACAAAGGGCAGAGTGATCCCGGTGTTGGGAATCGTATTCGTTACTACTGCAACATTCAGGACTACCTGGATCGCCATATGTGCCATGATCCCGGCGCACAGCAGCGTTCCCTGCAGATCCCGGCAGTTTAATGCCAGAATACAAAGCCTCCAGATCAGAATACCAAACAGAAAAAGTGTCAGAAAGGCTCCCAGTATCCCCGTTTCCTCACACACAATAGAAAATATCATATCATTCTGGGCTTCCGGGACAAATCCCAGCTTCTGCAGACTGTTCCCGAACCCCTTGCCGAAGATCCCTCCGCTTCCGATCGCATACAGGCCCTGTATGGTCTGAAATCCTTTTTCATATTTTTCCGGATTCCGCCAGATTGCCAGGCGTTCCAGACGATAACTCTCCGCGGCAAGAAAAACCGCAATAAATCCTATCCCCGCACCTCCAAGTGCGAGAAACTGCAGATACCTGGGATTGGCCACAAAGATCAGCAGCACACCGATCCCCAGAATGATCACCGCTGTGCTTAAGTTATTGGAGCCCACCAGACCTGCTACCGGAAGCAACGTCATCATAGTCCTGCAGATAAACCAGAATCCGGTTGTTTTGCTTTTTGTATTGCTGATCTGCCACACCAGAAACAATATCACTGCCACCTTGGAAAACTCCGACGGCTGAAAGGAAAGCGGCCCCAGGTTCAGCCACCTCTTCGATCCATTGATCTCCTGTCCGAAAAGCAGGACTGCAGCAGACAGAAAAAGCGAAAAAATATAGGCAGCCGGCGCCAGCTTTACAGACAGCCGGTAATCTACCCGTGATGCCAGATACATAACAAGCAGCCCCAGTGCCGTGGCAAAGAGCTGCTTCTTAAAATAATAGGCAGAGTCGTGGAAACGTACTCTGCCATTATATTCACTTGCCGAAAAAAGCGCCCCGAGTCCCAATACCACCAGAATCAGAACCAGTACCCAGAGAACGGTATCTGTCTTTCCGGTCTGTTTCTGTCCTGCCTTCATGCATGGCCTCCACAGTGGTCTTTATTTCAGCTTATGTATGTATTTTTCGGATTATTACAGTGCTTTCACGTATTCCTTGAACATGTCACCGCGCTGCTCATAATTATCAAACTGTCCCCAGCTCGCACATGCCGGTGAAAGCAGAACTGCATCTCCGGGATTGGCTTTTTCCGCACAGACCTGGACAGCTTCCTTCAGATCCTCGCAGAGGATGATATCTGTAAATCCAAGACGTTCTGCTGCTGCTTTGATCTTCTCTTTCGTCTGACCGATGAGAACAAGATAACGGACTTTTCCGTCGAAGGATTCTATCCACTCATCATAGCTGGATTCCTTGTCATAGCCACCGCCGATCAGAAGAGTCGGACGGTTCATTGCCTGAATCCCCTTGATGGCCGCATCCGGATTGGTTCCCTTGGAATCGTTGTAATATGCAACACCGTTTTTCTCTGTCACATACTCGATCCTGTGTGGAACTGCCACAAACTCACAGACACTCTTGCGGATACTCTCCACAGAAACTCCCGCATAATATGCCATGGCTGCTGCTGCCATTACATTCTCGTGATTATGACGTCCCAGGATCTTAAGCTCTCCGGTTTTTACGATCGGGATCTCTTCTTTTTCTGTTTTGAGAATGATCTGGTTTCCGTCCAGATAGATTCCCTGATCCAGTTTGCGAAGGCTTGAGAAATATACCACCTTCGGAACGATATTTTCACCGAATTTACGAAGGACTTCATCCTCGTAATTCAGAACACATACATCTTCCGGTCCCTGATTTTTAGTGATCAGTTCTTTTACACGGATGTATTCCTCCATGGTATGGTGCCGGTTCAAATGATCCTCTGTGATGTTGAGGATCGCACTTACCTTCGGGCGGAACTGGTCGATGGTCTCCAGCTGGAAGCTGCTGATCTCCGCAACAGTTACGGAATCCTCTCTCATCTCCAATGATTTGGATGTATATGCAGTTCCGATATTTCCTACAACAAATACAGATTCACGGGCATCTCCCATGATCTTTCCGAGGAGTGCTGTTGTTGTTGTCTTACCGTTGGTTCCTGTGATCGCAAGAACCTCTCCCTTGCCTGTACGGTAGGCAAGCTCCACCTCGCTCCATACCGGAAGGCCCTTTTCATAGAAGCTCTTTACCAGCGGCAGGTCTGTGGGGACTCCCGGACTTAGCACTACAAGATCAAGACTGTCCAGCGCTCTCTCCGGAAAATCTCCGGCCCAGATCTCCGGGGTGTATTTTCCGTTTGTTTTATGTAAAACTGCCTCTTTATCAAGATCTGCGTTTCCGTCATAGATCACCGGCTGTGCTCCTGCACTTCCAAGCAGATCAGCTGCTCCAATGCCGCTTTTTCCGGCTCCGAAAACGAGAACTTTTTTTCCTTTTAAATCCATTTTTCTGTTCCTCCTTATAATGCCAGGAGAGCGATCAGGCACATAATAGCAGTTACAACAGAGAACACTGCAACAACTCGTGTCTCAGACCACCCACAAAGCTCAAAATGATGGTGGATAGGCGCCATCTTGAAGATTCTTTTTCCGTGTGTTGCCTTGAAATAGGATACCTGGAGCATAACAGACAATACCTCCACAAGGTAGATCAGTCCGACCAGGATGATAAACAGCGGCATCTGCATGGCATAAGCCACACCAGCCACAAAGCCACCCAATGCCAGAGAACCGGTGTCTCCCATAAATACCTTGGCAGGATATACATTAAACAGAAGGAATCCCATCAGACTGCCCACAACTGCACAGGTGATCGGTTCCACACCACTGTTCATTCCAAGGGAAACCACCGTAAAGAATACTGCCACAATCAGGGTAACACTGGAAGCCAGTCCGTCAAGTCCATCCGTAAAATTGACTCCGTTTACTGTACCGATCACCGCAAAGAACAGTACCGGAACCGCAAACCATCCCAGGTTCAGATAATGTCCGCTCCAAAACGGGATCTTCATAGTCAGGGATACGTTGGAATAATTTACAAGATAAAAAGCAAATACAGCTGTCACAACGATCTGCAGTGCCATTTTCTGCCATGGCAGAAGTCCGTCAGAACGCTTCAGAACTACCTTCAGATAATCATCCAGAAATCCGATCAGTCCAAATCCCAGTGTCAGGAAAAGTACCGGGATGATCATCGGATAATCTCTGATATAAAACAGTGATGTTACAGTTGTTGCAATGAGAAAGATCACCCCACCCATAGTAGGGGTACCGTTCTTTTTCAGGTGGGACTGCACACCCAGCTCTCTCTCTGTCTGTCCCATTTTAAGTCTTCTTAAAAAAGGGATAACAATCGGTCCTAATACAAGGCTGATCGCAAATGAGATCAGCACAGGGATCACAACATGAAACTCCATCCTCACACCTCTAATTCTTTCGTTTTTTTATACTTCTTCAACAGTATAAGGCTTTTATCCTCATTAATCAACCCCATCTGCCCGGTTTTCCCCGGATGGAGTTTCCGTAACTGTCCTCTCGATCCCAAGATAGGGAAGTACATTTTCAAAAATACTGCGTACCACCGGTGCGGCAATGATCCCACCATAATACATACCCTGAGGTACATAGATGATACAAAGAGCCAGGACCTTCGGATCCTCTGCCGGGGCAAACCCCAGGAATGAAGAAATATATCTGCCGGAGCCTCTGGGCAGTGTCTGAGAGGTAGCTGTTTTTCCCCCAATGGAAAACCCCTGGATCCCGGCATTTTTTCCGGAGCCTTCTGAAACTACAGTTTCCAGGATCGTACGTACTGTACGGGAAGTCTCACCGGACACGATCCCGCTTTCCACCGGATATTCCAGTGTCCGCACCTTTGTTCCGTCCGCACTTTCCACGCTGATCCCAAAATGAGGTGTGATCCGGTTTCCGCCATTGATGATCCCACTAACGGTTGTTGCAAGCTGGATCGGTGTGATCTGAAACGACTGGCCAAAGGATACCGTGGCAAGCTCCACCTCTCCCATATTTTTGGGGTTATGCATGATCGTTCCTGCCTCTCCCGGAAGATCTATCCCTGTTTTTTTCAAAAGTCCGAACTGTTTAAAATATTTGTAATAACGGTCTGCTCCAAGCCGCAGGCCCACCTCAATAAATACCGGGTTACAGGAGTTCTGGGCACCTTCTACAAAACTCTGCGCACCATGTCCTGTTCTCTTTGCACAGTGGATCCGCCGGTCCTCCACCACCTTATAGCCCGGACAGAAAAAACGATCCTCTGTTGACACCACTCCTTCCTCCAGCCCTGCTGCCATAGTGATGATCTTAAAAGTCGAGCCAGGTTCATAGGTATCATTCAGGCAGGGGTTTCTCCACATCCGGTTCAGAAGATCCTGCTTCTTTTCTCCCTCTGCTGCTGTTTCTTCTGTATTCAGAGTAAACGGATCGTTCAGATCAAATTCAGGCACATTGACACAGGCATAGATTTCTCCGTTCTGAGGGTTCATAAGCAGTATGGAAACTCTCTCCGCCTGTTTTTCTTCCATTACTTTACCGGCTGCCTGCTGCACATATTCCTGGATATTAACATCCAGACTGGTACGCAGAGTATTTCCTGACACCGGTTCCTTCCTCCGTTCTCCGGTTCCGTCGATCTCCACACCACGTGCATCCGTAACTGTGAGGATCTTTCCGGGCTCTCCTTTCAGGATCTCATCGTATTTCACTTCAAGACCAATGATCCCCTGATTATCGCCTCCGGTAAATCCCAGTACTTTTGAAGCGAGAGATCCATAAGGATAATATCTCCGATAATCCTCATCTACCTTCACTCCCTCAAGGTCATATTCCCGGATCCTGTCTCCAATGCTTTTTTCCACGTTTGTCTGTATTCTTTCAATAGAAGAAATTTTTTCAACTTTTTTTCGGATTTCCTCTTCTTTTACAGACAATGCTCCGGACAGTACACGGATCACTTTTTCAGGATCTTTGATCTGGCTGTGTATCACCGATACTGTGCAGACTGTCCGGTTATCTGCCAGAATATTTCCCCTGATGTCCAGGATCTTTCCCCTGGCTGCTTTTATGTCACGTTCCCTCTCATGAAGATCCTCCGCCTTTTTTGAATAATATTCTGCCCGGACGTTCATAAGATACCAGAGTCTTCCCACAAGTCCCAGAAGAAGCATTATGCAGATCAGAAAAACCATCCATATTTTTTTCCTGTGATAAACCATGGTCCGGATCATAAAAAAATCCCTCTCAGAGGTCGTCACTGTAATATATGACGTTCCCCTGAGAGGGTATTCTTTTTATCTATTCCAGGCCGGCCTCCTCGTTGGTAAGACCTTCGCTCTGCATATCGTTATTATCTTCGGTATCACTGTCCTCCGACTCATCTTCCGGCGGACTTGGTACATTCTCATCGGAAATGGCCTCCTTCTGCCCGTCTGCGCCGGTTCCTGTTGCAGAATCGCTGATTCCCTTAAAAAGTTCCCACAGCTCTGTAGTCGGAACTTCTCCATCCTCTGCCTCATCCGGCTGTACATTCAGATACGGAAGTGCTTCGGAAAGGATTCCCTGTGCAATGTACTGTGCGTACGTACTGCTTGCCTGATCATCTACCTTCGGCTCATCCACAACTACATAGATCACAAGCGCCGGATCATCTACCGGTGCAAATCCGATAAAGGATACCAGATACTTGCCATTGCCTCGCGGAAGCTTCTCGGCAGTACCGGTTTTACCACCGGAGCTGTAGCCCTGCACCTTGGAGGTACGGCTGGTACCATGGTCTACGCTGGCAGCCATGTAGGAGCGGATATCTGCAGATATCTTCTCGGAAATCGTCTGCTTCATCAGTGTCGGAGAGATCGTTTTTACGATTCCGCCGCTGCTGTCCTTGATCTTCGTCACCAGATGAGGCTGATAGTAGTATCCGCCATTGATCACAGAACACATTGCATTGATCTCCTGGATCATGGTCAGTGTATAGCCCTGTCCGAAAGCAGAGCATGCAAGCTCTGTCTCTCCCATGGTATCGCTGGTATGGATCACACCGCTTCCCTCATTGGGAAGATCGATACCGGTTCTTGTTCCGAAATTGAAAACGCTCTGTGTCTTAAGGAAATTATCTTTTCCCATCTTTGCTGCGATCTGCATCATACCATCGTTGCAGGAATTGGCAATGACATCGGAAAGAGCTTCTGTCCCGTGAGCATCCGGCCATACCGCACATTTGATAAAAGTAGTCGCACCTTCCGCTCCAAAAGACTGTCCGCCGTCACAGACAAAATTATCGCTCTCGGAAATCGCTCCCATTTCAAGTGCGGAGCCCATAACGATGGGCTTTACAACCGATCCCGGCTCGTAGGCATCTGTCACGCAGAAATTACTCCACATTCCGTTCAGCGCTTCCACGGTTTCCTCATCGTTCATGGCAGCGATCTCACTCTGGGAATACACATTTGAAAGATCTCTCGGGTTATTCAGGTCATAACGGTCACCGCCGTCCATTGCCAGGATCTCTCCTGTTTTCGGATCCTCGATGATCACGCCTACATTTTTGGCTCCCATCTTTTCTTCAAAGGTATTTACGTATTTTTCCACGATCTGCTGAAGTCCCAGATCCAGCGAGGTCTCAATGCTTTTGCCATCCGTCGGTTCGATGATCGTCTGTTCTACGTCGGAATTGTTGTTGATGTATCCGTACTGTCTTCCATCCACGCCGGTAAGTGTCGCATTGTAATATCCTTCCAGTCCGGCATCCGCCACATCTCTGGAAAGTGTAAATCCAACGGTATCACAGGCAGTCTCATTAAACGGATAAGATCTGAGATAATCTTCCTCAAACCATACACCTGTGATCCTGGAACGTTCTTTCAGCTGCGTGGCAGTCAGTTCACTGTCGTCTCCCGGATCTTCGTATTTTTCGAAGGCTTTTTTGTCGTCCATGGAGATCTGTTTCTTTACGATCTGATACTGACTTTTTTTTGTACTGCTGTCGGTGAGAAGCTTCCGCATCTCATCTTCATCCAATCCCAGGACTTCCACAAGAGCCTTTATGGTAGGCTCCACGGAATCCTGATCCTTATTGACCTCCAGACAGTCAAGGACCACATTATAGACCTTGTTGCTGGTTGCCAGGATATTCCCGTTCCGGTCATAGATATCGCCTCTTTTTGCCGGAAGTGTCTGATTTTCATATTTCTGCTGAGCCTGACTCAGCACCTGCTTTCGATATTTGCTTCCGCTGGTGGCATTGATATAGGTAATTCTTGCCACCAAACCGACTAAAGCCAGCAATACTAAGGAAAATAGTACTGCCAGCTTTTTCTTCATACTGTAATTTATTTTTTTTACCGGCCTGCGCCTTCTTGTACTCAATCGATCACCTGCTTAAAAACTGTACTTCTGTTACTTGTGTGTGTCCACATCCTGATACTGTCTCACATAACTGTTTCCTTCCGTGGTATAGGTCTGTATCTGATCCTCCGAAGGATATTTCATTCCAAGCTCGCCGATAGCTTTTTTCTTGATCTCGCTGATATCCACTGCAGAAGTGACCTGACTGTAATATGCATCGTTATCTTCTTTCAGCTGTGCAAGCTCAGATTCCAGATTTGCAACATTTTTCATACTCGCCGTGATTTCGGATTTTACCTGAAGATAATTGATACAGGTAAAAAGTACCGCGATGGAAACTGCCGTAAGAAACAGAACGAACCCCTTGTTCATGGCCATTGCCTTTTCCCGGTTCCGCTGTGCCTGTCTGCTTACCACCTGTTTTGCCGGTGTCACAGGTACTGCGGATTTCTGTTTTCTTTTCTGAGCCAGCCGTCGCCTTTCCTGTATCTCGGGCAGATCAGTCCTCTGAGGAACTTCCTGCAGCCGTTTTACCGCATTTCCCTGAACATACATTTCTCTGCTGTTCCTGACGGTATTTCGATTTCTTCTGGCTGTAGTCCCTCTTCCTGTCTTCGCCATTTGCCTACCTTCCATCTCTCAACTACATTTTCCGTTCAAAAATACGAAGCTTCGCACTTTTGGATCTCGGATTCTCTTCCATTTCCTCTTTTCCCGGTAAGATCGGTTTCTTTGTGATCACCTTACCCTTGGATTTCTTTCCGCATACGCAGACCGGAAAATCCGGCGGGCAGGTACAGGGATTTTCATTTTTTCGGAAAATGGTCTTAACGATCCTGTCTTCCAGAGAATGGAATGTAATGATACAGATCCTTCCTCCGTCATCCAGGAGATCGATCATGCCGTCCAGGGAATCCCGGAGCACGTCAAGCTCCCGGTTGAGCTCAATACGTATTGCCTGGAAAGTCCTCTTGGCCGGATGTCCTCCTGTAGCTTGTATTTTCATGGGGATCGCACCCCGTATGATCTCTGTCAGTTCTCCGGTTGTCCGGATCGGTGCCTGCTCTCTGGCAGCCACAATGTGTTTCGCTATATTTTTGGCAAATTTATCTTCGCCGTAATCGCGGATAATCCGATACAGCTCCCGTTCCTCATAACCGTTGACTATATCACCGGCTGTACGGCTCTGTCTTCTGTCCATTCGCATGTCCAGAGGAGAATCGTACCGATAGGAAAAACCTCTCTCTTCATTATCCAGCTGATAAGATGACACTCCCAAATCCAGCAGGATCCCGTCCACCTTCTCAATGCCACGGGATCTCAGCTCATCTGCCATGTAACAATAATTGCTGCGAATGATTGTCACCTGATTAAAGGCTGACAGCCGTTCACTCGCAGCAATTATCGCATCCTGGTCTTGATCTATGCCAATAAATCTCCCCTTGGCAGAAAGTTTCTTACACACCTCTGTGGCGTGTCCCGCTCCTCCTAAAGTGCCATCCACATAGATTCCATCCGGCTTTACCCTTAAGCCGTCAATGGTCTCATTGAGTAATACAGATTTATGCTTAAATTCCATATCCGTCTCCTGTGGGATTTCTACCTGCGTTATGCTCAAATGACGATTCCTATGTTCTGCATGCTTTCCGCAATGCTGTCCATATCATCATAATTGCAGTTCTCGCTCCACTTCTCTTTGCTCCAAACCTCGATCCGGTTCAGATTACCCGTAAGCACCACATCCTTATCCAGACCAGCGAACTGGCGCAGCGTCTGCGGCACCAGGATTCTTCCCTGCTTATCCAGCTGACATGTTGTAGCTCCGGCTACAAAGAAACGTGAAAAGGTTCTTGCGTCTTTATTTGTAAGTGGTAATGCTCGGAGTTTCTCTTCAAAAGCAACCCATTCATCCATCGGATAAATAGAAAGGCAACCATCCAACCCTCTTGTCAGTACGAACTCTTCCCCTAAGAGTTCCCTGAACCTGGAAGGGATGATCAGACGCCCCTTCGCGTCGATCGTATGATTATACTCGCCCATGAACATGAAACCCACCTACTCTCGTGAAACACGATTCTCCCCTTCGTGCTTCCAGGGTGCAAATGGTGTGTTCTGCCACTCATCCCCATTCGCTACCACTATTCACCACTTTCTACCACTTATGTAATCATTCTAAACTATTTACCATGAAAAAACAAGTGCATATCCAAGTTTTTTTTCATTTCATGAAATATCCACAGGTTTTTTTTCAACCTGTTTATTTTCTGTGCATTATTATGAAATGAAAAAGCTTCCGGACAGTCGCCGGAAGCTTTTTTCTGACTTTATGTTCTGTTATTTTATGACATTTTAAAGGCCTTTGAACGCAAAGGAAAATTTCATCTTTCCATTAGTATCCAGAAGGTATTCCGGATGGGTGCGGGCACCCCAGCTGTCATCTCCTCCAACACCCATCTGCGCCTTTGCGGCACGGACAACGGTATAATGGATTGCCGGAAGCTCATAGGGATGCATGGCATTTTCCATTTCATGAGGAGTATATGGAAGTGCCGAGAACATCATCGGGCCGTTTTCTTTATCCATCTCAAAGAGCATTCCTCTACCCTTTCTGTCTGTGATCTTTGCCCAGCGTACTTCCTCTTTGTTTCCGCATTCCTGCGGCACAAGATAGCGTGCCATATTGTCTGTCACGAGATTCTCATAAATGCCGAGCTTTGCGCCATGCTTCCGGTCTGCATAAGTCTCTGCCGGTCCCAGGCCGTACCACTGAACATGATCATAATCTGCATTGAATTTAAAGAGTACTCCGAACTCCGGCATATCGCCCAGCTCTTTTACAGGATCATAGGTCAGCGTTGTCTTTACTCTTCCATCTCCGGTTACCTCATAGGCAAGACGGCATTCACTAGCAGGCGTAGTTGGCAGTATGTAGGTAAAAGCAACCTCCACGCTGTTTTCGTGAACCGTTGTCTCCGGAGCATTGGCCGGACCATACATGCCTTTTCGGTAATCCTTATGACTTGCGTACATGCTGGCGATCTTCCACTGTGCATAGCGCATCTGCATCAGACTTCCGCAATCATTATCTGTAGGTGCTCTCCAGAAGTTGGGCTTCGGAATCGCTTCGATCATTTCTCTTCCTGCATATTTATACGAAACCAGACCACCATTGAGAACGGAGAACAGCACTTCGAAATTTTCCCCACGGACACCGATGTTATGAAGGCTTCTCACAAGCTCCACGCCACACGCAGGAGCTTCCGGTGTTCCTTCCACCTGATAAACATACTGGCCGAAAGCAACCTCATGTCCTGCCTCTGCCCAAAGTGTTTTTTCTCTGAGAAGGAAGGCTACGGTTACCGTATATTCGCCCGGGCGCTGCTGTTTTCCAAATGGAAGTCTGTAGGTCTGTTGGCTTAAAGGCTCCACCGCTGTATCCAGTGTCTCTGTGCGGAGAACATGACCGTTCTTTGCAAGAGTTACTTCACATCGGAATGTGTCCGTATTTACAAAAAGATTTTTGTTGATGATCTTAACAGAATCCTCACTTACCTGCGCAGTGATATTCTGGTAGTTGAATTTTACCTCCTGCATCTTTGGTGAAGCATCTCTGTCTCCGCCGTATGCGATACCGTTTCCACTGAAATTATAATCTGTAGGACGTTCACCGAAGTCTCCGCCGTATGCCTGGAATTCTTTACCGTAACGGTCTTTTTTGTAAATAGACTGATCAATGTAATCCCAGATAAAGCCACCCTGATATTTCGGTTCTGTATCTGTAAGATCTGTATATTTATGCATTGCGCCGCAGGAATTTCCCATTGCATGGGTATACTCACAGCAAATAAACGGCTTGCTGTCATCCTTTGCAAGGAACTCCCGGATCGCTTCTACGGAAGGATACATCTGGCTTTCCATGTCACTGGTGGCATTGTAGCTGCGGTCATGGAAAACCCCCTCATAATGTACCAGTCTTGTAGGATCATTCTTGTGGTAGAACTCAGACATCTCAAAGATATCTTTTCCACCAAAGGATTCATTTCCACAGGACCAGATCAGGATCGCCGGGTGGTTCTTGTCACGCTGATACATGGAATTTACACGGTCCAGCATCATGCCCAGCCATTCCGGTTTGTTGTGCGGAACGATATCCGTGTGATCTCCGGTAAATTCTGCTATATCCCAGGTTCCGTGAGATTCCAGATTGTTTTCTGCGATCATGTAAATACCATATTCATCACAGAGACGGTAGATCGGAGATGCATCCGGATAATGACAGGTACGGATCGCATTGATGTTGTTCTGTTTCATGGTCACGATGTCTTTGAGCAGTTCCTCCCGGGACACATGTCTTCCTGTGACAGAGCTGAACTCATGGCGGTTCACACCCTTGAATACGATACGTTTTCCGTTAAGGGTCATGATACCATCCTTCATTTCAAAACGGCGGAAACCGACTTTCTCCGGGATGATCTCCTGGAGCTTTCCGCTTTCATCACTGATCTCCAGCTCCAGATCATAGAGATTCGGCTCTTCTGCACTCCAGAGAAGGGGATCCTGAATCTCCCAGGTACAGGTATCCTCTCCGTTCAGAGATCTTTCCTCCTGCAAAAGGATCTCTCCCTTTCCGGAAAGTGTAAGCTTCATTTTTCCTTTTCCCCAGGTACTGGTCACGATCTCAAGCTCGGCTTTTTTGAGAGTTTCATCCGGAATGGCACGGATCCTGAGATCATATACATGGACATCCGGTACCGTAAACAGATAAACATCTCTGTAAATTCCGGAAAAACGGTAAAAATCCTGATCCTCGCACCAGCTGCTGGCTGTCCATTTGAACACCTGTGCCGCCAGCTTGTTCTCGCCGTCCTTCAGATATTCCGTAAGCTCGAATTCTGACGGAGTAAAAGAATCTTCACTGTATCCCACAAATTTTCCATTGAGCCACAGAGCCAGGCCGCTCTCTGCTCCCTGGAATGAAACAAATACTCTTTTTCCTTTCATGCTCTCCGGCACATGGAAATATCTCACATAGCTTGCCACCGGGTTAAAACGTTCCGGGATCTGTCCCGGATGAAGTTCTTCATGGCCTTCCCACGGATACTGGACATTGGCATACTGCGGTGCATCATATCCTTCCATCTGGATATGTGCCGGCACATAAATGTCCTCCCAGTCCTTACAGGAATATGCTTCTTCCTCAAAGCCTGGGATAGCAGATGCATAATTCCGTGCATAATGGAACTTCCAGAGACCATTCAGACTGTGACGGAAAGAAGTTTTCCCATCTTCTCTCTCTTCCTCACAGCGATAATATGTATGATCTGAGTGGGCATCCATTCTTCCGTCACTGAAATACCGGGGATCTTTTAACAGAGAATGATCAAATTTTTTCATTTTTTCCTCCTGCCCGGCAGATTCTGTTTTTTCTGCCGGATCCTTCGTTTTTTATGCTATGATCATTATAGTATAATCCACCGGATTATGGTATAATATGTTTCGCCAAAATATATAACATTTAGAAACAGGTGAATATCATGTCGATCTATTTCAGAAACACTCCGGTCAGTGCTCCCTTCATGTTTGAATCTCTTGGGAACCACTGGAATCAGGTTAATATCTTCCGTCCGGACGGATATCCGTATTATCATTACCTCCAGACTGAAAAGGGTACCGGACGCATTGAAGTCCGTGGAAAATTTTATACTCTCGGAGCCAACGAGGGCATCCTCATCGCCCCCGGTGTCCCTCATTCCTATCACAGGGAGTCTACTTCCTGGACCACGATGTTTGCCACCTTCACAGGAACACTGGCAGGCAGCATTCCTTCCATGACAGACAACCAGGAAGTGATCCTTATCGAAAAGGAACAAGGAGCCAGTATCCGGAAAATGATTTCTTCTACCTTGCGTAAATATCATCAGCCCACACCGGATATGAAATCTCTTTCTTCCGACTGCTATAATTTTCTTATGAATTTTACAGACTGTGCAGCTTCTCCGAAGATACAGGATAATCCTCTCTACCAGAGATATGTGATCCCGGTAATAAAAGAAATCGAAACCGGTTATCAGCAAGATATCACTGCAGCGCAGCTGAGCCGGAGCGTTTTTGTCTCTCCGCAGTATCTTTCCCGTCTGTTCCGCCGTTTTATGGGCTGCTCGGTTTACGAGTACGTTACCATGTACCGCATCAGCCGCGCACGTGAGCTTCTGCTTTCCAGACCGGATATGAAGATCCAGGATGTTGCCGGTGCTTCCGGATTTTCCGATGCCAGCCACTTTATCGCCATGTTCCGTAAAGTCACAGGCACAACTCCTCTGGATTTCCGAAAGATGTACTGATATATTCCTACTGCACAGCACAAAAACTGCCCTGCCAGAAACGTCGTAGAAGACGTTTTCCTGCAGGGCAGTTTTCTGCTGCTCTTATCAGCCAAATGCCGGTATCCTATCCTATATTCTGATCCATCAGACAAAAGCATCTGTATCCTATATCTGTTTGATCTCAGTTTCCGTAATATAATTCCAGAATACGGTCAACTCTTTGGCTGGCCTCCAGATTCTTCAGAAGATCGCTCCTGCTCCTGATCTGGCTGTCCAGCTTCTTCCGTTCCTCCTGCAGCTGCTGCAAAAGTGACGCTTTCCGAAGAGCTTCCTCTTTCTTCTGTATCTCGTTCTGATCCATTTTTTTCTCCCTGTACAGTCTCTGTTTCCAGATTCTCTGCTACATTTTCCCGTTGCTGTTCCGCTTCTTTCTCTGCCTGCTGATCTTTCTCGATCCTTCTCATCCGTACTTTTGCCCGCTTTCTGGACATCACGCGTTTCACTGCAACTACCACGGTGCAAAGAACAAAAAGTATTACCGAGATCACCAGTGAAATATCCACGCCGGTTCCCGGAAACAGTATTTTATCTGTGCGGAACCACTGGAGCACTGCTCTTCCCAGACCATAGCCTGCCAGATATCTCAGAAAGATCTCTCCCTGAAATACTTTTTTGCGAAGCAGCATCATAAGCACCAAAAGCACAAGCAGACACCAGAGACTTTCATAGAAAAACAAGGGCTGTACCAAAATCCAGGTACCACCGTCCACGGTTTGAAGCTTTTCACGCATAGCCGTGGTGACCTCTCCTGCCCGTACCGCAGTCAGCGGCAGCTGCATGGAAAAAATGTTGTCTGCATATTCCCCGAAAGATTCTCTGTTAAAAAAGCTTCCCCACTTTCCTATTATCTGCCCGATCAGAAGTCCCATGCAGGCAAGATCTGCCATCTGCCAGAAGGATTTCTTTCGGATCCTGCAATAGACCGCACCACCCAGCACACCGCCCAGAAGTCCGCCATAAAACATAAGTCCTCCGGACCGTATATTCAGAAGCTGTCCCGGATCATTTTTATAAAGGCTCCAGGAAAAAGCCGCATAAAGCAACCTCGCCCCTGCCACACCGGAAAGCAGCGTTATGATGGCCAAATCCAGATATGCATCCGGATCTTCATGATTTCTTCTGGCTTCCAGTACCACAAAAAAGATTCCCAGAAGCATTCCTATCGCGATCAGGACGCCATAGATCGTGATCTCAAAGCCAAAGATCTCAAAGGATCTCGGCACATGATCCAAAACCAGATCTAATCCGGGAAACCGAATTGACATATCCATAAAATCACCTGTTATAATTTTTCAGCTTACAGCCGGTATTTCACAGACGTTGGTGATCACACGTTAAATCTGAATAAGATCACATCTCCGTCCTGTACAACGTACTCTTTTCCTTCCATACGTACAAGGCCCTTCTCTCTGGCACCTGCATAGGAACCGCAATCCAGAAGATCCTGATAATTCACAACCTCTGCTTTGATAAATCCACGTTCAAAGTCTGTGTGGATCTTACCTGCTGCCTGCGGTGCCTTGGTTCCGATCTTGATAGTCCATGCTCTTGTCTCATCCTCTCCTGCTGTCAGGAAGCTCATAAGGCCAAGAAGGTGATAGCTTGCGCGCACCAGCTTCTCCAGGCCGGACTCTGTCAGTCCCAGATCCTCAAGGAACATCTTTCTCTCATCCTCATCCAGCTCGGAGATCTCCTCCTCGATCTGCGCACAGATCACAAATACCTCGCTGTTCTGTTTGGCAGCGTATTCACGTACTGCCTGTACATACTGATTGTTCGCCCCATCATCTGCGATATCATCCTCTGCAACGTTAGCCGCATAGATCACCGGTTTTGCAGTAAGAAGATTATAGGTTGCAAGCCATGCATCCTCATCTTCATTCTCTGTTTCCAGAGTAATGGCAAGCTGTCCCTCTTCCAGATGCGCCTTTACTTTTTCAAGGAATGTAAGCTCTTTGGCAGCTTCCTTATCCATACGTGCAGTCTTGGTAACCTTGGCAATTCTTCTCTCGAGGATCTCAAGATCAGAGAAAACAAGCTCCAGATTAATAGTCTCGATATCGCGGAGCGGATCAATGCTTCCATCTACATGAACAACATTGGAATCCTCAAAGCAGCGTACCACGTGAACGATAGCATCTACCTCACGGATATTTGCAAGGAACTGGTTTCCAAGTCCCTCTCCCTTAGATGCGCCTTTTACAAGACCTGCAATATCGACGAATTCGATCACTGCCGGTGTTACTTTTTTTGATTTATAAAAATCTCCGAGAAGATTCAGTCTCTCATCCGGAACGGTTACAACACCCACATTGGGGTCGATAGTACAGAACGGATAGTTTGCGGATTCTGCTCCGGCTTTTGTCAGTGAATTGAATAATGTACTTTTTCCTACGTTAGGAAGACCTACGATACCTAATTTCATCTCTCTATATACGTCCTTTCGATATATTTATTTACAGTATTTTTCAGATACTCTTTAAACAGGCCTTTCCGTTTTTCAGGCCATTCCTGTCCCATATTACCATACACAGCCTGAAATCGCAACTGTGAGGCATTTGTTATTACTGTCAGTCCCTGGACATGATCATCAGAAGCTGCCCGCTTTCATACAGGATCTCTGCGGTTTCTTCCGAAATCTCATTGCTGACGGTCAGGCCACTGTCTTCTACTGTCAGATGATATCCGTTCAGCGGATACTTAAATCCCCTCAGAGTGAGGCCTGTCACATCACCTCCCACAGTAAAGAATGAAACATATTTTCCAAACTGCTCCTCTCTGTGCAGTATGGTTCCGCTTTCTGCAAGTGTGATATAATTCCACTGATCTGCGATCGCAATACGAACGCCCTGTTCCTTACCCATGGAAAGCAGTCCCAGATTCGCCAGCACATGATCCAGCCTTGTGCCGGTAGCTCCCAGGATCAGGATATCCTTTGCACCCTTGCGGATCATCTGGTTTACCGCAGACTGTGTATCCGAATCATCCTTCTCTGGCTTCAGCCTGATGATCTCCGGTCCCTTCAGGCTTTCCATATATTTTTGGCCTTCTTCGGAAAGACTGTCAAAATCCCCAATTGCAAGATCCGGAATAAATTCCCGGTTTTTCATAAACCATTCCATCCCCTTATCTGCAGCAACAAGAGTGATTTTCTCTCCTCGGCTTTCTTCTATTCTTTTTTTTAAAAAATCGAGGGCAAAACCATTCTGGATATTGCCCCCGCTGATTATTATTGTATCGATCATTTTCAGTCCAGCTCTTTTTTGATATTGTGGATTTTTTCTGTAATGTGTCTTACATTGGCTGCCACATCGCCCTTAAATACCCAGGAACCTGCGACCATGAGGTTTGCACCGGCACGCATAACCGTCTCCAGTGTATCATCATTGATACCACCATCTACCTGGATATCAACATCCAGCTCTTCTTCATCAATAAGCTCACGAAGCTCCTGGATCTTCTCTGTGCATTCGTCCATGTATTTCTGTCCGCCAAATCCTGGCTGAACAGTCATTATCAGCACCATATCCACATCTTCAAGAAGATGGCTGATGTCATTTACCGGTGTGGATGGCTTGATCGAAACTGCCGCCTTTACCCCTGCTGCCCTGATCTGCTCCAGTGTACGCTCCAGATCCTCACATGCCTCCGCATGTACAGTAATGGAATCTGCTCCGCATTCTACAAAATCGCGGATATATCTTTCCGGTTCTGTTACCATCAAATGTACGTCGAAAAACATGTTGGATTCTTTCCGGATCGATTTGATCACCGGCATTCCAAAAGAAATGCTGGGAACAAAATCTCCATCCATAACATCAATATGCAGATATTCAACGCCTTCCTTTTCCAGAATTTTGATCTGTTCTCCCAGTCTGTTAAAATCTGCTGATAAGATCGACGGGCACAATCGGTATTCCATGACTCAGTATCTCCTTTTCTCTTTTAATTCCTGGTGCAGCTCCAGATAATCTTCATATCGGAGTCTGCTGATCTCATTGTTCTCAAGGGCTTCCTTAACAGCGCAGCCCGGTTCATGTATGTGACGGCACCCCTGAAAGCGGCACTGTCCTTCATATCTTCGGAACTCCGGAAAGTAATCCTTCAGTTCCTGCTCCTCCATATTTTCAATATATAAGGAGGAAAATCCCGGCGTATCCACAAGGAATGTATCCTGTGCCACCGGTATGATCTGTGCATGGCGCGTGGTATGTTTTCCCCGTTTCAGCTTACGGCTGATCTCACCGGTTTCCATCTCCACTTCTTCCTGAAGGGAATTTGTAAGAGAAGATTTTCCCACGCCGGATGGGCCGGCAACCACAGTTGTCCTGCCCTGAAGCACTTCTTCGATCTCGTCGAGTCCTTCTCCCTTCAGGGCACTTGACAGGATCACCTGATAGCCGCAGCTCTGGTATGTTTCATAGAGAAATTCCAGCTCTTCCGTTGTTGCCAGATCTTTTTTGTTAAAACAGATGACTGCCGGAACACCTTCCCTCTCCATCATAATGAGGAAACGATCCAGAAGCATGAAGTTCGGCTTCGGATTATCCATGGCAAAGATCACCAGTGCCTGATCTACATTGGCCACAGCCGGACGGATCAGAGAATTCTTCCGCTTGTGGATCTCCGTCACACTTCCCTCCAGTTCCTTTTCATCCAGAACTGTAATGTCCACATTGTCACCTACCAGAGGCTTGAATTTATCCTTACGGAAAATTCCCTTGGCTCTGCATTCATATGTATTGCCGTCTTCTGCATATACGTAGTAGAATCCGGCAATACCTTTGATTATCTTTCCCTGCATGATCACTCAGCTTTCTTGAATGCAACCGTGTAGGTTCCAAGCTGCTGATAATCTCCGTCCACCTCTTCATAGAGATAGATGGTTCCTGAGGTAACGCCCTCAGCACCTGAGATATCAAGCTGATACGGGAAGCTGATATTCTGTCTATCAATGATGGTGGATGCCTTAGGCTCACCGTTTACGTCCTGGATCAGTTCCAGACGGATCGCGCCTCCATTATAGCCGGACGGGGTATCCAGTGTCTGTGTACATTTCCAGCCTGTGTTTGCATTGACATCTGCTGTAGATGTAGTTGTGGATACTGTGCTGTCCGCAGATGCTGTGCTGTCTGTGGATGCTGTACTGTCTGTAGATGCTGTACTATCTGTAGATGCTGTGCTGTCTGTGGATGGAGCCTTGTCACCGGAGCTGATGGTAATGCTGATCGGCTGATCCGGGTCTGCTGCCGCATAGGCTTCCGGATCCTGTGCGATAACTGTACCTGCAGCTTCTGTACTCTGCTGTTCTGTTATCTGGATATCAATAAATTTACCTAAAGTAGTAAGCGCATCATCCTTGGTCATTCCTACAACACTCGGAACCTCAGCATTATCGCCATAATCAACCCCTCGACTGACTGTCAGTGTTACAGAAGAGCCTGCCTGCACAGAAGTACCTGCTGCCGGTTCGACATTGTAAACATATCCCGGATCTACCAGTGCATATCCGTTGTCATCTGTGTCGCTGTATTCTTTCTGGACATTTACCTGAAGTCCAAGATCTTCCAGAGTCTGCTGTGCATCGATTCCTGTACGTCCATCCAGATCTGGGATCGTAACCTGTGCTGTTCCGGTGCTTACCCAGTATTTCACAGTTGTATTGGCTTCAACCTGTGTTCCCGCAGCTGTCTCCTGACGGGAGATCCTGCCTTTTTCCTGATCGGATGCCTCCTCACCGGCCATCTGGACACCCAGATGCGCATCGTTTGCAAGTGTTTTAGCCTCTTCCTCTGTCTTGCCTACAAGATCAGGAACAGTTGCCAGACCGTCAGCTGCTGATTCCTGCTTCGCTTCTGCCTTGCTGCTGTCTGCAGCTCCGCTGCTGCCGGTTCCAAACAGTCCTGCGGCACGTCCAAGCACTACCACAAGAACGATCAGAAGGACTGCACCTCCGATCAGTGCCGCAATCGTCAGGCCTCTTCCGGAACCATGATGCTTCTTTTTCTTTCCGGATCTATGCTCGGATCTCGGTCTGTATTCTTCCTCTGCATCATCGTAATCGTTATCGTCGTATTTTTCTTCCTCAAGTGCGGTGATCTCCGGTTTTGTGATCTGCTTCGGTGTATGTTTGATCTCACCAAGCTCTTCTTCTGAGATCACAACCGTCTTGGCATCGTTGTCAACTGTAGTAAGCTTTACAAAATCACCCTGGGGATCGATCAGAGAATGCTTCAGGTCTGCGATCACATCCTCCATACGGCTGTAACGACGATCTACACTTTTCTGTGTACATTTCAGAATGATCTGCTCCAGACTGTACGGAAGGTCCGGTGTATAAACACTTGGCGGAACCATCTCTTCCTGCAGATGCTTGATAGCGATCGCCACAGTGGTATCTCCGTCAAAAGGAACTCTTCCTGTGACCATCTCATACAGTGTGATTCCAAGAGAATAGATATCGCTCTTCTCATCGCTGTATCCGCCTCTCACCTGCTCAGGTGAGCTGTAATGTACAGATCCCATTACATTGGAGCTGATCGTATTGGAAGATGCAGCTCTGGCAATTCCAAAGTCTGTCACCTTTACTTTACCATCTGTGGAGATAATGATATTCTGGGGTTTCACATCTCTGTGAACGATACCATGGCTGTGTGCCGCCTCCAGACCCATAGAAACCTGGATTGCGATACTTGTAGCCTCTTTAATGGAAAGCTTTCCCTTCTTGGAGATGTATTCCTTCAGAGTGATACCCTCGATCAGTTCCATAACAATGTAATAAACACCGCCGTCATCTCCTACGTCAAATACATTGACGATATTCGGATGTGTAAGACCAGCTGCCGCCTGGGCCTCACTTCTGAATTTCTTTATAAACGTGGTGTCTTCCCGAAACTCCGGTTTCAGGACCTTCACTGCAACAAAACGGTTCAGCTTATGGTCCATAGCCTTATAGACATCTGCCATTCCGCCAGTTCCGATTTTTCCTACGATCTCATAGCGCTCGGCTATGATCATTCCCGTCTTCAACATGCTTCCACCTCATTCGTGAATGGCTCTACCAGTACGACTGCAATATTATCCTTACCACCATTCTGATTTGCTTCCCGAAGGAGCGCACTGCCCTTCTGATCAATATCTGCTTCCGGATCGGATATGATTTCCTGGATCTTCTCATCTTCAACCATATTGCTGAGACCGTCTGAACACATCAGGATCGTACATCCTTTTTCAAGTTTCAAATCAAAGAAATCCACATCCACCGTTTTCTCTGCGCCAAGTGCCCTTGTAATGATGTTCTTATCCGGATGATTCCGTGCTTCCGCTTCGCTGATCTCGCCCATTCTCACCATTTCCTGTACCAGGGAATGATCTCTGGTGACCTGGCGGATCCCGTCCTGGATCACATATAAACGGCTGTCACCCACATTGGCTACATAGGCATACTGATCTACAATAGTCGCCACCACCATAGTGGTTCCCATGCCCCGGAGGTTTTCGTCTTCCTGCGCACGGTTTCTGATCTCCGTATTCGCAGCTTCGATCGCATGACGAATAACCTTCACAGGATTGTAATCCGCATCTTCACGGATTTCATCCACAAGGATCCGTACTGCATGTGAGGATGCATAGTCACCGGCGTTATGTCCGCCCATTCCGTCCGCGACTGTGAAAAGATTAGGCAGATTTCCAACCGGACCTTCAGATGCAAACACGTAATCCTGATTCATCTTCCGCTTCTGCCCTACATCAGTAGCTGAGTATATCCTCATGTCACTTCTCGCTTTCTGTTTTTTCCATGTAACTTTTTCTTAGCTGTCCACAGGCACCGTCGATATCGCTGCCCATTTCCCTTCTAATAGTAACATTAATTCCGTATTTTTCAAGTTTTATTTTGAAATTCTCCACAGCCTGTCGAGTAGACCTCACATAGGAGCGTTCCTTGATGGGATTGACCGGAATCAGATTTACATGGCAATTGATGCCTTTTATACGGCCTGCCAGCTGTCTCGCATCTTCTTCACTGTCGTTGACGCCAGCTACAAGACTGTACTCAAAGGTGATCCTTCGGCCTGTTTTGTCAAAATAATTTCTGCAGGCATCCAGAACCTCATCCATAGAATACTTATTCGCGATCGGCATCAGTTCCTGTCGTTTTTCATCATTTGGAGCATGAAGGGAAAGTGCCAGAGTGATCTGAAGCTTTTCTTCAGCCAGATCATACATCTTCGGCACGATCCCACAGGTAGAAACCGTCACATTTCTCTGACTGATCCCAAGACCGTTTTCGTCGGTAAGGATCCGGACAAAACGGACAAGATTGTCATAATTATCCATCGGCTCACCGGTTCCCATCACAACTACATTGGCCACACGTTCACCGGTATCTGCCTGGATACGGTAAATCTGATCCAGCATCTCGGACGGTTTCAGGCATCTGGTCAGTCCTCCGATGGTAGATGCACAGAATCTGCATCCCATACGGCAGCCCACCTGAGAAGAAATGCACACAGAATTTCCGTGGTGATACCGCATGAGAACACTCTCGATCACATTTCCATCTTCCAGCTGGAACAGATATTTTCTGGTTCCGTCAATTTTTGAGATCCTTACATCTGCCTGGGTCAGTGCTGTGATCGGATAAGCCGAAAGCTTTTCCCTGAGGCTTTTGGAAAGATTTGTCATTTCATCCCAGGAGGTAACCAGCTGCTGGTGAAGCCATGCATAGATCTGTTTCGCCCGGAAAGGCTTTTCACCGATCTTTGTCATGAATTCCTTCAATTCCTCCATGGTCATGGATTTTACATCTGTCATTTTCTGTTATTTCCTTCTGAATCTGGCAATAAAGAATCCATCTGTCTTATGTATTCCCGGCAGAAGCTGCAGATAGCCAAGCTTCGTGGACTTACAGTGCAGTTCCTCCGGAATATACGGATCCAGGCTTTCCAGCCGGTACGGATAATTCTTTAAAAACCATAATACATTTTCTTCGTTTTCTTCCCGGGCAATGGTACATGTGCTGAAGATCAGCGTTCCATCCGGTTTCACATACTTTGCAGCCTTATCCAGGATCATTCTCTGGAGCATTACGATCTCTTCCTGTTTCTGCGGAGTTGCCCGGTATTTGATTTCCGGTTTCTTGCCGATAACTCCATAACCGGAGCACGGTACATCCGCGATCACAATATCCGCAGCCTGTTCGGAATCCGGATCATATACCGTTGCATCCTGAACTCTGGCTTCCACATTGATCACTCCGGTCCTGTGGATGTTTTCTTTGATAAGATCTGCCTTATACTGACTTACATCTCTGGCATCCACATTTCCATAATCCCCCATTTTGTCTGCCGCATGGATGCTTTTTCCACCTGGTGCAGCGCACATGTCGATGATATGGTCACCTTTTTTCGGACTTGCAGCTTCCGCTACAAGCATAGAGCTTACATCCTGCACCAGGATCTTTCCCTGAAGGAAGGTCTCAAGTGTCAAAATATGATTGTAATCGGAAATCTTCAGTGCATAGGGAAGATAAGGAGCCTGTTCCACTGTCACTCCCTGAGACTTCAAACTGGTGACGATTTCTCTCAGAGACGCCTTATGAGTACGGCACCGTACTGTGATCGGTCTTTCTGTCAGAAAATCCTCCAGGATCTTCTCCGTAGTCTTCACTCCGTAGGCTGCTTTCCATTTTTCTACCAGATATTCCGGCATGGAATATTTCACAGAAAGATAACGGACTTCGTTTTCTTCCCTGGAAGGAAGCTCCAGATCACCGATCTCTCTTGCGATCGTACGGAGCACCCCGTTGACAAAGGGCTTTAGATTATAAAAGCCTCTTCGCTGTGCCAGCTTTACCGCTTCATTGCATACTGCACTGTCCGGAACACTGTCCATAAATTTCAGCTGATATACCGCACTTCTCAGGATCTCACGGATCTGCGGTTTCATCTTGTTTACAGAAACCTTGGAAAAAGAATCGATGACATAATCAATATAGATCCTGTATTCCAGGGTTCCCTCACATACTCTTGTAATAAAGCTACGTTCCTGTTTCGGAAGAAACTGATATTTGGAAAGCGCATTCCGGATCGCAATATGGCTGTGCTCACCCTCCTCCTCGATCTGTAATAGGATCTCAAGGATCAGTTCTCTGGTATTTACTCCGCTGCTAATCACGATCTCTACCTCCTGCAAGGATAATCAGTCTCAGAAGCTGCAGAATAGATGCCGCCAGAGCTGCTACATAGGTAAGCGCTGCCGCTGTAAGTACTTTTCTTGCACCCTTTTTTTCATCTGCACCTAAGATACCTGTACTTTCCAGCATTTTAAGCGCTCTGGAAGACGCATTGATCTCAACCGGAAGTGTCACCAGCTGAAACAGTACTGCCAGTGAAAACAAAACAATTCCCAGAGTTACCAGCGGATCAATGGAAAAGATCAGTCCTGCGATAAACAGCGGCCATGAAAGCTGGGAACCAATATTTGCGGCAGGTACAATGGCTGAACGGATATTCAGTGGTGCATAATTGATCGCATCCTGGATCGCATGGCCACATTCATGTGCTGCCACCCCCACAGCCGCCAGAGAATTTCTTCCATAAATATCTTCTGAAAGGGAAACCGTTTTCGTTCTCGGATCATAGTGATCCGTAAGACTTCCGCGGATTGGAACCACCTGTACGTCTGTGATCCCAGCCGCTCTCAGGATCCTCTGTGCAGCTTCCGCACCGGTGATACCTGAATGACTCCGGACCTTTTTATAGACTGCAAAGGTACTGCGCAGCTTCGCGGATGCCGCAAGAGAAAGAAGCATTCCGATCACGAGCAAAAGAATCGTGGGGTCCATTCCCCATCCGTAATAACCATATCCGTACATAACTCATCACTCCCTGGAATCTCTGAACATGTCTCCTGGTTTCAACTGATATCCCCGAAGGAACGCATCCGCTTCCATGCGTTTTTTGCCTTCCAGCTGCACTTCATGGAGCACGAGTACCTTCTGGCCGCATGCTACCTGGATTCCTCCTTTGTCAGCGGCTATCACAGTTCCCGGTGCTTCCTGTGCCTGTTTTTCCAGAACAGAGCTCTTCCAGACCTTCAATGTTTTTCCATTGATAAAGGTAAAAGCGCTTGGCCATGGATCAAGGCCTCTTACCAGACGCTCCAGTTCTTCCGCATTTTTGCTGAAATCCAGAAGCCCCATTTTTTTGGAGATCATGGCAGCATATGGTGTTGGACTCTCCTCCGGCTGTTTCTCGCGGGTTGCAGTTCCGTCAAAAATGGACGGTAAAGTCTGTACCAGAAGCTCTGCACCTGCCTGTGCGAGCTTATCAAACAAGCTTCCACCTGTCTCATCTTTGGCAAGCGGAACCACGATCCTGGAAATCATATCACCGGTATCCAGACCGGTTCCCATCTGCATAATGGTAACGCCGGATTCTTTTTCACCGTCGATCACCGCCTGCTGGATTGGTGCAGCTCCACGATATTTAGGAAGCAGAGACGCATGGATATTGATACATCCGAATCTCGGCATATCCAGGATGCTCTTTGGAATGATCTGCCCGAATGCTGCAACAATGATGATGTCCGGTGCAAGATTTTTCAGTTCTTCCACAAATTCAGGATCTCTTACCTTCACCGGCTGCAGTACCGGGATCCCGTGTTTCAGTGCTTCTTCTTTTACAGGAGTAGGCATCATAGTTTTGCCTCTGCCCTTCGGTTTGTCCGGCTGTGTGATCACAGCCTCCACTTCATATCCGTTCTCTGCCAGTGCTGCAAGAGGCGCCACCGCAAAGTCCGGAGTTCCCATATAAACAATCTTCATAGTATCCCGCCTTTAGTCTTCTTCATCATAAGTTACCTTGTGAAGTTCTCCCTCCACAAGTTCTGTATACATTTTTCCATCCAGATGGTCAATCTCATGACAGAATGCTCTTGCCAGAAGGCCCTCTCCCTCGTAGATCTGTTCGTTCATATTTACATCAAGTGCTTTTACCTTCACATAGTTCGGACGTGTTACCTGTCCTGCCATTCCCGGAACGCTCAGGCATCCCTCGTCACCGGTCTGCTCGCCGCTTGTCTCAAGGATCTCCGGATTGATCAGCACGATCGGGCCCTCACCTACATCGATGACAACGATACGTTTCAGGATTCCTACCTGTGGTGCAGCGAGGCCAACACCCATTGCATCATACATGGTATCCAGCATATCTGTGATCAGTTCCCCGATCCTCGGTGTCATTTTGTCTACTGTCCGGGATTTTTTTGTCAGTACAGAATCCCCCTGTACACGGATTGTTCTAAGTGCCATTTTTCTTCTCCTTTAATTCATATCAAATTGAATGTATATTTTCCGGAATCCGGAATTTATCTCTATATATTTCTCCAGCTTCTCTCTAACTGCTGTGAGAAAGCAGATATCCCTGTGCTTCAGATGGATCACCTGACGATAAACATCCTTTACCTTACCTACCGATGCAGCTGCAGGTCCGATCATGTGAAGCTCTTCCTTCGGACTTACCCTGCGGATAAAAACTTCTATATAATACATGGCATTTTTCAGAAGTTCTTCATCCTGGCAGGCGCCAAAAACAGTCATCATATGGGCTGCCGGCGGATAGTCCAGAAGCATCCGATACCCCATTTCTTCTTTATAAAATTTCTTATAATCCTGAATAGCCGCAGCCTGGATACTGTAATGCTCCGGCTGATATGTCTGGATCACCGCCTGCCCCGGCCGATTCCCTCTGCCGGAACGTCCAACTGCCTGAGTCAGAAGCTGGAATGTACGCTCCCCGCAGTGATAGTCATCCATATTCAGCGAAAGATCTGCTGCAATCACTCCTACCAGAGTCACATTCGGAAAATCATGTCCCTTGACGATCATCTGGGTCCCCACCAGAATATCTGCCTCATGCTTTGCAAAAGAAGCCAGGATCTTCTCATAGCTGTCCTTGGTCCTTGTGGTATCAAAATCCATTCGAAGTACCCTGGCTTTCGGGAATTCTTTTTCAATGACCTTCTCGATCTGCTGGGTTCCTGCCTTAAATCCACCAATGTGCGGTGAACCACAGGACGGACAGATTTCCGGTTTCACAGTCTCATAGCCGCAATAATGACAGATCAGACGATTGCCATTGTGTTCACTTAGAGATACATCACAGTGGGGACATTTCATAACGTGACCGCAGGCTCTGCAGGAAACAAAGCCCGCATATCCTCTCCGGTTCAGAAACAGCATGGCCTGTTCTCTTCTTTCAAGGACCTGCTCCAGATCCCTCTTCAGCTCCAGACTCAGTACCGAACGGTTTCCTTTCTTTAATTCTTCCCGAAGATCCACGATTGATACCTGTGGAAGAGGCCTTTCCTCATAACGTGCGTTTAACTTTACCAGAAGATATTCTCCGTCACAGGCATGACTGTAGGCTTCTAATGACGGAGTGGCTGATCCCATGACCACACGGGCATGTTCCATTCGTGCCCTCTCAATGGCAGTCTCACGTGCATGGTACCTTGGCGTATTCTCACTTTTGTAGGTGGGTTCATGCTCTTCGTCGATAACGATCAGTCCCAGATCTGAAAACGGTGTGAACAGTGCGGATCTGGGTCCTACCATCACCTGGATCTCACCACGTTTTGCTCTTTTGAACTGATCATAACGTTCTCCCTGGGAAAGTCTGGAATTCAGAACCGAAACCTTATCTCCGAACATGGCATAAAAGCGCCTGACTGTCTGATAAGTAAGCGCGATCTCAGGGATCAGCACGATCGCCTGTTTTCCCTCCTCCAGTACCTTCTGGATCAGGCGCATATAAACCTGGGTCTTTCCGCTTCCGGTCACTCCGAAAAGAAGTGCAGGCCTTGGGTCCGGCTCCTGCCATTCCCGAAAGATCTGCTCTGCCGCCAAAAGCTGTTCCTGGTTCAGACTCAGCTCCATGTTCTCCTTCACCAGGCCGAGCCCCTCGGGAATACGATACATTTCCTGACTTTCAATAGTTATCAGACCTTTTTTTTCAAAAAAATCAAGGACGGAAATGCCGGCTCCAAGCTCTTTGGAGGCATAGGTATAATCCAGGCTCCCGGCCTCCAGGATTGCCCGAAGGAACCGCTCACGTGCTTTAAAGCGGCTGCCTTCCAGCTTGCCAAGAAGTGCCTGCCCCTCTTCCTTTTTCCCTGTAAAAAGGATCAGTCTTTTCTCTTTTGCACGGACCTTGTCTTTTACAGGCAGAACTGTTTTCAGTGCCTGGATCATGGTGGAGCCATAGGTCTCCTTCATCCAGGCCGCAAGTGCGATCAGCCGGGATTCTGTTGTCTCACTGTCTGTGGACACTCCCCGGATCTCCTTGAGCTTTGACGCATCATATTTTGCCGTTCCGGAGATCCCGGTCACATAGCCTTTCCGAAGGGTATTTCCCTTTCCGAAGGGCACTGTGACCACAACTCCGGGTTTTATTGCCTGCACCAGTTCCTCAGGTACACGATACTGAAAATCCCGGTCCAGCTTTTCATGAGAAATATCAATGATCACATCTGCATAGATCATCCATTTACGCTTTCTGATCTTCTTCCAGGATCTCCCGGATCAGTACACGCTCATCCATGGGATATTTCTTACCCTTGATCTCCTGATAATCCTCATGGCCCTTTCCGGCAAGGACGATGATATCTCCCGGCTCACCGTGATGGATCGCGTAGGCGATCGCCTCTTTACGATCCGGGATCTCTACATATTTTCCATCTGTTTTTGCCATTCCGATCTTGATATCATCGATGATGGCCTGTGGATCCTCATCTCGCGGATTATCTGAAGTAATGATGGTCAGATCTGCCATCTTTCCTGAAACCTCACCCATCTCATAACGGCGCAGCTTGGAACGGTTTCCGCCACAGCCAAACAGGCATACCAGTCTGTGCGGATCATATTCCTTCAGTGTTCCGAGAAGGCTCTCCAGCGCCATGGCATTATGTGCGTAATCGATCATCAGTGTGAATTCGTCAGATACCTTGATCATCTCAATACGGCCTTTGACCCTGGCCACCTTCAGAGCTTTGATGATATTCTCCTCGGATACCTTAAAATGGCGGCAGATGGCAATGGCAGTCAGAGAATTGTAAATGCTGAACTTACCTGGAATATCGATCTCCACAGGAAAATCCATAAGTCCCTTAACATGATAGGAAATTCCCAGATACCCCTTTCTTCCAACGAGTCTGGCGCCCTCTGCACGGAGATCTGCTTTTTCGGAAAATCCATAGGTTTCAAGTTTACAGGTGTGGCCTTCGATAATGCGGTCAAAGTGTTCATCGTCACGATTTACGATACCAACCTTACACTGTCTGAGAAGCATGGATTTGCAGTGCAGATAATCATCAAAGTCCTTGTGCTCATTCGGTCCGATATGATCTGGTTCAATATTTGTGAAAATTCCAAAATCAAACACAAATCCCTGGGTTCTGTGAAGCATCAGTCCCTGTGAGGAAACCTCCATAACGACCGCATCGCAGCCTGCTTCTACCATATCATGAAAATATTTCTGTACCATATAGGATTCCGGTGTCGTGTTGGCTGCCGGGATATGCTTCTCCCCGATAACAGCCTCGATGGTTCCGATCAGACCAACCTTATATCCGGCATTCTCAAGGATCGATTTCACCATATAGGTTGTAGTTGTTTTTCCTTTGGTTCCGGTGATACCGATGGTTTTGAGCTTTTCTGCCGGATGTCCGAACCATGCTGCTGAAATAAAAGCCATGGCGTAACGGGTATCCTCTACCTGGATCACTGTCACATCCTCCGGTGCCTCCACCGCTTCTTCCACGATGAGTGTCTTCGCACCCTTTGCCACAACATCAGGTATAAATTTATGTCCATCCACGACCGCACCTCTGATGCAGATAAAAAGGCTCCCTTCTTCTACTTTGCGGGAATCATATACAACAGAAGAAACCTCCTGCTCTGTACTTCCCTGAAGGCATTTGTATTCAAGATGTTCCAATAAGGATAAAAGATTCATTTTTCTCCTCCATCTTCCCTTTTTCCGGTCTGACGGCAGCACACCGGAGGCGGGAAATATACTGTTCTTATTTTCTGTACATACCATATAGAATAGCACACCTCCCCCCTGTTTTCAACGTTTCTTTGAGGTACGGCCGCCTTGTAAAATATCAGCTTGTTACTGTTCACTCCGTTCTCAGTAACATCAGCTTTTTCCATAAATATCCGCATATTTTTTCCGGAGCCAGATGCCGCCCAGCACAGTCACCAAAGCTGTCACTGCCAGAAGCGTCCACAAATCCCTCCTGGTATCATCTCCGGTCTTCGGATGTGTGGACGCAGTTCTTGCCATCTGTATCTGACCGGAAGCCGGACCCTGGTCATCTCCCTGCAAAGGCAGCCCTTCTTCCGGCGTAATAGCCACCTCTCCTTTTACCATGACAGAAGCGGAGGCCTCCATCAATCGCTCTCCGGTTTCCTGGCTTGTGACCGTCACCTGGTTAAAAAGCTTCTGATCCGCTGTTTTTCCCGGGATCTTCACCACAGCCTGAAGAGAAACTGCCTCTCCCGGCGGGATCTGTTGGATCATTGCCTTTGTACGGCTGCTGTTGAGCGTTACACCTTCCTGCTCCAGAAACTGTGCATGGATCCCTGCTGCCTGAAAGCGCTCCGTTCCCACAACCGAATGAAGCGTTTTTTCACCGGTATTCACGATACAGATCTGATAGGTCACAGTCTCACCCGGTGCAGCGGTTTCTTTGTCTGCAGTTTTCTTTACAGAAAGATCCGCCTTCAGTGCCTCCAGACCATTTATAGTGGAAGCGTTCTTCCGGATCACCTCCTCCACTCTGTCCTTCACCCTGGCCTCTGCTTCCACCTGGTGCTCCAGATCTTTTTCCTGTTCATCCAGAAGCGGCGCCTGTACATAAAAGCTCCTGCTCTCTCCGGCTTTTAATTCTGCAAATTCCGCCACAGCCCCTTCTGTTAGAAGGCCTTCTGCATCTTCCCACAGCTGCCGGATCTTAGGGCATGAAAGGCTGCTGGTCAGACGGATATCTGCAAGATCCAGCTTTCCGGTATTGGCTATCTCTACCTGATAACGGATGGTCTGCCCTGCTTTCATTTTTTTATTCTGTGCAATTACCGACAATTCCATATCAGCCTCAGCAGCCTCCACGTCCAACATAGGCGAGATCCCCTCTGCGATCACCAGCTTTTCCCCGTTTTCTTCTGTCATGAGAAAGGTTCCCGCACCGGTACAGTCCTTCTGAAGCGGTTCCTCCTGAATCACAGGATAACTGCTTTTCTCTGCCGGAAAACGGTATTCCTGCCGCAGGATCAGCGGGATACGGAAAAAAATCTCATCCTGCCCGTTCTGCTCCACGTTCAGCACGCTTTCCAGCTTTGTGATCTCTGTAGCTTCACCGCTCTGGCTCCTTACAGAAATCTGCTGTGCAGCCATATTTTTCGGGACAGAATCCGTTTCCGGAACAAAATACTCCGAAATATACGTGACCAGCGTCAGCTTTTGCGTCTCCTCAAACTCACCTTCCTCTTCATTCCCTACATTTTCCCCTCCGGTCGACGTTCCTTCCGGTGTGAGCGGACCCGTTTTCTCCTGCTCTTCATCCTCCGGCTGTACTGTTTCCCCGGATGCCAGCTGCTCCACGTGCTCATATCCTTCCTCCATTTCTATTCCGATTCCTTCCACAACCTTATCCACCGGCAATTCCTGTTCTGCCTTCTCTTCCTGCTGCAAGTCATCCTCCGGCAGCTCCGGCTCTGGCTCCTTTTCCTGCTGCCAATCATCCTCCGGCAGCTCCTGCTCTGGCTCCTTTTCCTGCTGCAAGTCATCCTCCGGCAGCTCCTGTTCTGACTCCTTTTCCTGTTCCACCGATGGATCTTCAATCTTATGAAATTCATCGTCCCACTTCTCATTTTTCTCCTTATCCTCCGAAAACCTTCTCCCGGACAGCCATTCATTCAGGCCGCGAATCCGGATTCCAAGCTCCGCCTGTCCGGATTCTATGTCTTTCCAGAACACACTCTGATCGATAAACGGTGCCTGTCCCGGCAAAAAATCTGCTCCCAGAGTCAGCTTCGGTTCTATTGTTCCCCCCAGCATGGCTCCTGCCAGCACTGTCACAATTCCGGCTTTCTTCATCTGTTTCCATATTCTGTTTTTCATGGCTCTTCCTCATTTCTGCCTGATCTGGCATTTCTTATACACATGTTTTTTTTACAGAAGCTTACTTTTCCACAGACAAAGGCATCCCTCCCCGGCAAATGGTGCATGATCAATATTTTTTTCGATAAAATAAAATGGATTTCTGCATCGAAACGATGCGTGAACAGATCCCGCAGAATGCAGGATTAAGACTTTTTCAATGTATCACATTTTCAGACCATGCGCAACCGGATATAAAAATTATAAAGTTTGTTTAAACTTTCTTTATAAATTTTCCATTTCTTTTAGATTAACGACATATTTTAAACATATTTTCTCTATATAATAGGTGTTGGATAGATGAAAAAACACTCTCTATCTCCCCCCTCAAAAAATAGTAGGAATCAAACCGTCTGACTGGATCAGGCGGTTTTTCCTGTCTCGGAAAACACTCGATTTTCTATTGCATTTCCCACATAGGTCTTTTATAATAAAATATAATACTCGTGCATCGTTTTCGATGTACTCGTTACTGAATACAGTAACTGATTTCATTCCAATTTTTAAGAGAAACGAGGTATTTCCTATGAGCGAAAAAACCGTAGTAGTTGCATTAGGCCACCGGGCACTTGGCACCACACTTCCAGAGCAAAAAACAGCTACAAAACTCGCAGCGAAGGTAATCGCAGATCTGGTAGAGGAGGGAACCCGCGTAGTGATCTCCCACAGCAACGGTCCGCAGGTAGGGATGATCCACACCGCAATGAATGAATTCGGTAAGGCACATCCTGATTATACATTTGCACCAATGTCCGTATGTTCCGCCATGAGCCAGGGTTATATCGGCTATGACCTTCAGAACGCCATCCGTGCTGAGCTTATCTCCAGAGGGATCTACAAACCGGTCAGCACAGTTCTGACACAGGTTGTCATCGATCCATACGATGAAGCATTTGCAGAGCCGGAGAAGATCATTGGACGTGTTCTTAACGCAGAAGAGGCCGAAGCTGAAGAAGAAAAAGGAAACTTTGTCACAAAGGTGGGCGAGGGCCAGTACAGACGTATCCTTGCAGCACCGAAGCCACAGAAGATCGTAGAGATTGAAACCGTAAAGGTCCTCTCTGCAGCAGAGCAGATCGTCATTGCCGCAGGCGGTGGCGGAATCCCGGTTCTTGAGCAGGGAACTCAGCTGAATGGTGCCAGCGCCATCATCGAGAAAGACCTGGCAGCAGGACTTCTTGCAGAAGAACTGAACGCTGACACTCTGATGATCCTTACAAGCGTCGAGAAAGTAAGCCTTGACCACAATACGGATCACGAATCTTATCTGGATACTATTTCCACAGAAGATGCCAAGAAATATATTGCCGGCAAACAGTTTGCGGCAGGCTCCATGCTTCCTAAGATCGAAGCAGGTGTTTCCTTCGTGGAGAAGGGAACCGGACGCCGTACCATCATCACAGACATGGCCCATGCAAAAGACGGCTACCGTGAGAAGACCGGAACTATCATTAAATGATCATTTTACGGACTCAGAATACAAAGTGAACTATAAAACTTCACTTTACATAAAAATATCCCGCAGACGGCTGCTGGTCTTACCGGCAGCTCTGCGGGATATTTTTATATTATCTGGCTGTCCGATCACTGTTCCACAGTTGATCGGACAGCTAGCATTTACATAGATTTTCGCTCAGCGATCTCAGCCATCTTCGCCTCATTCAGGCGGGTATCTCCATGGACACGGCTGTAGGAAAGATATCCGTTCATACGGTCGATCTTGGTCAGGTTTCTGGAACCGCAGACAGGGCATACATCCATCTCCAGTTCCTCATGACCACAATCGTCACAGTATGCAAGAGAAAGGTTCACTCCCTCATAATATCCCAGATCCATGGCTCTGCGGATCAGTGTACGGATAGCTTCCTTATTGTAGCCGATCGGATAACGTACATACTGAATCTTACCGCCATTGCAGAGCTCCCAGAAACGTCCCTCCAGATCCTGTTTCTCGATCGGAGTCACATCCTCTGTTACATGGCAGTGGAAGCTGTTGCTCACATATGGTCTGTCAGAAACGCCCTCAATGATTCCATACATCTTACGGAACTGCTCTACCTGCAGGCCACAAAGACTCTCTGCCGGTGTTCCGTAGATCGCATAAAGATAACCATCTTCCTTCTTGTACTGATTTACCTTGTCATTGATATATTTCAAGACCTCCAGAGCAAACGCCCCATCCTCGGCAATGGATTTGCCATTGTAAAGTTCCTGAAGCTCATTTAACGCTGTGATACCGAAGGAAGCTGTCATAGGCTTCAGGATCTTGCCAATCTTTTCATTCGGTTTCAGATGTCCGCCGTAGAAACCGCCTTCACAATATGCAAGCGGGTTGGTGGATGCACGCATCTGTCCCAGATATTCGTAAGTGCGAATATGCAGGTTACGGATCATTTCCAGATAGAAATCCAGAACCTCATAAAAATCTCTGCTCTCCGCTCTGGCTTTTGCAAGGATCATCGGAAGATGAAGGCTTACCGCACCAATGTTAAAACGTCCCACAAAAACAGGCGTATCATTCTCATCCGCCGGCTCCATACCGCCACGCTCATACCACGGACTTAAGAAAGCACGGCATCCCATCGGGCTGATGACCTTCTTGTATTTCCTGTACATACTGGAAATATAGCCTGCGCCGGACATAGACAGCCAGTCCGGATACATGGTTTTGGAGGAACACTCCACACCAGCCTCAAAAATATCCTCACAGCACTTTCCTGGACCATGGATCTCTTTGTCATAAAGGAATACGATCTTCGGGAAAAGTACCGGTTTCTTGTGTCCGGCCTTACCCTGTCCTCCCTGATGGACCTCAAGAAGGGAAATCGTACACATCTTCTCAAACTGCTCGGTTCCGAGACCAAGTGTCACCGTAACAAACGGATAATCACCTCTGGAAGAACCGACGGTATTCAGCTTGTACTCAATTCCCTGCCAGCCCTGGTCATAATCCCTGCGGACCTTATCAAGAGCATACTCAATAGCTCTCTCCTCACGGCCACTCCAGCTCTCGTCCGAGTATTTCATAAATTCGGAAATATATTTATCATAGCTCTTCTTTGCATACGGTGCCAGGATCTTATCAACCTCCGGCACTGTAAAGCCACCATACTGCTGTGCTGCTGTACTGAGAATGATATCCCCCATAACATCAAAGGCTGTATCCAGAGTCTTCGGCTCGTTATACCAGACATTACCCATCTCAAAACCGCCACTTAAAACAGCTGCCACATCGAACAGACAGCAATTCATGGTATCCAGACGTGCAGACTGGTCATGAATATAAATGTAGCCGTCCTTACATGCCTGAAGCTCATTACGGTTCATAAAAAACTTCCGATAGAGTTCCTTGTTCAGCTCATTAAAGATCAGGCTTCGTTTCGTGGCAACAAGGGCGCTGTCTGTATTGGCATTACTTTTATCACCGATATAACGGATCGCCTGACTCTTGGTATAGACATCATCCATCATATGGATAAAATCCAGCTTGTAATTCCGATAATCACGGTAGCTCTTGGCAACTGCCGGATTCACACGCTCCAGAGCCCCCTCCACGATATTGTGCATCTCCTGGATCTCAATCTCATTCTTTCCAAGGGAATCCGCATGCTCCTGGGCAAAACGGCAGATAAAATCCTTCTCCTCGTCTGAAAAAGTATAAAGAATACGCTCTGCGGATTTGTTCACGGCAGCCACGATCTTCTGCGGATTAAACTCCTCTCTTGTCCCGTCTTTCTTGATCACATATAACATTTCTCATCCCTCCCTGTGCTATATATAAGTCGCTATGCAAATACTATATATAGTACCTATATCCTCTATATATTGTTTTTCATCTATATGTTGTGCTAGGCATGAGTATAACACAGCTGAGGAGAAAAGAAAAGGGATATTTCTGTATACACGAAAATACAGACACTTAGCACTGCCTGATCTCACTGCAGAAATATTCTCACAAATTCGTTCCGATCCAGTCTGCAATAAAATCCCATAATTTCGGAAGCAGCATGGCCAGTGTCACTATAAACCATATGATCCAGCCTGCCCCGCTGCTTTTCTGATCTTTTTTTTGCTGTTTTTTTCCCTGATCTAAAACTTCTGCACGATTTCTGCCCACCGTTGTTTTATTCCTGGTATTAACTGCCGCTGCAGTCTTACGTCCGGCTGCTGCACCTGTATTCCGGCTTCCGGTTAGATTCCGATTCAAATCGGTATTGCGGCTTGCATTCGTATTCCGGTTTGCGTTCGTATTCCGGTTTACGTTTCCGTTATGTTGTGTTGTTTGATCAGCATCCTGTCCATACTGCCGCATCATATCCCGCACTTTGGCGGAAGCATGTTTATAATGTATCTCACGGGGCTCATTCAGATGATATAACACCTCATCATTTCTGTAAGGCATCCCACATAATGAACACCTGCCATTTACAACCTTACCCCCACAAACCTGACACCTTTGACCTGCCATAAGCTCCCTCCATTCTATCCGTTAAAACGGATATTTATATTTCCATCGTAAACATAAGCATTCTTTTTTCAGTATATCACACCAGGCATTTAATACCCAGTATTTTTCTACGATACCCCAAAAGTCTTCCCCTCTCATTATATTGCCACTCCACCCATTTTCTGTTATAATACCCCACAGAGCAATAAGCCTAAAAATCATCAGGAGGAGCCGATAATGAATACAATCACAATCCCCGCAACCTATCATGCAGACCTGAACCTCCATGACACACAGATTGCGATCAAAACAGTAAAAGATTTCTTCCAGCAGACACTCTCACAGAAGCTGAACCTTCTTCGAGTATCCGCTCCAACATTTGTAGCACCGGAATCCGGCCTTAACGACAACCTTAATGGTGTAGAGCGCCCGGTAAGCTTTGATATCAAGGCTATCGAAGGAAGCAACGCCGAGATCGTACACTCCCTTGCCAAATGGAAACGCTACGCACTGAAAAAATACGGATTTTCTCACGGAGAAGGTCTTTACACAGATATGGTAGCCATCCGCCGGGATGAAGATCTGGACAATATCCACTCTGTTTACGTAGACCAGTGGGACTGGGAAAAGATCATCTCCAAAGAAGAACGTTCCATGGAGACTCTCAAGGAAACCGTACGCACCATTTACAGTGTCCTTCGTAAAACCGAGAAATACATGGCTGTACAGTATGACTACATCGAGGAGATCCTTCCAAAGGATATCTTTTTTATCACAACTCAGGAGCTTCTTGACATGTATCCGGACTGCACACCGAAGGAACGTGAATATCGAATCACCCGTGAAAAGGGTGCTGTCTTCCTTATGAAAGTCGGCAAAACCCTCACCAACGGCGAGCGCCACGACGGACGTGCCCCGGACTATGATGACTGGGAACTGAACGGTGATATCCTCGTATACTATCCGGTACTTGACATTGCCCTTGAGCTTTCCTCAATGGGAATCCGTGTTGACGAGGACGCACTTGACCGCCAGCTCACCGAAGCAGGCTGTGATGACCGAAGAGAGCTTCCATTCCAGAAAGCAATCCTGAACAAAGAGCTTCCGTACACCATCGGTGGTGGTATCGGACAGTCTAGGATCTGTATGTTCTTCCTTCGTAAAGCACACATCGGAGAAGTACATGTCTCTCTCTGGCCGAAGGAGATCACAGATGCTGCAGAGACACACGGACTTCAGCTTCTCTAAAACAGCCTACAGATTTATTTATAATTTTTGCGGAAATGAGGTAATAACGTGAACATTCTGTTTTTTCTGATTCCCAAAAGCGAAGTAGCCTACATCTTTGAGGATGAAACTCTTCGCCAGACCCTTGAAAAAATGGAGCACCGCAAGTACTCCTGCATTCCTATCCTCACCATGGACGGCAAATATCTCGGCACCATCTCAGAGGGAGATCTCCTCTGGGGCATGCGCCGTGCAGATATCCACGACATCAAGGAAACAGAAGGAATCCCGATCATGGCGATTCCACGCCGTGCCACCTACAAACCGGTCCATGCAGATTCCAATATGGAAGATCTCCTGGATCGTGCCATTAATCAGAACTTCGTACCGGTGGTAGATGACCAGGGCTCCTTCATCGGGATCATAACCAGAAAATCTATCATCAAATACTGTTACAACGAAATAAAAGCCGCACAAAAAACTGCCGGTGAAGAAATCCACTGAGCAGCGGAAAGAAAAAAGATTTTTTTGCAACTAGCACTACAAAAAACGGATGCTTTATCTCCTGCAGCATTTCCACAGGAGGATAAAGCATCCGTTTTTAATATTCTTATATTTATAATGTCATTATAATGTCTTTGAAAGAAACTCTCGAAGTCTCTTATTCTTTGGATTTGCAAAAAATTCCTTAGGAGAATTTTCTTCCTGGATCTTTCCTTCATCAATGAAGAGGACTCTGGTTGCCACCTCGCGGGCAAAGCCCATCTCATGAGTTACCACAACCATGGTCATGCCGGATCTTGCAAGCTCCTGCATCAGTTCCAGGACCTCTCCTACCATCTCCGGATCAAGAGCAGATGTAGGCTCATCAAACAGCATCACGTCCGGGTTCATGGCAAGAGATCTTGCAATGGCGATACGCTGCTTCTGACCGCCGGAAAGCATGTCCGGATAGGAATCTGCCTTATCCGGAAGACCTACTCGCTCCAGAAGCTCCAGTGCCGTTTTTTCAGCCTCTTCCTTACTCATAAGATTCAGAGTCACAGGTGCGAGCATAATGTTCTCTTTTACTGTCTTATGTGGAAAAAGATTAAACTGCTGGAATACCATTCCGATCTTCTGACGATGACGGTTGATATCCACCTTGGAATCTGTGATGTCGGTTCCCTCAAAGAGGATTTTTCCCCCGGTCGGCTCCTCAAGGAGATTCAGGGAACGGAGGAATGTAGATTTACCACAGCCGGATGGTCCGATAATGGCTACTACTTCACCTCTGCGGATCTGTGTGGTGATCCCGTTGAGAACCTGATTGCCGCCATAGGCCTTTTCAAGTCCCTGTACATCCAGAAGCACTTCATTACTTACGCTCATTGGTTCTCAGCCTCCTTTCAAGTCTTCCTACCAGATAGGTAAGGAAGCAAACGATCACAAGATAGATCGCAGCTACTACCAGCAGCGGGAACAGTGCACTGTAGGTCTGGCTTCGGATAATGTCTCCGCCACGGGTCAGATCCATAAGTCCGATATAACCACTGATGGATGTCTCCTTCAAAAGTACGATCAGCTCGTTTCCAAGGGCCGGCAGGATGTTCTTGACCGCCTGCGGAAGAATGATCTTGATCATAGTCTGTGTATAGTTAAGACCCAGGCTCCGTCCTGCCTCAAACTGTCCCTGATCAATAGACATGATACCGGAACGGACGATCTCAGCCACGTATGCAGCAGAGTTCATACCAAAGGCGATAATGGCAACAACTATCTTACCCGGATCTATGGTTGCAAAAATAACATAAAATACGATCAGCAGCTGTACCATCGTTGGGGTGCCACGGATCACAGTCAGATAAACACGACAGATCACATTAAGGATCTTAAGCTTACCTGTCTTATCATGTGTAGAACGGACAATAGCAATGACAAATCCCAGAAAAATACCAAGAAGTACAGCAAAAAAAGTAATGATGATGGTATTTTTCAGACCGGACAAAATGAACTGCCAGCGATTGTCGTCCAGAAAGTTAAACTGAAACTGTTCAATAAGACTCAAAATTTCCACCCTTTCCAAAACTACAGGTTCCGAAATCCGGAAAACATACCCGGATATCCGGAACCTGATCATTCGCTACTGAACCCTGCAACGAATATCTGTTTCTCAGCTTATCCGTTCAGAATCCTCTGATTTCTCTGTGCAAAATTATTTCTTTACAATAACAACCTGCTCTGCAGTTGTGTACGGATCAGTGAAATCAACGCTCTTTTTACGATCCTCTGTTACTGTCATTCCTGCAGCACCAAAATCAGCTTTTCCGGATTTAACAGAATTTACGATCGCATCAAACTCCATATCCTCGACCTTCAGCTCATATCCAAGCTTGTCGCAGACAGCCTGAGCGATATCAACATCAATACCTACGATCTTATCTCCGTCATAGTATTCGTATGGCTGGAAGGTTGCGTTTGTTGCCATGGTAAGAGTTCCCTTGGAGTGATCTGCATCCTTAGGAGTCTCATATGGTGTCTTACCTGCATCATCACCGATATAGTTATCTCTGATGGAATCCAGAGTTCCGTCATCCTTCAGAGCCTTCAGAGCCTCGTTAAACTCTTTGGTAAGGTCTGCATTATCTTTGGAAAGACAGATTGCATACTCCTCTTTATCAAAAATATCCTCAACGATCTCAAGATCATCGTTTTTCTCAACAAATTTCTTGGCAGGCTCGCTGTCGATCACTACGCAGTCAATCTTACCCTGTTTCAGAGCCATAACAGCGTCATTACCTTTGTTGTATCTCTCTACTGTTGCGTCTTTAACCTCTGTAGCGTCTGCATCACCGGTTGTTCCAAGCTGAACACCGATCTTCTTACCCTCCAGATCATCTGCGCTCTTGATCTCATCTGCTGCAAAAACAGCGGATGTCATAGAAACTGTCATAGCTGCTGCAAGTGCAAGTGCCATAAATTTTCTCTTCATTTTTTCTTCCTCCTGAATTCTATGTACTTTACGTTAACTGTCTCTCTGCTTCTGTCAGTCCAATTCGTAATGTACAGCATAATTATACATCTCCATGCATATTACTTTGTTTTATGATACCATGTTTCTGACAAAATGCAAGCATATAAAACCCATAAATCCGAAAATCCACCTGTAATTTATGGGAATTTCACAGGGAAAATTCACTTTTCGATAACAATTGTTCAGTATACTATACTATTAAAGGCAACAAATGGAAAAAACCTGCGTGTTTTTTTCATGTGGGTCTTGTGCTCCAACAGAAAAAACAAGTATAATATTCAGAAACAAGAGGAGGCTACTATTATGAAATTCACGAAAATGCACGGCATTGGAAACGATTATGTATATGTAAACTGTTTTGAGGAGACTGTTAAGGATCCGGCCGCAGTGGCAAAATTTGTCAGCGACCGTCATTTTGGCATTGGTTCCGATGGTCTGATCCTGATCCGCCCGTCTGAGATTGCAGACTGCGAGATGGATATGTACAATCTGGACGGCTCTCAGGGTGCCATGTGCGGAAACGGTATCCGCTGCGTTGCCAAATATGTCTACGACCACGGCATCGTGGACAAAACTTCTTTAAGCATCGCCACAAGAAGCGGTATCAAATATGTGGATCTTACTATCCGCGACGGCAAGGCCTCCATGGTAAAAGTCAACATGGGCTCCCCGATCCTCACTGCAAAAGAGATCCCGGTGGTTGCCGAAACCGAACAGGTGATCGACGCTCCCATCACCGTCGACGGAAAAGAATATCACATGACCGCAGTTTCCATGGGTAATCCTCATGCCATCATCTACGTAGACGATGTGAACAGCCTTGACCTGGAAAAGATCGGCCCGTCCTTTGAAAATCACGTATGCTTCCCGGACAGAGTCAACACTGAGTTTGTTCAGGTGATCGACCGCCACACCGTAAAGATGCGTGTATGGGAGCGTGGCTCCGGAGAAACCCTTGCCTGCGGCACAGGCGCCTGCGCAGTTACGGTAGCTTCCATCCTCAATGACAAGGTTGACGGCAGCAAACCGGTTACTGTACAGCTTCTTGGCGGAGACTTAAACATCTCCTGGGAAAGAGATGAAAACCTTGTATATATGACAGGACCTGCAACTACGGTGTTTGACGGAGAGATCGATCTTGGATTTTTAGGTGAATAAATGAAAAAGGAGGGAGCTTTTCGAAGCTCCCTCCTGCGTATTATATTTCCGCATATCCCCTCTTCAAATAAATACCAGAACCCTCTCCACGATAAACACCGCCGCACATGCCAGCAGGGCTACTGTGATCAGGCTTTTTTCCTTATATGCAGCAATAAGTGCTACCAGGAAACCTGCTGCACCGGAGATGATGCTGTCTGTGGCCTTCAGGATGGCCGGGAAGGTCATGGCTGCCAGACAGGCATATGGCACATAATACAGAAAGGACTTGATAAACGGGCTTCTGATCTCGTTTTTTGCAAGAGCAAGGGGCAGCATACGGATGAGATAGGTGACAATTGCCATCACCAGGATATAGAGATATACATTATGACTCATGAACGGCTTCCCCTTTCTCTTCCAGCGGGCAGAAATAAGCCGCCAGGCCTGCTACCAGAAGTGTTGTGATAATGATCATAAATCCGGATGATACCTGTTTTAACACCGGTGTCACCGCAAAAACAGTGCTGACTGCCATAGATGCCGCAACAACCCCAAGAACCGGTCTGCTCTTTTTGGACGGCGGGATGATGATGGCCAGGAACATTCCGTAAATGGCAACGCTCAACGCACTAAGCATAAAATCCGGCAAAAGGCTTCCGGAGATTCCTCCTGCCAGAGTTCCAAGAGTCCATCCGGGAATTGCCACGCACATGGCTCCGTAATTATAAAATACACTGACCTTTCCCTCCTGAGCCGCACTGATCCCGAAAATTTCATCGGTGATACCAAAAGCAGCGATGTATTTCAGGATACCGGACTCCTCACGCCGGAATTTCTGGGACAGGGAAAATGACATCAGGCAGTATCTCAGGTTGATGATCAGCTGGGTCATTGCCATCTCCCACATGGAGCCTCCCGCAAAAATAATGTCCAGTCCCGCAAACTGACCGGCCGATGTCAGGTTGGTTAGGGAGATCAGAACTGCCTGCCAGATACTCAAGCCGCCGGCAACAGCCATCATGCCAAAGGTAAAGGATACCGCAAAATATCCAAGAGCGATGGGAACTCCATCCTTCATACCTTTTCTGAAACTTTCTCTTTTCATCGATTTCCTCCATTATATGTACATTCTGTTATAAAACGCAACTATGAAAAGCACCTTTGCAGGCTTCTCCGATCTGTGCAGCGATCACCAGCGTCTCGTCTTACAGCGATCCAATAAATTAGTGCATCGCTATAGTTCGTTGTACATGTAAATAAGAGCGTGCCCGGAAACTTTTCTGCTTCCTGACACGCCCCTTTATTGTAGCATTGCCATATCAAAACTTCAATACTTCACAGCAAACACAGCTGTGCTTTTTCACCGATTTTATGCTTTTTCCACTATTTTATAGTAAGATCTGGCTGTCATGGAGTAGATCAGTCCATAGACCAGCGCAAAGGCCAGAACCGTTCCCGCAGTGCAGCCCACGTACAATTTTGTATTGGCCATTCCGAACAGCAGCAGGAGCCGGCGGATCAGCGGAAATGCCATGGAAATATGCACCATTGCCATCACAAGCGGGATAAAAAATACCAGAAGGATCTGTCTGCGGATAGCTCCTTTCACCTCTCTGCGGCTCATACCTACTTTCTGCATGATCTGGAACCTTCCCTGATCTTCGTAGCCCTCTGAGATCTGTTTGTAGTAAATGATCATCGCCGTTCCCATAAGGAACAGTGCTCCCAAAAAGATTCCAATAAACAGGATCGTTCCATTATCTACATAATACGTTTCGTACTCACTCTGGCGGACACCACCGATCACGATGGTATTCTCTGAAAAGCCACCGCTTCTGCAGTAATCTTTCAGTGCCTGATAAACAGCCTGGCCATACCGGATCTTTTCCTCCCCGCTGCCACGGATATCTACACCCAAATGAACTGTGAGATCTTTTCCAGCCTCGTAGGCATCAAGACCTTCATACATCTTTGTCCGAAGCCCGTCAATATACTCGAAATCGGAATCCGTCACAACAATTGCCGCCATATTGGATACCAGATTGTTCATGGCACTTAAAGGTGCTTTTTCCAGCCATTTTTTTACTGCAAAATCCCGGTCATCAATTTTTAATATGTCTTTTTCCTTTTCAGACGGATACCAGGCAAAGATCTCGCCGTCGTGAAGATCTGTTTTTTCACCGGTAAGTTTCTCATACTCAGACTGACGGATCGTATACAGATCTACGGATTTTCCATCTTCTGAGTAACTGTAAGCCTGTCCGATCATAATACCGTTTTTTTCCTGCCTGCAGCCGATCTCGAGATAAGTTTCGTCCACTGTTTTTTCTGCCGGCACCTGATCATTTTTGATTGCCTGTGCAAAAACTTTCTGAATCTGTTCACTCTGTTCCTGGCTGATGCCCGAAATCCTGGCATCCGTATCAAAAGGATACCGGTTCACCATGATGTCACCCATTCCAAAATACAGCGACACAGTCATAGAAAGAAGCAGGAGCACTCCTGTACTTAAAATACAGATGCTGGCCAGGCCTGCCGCATTTTGTTTCATACGATAGATCATGCCGGAGACACTGATAAAGTTGCCGGTTTTATAGTAGAACTTTTTGTTCTTTCGCAAAAGTTTCAGGATTACAATGCTTCCTGCGGTAAAAAGAAGATACGTTCCTGCCATAACCAGAATCACTGCCAGAAGAAAAATGAAAATTGCCTGGATTGGGGATTCCGTGGTTACTGCCAGATAATATCCCACTCCAAGAGAAATCATCCCCAGAAGTGCCATGAGCCATTTTGCCCGGGGCTCCTTCTCTCCTGTGTTTCCGCCTCTCAGAAGTTCTATGGGGTTATTCATCCTTACTCTGGTAAGATTCAGTGCCAGAATAACAAGAAAAATCCCTCCAAATCCTGCGATGCAAAACAGGATTCCTGTAATGGAAACATAAAATCCCAGCACTGCCGGAACATGAAGAAAACGGAAAAGCAAAAGCAGGGAGAGCTTGCTTCCAAGGATGCCAATCCCGATCCCTGCCGTCAGAGAAAGCAGCGAAGTCATGATTGTTTCCAGAAACATCACTTTTCCGATATGGCCTTTTTCCAGTCCCAGAATGTTGTAAAGCCCGATTTCTTTCTGTCTGTGTTTCATGAGAAAACTGTTGCTGTAGATCAGAAAGATAACGCAGAAAATTCCAACAACCACTTCACCGGTTCCTACGATCATCCTCACTTCTGCTGCCTGGGGCACTGCTTTCTCCAATGTGGGACAGTCCCGCAGAAATTCCATCATATACATCATGGCAATGCAGAAAATGCAGGTAAGCATATGGGGAACATAGGTGCTCCGGTTATTCCGGATGTTCTGCACTGCCAGTTTTCCAAACATTCCTTTACGCATAGGTCTCACCGCCTGTCGTAAGGATCGTCAGGGTATCTGCAATCATCTGGTACATTTCCTGTCTTGTTTTTGTGCCACGGTAGATCTGGTGGAACACTTCGCCATCCTTGATAAAAAGTACTCTGGATGCGTGGCTGGCGGCCTGCGCGCTGTGAGTTACCATGAGAATGGTCTGGCCTTCCCGATTTACCTCATTGAACATGGAAAGAAGATCGGAGGCTGCACGGGAATCCAGGGCTCCGGTCGGTTCGTCCGCAAGGATCAGCTTCGGATCTGTGATCAGTGCCCTTGCAACTGCTGCTCTCTGCTTCTGTCCGCCGGAAACCTCGTAGGGGAATTTTTCCAGAAGCTGGTTGATGTGAAGGGCTTTTGCAATGGGACGGATCTTCTGCTCCATCTCCTGATAATCTTCCCCTGCCAGCACGAGAGGAAGATAAATATTGTCCCGGAGGCTGAAGGTGTCCAGAAGATTGAAATCCTGGAACACAAAGCCTAAGTTCTTCCGACGGAATGCGGAAATTTCTTTTTCTGTCAGGTGAGTAATGCTTTTTCCTTCCAGAAGCACTTCGCCGGATGTGGGGCGGTCCAGGGCTGCCAGAATATTCAGAAGTATTGTTTTTCCGGAACCGGACTCTCCCATGATCGCCACATATTCTCCTTCTTCCACCGAAAATGTCACATTGAAAAGTGCCTGCACTTTATTTCCGCCGAAGCGGGTGCTGTATATCTTTTTTACATTTGTTACTTCCAGTAATTCCATACGCTAATTCCTTTCTTATCTGTATTTACAGCGATCCAGGGAGTCGTGCATCATGTTCTAAAGCAATCGAACCTGATGTAAGAATTACCCGAAACGCTATGTTATGGTTTCAGTATAAGAAAATTCTCCGGCGGCTGCCATCGAAGTGGCTTACATTTTACGGAGGAAGCTTACATTTGTGTAAGGTTAATACATCTCCAGATCTTTTTTCCACAGGCTCATCCGAACTTCCGTGCCTTTATCCACCTGGGAATCCACAGTGATCTCGTGACCCAGTTTTCTCAGGATCTTCCGGCTTAAATACAGACCGATCCCGGTAGCACGGTTGTCCTCCCGTCCATTGACGCCTGTGTAGCCTTTTTCGAAGATGCGCGGAAGATCCTCCGGCTGGATTCCGATGCCGGAGTCTGCGATGACCAGAGTTGCCGGGGCCGTATTACAAATCCCCGGGGCCGTATTCTGCTTCAAATTTGGATCCTCAGATACCCTGTTTCCACGCTCATCCTCCAGCCAGATTTCAATGCCGCCCGTTCTTGTATATTTCAATGCATTGGAAAGAATCTGTCCAATGACAAAACCAAGCCATTTTTCATCGGTAAGAACGATCGCATCTGTCCCCTCATATGATAACGAAAGCTTTTTTGACACAAAGATCCCTGCGTATTTATGGATCTGCTCCCGGATGATCCGATCCAGCGAGCATCGGGTCAGCTTCAGATCGGCGGACATGTCCTCCGTGCGAAGGTAGCCCAGCACCATCTCCACATACTGTTCAATGCGAAAAAGCTGTGCCAGGGACTCCCGGTTCTCCTCCGGCTCCTCCCGAATCAGCAGGCGTAGAGCAAAGATCGGCGTCTTGATCTGATGTGCCCACATAGTGTAGTAATCGGTCATTTCTTCCAGAGAACGCTGCCGTTCTGTCTCCGCACCCATCCGCATGCCGTCCAGTTTCCGGATGATATCCCTGTAAAGAAGCTCCACCTCATCGGTGGTCTCGCCCAGCCGGCCCAGATTAATCTCCGGAGCTTTTTCCACCAGGATTAAGTTCTGCACCTTCTGTCTGTAACAGGCATAACCGTATAAAAAAACGGCAGCTCCTGCTCCCAGCCACAGAACTGCCAGATAGACCGCCGCCTCCAGGGGAAGCTGGTACAGGCAGATCACTGCTGTCGACACAGCCGCCATAAAAACACAGGCGATGAAAAAAATTTTTGTCTGTTTTAAATATGCTCGAAATGATTCCATAAAAACCTCACACCATATATCCAAGACCTTTTCGCGTGATGATAAAATCCACAAGGCCTGCCGCCTCCAGTTTTTTGCGAAGGCGTGTAATGTTTACGGTCAGGGTGTTGTCATCCACAAAGCTGTCACTTTCCCACAGTTTTGTCATAATGGCATCTCTGGATACCGGTTTCCCTGCCTGGGAAAAAAGCAGTTCCAAGATACGCAGTTCATTTCTGGTCAGTTCTGTCTCCTCCCCGTTCCAGGTCAGTGTCGCTCTGGAAAGATTGAGAACCGCGCCTTTATGTTCCAGGACATTTCCCGGGTTTCCGAAGGAATAGGTTCTGCGGAGGATTGCCTGGATCTTGGCCACCAGTACGTCCATATCAAAAGGCTTGGCAATAAAGTCATCGGCTCCACGGCTCATGGCCATGACCATGTTCATGTTATCCGCTGCGGAGGAGATGAAGATCACCGGCACCTGGGAAACCTTTCGGATTTCCTCACACCAGTGAAAGCCATTATAAAATGGAAGTTTCAGATCCAGAAGAACAAGCTGAGGATCTTTCCCCGCAAATTCCTGCAGTATATTGGAAAAATCCTCAGCCAGAAAAACGTCATATCCCCAGGAACTGAGATGCTTTTTCAGAAGATTCGCGATTGTTTCGTCATCTTCTACAATAAAAATACGATACTTCATTCCTGTTTGTCCCTTTTATGCGATTGATTACGCCTCTGCTTCTCCATCCGGATCTACCAGGCGGTTCAGAACCTGGAATCCATTGTTACGGAGAACACTCTCTGCAACCAGAAGATCCTCACAGTGCATGATCGCTACCGGAACTTTCAGGCCTCTGTGGAAGAAGGTGTAGATGTAATGAAGGTTTACGTTGCTGTCGCCCATGACACTAAGAAGCTTGTCTAACCCACCGATCTCATCCTGAAGGTCTACCAAGATAGCCTGTGTGATACGAGTCATGTATCCATGCTCAGCCATGATCTCATCTGCTCTTTCCGGATTGTCGCATACCATACGGAAGTTTGCAAACTCCGGTGCGTCAAAGCAGCCGAAACCGTAGATATCGATCTGATTCTCTGCAAGAATCTTTGTAACTTTCTGAAGACTGCCTGGAGTGTTTTCTACGAAGACGATGTTCTGTTTTACCATAATAATTTTCCTCTTTTCTGTTATTCTTTTTTATTTTCTTTTTTTATTTTAGCATGAAATTTGGTGGAAGTGAATCCCTTCCCCAGCGGGGCCCTTCCGGGATGGAGCGTTTCGCGTATACATTCATACGTTAAAGCGTAACGCTTTTAATCATTAAATTTAGGTATAAGTATACCCATCTCGACATGAAATGTCAACCATCTTTTCCAGGCCCCAAATCTCAAACATAAAATATCATAACATAAAATTCCCAATATAAAAAAGGCCAGACACACATCCAACAGACATGCGTCCAGCCATCCATTTTTTACTTACAGTTATTTTGGCAAAAAACTCAATCCAACTCTTCGTCTACATACTTCTGTATATTAGAAGCATTCACATACTTCCTAACCTTCGCCCCGTCAGTAATGACAAGCGTCGGCGCCTGACGGATCCCATACTGCTTGACAAGCTCGGGATTCTGCTCAGCATCGATAATCTCCAGTTCTTCGCCTTCCAGCATTTTCTTTGCCATACGGCAGTTCGGACAAGTGCTAGTCGTAAAAAGATATTTATGAGTTTCTACAGGCTGGATCTCCACCTCGTCACCCTTCATGGTCATCACACTGGTGTGGACCTTTTTCAGCTGGGAATGGGTAATATCATAGAGGGTACGGTTCTTGTACTCCTGGGTCTTACCATCGTTCCAGTTCTGTACAGGGCGGTAATATCCTGTGATACGGCTGTAAACCTCAGCCTTCTTTCCACATTTCGGGCAGGTGAAATGCTCGCCGCTGATGTAGCCATGCTCCTGACATACGGAATAGGTCGGTGAGATGGTGTAATAGGGCAGGCGATAATTCTCTGCGATCTTACGTACCAGCGCTGCCGCTGCCTTCCAGTCCGGAAGCTTCTCCCCAAGGAATGCATGGAATACGGTTCCTGAAGTATACAGAGTCTGCAGATCGTCCTGAATATCCAGTGCGTCAAAAATATCCGCAGTGTAATCAACCGGCAGATGAGAGCTGTTTGTGTAATACGGAGTGTCGCCCTCTTTTCCTGCTGTTTTGATATCCGGATAACGGCTTCTGTCGTGTTTGGCAAGACGGTATGCAGTGGACTCTGCCGGTGTTGCCTCCAGGTTGAAAAGCTCTCCCGGATACTGCTCCTGATAGTCTGAAAGACGGCTTCTCATATGCTCCAGAACCTCTTTTGTAAACTTCTGGGTTTCCGGATCTGTCATGTCTTTTTTCAGCCAGCAGGCATTTAAGCCCGCTTCGTTCATTCCCACAAGACCGATGGTGGAAAAATGATTGTCAAAGCTTCCAAGATATCTCTTCGTGTACGGATACAGTCCCTCATCCAGAAGCCTACTGATCACATCTCTCTTGATATGAAGAGATCTTGCGGAGATATCCATCATGTGGTCCAGGCGCTGATAAAATTCCTTCGGCGTTCTGGAAAGGTATGCGATACGCGGCATATTGATGGTAACAACGCCTACAGAGCCTGTACTCTCACCGGAGCCAAAGAATCCCCCACTCTTTTTGCGGAGCTCACGGAGATCCAGGCGGAGGCGGCAGCACATGCTGCGGATGTCGCTTGGCTTCATATCACTGTTGATATAATTGGAAAAATACGGAGTACCGTACTTGGAAGTCATCTCAAAGAGAAGACGGTTGTTCTCGGTATCAGACCAGTCGAATTCCTTTGTGATGGAGTAGGTCGGGATCGGATACTGGAATCCACGTCCGTTGGCATCTCCCTCGATCATGGTCTCGATAAATGCCTTATTGACCATATCCATTTCTTTCTTACAGTCCTTATATTTGAAATCCATGTCCTTGCCGCCTACGATAGCCGGAAGCTCTGCAAGGTCGTCCGGAACGGTCCAGTCCAGTGTAATGTTGGAAAATGGTGCCTGAGTGCCCCAGCGGCTTGGAGTATTTACGCCATATACAAAGGACTCAATGCATTTCTTAACCTCCGGATAGGAAAGGTTGTCTGCCTTTACAAAAGGTGCCAGATAAGTATCAAAGGATGAAAATGCCTGTGCGCCCGCCCACTCGTTCTGCATGATACCCAGGAAATTTACCATCTGGTTGCAGAGTACACTTAAATGCTTTGCAGGTGCAGAAGTGATCTTACCCTCAATACCACCAAGTCCCTCTCGGATCAGCTGCTTCAGGGACCAGCCTGCACAGTAACCGGTCAGCATGGACAGATCATGGATATGGATATCTGCATTTCTGTGTGCATCTGCGATCTCGTTGTCGTAGATCTCAGACAGCCAGTAGTTTGCGGTAACTGCTCCGGAGTTGCTTAAGATCAGACCTCCTACAGAATAAGTAACCGTTGAGTTCTCCTTTACACGCCAGTCCTCAACCTTTACATAGCTGTTTACGATTTCTTTATAGTCAAGGATGGTGGATTTCATATTGCGGATCTTCTCACGCTGCTTACGATAAAGGATATACGCCTTGGCAACATCAGAATATCCGGCCTGGATCAGTACGTTCTCCACACTGTCCTGGATATCCTCAACAGAAATCCGGTTGTTCTCGATCTTATTCTGAAAATCCGCTGTAACACGAAGTCCCAGAAGATCGATCATATCCGAACTGTAATTCTTACCTTTGGCATCAAATGCCTTGTCAATTGCCGCGGTGATCTTCCCCATTTTAAATTCGTCTAATTCACCGTCTCTTTTTACTACCTGAAACATAAGAAAATGCCTCCCTCATGCATTTATTTATAAGCGGATATTCCATTCCGCCTCACTTGCCTGCTTACGAACACACTCCGTTTCACAATCTGTGTTCAAAGCGCTGTAGGCTTATTGTATCAGACACGCCTCTTTGCGTCAACATAAAAAGTACCATATATAGTGCCCGTTTTGTTCACGGTACTATATATGGTACTGAGTAGATATTTTAACATTATGTGACTTTCGGATAGATTTCCCGCGGAACTCTTGCTTTTACAGCAATCCCTCCTTCGGTATACTCTTCCGAAAGAAGCTGTCCATACTCACGGATCAGCTGGATCTGACCGGCCTCCGAATAAGGAAAAAGCCGTTCCATATAAATCTGTCCTTCTGCCAGTATCTCAGAAAGAAGCTGCTTAAATTCCTCAAGCCCCTCTCCTGTCCGTGCGGAAATCTTCAGCGTATGGTCTGCTCGGAGATCCCGAAAGCTCTCCCCGGAAACACGGTCCTGCTTGTTAAAAAGTGTGATCGTCTTTTTTCCCAGGGCACCAAGCTCTTTCAGGGTTTCATATACGATATGCATCTGCACCTCCGCCTGAGGATTGGATGCATCTACCACATGAATGATATAATCCGCATATTTGGCTTCCTCCAGAGTACTCTTGAAGGCTTCCACCAGATTGTGCGGAAGCTTGCGGATAAAGCCTACGGTATCCGTAAGAAGAAGCTGCTGTCCGTCATCCAGCGTCAGAAGACGGGTAGTCGGATCCAGTGTGGCAAACAGCTTATCCTCCGAAAGCACCGAGGCGCCTGTCAGTGTATTCAGAAGCGTTGACTTTCCTGCATTGGTATAACCGACAATGGCTGCTGTCTTCAGATTTCCCACAGCTCTTCTGGAACGGATCAGCTCTCTGTGCTTTTCCACCTGGGAAAGCTCCTGCTTCAGTGCGGAAATCCTGTTCCGGATCAGACGACGGTCTGTCTCCAGCTTTTTCTCACCAGGGCCTCTGGTTCCGATTCCTCCTCCAAGTCGCGAAAGAGAAGAACGTAGTCCCACAAGACGTGCAGACCGGTAACGAAGCTGTGCAAGCTCTACCTGGATCTTGCCTTCACTTGTGACGGCACGCTTCGCAAAAATGTCAAGGATCAGCAGGGTACGATCCATAACCTTGCACTCCAGCTCCCGCTCCAGATTATTCATCTGGGCAGGAGAAAGCTCATCGTCACAGATCACACCATTGGCATCCAGGGCATAGAGAAGACCTTTTACCTCTTCGATCTTGCCTTTTCCGATATAGGTACCCGGATGTACGGCCTCACGATTCTGAATGATCCTGCCTGCAACCGCCGCACCTGCCGTAGCCGCAAGTTCTCCAAGCTCATCCAGGGATTCCTCCATGTCATCCCCCCGATCTGCCTGGACACCGATCAGGATAACCCTGTCCTGTATTTCCTCAAAATATTCCATATCAGCCCTCCGAAGACGTTCTGGTTTTCAGGAAAGCCCGCTCTTTTTTTGCAGCGGAATCTTCAGGGAACATCTCAATATATTCCTGGACCTTGGTCAGTGCAGTAGCAAAATCCAGCTTTTTTTCATAGGCTACGATCTCATTGAACAGAAGACTCTGCATCTCGTCTGTGGTAGCTGTCGGAAGGCCTTTTGTGATGTTATCAAGAGCGGAATCATAATCTCCGCTTCGGATATCGCACAGTGCCAGACCATTATAGCCCTTGGCGGAATCACCCACTGCGGAAATATACTGCTTGTACATTGCCTGGGCATTTTCCACATCATCCTGGGCAAGATATACCATTCCCAGAAGAAGCAATGCTTCCGTATTATCCTTCTTGGTTGCTTCCAGAAGCTCTTTTTTTGCGTTGCTGTAGTCTTCCATATAATAGTAGACACGGCCTCTGTCACAGTGGTCCTGGGCATCCTTGGCCTCAGAAGAAAGAGCAGCTTCCAGATATCTGGTCCCGTCCGCTTCCATATCCTTGTCCAGATATGCCTCATAGATCTCGATCGCCATATCATAGGTGGAATCTTCTCCATAGGCCTGTTTGAAGTTAGATGCGGCTTCTTCGTAGGAATCCATGGCAAGGGCAACCTTTCCGGTGAGGAAATAACTGCCTGCATCCATGGAAAAATCTTCTCCAAGTGTCTGGCAGTCTGCCATGGCATCCTCGTATTTTCCAGACTTCAGCTCTGCAGTAGCCCGGTAGGACAGGATATCCTTACGAAGGCTTTTGCTTACTTTATCGCAGTTCAGAGCTTCCGTGAAGCTATTCACCGCATCCTCATATTTGCCAAGACGCAAGCTTGCGATACCTGCCCCGCGATAGGACTGTGCCAGCTTCACTCCGTTCTGGATAGAGCTCTGGTACTCCTCCAGGGCATACTTGTAGCTTCCCTGGGAAAGATCCTTTCCGGCCTGTTCATATATTTTTGTTTTTTCACTGCCACAGCCGCCCAGAAGCAAGACTCCTGTAACGGCTGCAAGAATCAATACGGTCTTTGTTTTTTTCATGGAATTCCTTATTCTACAACAAGCCCTTCGGCTTCCATCACATCAACAACACTATCTACATATTTATGGCAGAGATCATCCGTTCCCGCTTCTACCATAACACGGATCAGCGGCTCTGTACCACTCTCACGTACCAGGATACGTCCGTCATCACCAAGTGCCTCTGCGGCTGCCTCAATGGCTGCTTTTACCTTTTCGTTCTCCAGTGCTGTTTTCTTGTCGGAAACACGCACATTCCGGAGAAGCTGCGGATAAACCTTCATCTCCTTTGCAAGGTCGCAGAGTGTGGCCTTCTGATCCACACATGCCTCCATGATCATAAGAGAAGTCAGGATCCCGTCACCGGTAGCGGAATAGCGGCTGAAGATGATATGTCCGGACTGTTCACCACCGATACTGTAATTGTTTTCCATCATGTTCTCGGCAACGTATTTATCACCAACTGCAGTCTGCTCATAGTCGATGCCTTCACGCTCCAGAGACTTGTAAAGACCAAGATTGGACATAACGGTTGTTACAACTGTATTTCCGTTGAGCTGGCCTTTCTCTCTTAAATATTTGCCGCACACATACATGATCTTATCACCGTCAATGATGTTTCCGCGGTGGTCTACGGCGATACAGCGGTCTGCGTCACCATCGTATGCAAAACCGATATCCAGACCTTTATCTACCACGAACTGTCTCAGAACTTCAATGTGTGTGGAACCGCAGCCACGGTTGATGTTGGTTCCGTTTGGCTCATTGTTGATCACATAGGTTTTTGCACGAAGTGCGTCAAAAACGCTCTTGGCAATGGCGGATGAGCTTCCGTTGGAGCAATCCAGCCCAACCTTGATATTTTTGAAATCATGGCATGGGATAGAGATCAGATGTCCGATATAACGGTTTCTTCCGGATGCAAAATCCACAGTACAGCCGATATCTTCTCCGGTTGCCAGCGGAAGCTCCTCGATCTCGCCGTCCAGATATGCCTCGATACGTGCTTCAATATCTGCGGAAATCTTCTGTCCGTTCTCATTAAGGACCTTGATTCCATTATCATTAAACGGATTATGGCTTGCGGAAATCATGATACCGCAGTCAAAATCTTCTGTACGTACCACATAGGATACACTTGGAGTTGTGGTCACATGAAGCAGATAGGCATCTGCTCCGGATGCGGTAAGTCCTGCCGCAAGGGCATACTCAAACATGTAACTGCTTCTTCTTGTATCCTTGCCGATCACGATCTTCGCCTTGTGATCTCTGCCGTAATACCAGCCGAGATAACGTCCCACGCGAAATGCATGATCTGCTGTAAGTTTTACATTTGCTTCACCACGAAAACCATCTGTTCCGAAATATTTACCCATAATGTTCTCCTTTATTACTGATACAGTCCTTCCGGATAAACGCCGTCATCTGTAAGTTTTTTGAATGCAGCCTGTACAGATGCCTTATCCTCCTGATAAGTAACACCGAACCACTCGTCCTTTGTCTCAAGAACATCTACCGCTGCTTTTCCGGAATGGATCAGCTGGTCGATAAGCTCAGGAAGAAGATACTCTTTTTTGATGTCTCCCTCTTTGATCCCACCAAGGAACTCAACGAAGCCTTTCTCAAGGATCTCCATAAATTCCGGTGTCAGTCCCCACATATTCATGGAAACAAGGTTCTTTGTATCCAGTGTTTCTGCTGTACCATCGTCATTTCTTGTCTCTGCGCCGTCTGCTGTCTTGAAGATGTTATGTGTCTCTGTAACGCCCACAAGCTTGCCGTCCTCAATATGGCACACTCCTCTTGTGACGCTTCCGTTGTCACTTAATGTATTTCCAAGGCGGAAACCTGCCATGCAGATGTGCATCGGGCCATCCTGCGGATGATCCTGTACCAGGTAGTCATGCACCTTTACGTAGGCTTCTTTTCCGTAGTAGTCATCTGCATTGATCACAGCGAATGGCTCGGAAAGGACTTTCTTTGCTGCCAGTACAGCGTGTCCGGTTCCCCATGGCTTGGTACGGTCCGCCGGTTTTGTAAAATTGCCCGGAAGATCGTCGATCTCCTGGAATGCATAAGCAACTTCTGTAATGTTGGAGATACGGTCTCCGATCACTTTTTTGAATTCATCTTCAAGGTCTTTGCGGATGATAAATACGACCTTGTTGAATCCTGCCTCCAGTGCATCATGGATGGAATAGTCCATAATGATCTCGCCCTTCGGGCCTACCGGTGCAAGCTGCTTGATTCCTTTTCCAAAACGGCTGCCGATACCGGCTGCCATGATCACCAGTGCTGTCTTTTTCATTTTCGTTTCCTCCTGATTTATTATAATTTTTTGAACTCTGTAGCTGTAATCAGCGCTTACTCCTGTTCATTCAGCTTTGTCAGCTTTACTGCCTGGTCTGCTGCGATCAGACTGTCAATAATCTCATCTAGGTCTCCGTTAAGGATATTTTCCAGACGGTGAAGGGTAAGCTTGATCCTGTGGTCTGTTACACGTCCCTGAGGGAAGTTGTAGGTACGGATCTTCTCGGAGCGGTCACCTGTACCGATCTGGCTTCTCCTTGCCTCTGCCTCAGCGTCATGCTGCTTGGCAAGCTCCATCTCATACAGACGGGAACGGAGCACACGAAGTGCTTTATCCTTGTTCTTAAGCTGAGACTTCTCATCCTGGCAGGAAATCACGATTCCTGTAGGGATATGAGTAAGACGTACTGCGGAGTCTGTGGTGTTGACACACTGACCACCGTTTCCGGATGCACGGAACACATCGAATTTACACTCATTGAGATCCAGATGGAAATCAATTTCTTCTGCCTCCGGCATGATCGCTACCGTACAGGTAGAGGTATGGATCCTTCCGCCGGACTCTGTCTCCGGTACTCGCTGTACACGGTGAACACCGCTTTCGTATTTCAGTCTGGAATATGCACCCTCACCCTTGATCATGAAGGTAACCTCCTTAAAGCCGCCGATGCCGTTCTCATTGAGGCTGAGCATCTCGGTTTTCCAGCGGCGGGACTCCGCGTATTTCACATACATACGATAAATCTCTGCTGCAAAAAGTGCTGCCTCATCACCACCTGCACCTCCACGGATCTCAACGATAACGTTCTTGCTGTCGTTAGGGTCCTTCGGAAGAAGAAGGATCTTCAGTTCATGCTCCAGCTCCTCCACTCTCTTTTTTGCATCGGAAAGCTCTTCCTTCAGCATTTCACGCATCTCTTCGTCCTTCTCGCTCTCCAGCATGGAAAGACTGTCCTCGATGGTTTCCTTATTTTTCTTATATTCTTTATATGCGTCAACGATTGGCTGCAGGTCGCTCTGCTCCTTCATCAGCTTCTGAAAATGTGCCGGATCGTCGGTTACTCCCGGTTCTCCCAGCTCATTGAGAAGCTCTTCAAAACGTACCAGCAGATCATCCAGTTTATCAAACATGTATTTCCTCCTGTTTCTGTCCAAGCACCACACGGTCAAGGCCCGGCAGATCCTTTACGATCTGAACCCCGGTAAACCCGGCTGCTTTCATCATTGTACTGACTGCCTCACCCTGGGTGCAGCCGATTTCATACAGAAGCCATCCGCCTGGTTTCAGGTACCTTCCGGCCTCTGCTGTGATCTTTCTGTAAAAATAAAGCCCGTCTTCCATTCCGTCAAGGGCCTTCCTCGGATCATGAAGGCGGACTTCTTCCATCAGTGTTTCAATTTCTTCTGTTGCGATATAAGGCGGGTTTGAAATAAGGATATCATATTTCCCACTATCTTTTCCACCTTTTTCACAAAAATACGGTGCTGAGAACAGATCGCTTTCCACAAAATCCGCCCGGTTCTCCACCTTTAGAATACCTGCATTCTTTTTTGCCACTTCCAGTGCTTCCGGTGAAACATCCACACCGGTCCCACAGGCATCCTGCCGTTCCAGAAGAAGGCTGAGCAGGATGCAGCCGGAGCCGGTACACATATCCAGGATCTCCGGTTTTTCCACATCCCCAAGGTGTTTCAATGCCTCTTCCACCAGAGTCTCCGTATCCTGTCTCGGGATCAGCACGTTTTCGTTTACATAAAACTCATAGCCCATAAAAAAAGCCTGATGAGTCAGCTGCTGTACAGGAATATGTCCTGCCCGCCTGTCGATCAGCGTAAGATACTCTGCTGCGGTCTCATCAGACACCGGTTCATCTCCATGCGCAAAATAATATGCCCGATTCTTTCCGGTCTTAAATTCCAGAAGGAGCCAGGCATCCAGCCCGGCTTCTTCCAATCCGTTATCTTTCAGTATTGTTGTACCTTTTTTCAGAAGGGACTCAAGAGTCTGCATTTTCTGTCTCCTCTGTCTCATATGGGATGTCCAGGTCAAATTCCTCTTTCAGATAAGCTCTCCAATCAAAAACAGCCTCAACTGCTTTAATGGCTACCTCTGCCATATCTGCAGCAGGCTCCTTTGTGGTGAATTTCTGCATGGCAAGACCTGGTTTACTCATAATGTCCGCAAATTTACTGTCTGTTCTTCCTGCCCACTGGATGATCTCAAAGGAAATCCCCGCAACTACCGGTACCATGAGAAGTCTTCCCAGCAGTCTCACCCAGTAAAACGGCACCGCCACAAACACAAAATGCAGCACAATACTTACCAGCATGACCAGAAACAGAAAGCTTGTTCCACAGCGCTTATGAAACCTGGAACTCTTTAACACATTCTCTACCGTCAGAGGCAGACCATGCTCCACACAGTTGATACATTTGTGCTCCGCACCGTGATACATAAATGTCCTCTGGATATCCTTCATTCTGGAGATCAGGAACATATATCCCATAAACAGTGCCAGCTTCACAAAGGCTTCCACTATGGTGACCAGAAATTCCGAAGCACCTACCCCTCGGATCAGACTGGCCAGTACATACGGAAGAAACATAAAAGCAGCCACAGAAACCACCATGGAGATAGCTACCGTAATGTAAAGAAGCCACTTGAACTGCTTATCCTCTTTGGCTTTCTTTGCAGAACGCTCTTCTTCTGTAAGCTGCTCATTCTTCCTGGCTGTTTCCTCATCTTCCTCGTCTCCTGCGATCTCCGCAGAATACATCAGGCATTTCGTGCCTACCACAAGAGAATCCACAAAGCTTACCACACCACGGATGATCGGTTTCTTCAGAAATGCGTGATTTCCGAAGATACATTTATAATCCTCTACTTTCAGCTCGATCTCCTGGTCCGGGCGGCGCACTGCGATAGAATATTTGTCCTTGTGGCGCATCATGATGCCTTCCATGACCGCCTGTCCGCCGATATTCGATGATCTCATTCATTCTCTCCTGTGCAAATTTAAAATTTTTCAGTTAAAGAAAGGTTGAGATTTCCCAACCTCAACCTTCTCATTTCCTGTATTCGCAATAATTACTTATTCAGGCCGTATTTCTTGTTGAACTTATCGATACGTCCACGAGCCTGTGTAGCCTTCTGCTGTCCTGTATAGAACGGATGGCATTTGGAACAGATCTCAACATGGATGTCCTCTTTAGTAGAACCTGTTACGAAAGTGTTTCCGCAGTTGCAGGTTACAGTTGCCTGATAGTAGTTCGGATGGATTCCTTCTCTCATGATTTTCACCTCTCTATATATTTAATATTATTCGTATTCAATTGACGAATTCCATTTTAAACAGCTTGCTAAGTATAACATAGCTTTCCGTAAAATGCAAGGACTTTATAAAAATTTCTGTTTCTTTACAGTCTGTACCAGTTCTGCATTGTTCCTGGTTCTGGCAAAGGTATTCAGGATCTGTTCTACTGCCTCATCCGCTTTCATTCCGTTGAGAGCTTTTCGCATAATATAAACCGCTTCCTGTTCATCCTTGCTGAGAAGCAGATCCTCTCTTCTGGTTCCGGATTTCTGGATATCAATGGCCGGGAATACCCGTTTCTCCTGTAATTTACGATCCAGGACAAGTTCCATATTACCGGTTCCCTTGAACTCCTCATAAATAACATCGTCCATCTTGCTTCCGGTATCCACAAGTGCGGTTGCCAGAATCGTCAGGCTTCCGCCCTCGCGCATATTACGGGCTGCGCCAAAAAATCTTTTGGGCATATGGAGAGCCGCCGGGTCAAGACCACCGGATAAGGTTCTTCCGCTTGGCGGGATGATCAGATTATAGGCTCTAGCAAGTCGTGTGATCGAATCCAGAAGAATGATCACATCCTGTTTATGCTCTACAAGACGGCGCGCACGCTCCACAACCATCTCGGAAACTCTCTTATGATGTTCCGGAAGCTCATCAAATGTAGAATAGATCACTTCCACATTCGGTCCCTGGATCGCCTCTCTGATATCGGTAACCTCCTCAGGGCGCTCATCGATCAGAAGAATGATCAGATGCATATCTCTGTTATTCCTGAGGATAGACTTGGCAACATCTTTCAGAAGGGTTGTCTTACCTGCCTTTGGCGGAGATACGATCATTCCTCGCTGGCCCTTTCCTATAGGACTGATCAGATCCACGATACGCATGGCCGTTGTACCGCCTGCACGCTCCATGACAAGTCTCTCATTCGGAAAGATCGGTGTCATATCTTCAAAATTATACCGTCTCTGTCCCTCACTCGGATGGAAACCGTTAATGGAAGATACGTAGAGAAGGGCACTGAACTTCTCTCCCTGGGTCTTGATACGAATATTTCCCTGGATGATATCACCTGTCTTTAAATTAAAGCGGCGGATCTGGGAAGGAGAAACATAAATGTCGTTCTCACCCGGCATATAATTCTCACATCGGATAAAGCCATATCCATCCGGAAGGACCTCCAGGATCCCGTTAGCCTTTTCGCCACTGTCCAGCTGGGTGGATTCTGACGGGACATTCCCGTTCTCCCTTGTAGCTTCCCGGTTATATTCACGGTTGTACTCTCTGCGGATATTTGTGTTTCTGTGTTCCTGCTCATTCTTATCACTACGATATTCCTTCCGCTGCTCCTGAAGTCCTTCCCCTGCCGGACGGGTACGATATTCTGTTTTTTCCGAATCATAGCTTTTTTCTTTTACAGTATTTTCTGCCGGTGTACTTTTGTGTACTTCTTCGGGATTTCCTCTGTCGGACTCTTTGACGTCCTCCTCCAGCATCCGCTCGATCAGTGCCGGTTTTCTCAGAGTAGAAATTCCCTTCATCCCTCTCGCCTTTGCCAGATCCTTCAGCACCGCCAGAGATAATGATTCATACTTTTCTCTCATATTAAATCCTCTATTCTTAAATCTGATAAATTATATATTTGTTGTTTATGGAATCAGATACAACCTGACATGGCTGCACTTTTTTTGAATGAAAGCATGTTTTCAGCTTATGTTTCATTATACACACCTTATAGAGTCTATTGCAAGAAATATTTATCGACATTTTTTTTATACTTTTCTCACAAAAAAGAAAAAAATCTGCCCGGGAGATCTCTTCCCGGACAGATCCAACATTCCTGTATGCTTCTTTTTTAGCTCCAGAACGGTCCGTATATATCCATGACCCTCTGGATACGTTCATCGGTAATTTTATTCAGAGCCGCCACGATCGCTGCATACGTTTTTGGTCTCTGTCTCTTAAGTGTTGACGGACTTGTTACATACTCAAGCACTGATTCTGCAAAATATTCTGAACTGTTCTGCGTTGCATAGCTTCTGTTAATACCTGTAAATTTGGATTTTTCGCTGTTATAAACTGCGGCAAAATCACTTGTTCTGTCTACGTTTCCCGCAACAAAAGCAAGGAAATGTCCCAGCTCATGGTAGATTGTCTCATTCTCAAAACGAAGGATGATGCTTCTTGAATGTGCGTTAAAGCAACCTCCGTAGTTAACAGACGGATCGATCGTTACAGTAAATCCAAGCTTCTTGTAGGCTTTGAGCACCCTGCTGTCCATCTTCGGTGCAATGGAAGCAATATTGCTTACTGAATATTTGCTGTCCATGCTGATGCTTTCTACTTTTTTTGTGGAAGCTGCATTCGCTTTGCCGGCAGTAGCTGAAGCCGCCATGACTGTTGTGGTCGTCTGAATGGTTGTAGTTACTTTCCGTGTCTGAACGGCTGTTTTTGATTTCTTTGTGTATTTCTGTGTTGTTGCAGTCTTAACTGTCTTTAATGTTTTTACGGTTGTATTTCTGTTTGTTTTCTTTGTGGTCGTACTCTTCTTATTGGTAGTCGGAAGCTTCTTGGTATAAGTCTTGGTCGCCGCTTTTTTCAGCTTAACTTTTTTTCTGGTTGTCTTGGTATTTGAAGTCGTTTTGGTAGTCACCTTCGGTTTTGAAGCAAGTGGAGTGTCGTCCTCTGTGATGGTAGTCTCCACTACCGGATCTGTAAAATCCGGAAATTCCGGAACCTGTGACGACTGCCAGACATTAAAGCCACCTGCCAGTACAATAACAGCTGCAAGGCATCCTGCTAAAGCTTTTTTCCTGCCTGTAAAAATTTTACGGATATCTGTTCTTTTCATATCATTCACACCTTTCTGAAAGCCGACGTTTCAGTTTCCAACCTAAACCGGATTTTAGGCATCAAAAAACCGCTTATTCTAACGAAATAAACGGCCGCATTAACACACAGATTCTTGTTCATAGATGTTATCTGAATACGTCATTAAATCGGAATTTAATGCGGCAACCGGCTGTCATAGTCATCCTTCGGACCTTAGACCCATGGCTTTGCGTCCCTGTCTTTCAACAGGTTTGCCTTTATATGCATAGTATATGTTTTTTTCCCTGAAATGTCAACATTTTCCACTGCATTTTGAGCCCTACTCCTGTCTTTTTTTCACGGAATCTGCTATACTGTTCAAAAAGAAAGCATGATATAACAGGAGAACGGAAACAATGTCAAAATTTTTACCAGTCCGTCTCTTTTTTGTATGGCTGCTTTTCGGAATCCTGCTGGCAGGCTGTGGAAATTCTCCTTCCTCCGATGAAGAACCTCCGGTATATTCTCCGGCCAGAGTCCTCACCCCGGAGGCCCCCGGCAAAAAAACACTGGGCAGTTCCCCTCTGATCCTGGATATTTCCAATCAGGATCAGGGGTATCTGACTGCAGAATCCGATTCCGATGATTCCCGCATGAACATTCAGCTTACTGCTCCCTCCGGTGTGGTCTATTCCTATTTTCTGGAACCTGATGAACAGACGGTACTTCCTTTTTCCGAAGGCTCCGGTGAGTATCTCATCACCTGCTATCAGCAGGTTGATGGAAACCAGTATGCCGCCCTTTACACGGAAACGCTCACAATAAAGCTTCAGAATGAATTTCTTCCGTTTCTGTATCCAAACCAGTACGTGGACTTTTCTTCCAAAAGTAAAACCTGCAAACTGGCAGCCTCTCTTGTCAAAGAAGACATGACCGATATCGACATCCTGAAAACCTTCTATACATATGTTACCAGTCATATTTCCTACGATTATGACAAAGCTGATTCTGTCGAAGCCGGTTATCTTCCTGATGTAGATGATACTTTAAGCACCGGCACGGGGATCTGTTTTGATTACGCTGCACTGACTACTGCAATGCTCCGTAGCCAGGACATTCCCTGCAAGCTTCAGATCGGCTATTCCGGTGATGTAAAGCATGCATGGATCGATGTTTATATCCGTGGCAGAGGCTGGGTGACAAAGGCAGTATCTTTTGACGGCGACACCTGGAAGCTGATGGATCCCACCTTTGACGCCAACAGTGATGGTGATGAAGCGATTCAGGAATATATCGGTGATGAAAGCAATTATACGGTACAGTTCACGCGCTGACCCACTAAAGGAGACCTTATTATGAAAAACAAACTGACAGCCCGGGAATTATCCAGTTTCTGCGGGCAGATGGGAATGCTTCTGCATTCCGGCATATCCACAGCTGAAGGACTTCACATCCTCTGTGACGAAAGCAAGACCGATGCAGACCGGCAGATCCTCACACCCCTGATCCGTTCCGTGGAAGAAAACGGTTCTCTTTCCCGGGCTCTTGACGAATCCGGGATCTTTCCCACATCCATGACCGCCTATGTCCGGACCGGTGAGGAAACCGGCTGCCTGGATGAGATCATGGAAAGTCTCAGTTCCCACTATGAACAGGAGGAAGAAATCTCAGGACAGATACGGTCTGCAGTCACTTACCCGCTGCTCATGCTTGGCATGATGGCTGTTGTGATCCTGGTCCTTCTGATAAAAGTCCTGCCGGTATTTCAACAGGTATTTAACCAGATGGGAATGGAAATGAACGGGGTTTCCCGGGGACTTCTGAATGCAGGCAACGTGATCAGCCGGTATTCCTCTGTTTTTCTGATCCTCGCCGCAGCCCTCATTGGCTGCATCCTGTTTTTCAGTCTTACGGAAAAAGGTCACAGCCTGCTGCGAAAAATGGCCATCCATCTCCCGTTTTTCCGTGAGATCCCGGTTGCCATGGATTACAGTCGTCTGGCCCAGGGCCTTTCCCTGGGGCTTCGGAGCGGACTTTCCCCGGAAACCAGCCTGGAGCTTACAAAGGATCTGATCTCACAGCCGGTGATACTCGAAAGACTCCGGAAGGCTTCCTCTATCCTGGATAGCGGAGAAACTTTTTCCAAGGCTCTTACAGAATCCGGTCTGTTCGGCGGCATGGAAGGCCGTCTCATCACGATATCCTTCTATTCCGGTTCCAGTGACGAAACCTTCCGCAGGCTTTCCCGGCAGTACACCGAAAGATCCATAGATCTGATCTCACAGGCAGTCTCCATTGTGGAGCCTACCATCGTGATCCTGCTGTCTCTTCTTGTGGGGCTGGTCCTTTTATCCGTCATGATGCCGCTTCTGGGGATTCTCTCAGATTTTGCAATGTAAGGTGGTGACCACATGGAACTTTTTGAAAGCCGCAGAACAAAATTTCTCAGAGCATTTTTTCTTCTCTTTCCGGCGCTGCTTCTGGTTTTATCCTGCACCTTGTTTGTGGCAGGTGTCAGCAGCACCTCCGACCAGGCCGTACACAAAGAACAGGATGCTCTGGAACAGGCACTGAAAAACGGTGCCATCCGCACCTATGCCCTCACAGGCACATATCCCGAAAGCCTGTCCCAGCTTCTCTCGGATTATCATATCACTTATGACAAAACCAAATTCGTAGTAGAGTATGTTCCTAATGGTTCCAATCTCCTGCCGTCTATCAGCGTGATCGCTCTGTCCGGCAGTGCGAAAGGAGGGAATGCCTCATGAATCACCGGAAGAACACCGGACATTCCGTTTCTTCTCTTTTTTCGCTTCTTCTTTTCGGTGTTTTTGTTCTGTTCCTTATACTGATGCTGCTGTTTTCCGCCCGGATTTACCAGCAGACTGTGAAACAGACTGACTCCGATTCCGAGCTTGGGACCGCAGCAACTTATCTGACTACCAAATTCCGGCAGCACGACCGCGGCGATGAGATCTTTTCCGGTTCCCTGGATGATATTCCTGCCCTTTGTTTCCGGGACGATATCAAAGGAAAAGAATATATCACGTATATTTACCTGAAGAATGACAGTCTGATGGAGCTTTTCACTGCAAAAGGCTCTCAGGCCAGTTCCGATGCAGGAACCGTCATCTCACAGCTTTCCGATTTCCGGTTTTCGGAAATGGAAAATGGTTTTTACCACTTTTCCCTGGAAAGTACCACGGGAGTCCGCTCGGAATTCCTGCTTCATCGCATTGACAAAAAGGAGGCATCATGAAAGAATCAAGACATAATTCCGGTACCAGCCTTTTTCTGATGGAAATGATCCTTGCCCTTTTGTTTCTGTCACTTTCCTCAGCTGCCTGCATCCAGATCTTCGCGGCAGCACGGAAAAACCGGCTCCAGGCAGAACAGTGGAACCAGATCCAGGCTCTCACAACCTCCGTGGGCGAGATACTGGAAGGCACTGACGGAACCGATGAACAGTTCCTCTCTCTGCTTCCGGGGGGCATCAAAAAGAACACCAACCTGATCTGGTATTATGACCGTAACTGGCAGAGCTGCTCTTCCGGAGAAGCCGCCTGTGAAATGATCCTGGAAACAGATATTTCTTCTTCAGAAAAATCCGGCGAGCTTTCTTTCCGGCAGCTTTCCAACTGCAGTGAGCTTTACCGGATCACCCTGCGTTTTCCTGTCGATGACTACAGAAGGGAGGCTGTACATTGAAACAGAAGCATACGTCTTTTGTAACTGTCGGCATTCCTTCCCTGTTTCTTATCTTCTCTGTGCTGTGTCTCTGTGTACTTGCTCTGCTTACTCTTGGAAGCTCCAGATCCAGTCTTAACACAGCCAGACATTCTATGGAACAGACCGAAAATTATTACACCGGCTGCGCAAGCGCCACGGAAACCGTTTCAGAAATCCGTGATGATCTGGAGCAATACAGGGAAAAAGCTTCCGATGAGACCAGATATTTTTCCATGATACAAAAGCTTGCGGACACAAGAGACGATCTCAGCTGGGATTCCCACAGCCACACCCTTTCCTTCTCCGTTGGAATTTCCGAGACACAACAGCTTTCTGTAGTGCTTGAGATTTTTTACCCGCAGGAAAAAAGCTCTTCCGCTTATCAGATCCTGCAATGGAACACAGAGCTTACCGGATCCTGGCAACCTGACAACCACCAGAATGTATTTAAAGGAGAATAAACCTATGGATACCCCTATTCCTGAATTTTTGGCAGAAGCTGCCAACCGGCGTGTCTCTGATATCTTTATCATCGCAGGCCGCCCCCTGGCAGAAAAGATCGACGGTCATCTTTTGGACCGTGGTGACAGATTGATGCCTGATCAGACAGAAAATTTACTCCGCACCATTTACGGCCTTGCGGAAAACCGCGATATATCCCGTCTTATGGAAACCGGTGATGATGACTTTTCTTTTTCCATTCCCGGTGTTTCCAGATTTCGCGTCAATGCCTACAAGCAGCGTGGTTCCCTGGCTGCCGTGATCCGCGTGATCGCCTTCCGGCTGCCGGATCCTGCAGAGCTTTCCATTCCCGAGGATGTGATGAACATCTCCGAATATACCCGTGGCATGGTCCTTGTTACCGGTTCTGCCGGAAGCGGTAAATCCACCACCATGGCCTGTCTGATCGACCGGATCAACCATACCCGGGAAGGCCATATCATCACTCTGGAGGATCCTCTGGAATATCTCCACCGCCATGATCGCTGTATCGTCAGCCAGCGCGAGATCTGTACCGACACCGAAAGCTATCTGACTTCTCTTCGTGCCACACTACGCCAGAGCCCGGATGTGATCCTTCTTGGAGAGATGCGTGATCATGAAACCATCCAGACTGCCATGACCGCTGCGGAAACCGGTCATCTTGTCCTTTCCAGCCTGCATACTCTGGGAGCAGCCAACACCATCGAACGCATCATGGACGTGTTTGAGCCATCCCAGCAGCATCAGATTGCCCTCCAGCTTTCCATGGTCCTTCAGGCTGTGATCTCCCAGCAGCTGATCCCGGATGTGGACGGACGCAACATTCCTGTTTTCGAGATCATGCGCCTGACTCCTGCCATCCGCAATATGATCCGCGACAATAAAGTACACCAGATCGAAGGCGTGATCTCCACATCCGGTCAGGAGCAGATGCGTTCTATGGACCAGAGCCTTCTGGAATTATATAAAAAAGGCCGTATCACCAGGGATACAGCTCTGAAATACGCTTTAAACGCGGACATGCTGAAGCGCAGACTTATGTAAGGATCTTCTCGGTATACCTCTGCCTGATATGTAAAAACACATAAAAAATCCCTTACCGATCTCTGATATGTTTCCGGAATACAGAACACATATCATTTTACAGATCCGGTAAGGGATTTTTTTATTTTCAATCCGATCTCGATCAAAAAGCCATTCCTTCTCTGTGATCGATCAATGCACTACATTTCCTACAATTCCATAAGAAACAATATACATAATGGCACTTGCCATAAAAAGTCCGCACAGGATCGCAATGGAGGATTTTTTGATATCCACCTCAAGAAGAGAGGCGATCAGTGCACCTGTCCAGGCTCCTGTGCCCGGAAGAGGGATTCCCACAAACAGCAAAAGTCCAAGAAATTCATACCTCTTGATCTGGTCACTCTTTCCCATAGCTCTATTTTCCAGCTTTGTGATCAGACCTCTGAATGTCTTTGTTTTTTTCATCCATTTAAAAATCTGCCGGATAAAAAGCAGGATAAACGGAATCGGAATAATATTTCCCACGATACAGATCGGCAGTGCCTTCGCAGCCGATATCTTCAGCAAAGAAGCTGCCAGAAGGCCGCCTCGAAGCTCCAGTATCGGGATCATAGAAATGATGAACACAGCTCCCTCGGGAGAGATAAACTGTGCAAGGTGGTGTGAAAACCATTGTACCAGTACTTCCATAGTACCTCCTTAATTGTTATTTCTGCAGATATTCCGTCAAGAATTCTACCAGCTTTTTCATCTCCTCATCGGTACCGATGGTGATACGGAGATGATTGTCGATCCTGTCCTTCGGGAAATATCTTACATAGATATGTTTCTCCCTCAGTGCTGCGAAAAGCTCTTTGGCCGGACAGCTCTCATGTGTGGCAAAGATAAAGTTGGATCTGGAATCCTGGAAGGAAAATCCAAGCTTCCTGAGCTCTGCCTTTGTCCACTCTCTTGTTGTAATGATCTTATGGCAGCATTCCTCAAAATATGCCTTATCCTCCATAGATGCCACACCAGCTGCGATGGTAGTACGATCCATGGTATAGGAGTTAAAGGAATATTTCACATCATTGAGATATTTGATCAGCTCCGTATTTCCGAAGGCATATCCGATACGCATTCCTGCCAGGGATCTGGACTTGGAGAAGGTCTGCACAACAAGCAAATTATCATATTTTTCGATCAACGGCAGTGCGGATGCTGCTCCGAAATCCACGTACGCCTCATCTACGATCACGATACTCTCCGGATTCTTTGCCACGATCTCCTCGATCTCGGAAAGAGGCATTTCCACGCCGGTCGGTGCATTGGGGTTAGGGAATACGATTCCGCCGTTTTCACGGAAATAATCTTCTTTACGGATATGGAACTCCTCATCTAATACCGGGCGCTCATATGGGATCCTTAAAAGATCTGCCCATACATCATAGAAGGAATAGGTGATATCCGGGAACAGGATCGGTTTCTCTGAATTAAAAAATGTGAGAAAACACATAGCCAGTACGTCATCGGAACCAACGCCTGTAAATACCTGCTCATCCTTCAGTCCGTAGAACGCGGCAATACTGTGTACCAGGTCTCCTGCTGTCGGATCCGGATAAAGTCTCAGGGTATCGGCATCAAGGGCCTTCAGCGCCTTCTCCACACCAGGAGCCGGTGAATATGGATTCTCGTTTGTATTCAGTTTGATCATGCCGCTCTCATTTGGCTGCTCGCCAGGAGTATACGGCACTACTTTTCGTATATTAGCTTCCCATGGTTTCATGCTGTGCTTAACCTCCTATCATATTCTTTTGCTATTGTACTCACTGCGAGGACATTTGTCAAAGGGTAATACCACCTGCCGGGAAACAAAAAGACACCCGTACCGGGTTACAGAGTACGGGTGTCTGATATATTCTTCTTAATGAAGGGCTGTTTTGGTTCGTATCAGGCGCTTAAGATCAGATACGTGCTACGCCTGTTGCTTTTGCTGCCTCTGCTACTGCTTTTGCGACAGCCGGTCCGACTCTCTTGTCAAATGCCTTCGGAATGATATACTCCGGAGAAAGCTCCTCATCTGTGATCAGATCTGCAAGAGCCTTGGAAGCTGCAATCTTCATCTCATCGTTGATATCACTTGCTCTTACATCAAATGCACCACGGAAGATTCCAGGGAATGCAAGAACGTTGTTGATCTGGTTCGGGAAGTCACTTCTTCCTGTGGAGATAACCTTTGCTCCGCCTGCTTTTGCATCATCCGGGAAGATCTCCGGTGTCGGGTTTGCGCATGCGAAGATGATGGCATCTTTGTTCATGGTCTTAACCATCTCTGTTGTCACTGCTCCAGGAGCGGAAACACCGATAAATACATCCGCGCCAACCAGCATCTCTGCAAGAGATCCCTGTTTCTTCTGAAGGTTTGTGAGCTTGCTCATCTCTTCCTTAACCGGGTTCATTCCTTCTGTACGTCCCTCATAGATGGCACCCTTTCTATCGCAGAGTGTAACATCCTTGAAGCCTGCTTTCAGAAGAAGTCTGCAGATAGAGATAGCAGCTGCACCTGCACCGTTCATAACGATACGAACATCCTCTTTCTTCTTTCCGACAACCTTCAGAGCGTTTGTCAAACCTGCAAGTGTGATAACTGCAGTTCCGTGCTGATCATCGTGGAAGATCGGAATATCACATTTCTCTTTCAGTTTTTTCTCGATCTCAAAGCATCTCGGAGCGGAGATATCCTCAAGGTTAACACCACCGAAGGATCCGGAGATCATGTAAATAGTATTTACGATCTCGTCTACATCATGGCTCTTAATGCAAAGCGGGAATGCGTCTACATCGCCGAATGCCTTGAACAGTACACATTTACCTTCCATTACAGGCATACCGGCTTCCGGTCCGATGTCACCAAGACCAAGAACTGCGGAACCGTCTGTTACAACAAGACACATATTCCATCTTCTTGTAAGCTCGTAGGATTTATTGATATCTTTCTGGATCTCAAGGCAAGGCTGAGCTACACCTGGTGTATATGCAAGAGAAAGGTCGTCTTTATTCTCAACCGGCACTCTTGTAACAACCTCGATCTTACCTTTCCAATCTCCGTGCAGTCTTAATGACTCTTTTGCATAATCCATTTTCTTTTCCTCCTTGGATAATTATGATATATTTCATTTCAAAAGGATTACCTGAATTAATAATTACCATTGAAGAATTTACTGTCCTTCGGAAGCTCATAGCCTTCAAAATAAGAGCCAAAATCAAGCTTCAGATAACTGCAGAGATCAGCAAGCTCTACCATGGTATTGTCGTTGACCGGAATGCCATTCTCTTTTCTGTCTTTTTCAGCAGCTACCTCTTTCTCGCCGTGTGTATAGATCCTGTCCTGACCGTCTGCCTTCGGACTCTCCCGAAGTGCCTCAAGATATTCTGAAAAATGCTTGCGGATCGCATCCGGATCTCCGAATGCCGCCGGGTTGATCGCCATAAATCCATGGCAGATACCGGTCTTATCCGGGAATGTACAGCATTTATCGGAGGTAACGCCCATGGAAAGAATAGAGCTGAACAGCTCACAGAGCATTCCATAGCCATATCCCTTATGGCTTCCGCTGACTTCCTCGTTTCCACCAAGAGGCATGATTCCGCCGCCCTTCTTGGCTACGATGTTTGCAAGTACATCCGGTGCATTATTGCTGGCATGACCGTTTTTGTCAAGTGCCCAGCCATCCGGAAGAGGCTTGCCCATCTTATTATACATTTCCAGTTTACCCCTGGTTACAACTGTTGTGGAACAGTCAAAGAAAAACGGATACGGGTCTGCAGGCATAGCGACTGCGATCGGGTTGGAGCCCAGCATAGCCTTTCTTCCAAAAGTCGGTACCATGATCGCCTCGGAGTTGGTACATGCCATTCCAAGAAGGCCTTCATGGCAGGCCATGTTCGCATAATATCCTGCAATACCGAAATGATTGGAATTTCGTACACTTACGATTCCCACACCAGTTGTCTTTGCCTTCTCAATTGCCTTTTCCATGGCAAAATGGCTGATCAGCTGGCCCATTCCGTTATGTCCGTCTATCACAGCAGAAATCGGTGTTTCAAAAACAACTTCCGGTTTCGCCTGGGGATGAATAGTCCCCTTCTCGATTCCTTTATGGTAACGAACCATCCTCTGCATTCCGTGGCTCTCGATCCCATACAGATCAGCAGTCAGAAGAACATCTTTAATGATATTTCCTTCTTCCTCAGAAAAGCCAAACGCTTTGAAAACGTCTCCGCAGAAATGGTTCAGTGTGTCATAACTCCATTTTACATATCCCATAATCGCAAGTCCTTTCTCCTGATATTTCCGGCAGGTTACTGCCCACGCTGTGACCCGCAGCATACTTTATATAATACTGCAGGGGTACAGTAACCTTCATCCTGTGCTGTCTCGTCTTACGCTGTCCTGCCTCATGCTGTCTCATCTTACGTTGTCTCGTCTCATGTTGTCTCGTCTCAAGCTGTCTCGTCTTATGTTGTCTCGTCTTATGTTGTCTCGTCTCATGAAGCCTTCAGGATGCTGCCATAATATCAAACTTTTTTGGTATTACCAATACATCCCCTATTATAGCACTCGGTCTTACCAAAATCAATAGTGGTCTTACCAGATTAACGGGATTTTTACTGAAATTTTATTTATTTCAAGTGGATCAGCGATGAAATACAAGGCTGTTCTCGCCCTGCTGCTGTGCGATCTCCATTATATATTTCTCAATGGTTTCCATATGTTCGCGCATCAGCCTCTCCGCCTGGTTCCGGTCTCCGGAAATAATGGCTTCCACCAATCTTCTGTGCTGGTCATCCACCTCAAGAGCAGAATTATGTTTCTGCATAATATAAGCTCGGGTACCGGAAATGATCTCCTCTGTCAGCTGCGCTGCCGCATCCAGAACATTATAGATCATAGGATTCCCTGCGATCCTGCCGATTTTCGTATGAAGCTTCTTATCAAGACCTGCACGGGCTTTCTCGTCCTCTGAGCTCTCCAGCTGTGCCAGGATGGAACGCAGATCTAATGCATCCTTCTCCGTACAATTCCCGGCTGCAAGAAGCGCAGCCTCCTGCTCCAGCGCAGAACGAAGTTCCTGTACCTGCTGTACATGGCTGTTATTCAGCTGAAAAAGAAGGGCCAGTGGTGCAGAAAGCCACTGATCCATATTCTCGGTAATATAGTTGGCTCCGCCGCGGACCGTTGTGACAATTCCCATCAGCTCCAGTGCCCGCAGGACTTCACGGACAGCAGGTCTGGAAACTCCCAGGGATTCTGCCATAACACGTTCCGCAGGTAAAGTGTCCCCCGGCTTCAGTTCTCCCCGCCGGATATTTTCTATGATCTGCACTAATATTCCGTCAAATGCTCGTTCTTCTGTAATCTTTGTAAACATGTCGTCCGTTTCGGCCGCCTTCCTTTATTATTGTGTTGCCTTCCTTTACATAAAAATCCCGGAATATAGACAAGTGGATATTTACCATTCTCAGTCATCATGCAGTTCTGCACCAGATGATCGCTCTGCAGCCATTCAGCCAGTCTGTGCATTTTGACTATTTGCCCTCTCTATTTTCCGGACTTTTATAGTAAATATTATACGATAATTCCCCAATTTAATCAATAGTAAATAATAAATTGGTAAGACATATTATTTTATTCCATTATTGAGAATGTTTTCCACTTCCTCCATCTGGCCCAGAAGCATTTTCTGGCGGTCGTCAAAAAGAAGACCTTTATTATGCCTGTAATACTGGTCAGAACCGTTCTCCCGAATGAACCAGAGACTATAATAGTTGGCATTCAGTTCTGTGATAAATGCCACCATTTCCTGGCTGTCCCCAAAAGCAGCTTCCATGAAGTCGAAGACGTTCTGAAGAGTAAGAGATATTTCGTCGGTTCGGTTTTCGTAGGCTTCGGTTTCGGATTCGAAGAGGACTTTCACAAACTCATAGTTCCTGTTTGACGATGGATCTTTCGATTCTGCTGCAGCACTTCTGCCTCCTGCCGGATATGAGCCTGATCTGGTTTTATCTGATCCGGTTGATTTCGATCCAATTGATCCCGAGGTTGATTTCGATCCGGACGCATTTTCAAAAAATGACACAACACGTTTCTGTATACGCTCCTGCTGTTTTGTAAGAAGCTCACTCTTTTTGTCCTTTTCAAGATCCGCCTCTGCTTTTTCCATGAGATTTTTTGCTGTGAGGCTGTCCTGATCTTCTCTGAAGTACACCATATAATCATACAGTTTCGTGAGATAGGCATCGGTAAGATAGCATTCTGTAAAAAGCTCGCTGAGCTTTCCGTTGAGAAGGCTTACAATGCTCAAATGCTCGTCCAGAGAGGCTGTGCGGATCTTACCCAGAGTAATGGAATCCCACTTTCCTTTCAGGATGTCCTCCACTTTATAATCCGTTCTGTACTTATAATAAAGAGCCAGATAGCTGGCGAAGTCCTTCGCGATCATCCTGTGCTGGATGTACTGGCTGACCACCTCACGGTCTACGGTTTTTCCAAGGATCTCATAAACCTGGATCAGACGGGAAAGATCCTCCCAGCCTCTGGCTGTGGCAAAGATCTTTCCGTCTACGGTATTCTCCACCCTGTAGAAATTTTTTCTGCGAAGCTCCAGATAGGAGATCACCGCCGGATGAATTCCCTGCTGGTAGGCGTATTCCTTCCATACATCAAAGTCTGCCTCCACATCAATCTTCTTGATACGGTCCAGAGTGACCACATCGAATTCCCGGACGGATTTGTTATATTCCGGCGGGTTGCCTGCTGTGACGATTACCCAGCCTTCCGGCACCTTCTGGTTTCCGAAGGTTTTTCCCTGAAGGAACTGCAGCATCATCGGTGCCAGTGTTTCAGATACGCAGTTGATCTCATCAATGAACAGGATGCCTTCTTTCAGACCTGTTTTTTCCATTTTGTCGTAAACGGATGAAATGATCTCACTCATGGTATATTCCGTGACAGAAAATTCTTCCTCACCATAATTCTTTTTTATAATAAAAGGAAGTCCCACAGCACTCTGCCTGGTGTGGTGGGTAATGGTATAGGAAACAAGAGCAATCCCGCATTCCCTTGCTATCTGTTCCATAATCTGTGTCTTTCCGATTCCCGGAGGGCCCATAAGAAGGATCGGTCTCTGTCGGATCGCCGGGATCCGGTACTCACCGAATTCGTCCTTTGAAAGATATGCTTCTATGGAATCTCTGATCTCCTGCTTTGCTCGTTTTATGTTCATGGTATTCTCCTTTTCACGGCATATAAAAAACTGCCTGCAGGATCCTCCGCCTAAAACGGGTTGCCTTGCGCGACATCTGCAAAAAATATGCCTGAATCCAATGATAAATCGAAAATTGAATTCAGGCAAGTTTTTCACTACTATATAATTTTTTTTATTCTGCTGTCAGTGTGTGTATCAGGTTCAGAATACGTCCCGCACACATTCTGACAACTTCTTCCGAAAGCTTTCCGTCTTCAAAAGCTTTTCGGATATTTTCTGCGTCGGCTGCATTACCAGGCATGATAATATCATTTCCTGCTGTCACGCATTTCCACGGAATACTTCCATCTTCCGGAACCGTTGTATTCCAGTCTGACATGATCACACCGTCAAATCCCCATTCTTTTCGGGCAATGGCTGTACAGAGATCAACACTGTTTGCAGCATGGACACCATTCAGTAAATTATAGGAAGACATGATTGCCACTGGTCTGCTCTCTTTAACTGCAATCTCAAAACCACGCAGGTAAATTTCCCTCAGGGCACGTTCTGATACCTGTGCATCTACGCCCATACGATTATCTTCCTGATTGTTGCAGGCAAAATGCTTAACGGTAACACCGCAGCCAGGTCTGCTCTGCACTCCTTTTGTCATGGCTGCTGCCATGGTTCCGGAAAGCAGCGGATCTTCGGAATAATACTCAAAATTTCTGCCGCACAGAGGGTTTCTCTGAATATTAAGACCAGGTGCTAACCAGAGATCTATGTGGAATTCCTCCATTTCTTCTGCCACTGCTATTCCAACTTTTTCCACAAGGGCAGTATCCCAGGTCTGAGCCAGTGCAGTTCCAACCGGAAATGCCGTACAGAACTGATAATATCTGTCTGCGTTTTCGTGAGTCTCATCTGTTCTCAGGTATCCGTTTTCCAGAGATCCAAGGACACCGATTCCATATACTGTGTCTGTTTCTCTGTCTACTTCATAATTCTGCTGAAGTCTCAGTCCTGCCGGCCCATCGGCCATGATCAGTGGGGAAACGCCATATTGCTCATAAAGAGCAGCCGTGGTCTCACCGGCAGAGCCAGGAACACGGATTCCTGCCGCCCCCAGATTACTGGAGATTCCAGCAATATTCCCATAAAACAGCGGGAGCAGATCCTTTGCAGGAATCTTATTTTCCGGTTGGCAGGTGCATTCTGTTCTCTTCTCTGGTTCAGGATAATAGATATATCTTCCAATCTTCTCATTCTCTGCCTTCTCTTTCCATTTCAGAGTTCTGGCAGAAAGATTCTGGCGGTCATAAACTTCTTCAGTAATATCAGTCTGATTCTCAAGGATATTCGTTTTATCCAGGATCACACTCTCCGGCACTTCAAGCATTGCAGCCAGCGTAAGCGATGCAATGCTGTTTCCGACCCAGACAGCATAATAACCTTTTTCAGCAATCCAGGCATGCTGCTCTTCGGAAAAATATGCCAGTGTCTTTCTGTCGATCCTGATTTTCAGCAGTTCTTTTTCCCCCGGCTTCAGAAGTTTTGTTTTTGCAAAGCCAGCCAGCCGACGGTATTCCTTCCCTGATTCATCCTGTGGAAGAGACACATAGACCTGCACGACCTCTTTTCCCGAAAAAGTTTCTCCTGTATTCGTTACCTCTGTTTCAACTTCAACGCCATCCCCTGATGTTTTCATCCCATGGAAGCGTATCTGCATTTCTGTGTAAGAAAGTCCATATCCAAACGGAAACAGCGGTTTTACACCAAAAGTATCAAAATAACGATATCCTGTATAAATTCCTTCCTTGTACTCTTCTCTTTCAAGCTTGCCATTAAGATAGCTGTATTCCTCTGCACACGGATAATCCTCATACCTTCTGGCCCATGTTGCAGTCAGCTTGCCGCCTGGAGTTACCTTTCCCAGAAGGACATTGGCGAGGGCAAGTCCGCCTCTTTGTCCAAGCTGGGAAATATTCAGGACAGCACAGATATTTTCTGTTTCTTCCAGAATATCTGTCAGTTCTACCGGACCGCCGGAATTCAGGATAAGTACTGTAGGAATCTTCTGTGCATCAAGGAACCGGATATCCTCCCGCTCCCGTCTGCTCAGATAATAATCTCCCTCGACCCTGCGCCTATCCTTTCCCTCACCGGAAATCCTGCTTACCACATAGATTGCTGTCTGGGCATCGACAGTATCTTCTGCTGTGACTGCACGGCCTTCCGGCATTGCAAAGGGATTTTCCGCATAGGCATCAAAAGGATTTTCCACAAACTTTGCTTCTTCCAGTATTTTTTCTTTCCATGCCCGGCGTGCTTCTGCGTATATTGACTCATAATTGGCCAGCCATTTCTCGCTTACGATCTGAATACCGTTTTCTTTCAGTCCCTGATAAATAGAAATGTTACTTCTGTTATTCACATCACCGGAACCTGTTCCGCCTTTCACTGTCTTTCCCGCACCGGCGCCGTATAAACCTATTTTCGTGGAAATATTCAGAGGGAGTATTTTTTTATCATTTTTCAGCAGTACAATACCCTCCTCTGCTGCTTTTTCCGAAAGAAGACCGTTTCGTATTTCACGGTCTGACATGCTGTGTTTCTTTGTTCCGCTGTGTTTCCATTTCTTAACTGTCATATCTTACCTGCTACCTTTTGTTATTCTTTTACGCCTCCAAGTGTCACTCCTGCGATGATAAACTTGGAAAGAAGGAGATATACGATAATGATCGGCACAATGGCAACTGTGATCATCATGTAAATCTTACCCATATCAAAATTCATATAATCTGCTCCACGAAGTGTTGCAATCAGGATTGGAACAGTCATCTTGCTTTTAGACTGGATAACCAGAGCAGGAACGAAATAATTGTTCCAGGAGCCTACAAATGTAAAAATCGCCTGTACAGCGATTGCCGGCTTCATGATTGGCAGGACAATACTGTTGAAAGTACGGAATTCTCCGGAGCCGTCAATTCTGGCTGCTTCTACCAGTGACATCGGCAGTGAGGACTGCAGATAGCTGTACATAAAATAGAATACGGCCGGTGACGCAACAGACGGAATAATCAACGGAAGCAGGGAATCATATAATCCCATCTTTGTGATCAGACGAAGGAAGCCCATTGCAGTTACCTGTGTCGGCATGACGAGGATCGCCATGATAAATGTAAACGCTATATTCCTTGCCTTGAAATCATAGGCATAAAGACCATATGCTGTCAGTGAGGAAAAATATGTACATAATACTGCACTGCATCCGGACACGATAATACTGTTAAGAATTCCCCTGAACATCGGAAAGCTTCCGTCATTTGCAACATTCATCAGGTTTTTCCAGAAATATTTTCCAGGAAGAGCAGAAAATCCCTTCTGAAGCTCTGCATGAGAATGAGACGCATTCACGATCAGTACATAAAAGAAAAAGAGACACATAAAGGAAAGAATAATAAGTACCACATGTGCCACGATACTTCTGATCCTGCTGGCTGTCTTATCTTTCATCATTTTGTTTTTCTCCTTTCTGCTCTTGCTCTCTTTTTCGCTGCTTTCTTAGATCCGTCCGGATCATTGTCGTTAGTCATACGATATACAAAGAAGCAGAGGATTGCACTGATAATAAACAGGTATACAGACAATGCTCCGGCCATACCATAATTCTTGCTCTTCAGATGGCTGTTCAGGAACATAATCAGTGTCATGGATGTTCTGTCCGGATTACCCTGTCCGTTTGTGAGGATCTGCGGTACATCAAACATCTGAAGGCCACCGATGATGGAAGTGATCAGAGTATAGGAAAGAATCGGACGAATCAGTGGAAGCGTAATATAGACGAAACGCTGAATGCTGTTGCATCCGTCCAGATCCGATGCTTCAAAAATATCCATACTGATTCCCATTACTGCTGCCATCAGCATGATGGTCGTGTTTCCGAACCACATCAGGAAATTCATGAAACCTACCAATGATCTTGTTCCCAGAACAGAGCCCAGAAAATCAATCGGTTCCTTTATCCAGCCCAGTGAACACAAAATGGAGTTTACAGGTCCGTTTGTGGAAAACATGGTAAAAAACAGAAGTGCAAATGCTGATGCCATGATCAGGTTCGGCAGATAAATTACAACCTTAAAAAACTGCTTGCCATGAAGCTTCAGCCTGGCATCAGTAAACCAGCATGCAAGCACCAGTGCAACAACGATCTGCGGAACAAATCCGATCACCCAAAGGATCAGTGTATTCAGTCCGTATTTCAGCATGTCAGAATGCAGAAGACTGACATAATTGGCAAGTCCTACAAAATTAGGACCAATCTGCTTGATTCCAGAACGGAAATATTCAAAAAAGCTGTATCTCACTGTATCAAACAGCGGAATCAGCGAAAAGATAAAATAGATCACAAAAAACGGAAGAATAAATATGTATCCCCATTTTCCGTAATTAACGCTCTTTTTCTTCATAATGCTCTTCCTTTCCAGCAAGCTGCAGGATCCAAAGATCCTGCAGCATCAACAATTATCCTCATGTGGTATTTATTCCGGCCACTGGATCTCTGTGATTTCCGGATAACGCTCCTGAATAGCTGTCTCAAAGTTGGATTTTGCTTTGTCAAAGTCTACTTTACCCTGGAAGTAATCACTGAAAGCGTTCTGGATCAGCTCTACACAACCCTGGTCATATGCGGAAAGCGGTGCGATCTTGATATTCTCTGCAACCGGTGCAAAATACTCAAACGGGTTCTGTCCACCAAGGAAATCAGATGCGAAATCTGCATTTGTAGCTGCATCTTTCATACCGGATTTTGTATTTGTAAAATCAGAGTATTCTTTGGAAATCTTAAGAAGATTATCCTGATTTCCCGTCATTGCCAGGATAATATCTTTGACATGTTCCGGATTATCTGTTCCTGTTGCAGCCTGAATGTAAGAGCCACCCCAGTTGTATTCCTGCGGAGGATTTGTAACAGCCCAGTCACCTTCTGCTCCATCCCAGTTTGGTTTCAGAGTAAAGTCGATACCCCATGCCGGGAAGAGGAATGCGAATACCTTGGACTCAGAACTCATTGCCTTGTTCCAGTCATCGTTCCACTGACCTTTTACAGTTTTGTTAAGATAACCTGCATCCAGCCACTCTTTGGAATCTTTTACCCAGTCCATGATCTTTTACCCAGTCCATGATCTTTGAATCTACTTTGATCACAGAATCACCGGACTCTACCCACGGATTCTCAATGCTGTTTCCATATAAACGAAAAGTGTCTGCATAAGAAGCAAATGTATAATATCCTTTTTCTTTCAGCTGAGCTGCTGTTTCTTTAGCTGTATCCCAGTCTTTCATCTTCTCGCCAACTTCTTTCGGGTCATCAGTACCGAAAACATCTTTCGCAATGTCACGACGATATACAAGGACACCCGGGCAGCACTGCCATGTGGCGCCTCTCTGTACTCCATCCGCATCAGAAGCTGTTGTTTTCGTGAAATCATACTGATCTGCAAGATCCTTGTCCGGATCAATGCCAAGATCAGTAAGAGGCATTGCAACATCTGCATCTTTGTCTGTATATTTGAATACATAATCTGTCTCAGAAAGGAACATGTCTACCTTATCATCTGCACTTGCATCAGCCTGGTTGAGAAGTGCCTCATCCAGTTTCTGCTGATATACGCCATCCTGGTTCGGATTTACGATCCAGTGGATCTCTGTACCATCTTTCAGTTTTGTAACTGTACCATCTTTGGAAGTGGACTCTACTTCCGGATAAATAGCTTCCAGTCTCTGACGGAACTCATCATTCCAGGAATAAATATTGATCACTTTTCCCTCATCCGATCCTTTTGCAGATACACAGCTTACATTTGCTGCCATCATTCCACAAACCATTGCTGCTGCAAGGATCATAGATACCGCTCTTTTTTTCATAGTATAAATCCTCCTTTTTCTGTAGCATCCCCGATGCTTTACCTTTGATGATGAAAATATACCATTTTTTTATCTGCGATTATATTATTAATCTTAACAAAATGTCAGATTCATGTCATAATATAAAAAACCAACACATTCCTTAAACATCAACATATAAGGAGGATATCAATATGTCCATTTCCCAAGACTGGATTACTAATGAGCTAAAAGATACAGAACCGGAAGCTCTTCATCGCTCTCCCTCTGTGGAATATTCTTTTTACAATGCCGTAAGAGCCGGTGATATGGAAGCTGTAAACAAAAACTGCGAGGAAGACTCTTTTCTTCATCTGAAGGGAACCGGTATCCTCTCCAAAAATCCTCTGACCAACCTGAAGTATCATTTCGTTGTCACTACTGCCATGCTCACCCGTTACTGTATTGACGGTGGACTGGAGCCTGAACAGGCATATCGTCTCAGCGATTTTTACATTCTGAAAATGGATTCCTGCACCACTGTACGCCAGATTGCAGATCTGCATCATATTATGGCCAGAGATTTTACCGGAAAAATGATCCTCCAGAAAAAAAGCTCTATTCTTTCCAGACCGGTCATGCAATGCGTGGACTATATTTACGGTCACATTAAGGAGCGTATCACCATTCAGGATCTGTCAGAACATACCGGACTCTCTCCCAGTTATCTGTCCAGAGTATTCAAACAGAATCTTGGAGTATCCATAAGTGATTACATTCGCGAGAAAAAAATCGAAAAAGCCACTCACCTGCTCCGATACTCTGATAAAACAGTCGTTGATATTGCCAATTATCTGAATTTCTCTTCACAGAGTCATTTTATCCAGATCTTTGAAAACTTCACCGGCCTTACCCCAAAGAAGTACCGTGACAAATATTACAAATCCATGTGGTAAACATCCTTATTATTATGGCTGATATTTTTTATCAGCATCAAAAACGACATCCCGCAGCTTTTTACAACTGTGGGATGCCGTTTTCCTATTGATACTTCTGTTTCTGTAATTTAACAATTATGTATAACCGATTTCTGTTACATCAGTTCCACTTTGATCCTGTGTGTTTCTTTTACAGAAAGCTTTTCGAGCAGTTCCCGATCTATACGTACACAGGTACTCTGTTCGTTTTTCATTTCCTTTTCATCACACCATACTGTTTTTATTTTATATTCTGAAGGAAGTTTTTTCTCCGGATTGCAGATACAGATCTCCAGCTTTCTTCCGGCAAATTCCATAGTAAGAGATGCCTGTCCATTCTCATTATACTGCTCCGGCATCAGTGCCGGCGCGATCACCAGATCTCCAAGATCTCCTCTGACGCCAAATACCTCTGTGATCATAGTCAGCATATACCAGCTTGCAGCACCGGTAAGATATGCATACAATCCTCTTCCCTGATTATCAAAATATTCCGGAATTCCAGGATACATCCTGCTGTTCTCAAAATCCATGGCAGCGTCCAGAAGCGTTTCCAGAACCTTATGTCCTTCTTTTGCATAGCCGTTTTTATACAGTGCATTGCCATACATAACAGCCATATGGGAAAATACCGCTCCGTTTTCCTTTTCTCCATAAGCAAACCCGAACATTCTTCCCAAATCAAATTTTTCTTCATGGAAATTGGTATTCAGGCGATATCCTCCTGCCTGACGGTCAAAAAGATATTTATCCGCACTTTTACAGATAGACTCAATCTGATCTTTCTGTGCGGTTTTACTCATGATCGCAAATACCTGACTGGTAAGCATCATACGTACCTGGCTGTTTTCTGCCCTTTCCACAGGACGTTTATGATCATCATAATATCCGTTGAACCAGCCGTTTTCTCCGTCTTTTACCCATTCTCTTCTGCGGATGTTTTCCATCATCCAATCTGCCTTTTCATCCAGATTCCGGCTAAGCTGGTCCAGACGGATCACAATAGTATTTCCGCTGATATCATGTGCACATTTTTCTGTGTACTGTCTCAGAAGCTGCTGCTTTTTCTCCGGGCTTTCATAAAGCTCACGGTCTCCGGTAAACAGGATTTCCATTTCTTCCGCAACTTCAATCCTGTCAAACATTTCCTTTTCCTGAAGTTTTCTCAGATATTCTGCGATGTTCTTCATATTTCCAGCATATGCACAGGTAAATGCCACACTCTCACCATTTTCCCATGCCATATCCATGGCATCGTTCCAGTCTGCCCCGTGAAGTTTCATCTCGTTGTGCTCTCCTACATCATAAAAAGCACAGAGATTTTCCAGCAAAATGTGTTCCAGAACCGTTCCGTAATAAATCTCACCGGATTCTGTTTTCTGATTTTCTCCATAGGCACTGCTCCATTTTTCATCATGCGCAGTTCCTCTTTTTGTCTGAAGATCCTTGAAATATGGAATCTTCTCAAAAAGGACATTCATATCCCCGGTCTGATCCATATAAAGCTGCGTTGTCACAAATGGCCAGAAAGCATGATCCATCCACACGCGGGCAATGTTGTTGCGGTCTGCGATAAATTCACCCTGTCTGTTTCCGATGATCGTGGCATTGGTTCCATCGATGCGTACTCCACCGTAATTATCGACGATCATCTGACGTACAACAGAAGGATCCATGATCAGAAGTGCCAGACAGTCTTGCCAAAGATCACGCCAGCCTCTTCCACCTTTTCCATAATCATGATACGGGAGGAATGAACAACCGTAAATTCTTCTTAATATCGGCTGGAAACAGATCCATTTCAGATAATTATCTCTGTCCTCATCACCTGTCTCAAAAGAAACATTCACTTTTTCTGTCCAGTGTTTTTTTACATGTTCAAATTCTCTTGCAACCTGTTTTTCAGTTCTGTAAAACCGTGCAGTCTCCTCCGGCAGCTGATTTTTTTCAGATATTCCCGCTGTCACAACATATACAGCTGTTTCATGTGGTCTCAGAACCCTGGATGCAAAACGAATACCACCGACAGCTTCCTTTCCTTCAATTTCTGTTCCTGCCGGAACACCTTTTTTCTCTTCTCTGACCACCTCCGGAATCAGGAAAGAACCGCCTTCTCCGATAAACATTTCCACATCAGGATAAAAGCTTTCCGGTTCCGTTCCCTCGCCTTCAGATCCATATACAAAATATGCAGTATTATTCTTCTGATGACCTCTTTCATCAAAAGAAAGCACCGGTTTTACTTCAACACCGTACTCCGTTGTTCTTATCCTATGCAAAAGGGAAGTCACATGCCTGTGATCTCTGAGATTGTCTGCACTTCTTCCATATACAGGTATTACAGCAACCGATGTGATCTCCTGTTCTTCCTCTTCAATATTGGTAATCTTTACAAGATGGACCTCCGCATCACCTTTCACTGTCACAAAAGACAAAATCTCTGACTGAAGTCCGTATTTCTCAGAAGTTCTGTGCAGCTTCTGCCACATAAATCCGGCTTCCAGGCTGCTTTTATCCTGTTTATCAGTATATTTCTGAAATTCCTGTTCTGCCGAAACTCCGCATGCTGACCAGTAACCTTTTCCTTTTATCTTGCACCAGAAATTTCTGGTGTTTCGATTATTATGAAGATTCTCAATGCTTACCGGTTCCAGCAGAAAATGATTCTGATCCAGTTTGCTGTCTCCTCCCAGAGAAGGGGTGATCGCGGATTTCAATCCGTTTTCTCCGGCCAGAGGTATATATAAACCGCTGTAATTCTCCGGATTTTCTATGGAAAAGCTTCCATTTTTATCCTGAAATTTTATATATTTCATTCTGTGATCTCCTTCCTGCCAAAATAAAACGGTATTTATATTCCATTTTACTTTGTATTCATAAATGTGATCTCCTCGCAATTTATATCCATTATGTCATGACATATAGAATTCAATTTCTGTCTCACCGGTAAGTTTCTCCTGCGGAATATAATTACCCGGAAGTTCTTCTCCATTTACATAGAGTTTTTTACATCCGGCTTCCACATGTCCCGGATTCTTCACAGTGATATGGAGATGACATCCACGGAAATCCTTGCTTATCTCAAACTTCTCCCATTCTTTTGGAATCGATGGTGCTATACGTAAGCCATAGAAATCCGGACGCATGCCAAGAATTCCTTCTACACATCCTACCATCACAGTAGATGCTGTTCCTGTCAGCCAATGCACATGAGATCGTCCGAAATTCGGGCTTGCTTTTCCTTCTGTAAACTGTCCATAGCAGTATGGCTCCAGCTGTCTGATCTCAGCCCTGTCATTCTGCGCTGCCGGAGCATTCTCCAGGAAATAATTAAATGCACGCTCACCATGTCCGCAAAGTGCTTCTGCCAGAATGAGCCATCCCTGTGACTGTGAAAAGATTCCCGCATTTTCCTTTGTTCCTGCATTGTAGATAACCGCAAGTGCTCCGTCGAAAGCATTTGCATGATATGGAGGATCCATAAGGATTGCACCGTATTCTGTATTCAATCTTTCATAAACCATTTGAAGGGCCAGATCTGCCTGCCGCTCTGTTGCAAGGCCGCTGATCACAGCCCAGCTCTGTGGATTCAGCCACATATTTGCCTCCGGGTCAGTTCTCTTTCCGATAACCTCTCCCCGCTCCGTAAACCCACGGATAAAACGATCTTCATTCCAACAGAGTTCCTGGATCAATTTTCCAAGCTGCTCTTGTTTTTCTTCCAGGTATTTTATATATTTTTCATCTTTTTTGTACTTTGCAAACTCTTTCAGGATAGTCATTGCATAATAGAACTGTAATGCAACGAAAGTAGATTCCCCATCCTTTCCAAGTCTCAGACAATCATTCCAGTCTGCATAAAGTCCGGCCGGCATTCCATGTCTGCCAAGATGGTTCATGGAGAAGTCAATAGCTCTTTTCAGATGCTCGTATACAGTTCCTTCATCCTTGTTTGCAAACGGGATCACTTCATCGATGAATGCAAAATTTCCAGTCTCTGAAATATATTTGTATACAGTAGGGAACAGCCAGAGTGCATCATCTGCGCGGTATGCCGGATGACCGGTTTCCTGTACATAGGACGCATCATCCGGTGTATCCTCATGTCCCGGATTATGTGTGAATTTCACAAGTGGAAGACCGCCGCCGTTATCTACCTGTGCTGACAGCATGAAACGGATCTTATCCAGTGCCATTTTGGGTGCAAGATGGATCACACCCTGGATATCCTGTACAGTATCACGGTATCCATATCCGTTACGAAGTCCACAATAAGTAAAAGATGCTGCACGTGACCAGATAAATGTCATAAAACAGTTATATGCGTTCCATGTATTGATCATGGTATCGAATTCCGGACTTGGTGTTCTGATCTGAAAATGTGCAAGCTGTCCGTGCCAGTAACTGATCAGTTCTTCAAGCTCCACCGCGCATGTTTTTTCACAGTCTGCATAATGTGCTATAATCTCCGCTGCTTCATTATCCTCCTTCATTCCTGCCAGAAAAGCCATTTCCCGACTTTCTCCCGGTTCCAGAGTAATTACAGTTGAAAGAGCTCCACAGCTGTTTTCATTATAATTTCCCTCATTACATAATACACCGGCTTCAACCCCTGCCGGATTGTTGTATCCGTGATATCTTCCAAGGAATTTTTCCCTGTCACCACACCAGGAAGAAACCTTCTCTCCAGCCAGGCCGAAGAATCGGTTGAACACGTTCTTGTTATCAACCTCTTCCCCATCCTTAAGGCCGTCCAGATTCGCATGGATCATCTGACGTACACGATCTCCACAGAATACTGTTCTTGTAATATACTGGGAATACTGCAGATTCACCTGATCCTGTTCATAATTGCTGTTATTTGTAAACTCTGCATATCCAGTCACACTGATCTCACGTTTTCTGTCTGAGCAGTTGGTAACTTTCAAATTCCATACCTCGTAGGACTGCCCAAGCGGTACATAGTATCTCACCTCTGAATGTATCTCGCTGTAATCTGCCATCATTTTAGTATAGGCTGTGCCATGATGACATTCACTTTTATACTCACTGAGATCTTTGCCAACCGGCTGCCAAGATGCTGACCAATAATCTTTTGTGTCATTATCCCTGAGATAAATATATCTTCCCGGCTGATCAAACTGATTAAAAATATATCTCAGGATTCTGCCGTTCGCCCCGGATTTTGCAAAGCTGTATCCCCCTGCATTATTGGAAACGATTGCTCCGTATTCCGGCGATCCCAAATAATTCACCCACGGAGCAGGTGTGTCCGGCCTGGTAATCACATATTCCTTTTTTTCTTCATCAAAATACCCATATCTCATGCCATACAATCTCCTGTTCTGTATATTTTCCGTAACATTGTCTGTTGTTACCTATTTTCTACACTATAACTGATATGCAGATAGCAATATACAAAATAAAAGATTAAAATATCAGATTCATGACATAAGATATGGACATAATTGTTTACAATTCTTCCTCCGTGATCACCAGCTTCATGGCCCAGGCCGGGATATCCACATCCTCAGGCTCCTGCTCCATAAATACAAATGCTGTCCGGTATGGCGGCATCTTTGCCGGAAAAAGCCCGTATCCGTCTGTAAAATACACCAGGCCTTTAAGATTTTCAAACTCACGTTTTTCCATCAGCTCTTCCACATAAGCAAAAGCCGGGCGAAAATCTGTGCCCCCATCGCCGTAAAGTTCCAGACTATCCATGTAATCCTGCAGTTCTTCTCTGCCGGTGATCTTCACATCTGAATGCACCTTCTCGTCACACTGGATAATGTGTATATTTACCTTTCGGAAAAAATTTCCGCTGTCACTTAAAATTCCGTAAGTTTCCTCCAGAAATCTCCGCACCAGTTCCCCGGAACAGGACATGGAGGTATCGATCACGATGACAAATTCCGAAACTTTTTTCACTTCTCTGGTTTCCAGGGGTTCGATCAGCGGCATATTCCCGTAAAGGGAAAGACCGTAGGTATAAAAATTATAATCAAAGCTGTCCGGATCTACAGTCAGTTCTTCCCGAAATACTGCAAACTTCCGCAGAAATTCCCGATAATCATATCGTTCCCGGTTCTCTATTTTCAGCTGGTCCAGAAAATCTCCGTCCTGCTCTCCTGACTCTCTGGAAAAAGTTCCAAGGTCTGTTTCGATCCCATCGCTGATATCTCCCCATTTTTTGCTCATCAGGGGATTGGATTTCCGGTCGGGCTGCTGGTTTGCCCAGTATTTATGGTCGTCCACGTAGAACTCTTTTTCAAGCTGTGCCAGTTCTTTTTCCTTCAGAAATTCTTCTTTCAGAATCTTGTAGATTCTCTCTGCATTCAGCGTCTTCTTTTCCTTTTCCAGAAGACGGTAGGTTTCCCTCCGGAGAAGACTTCTGGAATATCGGACTGAGCGGTGGTAGATCCCGTCGATCATATGCTCCACTGCAATATCGCAGCTTAAATTCCACAAACGCTTCTCTATTCCCGGCTTCCCAAAGTGCCGGAAAATGCAGTGAAATACCATATGGAGATATCCTCGATTCACAAGAATCCTGTTTTCTTTATAAAGCCCGCCAAGCTGTGCCGGATGGAAGTACATCACAGCCCCGTCTGTTCCAAATGGACTGACCGAGCCATCCATCCGATAAATAAAGCTGCTCAGCGCCACGTCCAGAAAACGCATGCCAAGATACAGCTCGTCTCTTGCCGCCCGAAGGATGCTGCTACCGATATCCTGGAGACGCTGGGCTGCCTCCTGGGAATTGGATCCCTGACCGGGCAGGAAGTTATTTTTATTGTTTTCAGTTGTTTCTATGCCTTTCAGGATTTCCACCTCCTCTGATCTGCTGTTGCAGTTCTTTTTTCATTAATTTACCATTATTGTTTACACATAATCTCATAATTCACTTGTAGCTTATTTTTCTCATATTCTCTCAGACACTCTATAAACTTAATTTTTCTGCATAAAGAAATGTTCGCATGCCATTCTACGCAAGACCTCCTCAATTTGTCATCAGGCTCTTCCAACTTACAGCTGAAATTTCTTCCTCCGTCTCGCTGGCCGCCCATCATCTTCTGTCTCCCCGGCCACCTTCTGTTCTTCCTCCAGCATCCGGCTGCGCTCATTCATCAAAAACGCGGAAATCTCCATATCCTTCTTTCCGGAAGCCACATCAATACTGTGTTCCAGGCCCTCTCTGTTCCAGATTTTTTCCCGGGAAAGCAGTTCCAAACCATTTAAGTTTCCGCTCTCCACCAGATATTCCCCGATATCCTTAAGATTTCCCCGGATATAATCCTCATACTGCTTCTTCGCCTTTTCGCTCAGCTGCCACGGATAACGAAGCCGCCCGAAGCTCATATCCACCAGGACCTCCAGCTTATCCATCACCACTGCCATATCAAACAGGCTGTCATACTCCGCGAAATCCAGTTCTTTATTATAGAAGCATTGCCGGTAATTGGTCCCTGAGCCATGATACTCCGTAAACAAAATTCTCGCAGGCGTATTCTCCACCGCCTCATCATAATGCTCCGGAAAAACCATATGCGCACGTTTTCCACTTGCCTCGCCATTTTCGTACAGAAAATCCACATCGATCTTCTGCCATAACTCCCCAAGAATCTCCTTCGCACAGGATTTGATTCCCTTTTTCTGATGGATCACAAGCTCCTTCAGCCCGCTGCAGCCCGTAAACGCCCCGGTTCCCACCTGCATCAGCGTATCCGAAAACTCCAGCCGCTCCAGTTTTTTGCATCCATAAAAAATATATCTTCCGATTTCCTTCAGCGTATCTGGGAAAACGATCTCCTGCACTTCTTCGCCGGCAAGAAGCCTCTCTTCTCCAAACGAAAATGTATCTTCATTCTCCCAGACTTCCGCCTCTTCTTCTCCATCCTTGTGTACGGAAAACGCATACGGCGCCGCACTGACTACCGGAAGACCATTGATCTCTTCCGGAAGCACGATCCGGTCATCGGTACCGTAACAACGGATGATTTCTATTGTATTATTTTTGATTCTGTAATGTATTTTCATAATTCTCCATTATACGTGAACGGATATCCGAAATCCATTTCCCGTTTTCATTCTTCAGGAATCATCTCATCTACTGCTGATCCTGATCTTCTATAGCACGTCTGCATTTCATTGTAGTCTCATTATCCATTTCATGCAAGAAATTTTCCCATGTCCCTATAGCACTCCTCTAAAATAATGCATCTTAATCCAGCCCATCAGAATGTGAAATCCTGCGTCAGATATCTTTGCCGTGCGTAAATTCTTTCTGATACATAAAACAGCCCGTCAGACATACGATGATCTTTAATTCATCTGATATCTGACAGGCTGTATGCAACACAAAATAAACATCTGCATTATACTCTGTTTCACACCCATGAGCACAACTTTATTTACTTCTTATAAGTACTGGCTGAACTCCACTTTCTCCTTATTCGGTCCTTCGATAGTAAAGAACTTCACACCATTCTCCCAGAACGGCAGGAAATGGACTTCATCATTGGTAGTATTCAGTCCGGCTGCTGTTACCAGCTCGTGGACTTTCTCCACATCCTTCACATCAATGGCAACATGGTCGATGGCACCGGATTCCATTTTTGCAGCTTTGTTCTCGTACGTCTCGATCACAAGATTTCCAAGCTTCAGGAAAGCAACCTTCTCATTGGCAGCCTCGTTCACTGTCTGAAAAGCGATCTCAAATCCCAGTGCTTCATAAAATTTAATGGTTGTCTCAATGTCATTGGTCGGCACACCTACGTGCTGAATTCCGTTCATCTGATCTTTTAAATTCATTTCAAAACCCCATCCTTTCATAAATCTGACATGCTCATAAACACAATCGCTTCGCAATTTAGATATAACTCTGCTACAGGTTTATGAATACGATTCCTCTGCAATTCTGCGTTCCACCTGTGCAAGCTCCGGCATTGCCGGGATCGCACCTTTTTTCTCCACGCATAGACTGGCCACCGCATTACCGAAACGTGCAAATTCCTTCAGATCCTCCTGTGTCAGCTCGTCCGGCTGTTTCTCCGATGTGCTGACCTTATACAGGAATCCTCCCCAGAAGGAATCACCGGCTCCGTTCGTATCCGCAATCTGTTTCACTGAAAATCCCGGCACCATATAGCCTCCATCTTTGCTGTAAATATAAGCTCCTTCACCGCCAAGAGTAACTGCCACGACTTTCACGCCCTGCTCATACAGTATCTTCGCTGCTTCCCGGACATCCTTATGATCTGTCAGAAGCTCGGTTTCCTCATCTGAAATCTTCATGAGATCCACATAGGGTACCAGACTTCTCATATGTTTTTTGGCAGTTTTTTCATCCGGCCACAGAGATGCACGGTAATTGGGATCGTAAGAAATCACGCTGCCCTTGTTTTTCGCTCTTTTTACCGCATAAAACGTGGTATCTCTTGCAGGCTGATCCGTCAGGGACAATGATCCAACATGAAAAATATGGGTATGATCCAACACATCCACGTCCACTTCTTCCTTCTGGATCTTCGTATCCGCTCCCGGTTTTCTTGCAAAAGAGAAAGTCCTCTCTCCGGTCTCCCTGACTTCCACAAAAGCCATGGTAGTAAAATAATTTTCGTCCAGAAGCATACCCTTGGTATCCACGTTTTCTTTCTCAAGAACAGATTTCAGGAACTTTCCGTGCATGTCTTTTCCTGCTTTACCGATAAATGCAGTATGAGCTCCCAGTCTGCTGGCTGCAACTGCAACATTGGCTGGTGCACCGCCCGGATTTCTGGCATACAGCATCTGTCCGTCCTCATTAATATCCCGGGAAGTAAAATCGATCAGGATCTCACCAAAAGTTGTAATATCATAGATGGATCTTTTCACAGCATCTCCTGTGTCCACAAGAAGGTTCTGATCAAGCAGCTGAAAAAGGATTTTTTCACATTCTTTCTCATTATCTGTATGTATATGAAGCTCTCCCCCATCAAACTCAGGCATACTTAAGACACCAAGCATAGACTTTGCATTTACAACATAACGGCCGTAACATAATTCTACATCACATGGGATGGATTCTGCAATACTTACCAACTTTCTTGCATTCTGCATTGTGCCTAAAATTACTTTTACTATCATTTTTGTCCACTCTCCTATGCAAACAGGCTGATCACAACAGCACAAACCAGGCCTGTTACTCCTACGATAGTTTCCATCATTGTCCAGGATTTCAGGGTTGTTTTTTCATCAATCTCCAGAAGAGAACCTACCAGCCAGAATCCGGAATCATTTACATGGCTGAATGCCGTTGCACCGCCGTTGATGGCACAGACCATTGCTGCCAGATAAACCGGTGACAGGTCTGCAACTCCGGGCATAGCAGCCATAATTCCTGCTGCCATTGTCATAGCCACAACTGCCGCACCAACAGATGCGCGGATCAGAGCTGCAATAAGAAATGCGACCAGTACAAGCGGAAGTCCACTTTTTTCCAGGGCAGGTCCTATAATGTTTCCCATACCGCAGTCCTGAAGAACCCAGCGGATGATACCTCCACCAGTGATGACCAGAAGGATCTGTCCGGTAGGCTTCAGAGAACGATCCAGGATTTTCTTAAGCTGCTCTCCATTATAGCCCTGCTTCTTTCCGAGAAAATACATGGCAAGCAATACTGCTATGATCAGTGCCACAAAAGGTGTTCCCAGAAACTGCAGAACCGGCCGGACCACATCAAGTCCCGGAATATATTCAGAAACTGTATTGCACAGGATCAATACCAGCGGAACAAGAATGATACATAATACTGTAGAAAACTTCGGCAGCCTGGCTTCTTCTTCCTCACGTACCTCCTGGATATTGGAAGGCAACCCTGTATTGATCTTTTTGCCGATAAATTTGGACCATAAAATTCCTGCAAAGATCAGAGATAAAATACCTACCGGCACACCTACCGCGATCATTACTCCGAGATCCACATTCAGCATATTTGCCACTAGAACAGATCCTGCTGATGGCGGAATGAATGCAAAACCGGTGGCAAGGCCCGCAAGAAGCGGGATTACATAATATAAAGTCGATTTCTTTGTTTTCTTCGCAAGTCCGAATGCCAGAGGGATCAGAATCACAACGCCAGCCTCAAAAAACACGGTGGTTCCAACCACAAGCCCTGTGATTCCAAGAGCGATTCCTGCCTTTTTTTCACCAAATTTGTTTATCAGTGTCTGGGCAACGCACTGTGCGCCGCCGGACACTTCCAATATCCCGCCGAACAGAGAGCCCAGTCCGATCAGGAGTATAATTCCCTGTAAGGTTTCTCCTGCGCCGTTTTCCACAGTGCTTACCAGCGTTGGAACCGGCATTCCGGCACCAAGCCCGATAACCAGTGCAGCGATCAACAGGGATAAAACCGGGTGAATCTTAAATTTTATGATAAGTAACAATAATAATAAAATCCCTGCTGCTGCCGCGATCAACAGTCTTAACGGATCTGCCGCAAATACCGGTTCTGTCATCTTTCCATTTACCTCATTTCTCTTTATTCACTACTTACGGATTGCTGTCTGACTTTTGAACTCTGATGTTTCATTTTACATATTTATGAATAGTTGCCTTTACAGCTCCGGGTCCTGCGATCATCTCACGGAACATATCCTCGATCTTCTCTCCGACACCATCTTTATAAAGGTCTGTGAAGAACAATCTCTCATTGGAAAGGATCGGCTTCAGCTGATCCTTGAAGGTTTCCGGTTTTCCGATCACGATATCGCCAAGCTGCTCTGTGATTTCCTCATTCATCGGGTCCGGTGCAAGCTCAAATTTGTTTCCTTCGTCATCTACAGCCAGCATGTATCTCAGCCATCCTGCGATTCCAAGCGGGATTGCTGTCAGCCTGGAAGCATCTCCAAATTTCTTCACATATGCTTTTACAGTCTCACCGAAACGGATACCTACCATCTGGGACACATCTACAGCCAGACGAAGGTTGGTATCTCCAAGATACTCATTCGGGAAACGATCATTGAAAAGCTCATCCACAAATGCCTGTGGGGAAAGGATTCCAGGATCTGCAACTACCGGAAGTCCCTCGTCATAAGCAACCATACGGGCCATTTTCATCATATCTTCGTTGGTGTTCAGCATATGTGCAAAGAGATCATATCCAAGTACCACACCAAGAGGGCCGGTTGCGGAATGTACCGGATTCAGGCAGACGGTTACTTTCATTCTCTCGGAGAGATTGACGGTATTTCTGTCCGCTATGTATACGCCGAAGCCTTTTTCCAGAGCAGGGCGTCCGTTAGGGAAGCTGTCCTCGATAACAAGATACTGTGGCTTCTCAGCATTAACAAATGGTGCTATGTATGTCTTCTTTCCTGTGATCACCGGCTGCATGTCTTCAACGCCAAGCTTCTCAAGGTCTGCTGCGATCTGCTCGCTTGGTCGAGGTGTGATCTTGTCGATCATGGTCCACGGGAATGCAACCACCTTCTCGTCCGTTACATAATCTACGAAGCCATCATCTACGAAGCCCGCTTTATGCCATTCCTCTGTCATAGTCAGCACGGACTCACGAAGCTTGGCGCCGTTCTGTGAGCAGTTGTCCATGGATACCAGGGCGATCGGATATTTCCCTGCTTTATATCTTTCATTCAGCATAGCCACAAGAACTGCCATAGCTCCGGTTGCCTTATCCGGACCGTTTTTAATATCTGCTTCCACAAACGGGAACCATGTTCCGTCTGCTTTCTGGAGTGCATAGCCCTTCTCTGTAATAGTGAAGGAAACCAGCTGCAGGGACTTAGCTGTGAAGATCTCCTTCAGGCGATTCCACTGTACTGCATCAGAGGACTGTGCTTTCACTGCTTCTGCAAGTGCCCCGAGAACTTTGTACTCACGGGTTCCATCACCGTGAAGGATGACATTTAAGCCAAGGTTGTCATATGGCGCGTAAATTTTATCCACTACGTCATAATCAAAGGTCTCTACACATGTGATACCTCTGTCAAGAACTCCCTCTTCCAGAAGACCATCTGCGATGCCGCCGATAAATACACGAAAAATATTTCCGATTCCGAAATGTACCCAGCCAGGCTCCTTCTTCGCTTTCTCAGTCACAGCCTCTACATCGTATCCCGGAAGATCGATGCCTGCTTTCTTCCATGCTTCACGTTCCTTGATTCCATTTCTTGTTAATTTCATAATCTTGAACCTCCCTGTTTTCTTCTATTTCGTTATCATTTGAGTTTTTACTTATGCTTATGTCTTAACTGTAAGTAGAGTATAGAACTATTTTTTCAAAAAATCCATTGACAAAACACCTAATTTTGCTCTTATATTTTTGTTTACTTTTACTTATGCACAAGACATATATTCTTTGCCAATCCATATACCGTTACTTATTATTCCTCGAAAAAACTTTTGTTCTGCTCTGCTTCATGCGCTGACATTGCATTTCCTGCAAATTTATACTAAAATACATTTGAGACTTAAACATATCTATAATTACTTTTATCAGGAGAATCTCATGAGTGAAAAAGGATTAACCACCATCAATTTAAAGAAAATAAACCGCTCCAAGGTTTACCAATATATATACCAAACACACCAGACTTCCAAAATGCAGATCGTCCAGGACCTTCAGATGGGGCTTTCCACAGTAAGCCAGAACCTGAACCTGCTGGAAAAAGAAGGGCTTATTGACAGAAACGGATATTTTGATTCCACGGGCGGAAGGAAGGCACAGGCCATCCAGATTGCCTCGGATTTTCGAATTTCCATTGGCATCGGGATCCTGAAAAACATGTTCCATATCACAGCCATCGACTTATATGGAAATGCTTTTTATACAGAAACCATTACTCTTCCCTATTCCAACACAGAAGAGTATTACAGACAGCTGACCAATAAAATACGGGAATTCATCGCAGAGAATCACTATCCGGAAGAAAAGATTCTGGGCGTTTCCATCGCCACACAGGGGATCACTTCTCCGGATAATTCCACTGTGATCTATGGAAACATCATGAACAATACCGGCATGAAGCTGGAGGATTTTTCCCGGCATCTTCCTTACCCCTGCCATCTGGAACACGATTCCAAATCCGCCGCTTTTCTGGAGCTGTGGAATCACCCGGAGCTTGACAGTGCTGTCGTGTTCCTTCTGAACCGAAACCTGGGCGGTGCCATTATCACCAACCATCAGATCCATCAGGGAAGCTCCATGCACAGCGGAACACTTGAGCATATGTGCGTGAACCCGGACGGTCCTTTATGTTACTGTGGAAACCGTGGCTGTCTGGAGACCTACTGCTCTGCCAATGCTCTGGAACAGTCTGCGGGGATGCCTGTGAAGGAATTTTTCCCGCTGCTCCGCGAAAAAAAATCTCCCCGGCTTGCTGAGCACTGGGAAGATTACCTGAACCATCTGGCATTTGCCATGAAAAACCTGAACCTGATCATCGATGCGCCGATCATCATCAGCGGATATCTGGCACCTTATTTTACGGAAGAAGACATCACTTATCTGCTGGAACACATCAACACAGGCGCACCCTTTACCCTGGATAAAGATCAGATTCTGGTCGGTACCCACGGACAGTATACACCTGCCATTGGTGCAGCTTTATATTATGTAGAAAAATTTATACAGAGCGTGTGAATACAGGCAGCTTCACCTGAACCGCTCAAAAAAGCATGTCATACACAGCCAGACGGATATAACTTGATCCGCTCTGTCCTAAGGTATGACATGCTTTTTTTTATTTTACTTATTATTTTTTCAGTTCTTTCAGCAGCTGCCCGATCTTTGACACAAACAGATCAAAGGCCACATTATTCTTACCGCTGTTGATCACAATATCTGCTTTCGCCCGTGTAGGCTCCACATACAGATAATGCATCGGTTTTACTGTGGTAAGATACTGATCGATGATTCCGTTTAAATCCCGTCCACGTTCCTCCACATCTCTGGAGATCCGTCTTAAGATCCTCTCATCTGCATCTGCTTCCACATAAACCTTGATATCCAGAAGATCTCGGATACGGGGATCTGCAAGAAGCAGGATTCCCTCTACCAGAATGACCGGTCTTGGTTCGATCTTCAGCACTTTGTCGGATCGGTTGTGCTGACTGTAATCGTATACCGGACATTGGATGGTTTTGCCCTCCTTGAGTTCTTTGAGATGCTCGACCAGAAGATCGGTTTCCAGTGAATCCGGGTGATCGTAATTCACCTTCACACGTTCTTCAAAAGGAATTCCGTCCTGTCTGCGGTAGTAATTATCATGATAGATCACCACCACATCGTCTCCGAAATGCTTCTTCAGTCTGTTTGTAAATGTAGATTTGCCGGAACCAGATCCTCCGGCGATCCCGATAATAATACTTTCCATCGTCTCTTTACCTCTTAATCTAGAATTCTTCCGCTGTGGATCCCGCAGGCTTCCCGAAGAGTTTTTCCGTATAGAGAAGCTTTTTCTTACACAAAAGCTGCCCGGTCGGTGTGCATCTCCTGCATCCGGTTCCGGACAGCTTTTCTGGTTATTTTTTATAAAGCAATCGTTCTGATCAGATCTCAGCCTGCTCAAGAAGTGCCGGGATCTTGGATTCCCATCCAAGTGCCATGATATGTACACCCTGGCAGTATGGCTTACACTCTTTGATGATACGTGCAGCGATCTCAACACCTGTGATACCAGCTTTTGTCTTCTCTTTGTCAGCTTTCAGCTCCTCGATCATCTCATCCGGAACATGAATGCCGGCAACGTTGTTGTTCATGAACTTAGCCATTCCAGCAGACTTCGGAATGATGATACCAACCTGTACCGGTTTTCCGAACTGTTTTGCTTTTTCCATAAATTTGATGAATTTCTCCGGCTCAAATACAGCCTGTGTCTGGAAGTAGTCTGCACCTGCAGCAACCTTTCTTTCCATCTTTGCAAGCTGAGCGTCAACGGAATCGCTGCATGGAGATACAACGGCACCCTTGGAGAATTTCGGAGGCTCACCAACGAGCTGGTTTCCACCAAGGTCTACACCGGACTCAAGAAGCTGTACTGTATGAAGAAGAGATACAGAATCAAGGTCAAATACCGGTTTTGCCTGCGGATGGTCGCCCATCTTTGTGTGGTCACCTGTGAGGCAGAGGATATTCTCGATACCAAGCATAGCTGCACTTAAAAGATCAGACTCCAGTGCGATACGGTTTCTGTCACGGCATGCCAGCTGGAAGATCGGGTCCATGCCTGCATCTTTGAGGACTTTACACATTGCAAGAGATCCAAGACGCATTACAGAAGACTGGTTATCTGTTACATTGACTGCATGAACGCCTTTGAGATAAGTTTTGGCTTCTTCTACCAGTTCATCTACATGGATCCCTTTTGGCGGTCCTACTTCTGCAGAAACTACAAATTCACCACGGTCGAATAATTCTTTCATTTTCATATTATATTTGCTCCAATCATTTAAAATTTGGGGTACGGTCCACCTGCTCTGCAGCATACATTACGGAATATTTCCGGTAAACCGTATCATAATTTAATTTGGCTTCTTAATAAATCTTTGCTTATTATTTCACTTCATCATCTGTAGCGAAATTATGGATCTGTGTCGGGCATTTCAGTGCGTCAAGGCGTCCGATCTCTTTCAGACGTCTGTAGATGCGCTCCCATCCACACTCCATATCACTGTCCACTTCGCATTTACCATTCTTGGAACCGCCGCACTGGCCGTTGACAAGACTCTTGGAGCATGCTGTGATCGGGCAGATCCCGCCGGTAAGGTTCAGATAACACTCACCACACTGGTCACATTTATATTCTAACGGTGTTACACCCTGGAAACCAGGTACCGGGTATGTATCGCAGGCTGCGCATACCATCTTGTCTTCCAGATATTCTGCGATGGTCTGTACACCAACACCACAGGAGAATACCAGGACCAGATCCGCTTCTCTGATCTTATCCATGTGTTTCTGAAGACGTAACTGCATATTTTCCGGATTACAGATATAATCCGTTGTCATGATCCCTGTCACATTTCCTTCAGCGGAAAGCTCCTTCTGAAGTTCAACAGCTTCTTTTTCCGGAAAACGAACTTCCTTGCATCCATGGCAGTTGATGATAAAAACTTTCTTTCCGGCTGCCAGTGATACGATAGTTTCTTTTGCTTTTAACTGGGTAATCAACATATCACTTCATCCCCCTTACTGCATTTTTTCCGGCTTTGATACTGTTAATGATCGGAATCTTGGAAGAACAGATATACTGACAGCATCTGCACTCAACACAGTCCATGACATTCATGTCCTTCATGCCCTGCCAGTTCTCTTCTTTCGCATATTTTACGAAATACAGAGGAGAAAGTTCCATCGGACATACGTCCACACAGCGTCCGCACTTGATACATGGCTGCTCTTTGGTCTCGTCTGTATCAATGACGATGATACCGTTGGAGCCCTTCATCATAGGTACCTCCAGAGTGTTCAGAGGGAATCCCATCATAGGTCCGCCCATCTTGACCAGAACATCGTCATCTGTAAATCCACCGCAGTAATCGATCAGCTCTTTTACGCTGGTACCGATCTTGATGATAAAGTTGCCAGGATTCTTGATCTTCTCGCCTGTTACGGTTGCAACACGCTCGATCAGCGGCATACCCTTCTGGATCGCATCGGAGATCGCTTTTACAGTACTGATATTATCTACGATAACGCCAACATCTGCCGGAAGGCCGCCGCTTGGAACCTTTCTGCCCATGACACGCTTGATGAGAGTTTTCTCAGCACCCTGCGGGTATTTGGTTCTTGCAACAAAAACTTCCATATTTCCGATATCGGCAACTTTTTCCTGCATTAATTCGATCGCATCCTGCTTGTTATCCTCGATGACAATGATGCCCTTCTCAGCACCTGTTGTCTTAAGGATCGCTTTCAGACCGAAAATAATATCATCAGCAAACTCAAGGAGAACCTTATGGTCTGCTGTTAAATATGGCTCACACTCACATCCGTTGAGAAGGATGGTATCAACCGGTTTTGCAGGTTTCAGCTTGACACAGGTCGGGAAACCTGCACCACCCATACCAACGATTCCGGCTTCTTTTACGATCTCAATGATCTCATCCGGTGTAAGTTCGTCCAGGGCTTTATGTGGCTGTACGGATTCGTGCAGAGTATTTTTTCCGTCGGATTCGATGACAACTGCCATCACCTCACTGCCTCTTGTACCATGCATACGTGGCTCAACAGCAACTACGGTTCCGCTTACACTAGAATGTACCGGTGCGCTGATAAATCCGGCAGCTTCTCCGATCTTCTGTCCAACCTTTACTGTGTCGCCTACTTCCACGATCGGGTTGGCAGGTGCACCAAGATGCTGGGACATGGAGATCACAACCGTCTTCGGATCCGGGAATTTCTTCAGATCGATATGCTCGCTGAATTCCTTATGCTCTGACGGATGAACGCCACCATAGTATCCGTTCAGTCTATCCTCTCTGATAGACTTCACGTAATCATTGATCACCTTAAAGTTAACCTTGGAGTAATCACGTACCTGTACCGGCTGATTCAGGAACTCTTCCAGACGACCCTGTTTTGCCAGTCTCTGGTAGATCTTCTCCCATGCGCAGTCCTTGTTAGGATCCACTTCACATTTCCCGTTCTTTGCTCCGCCGCACTGTCCATTCACAAGACTCTTGGAACAGTCGACGATAGGACAGACGCCTCCGGTAATGTTCAGATAGCACTGTGCACATGCATCACAGCTCTTTTTGGTAAGTGCCATGCCGTGATGGCCTCTGTAGTTAAGGGTATTACTTGCTGCGATCACCGGCTTACCGGTCAGATCTGCAACAGTCTGGATACCAAGACCACAGGAGATCACAACTACATTCTCTGTACCTTCCGGCAGCAGATCCTGTAATTTTCTTTCTGTGTGCATCTTGTTGCACAGAAAATCGAATTTCGCACTGCCTGTGACGGTTTTTCCCTGCTCCGCAGCAAATTTCAGGAATTCCTCGCAATCCGGTTCGTCAACGGTCTCAAATTCCTTGAAACACTTGTTACAGGCGATTACAAACAGATTGTCCCTGCCGTTCAGCACTGATGCAAGCTCATCACTGCTTTTCAGCTTGTACTTAGTATAGTTTTCCAATTGCTCACCTTCCTTATAAAGATTATATCCTTATGATTATCTGCTCTTATCCGTTCCCTCCTTCTCTGCACTCCCAGGAAAGAAACAATAAAACCAAATAAATAAGTTCTTTGTCATTTGTTCAGCCCTTCGAAAATCCCGGTCCCAAAAAAGGCCGCAGTATTTCCTCTGACCGCTACAATAAATGTACCATAATTTGAACATATTATCCAGTTTTATTAGCTATTTTTATAAATTTATTCTATGATTTCATCCCAATCGTCTATGGATGTACGGATATTTGTACAACTTCTGTTATGCTGCATGCGTTAGTTATATGCAACTTATATAATTTTGTTTATAAAATATCCTTTTTATGCATTGAGCATATTGCACAAGGATTTTATCTTTAACAGGGCAGATCCGACAGGTGTCTTTTGTCATGGGGTAAGACGCTGTCCGCAATATTCACAGGTGCTCAGACGACCTTTTATTACCTGATTCTTTGCACCGCAGCTGGGGCAGGTAACTGTAATATAGATCTTCTCATTTACGCGTCTGTTCGGTGCAGTGATCATAATATAATTTCCTTCTCTGTCTATCTGGATATTCCGGATATATCCCCCCGCAATAAATTTTTCCAGCTTTTTCACTGCACCTTTTCCCAGTTCCTGCTCAAACTTTTCAAATGAGACAGTATTCTGGGCATAGGATTCAAACCAGCAGGCAATTTCTCCAGCTTTTTTCTTCTTTAATGCTTTTTGAATTTCCCGGAAGGTTGGATACAGAAACAGCAATCCAAGTATGATCTCTGTTGCTGCCATTCCCCAGCGCCCTTCACCAATATACTTCTCCGATGCGCCAATAGCTCCCAGGGAAAAAAGTATAAAAAAGCCACAAAGAACCCATTTCAGTTTCCCAAGTATTCCTGTTTTTTTATTTTTTTCTGTCAAAAAATCGCTCATGTCTATTTCCTCTTTCCTATTATTCAAAATCTTATGCTATATTTGTGAATGCTCCGTCAGCTCACGCCAAACTCCCTCTGTCCGAATATGTTTCTGCATTCTGTGGATCTTCTATTTCAGTGTGGTTACGATCAGTTTACTTTCCAGTGCAGCTGCTATCAGATCCTCTTTGCAGCTGTATCCCGCCTTGGCGATCATTTCCTGAAAATTCCATCTCACCCCAGAAGCAGAACAGTCCATTTTCCTTGCGATCTCGGAATATGACATCCCGTGAATATACAGGCGCAGCATCTCCAGCTGTCTGGGACTGATATCACCGCTTGTGATCCAGTTAAGTTCCACCTCCGGTGCCACATCCGGAAATACATGCTCCCCATTTAACGTTCTGTAGATCACACTCCGTATTTCCTCTTCACCGTGATCCTTATACCATAGACTGTCTGCACATCCGCTCTTTGCTCTTTCCAGCACCTTGGGATCGATCAGCGAAGTAACAACCAATACCTTTGTATATGGATATTTTTCCCTGATGATCTTTCCGGCACTCAGCCCATCATGATTATGAAATGTCTGCACATCCATAAGCACAAGATCAATTGCCGAGTAAGAGCAGATCTTTACAGCTTCACAGGCATCCGAAACTGTCTGGACATGTCGGAATTCCGGTTCCCGCATAATAATACTTTCAAAATACTTCTGCATGATCCTCTGATCTTCTACTATCAGTATCCGTACCATAGACTCCCATCCTTTCTGTCAGTGGCATTTTCAACACCAGACAAAACTCCGGCGAAAAAGAAACCTGCATAATACATTTCTCTGACTCCGCAGCTTTTCTCAGTGCAGACAGACCACCACCTTCTTCTGCATTTTTTTCAGGTGCATCTCCATCATTCGTTATCCGGATGCTGTATTCATTTGCACCTTTTTCTATCTTCACCAGAACTGTACTTCCATGGGCATGTCTGGCACAATTTGTCACACATTCACGGATCGCTCTGTCTGTCAGCAGCCTGTAGGAGGGATGTTGAGGAAAATTCCCGCTGATCTGAACATAAATTCCAAGTTCTTCTGCATGCCTGATCGTATCCGCGCATAATTCTTCCATATTCTCAACAGAAGAATCTGTAAGAATATAGACCAGATGCTTTAATGCAGATAGCTGTTCATCCATTTTATCCTGATTTTCTTTTCTTTCCAATATCCTGCGTATTGACAGAAGGCTTCGGCCAAAATTGTCATGAACCTGCATTTTCATGGCAAGTGTCTCCTGCTCTCTTATTTTATCTCCGATTTTTTCATACATTTCCTCTAGCTTATGATTCAGGATTTCCAGCTTTTCATTATTTGCTCTGATCTTTTCACCATTGTAATAAATTTCTGATACATTAACTGCCACTGTCTGCAGATATCCTGCACAATCCGGCTCCTGCAGACGATATTCCTGAAACATCCAGACGGAATCATCCGGAAAATAAAATACATTACTGTCACTGTTTAATCTGCGAAGTCCCTCTGCTTCGGATCCTCCATTTATTACTTTCCGCAATGCCTCATAATCCTGCAGATAGGAGCCTATCATTATCCTGCTCAGTTCATGCATCTTGGTGTTGCATAAAACGATCCTTCCAAGAGGATCCGAAAAACACACCCCACAGGGAACATCATCAACAGCTTCATTCACAGACCAGTAAGACAGAGAATGGTGATATCTGCGTCTCTCTCTCCAGATTGCCCAGCAAAGATAAAGCAACAATACCACCATCGCTGCCATCAAAACACTGACCGGACACATCCGGAGCATTAGCTGATATGCGCTTTCCCCCTGGCAATATCTGTGATCATTCATCAGGAACCCCATAAGCATAAAAGAAACTGCAAAAACAGTCACTGCTGTTATAATTTTCTTTTTCCCGTAAAAACAGGTTATCCTGATCAACAGAAGGATCAATTCCAGAATCAGGCAGATTTCAAGAAGGATCATCAAAAAATCCTGCATTGCCATACTGCATTCCGCAAAATCAGTCATCTTCCGCCTCTCTTTCTGAATACGATACATCCGATAAACCATTCGTTTTCATCTTCCTGCTGCACATTTAATTCCGGTCTTTCTGACATTAATCCCCGAAGATCTGCTTCTGCTACAATATGAACCGAGATCCGCAAAGCATCATCGATCTGCGACACACGGTAAAAAACAGACTGCATTGTATCAAACAATCGTTCCACAAGCCATTCAAAGGTATCATAGCATTTTAGTATATCATCTGCCTTCAGCTGCACTTCACCATTTTCGACATAATAAGCTGCCCGGATCTTACATAATTTTAAGCTGTCACAAGATTCCGCAAGACTCTGTCTGAGATCCTCCATTGTAAGCAGATTTCCGTCTGATGCATATTGTGTCAATACCAGATTTTTTCTTCTTTTTAAATATGTACCAACAACCACGATTTTTCCCAGGATCCGGTCATAGTGTTCCCTTGACTCCGTTCTTTCCAGCTCATCCATCAGCTGTGACAGCAATTCCAGCTGCCCGGCTGTCTGATTCTGTATCATGTTCAGCAGTCGGTTCTGTTCTTCTGTTTTTCTCCGCTCAGCTTCTTTCTGATAGGTTTTCTGCAGCAGACGATTTCTGGCAGTCAGCTCCTCCTGCTGTTCCCGGATATCCTGATACTGATCCAGAAGCACCGAAATATCTTCTGACCAGAACAAATGTCCTCCTCTTATAGGAATATGGTTGATCCGGATTCCCTGTTCCTGTACAGCTGATCTGTTTATTACAATTTTACGCAGTTCCGGTGACAGCTCAGGAAAATCACCGGAATGATAATAACGCTGAAAGGAATCATCCGTAATCTCTGCATCCAGTCCTCCGGAGGTCTGGAATAATTCAAAATATCGATTGTTCGTCTGTATCAGGCCGCATAATATACATCCCTGGTAAATTGCCGCCATCAAAAGGCAGCATACCGCTGTCATATCTCCGGCAATTGTTTTGATCAGAGGCAGACGGAGTAAATTCCCGATATTCCATCCCAGAAGCAATATTCCCGGAATAACCGGCAGCCAAAATTGCTTTCTTCCCGGAATCCTGCTTTTTCTGATCAGCATGATTTCCATCCATATCAGGCAAAATATGATCCATCCCTGGATTACTATAAAAAGAATACCATAGCTGTAATCTCTATCTGAAAGCGGCGGCCGCCCGGAAAACCGAAACACCAGCTGATGCAGATCATTTGTAAAAACACTGATAATCAAAACCACCGCAAAAGCAAGCAAGGCAATAATTTTTCTGACTGTTTTCTCTCCATCCTTTTCCCCTAGAAACATCGCTGCTGCCAGTCCAAGGACCGGGATCAGGATCATCGGGATATAATACAGATACCAGCAGATATGTTCTCCAAGCGGATCATGAAAAATATGAAATTTTACTGTCCGTACAAAAAACCAGAAGACCATCAGACAGCCAATTGCAGTCAGACATCTGCGCGTTTTTCTATGCACTACATGCTTTTCCAGATAAATCACCCAGGCACAATACATTCCCAGATAAATACAGTTACGACACTGATCTGCGAGATTTCTCATAAAAACATTTTCCGGTCTTCCCAGCCTGCAGAAATACGCCAGAAATACACTTATCAGGATTCCTCCATACGACAGTGCCCTTTTTTTATTGTATGTCATGAAAATTCCTCTCTCATTAATACACCTCTGTGATAAGTATACTATAAAACTCTATTTTATTATATAGTTTTCAGAGAAATCATCCATTCTCAACCCCTGTTATCACAAACAGAGTGAACAATTCTGTCCACTCTGTCTATCATCACTCAAAATGGTCTTGGCTGGCCACAGTATTCGCAGAACCTTCCGGTATTCTCTGCACCGCACTGACATTTCCATAAACTGCCGGGCTGCTGCATTCCGTTGTTCATCTGCATTCCAGATTGCTGCATTCCGTTGTTCATATTCATCCCAGGCTGCTGCATTCCACTGTTCATGTTCATTCCGGACTGCTGCATTCCATTGTTCATGTACATCCCGGACTGCTGCATTCCGCTGTTCATGTTCATCCCGGGCTGCTGCATTCCATTGTTCATGTTCATTCCGGACTGCTGCATTCCATTGTTCATGTACATCCCGGACTGCTGCATTCCGCTGTTCATGTTCATTCCGGGCTGCTGCATTCCAGCCGCATTTGGTGTCAGGGCGGCTATGATCTGATGACCTGTCTGCTCCACTTCCATCAATTCACCTCTGTTATCGCTGCTTATGGAAAAAGTATTCAAACGAAAATCCATATCATCAAACCATGGAGTTTTTACTTTAATACGCATAGTATAATCAAATTCATACTTATATACCGGTGGCTGATAGCTTACGGTTTCTCCATCCTTTGTTGTATATGTTTCCTCGTTCTGCTGTCGCTCTACATCAACTCTGCACTGCACAACAGCGGATAAAGGAACTATATCCGGATTTTCATTGACATCCAGCTTCCGTGCAACAGTAAAATTCCCCTTATTGTCATCAATAAAAACATTGTAATTTCTGGTATTGATCTGACGTGTTATACAAAAATCCATTACGGCTTTTTTGTTTTTTTCACGATATTCCAGTTGACGTTTTATATCCTCTACCGTACTGTGCCGCCGGTCTTCAAACCATGGTGACAATTTTTTTGCACAATCCTTACACAGATTTCCGTCATCCAGTTTTCTGTTGCCTAATAAACCTATTTTCTCTCCGCAGATATCACAGATCTTCTTATCAAATAATCCCATACCCAATCCTCCTTCTTTTTATATTTGTGTTTTTGTTTATCTACATTATGCGTGAATGCTTCGCCATTTGCACTAGCATCTCTGACAGTAACTGAATTCATCTTCATATCAATGTCAGGATCATAAGGCTCGTATCTGAAAATCCTGTCCGTTTCTATATGTTCAGGATATACCGTATGGGATACTCTCTGCCAGACACAACCGTCCCCATCCCACCTCCACATTCGGATATTCCTCATATCCGCCCACACTCTGTGCGCCTTTCCTCAGATACGCCTTCACCTTTTCCCCATAAAGAAACGGATCATTTCCTTTCACGATCCCCCATTCCATAAGCAGAGCTGCGCTTCCGCTGACAAAGGGTGCCGCAAAGGAGGTTCCGGTGACAGTGGCGTAGCCTCCGCCGGGAACCGGGGCGGAGATGGATACACCGGGAGCTGCGAGGTCAGGCTTCCGGATCGGCAGGAACTGACTTCCCCTTCCGGAAAAATCTGCGTAGGCATTCTGTCTGGAATCATAAGCTCCAACAGAAATAACTTTTCCGGCAGTGGAAGGAATCGTCAAAGTTCCCACAGCCCGCGGAGAATAAAACCCGGTTCCGCGATTCAGTACATTTCCACCCGGCAGCCAGAGGAAATACTGTCCGGAGCGCACACGTTTTCCACTTAAAAGAACTTTCCAGACACCGCTATCCACATAATTACCCTCAGGAATGAAATCTATGTAGATTTCCTGGGACAGCTGATAGGGACCGGGTTTTCCATAATAGATCAAAAGCTCTGTATTTTCCAGCAGATGCCGCTGTGGACCCAGCCTTTCATATAATGGACCGATCCGTTCTCCGGACGGACTTTCCAGATAAATTTCCATCTCATCTTCATAATCCTTCCATAACTGTACATTTAATGTGGGCTCAAAAGCTCCCACCGCCAACTGGATTTCTTCTGTTTTCCCCTGCTGCAGGATTCCTCCTGCATGCCAGGGCTGGCTGCCGTTATTTCCGGTTCCTGTAACGATCACAGTCCGCCCCATGGCCGCAACTGTATCAATATAGTTTTCCAGAAGAGAATCCCCTCTGTGTGTTCATTATAACTAGGGGAAAATTACTGTAAAAAAATTTGCAGTCTTTACACTGCCTGTTTTTCTACCGGATAAGGCGACTGATACTTAAATACAATATCAATGCTCTTATCTCCATTCACAACAATTTTTTCAATCAATTCTGTCACAATTTCTCTTGTCACTTCGGATAATGTTCCATACTTGATAAATTTCTCTATCCAGTTTTCATAAGATTCTTCTGCCTCTCCAAAGCTGTCTTTCTCTTGTTCTGCCAACTGAATCTTCGCCCTGATATCTTTATCCTGCTTTTCATATTCTGCCTTATAGGAGAGATATTCTTCTTTATCCAGAACACCATCTACATAATTTTCGTAAGTTTTCTTTTTATACTTTTGGACAGCCGCAAGTTCTTTTTGTAACCGTTCAATCTGCTGGTCTGCTTCTGCACATCGTCTCTGCACCTCCTTCTTCCTATCTGCTACTTTTAATATTTCATCCTTATCACTTTCTTTCAGTGCCAGTTCCGCTTGTCTTTGGATTTCATTTTTTACAATAGAATCCAATACTTCTTTTTTAATGAAATGAGAATAACAAACTGTGTTTCCTTTTTTGTGATAGGTACCGCACTCATAACCGTCCCGACAAGTAACCCTCTGGAAATTATATCCGCAATCTCCACAAACAATAATTCCTGCGTATGGATTTACCTTTCTCACTTCGCTATTAAATCCCGGTGTCCGTGTTCTTTTCTTCATAAGTTCCTGTACCTGCTCAAAAGTATCTTTGCTAATAATTGCTTCGTGCATTCCTTCCACAATATACTGCTGTTCCTCTGGAATATATTGATACTTTTCCACTTTATAGGATATCTTTTCTGATTTATGCTGTACCATAGCCCCTGTATAAACTCTGTTTCGCAAAATTACATTGATCGTAGGATATGCCCAGCCCTTTGCACCCGCTTTTTCTAATGCATTGGCATATTTCAATCCCTGCACCTTTCTCTTATACTCTGACGGTGTCAGAATTCCTTCCTGATTCAGTTTCTTTGCAATACCATCCCTGGAATATCCTTCCAAACTCATATAAAAGATTCTCCGTACCACTTTAGCTGCTTCTTCATCTACAAGAAAATGATGCTTATCTGCCGGATCTTTTACATATCCATATGGGGCAAACCCAGACATAAACTGTCCCCGTTTCTTCTGGGCGGTCAATGCACCTCTGATTTTCTTAGATATATCACGACTATACATATCATTAAACAACGTCTTAAACTGTGCCAATTCTTCATTACTGTGATGAACAGAATCCACGCCATCCAAAATTGCAATATAACGCACACCCAAAGATGGAAAAACACGCTCAATATAGTTACTGGTTTCAATATGTTCACGCCCAAGCCGGGAAATATCTTTCGTAATAACGCCTTGAATTTTCCCTTTGTAGATATCCTCCATCATCCGCTGAAATTCCGGTCTATTCGCAAAATAAAGCCCCGAATAACCGTCATCAATATAAATATCTGCGATTTCCAGATCCTCTGATTTAGTCACATACTCACGAATCAGTTTCATCTGATTTTCAATACTCTCACTAACTTTATTCTCTCCATCATCCTTCGACAGACGACAATATACACCCATCTGATACATCATATCACCCCATCTTTCTCAAGTATTCTATCTGGTGAACTCTCTACTGAAGCAAACTTAAAATATATATCTATTTTCTGCTCTGGATATACATAAATTTTATCAACTAACTCCACAAGCGCTTCTCTGGTAAGCTGCTTTACCGTTATTCTTCTGCGATTAAAGTGCTCCAACCATATCTTTGTTTCATTGACCGCCGCCCGCTGCCTTTGCTCTTCATGGTTCAGTTCTGATAATTCTTTTTGATATTTCTGATTCTCTGTTTCATACATCTGTTTTAATTCCAGATATTCCTCTTTGGAAAGTACTTCATCCATAAACTGTTCATATGCTCGTTTCCGGTATTCCAGATTTCTTTCTATTTTTGCCTGCAATTTTGCAATTTTACCATCCAGTTCCGGCTGTTTCTGTCTGATCTGAGTTTCCAGATTCTTCATATCCATCTTCATCTGT